>JBBAPX010000001.1:0-267274 GCA_040400575.1 Rhodoferax sp.
GTCTGTGGGATTGGACTCCAAACTTAGGTGCTACTCAAATCCGGGAGGACGTCGCGTGGGCCACAGTGGCCGCCCGCTGTGCATAAGAGCACGGCCAGTCATTACACAAAACTAGCGATGCAGGCTGTAGGTTTGGGACATGGCCGTCTGCACGACCTGCGCCACAGCGCTGCCAGCGCCATGATTAATGCAGGCGTGGATTTGTACACCGTAGGCGCGGTGCTCAACCACCAAAGCGCAGCCAGCACACGGCGTTATGCGCACTTGGCGACCAGCAAATTAGCGGCGGCAGTGGCCATGATTGGTCAAAAACTCCCACCCAAAACGCCTGAGAAAATTAAAAAGCGGACGTAAAAAAAGCACTTGCATTGCTGCAGGTGCTTGATTTTTAATAGCTTTTTTGGGTGTGTGGTTGGTGGGACGTGCGGGGGTCGAACCCACGACAAACGGATTAAAAGTCCGCTGCTCTACCAACTGAGCTAACGTCCCGTCAATAAGCTTGTGGCTTACTGCCAAGCCTTAAATTATAGCCTTGTTTTTTCGTTTATTTGTGGGGCTCGGCAAGCTGGTTCATCACCCAGCCTGCTGCGCACATGCCAAAGCTGGCGGTAACTGCGACGCTGGAGCCGTAGCCATGGCAATTGAGGCTGTTGTCAGTTTTTTCCTGCGCCATAGTCTGCGCCGCTTGCACTGTTTCGGCGCTAAACACACAGCTAATTTGCATCTTCTTGGGCTCGCGCGCGGCGCCGTGGTATTTGCGCAGGCGATAGCGCACTTTTGCCAATAACGGGTCGTGGGTGCAGACACTCAAATCTGCCACCGCCACTTGGTGAGCCATACGTTTTCCGCCGGCGGCGCCCACGGTAATAAACACCGTGCCGCTCTGGATAGCCCACTGCGCCATCGCCGTCTTGGCGAGCACTTGGTCGCAGGCGTCAATCACCGCATCCGCATCAGGCGGCACCAAGCGCGCCCAGTTGTCAGGGCTTACGAAATCATCAATACCTTGAACCTGGCAATGCGGGTTGATGAGTGCAATGCGCTGGCCCATGGCTTCAATTTTGGCGACACCCACGGTGCTACTGAGGGCCTGAATTTGGCGGTTGATATTGGACTCCACAACATGGTCCATATCAATGAGCGTAAGGCGCTCTATGCCGCTGCGTGCCAGCGCTTCAGCGGCCCAAGAGCCAACGCCTCCGAGCCCGACCACCACCACATGGGAGCGCCGCATGGTGTCGGCCGCCTGGACACCGTATAGCCGGTCCAGCCCGCCAAAGCGCCTATCGGCATCCACCGCTTGACAGAGATCGGAGTCAGCCATGGTGCGGCGATGGCAAATCGATCAATCCGACTATTCGACCTGTTGCTGCTATTTCATGCGCGCAAGGCGCTCTTTGGCAATATCGGCCGCTTCACTCTGCGGGAAATTGGCCACCAGCTCTTCCAAAGTTTTGCGAGCTAGCGCTAGGTCTTTAAGTTCGAGTTGGCAATTGGCAATCGCCAGCCAGGCTTCCGGCACGCGGGCGTAGGTTGGGCTGCGCGAGATCATCTTGCGAAAGCTAGCGACTGCAGCCGGGTAATTCTTCAGTACAAACTGGGCGTTACCCAGCCAAAACAAAGCAGAATTACTGTAGCCGCTTTGCGGGTAGCGCCCCAAAAAATCGGCAAAAATATTTTGCGAGGACTCAAATTCGCCACCACGAAAACTGGCCAATGCAGCTTCAAACAAGCGCTTTTCAGCGGTCTCTGCCAAAAATTCGCTTCCTTCGTGGCTGACCTTGAAGGGATCTAGCCGCTGCAAACGTTCTTCCAAACGTTTGATTTGCTCGGCCTGCCGCCGCTGGACTTCATTGAATTCGCGCCCGAGCTGCTCGCCCTGCCCGCGGATTTTGGCGGCCTCGCCATTGGCCGCTTCCCATTGGTTCTGTAAATTAAGCAAGCCACGGCGCAAGCTGACGAGTTCCTCGGCCTGGCGCTTGGACTCATCGAGCAATTTTTGGTCCGTGTCGCGGCGAAGCGTTTCTATCTTCTGGCGCAAGTCCAAAATAGCGCGGCGTGCTTCGTCGTCATCAAACAAACCAGCACTGGCCGTTCCGGCCACTAACAGCCCGACCAATAACAGCGAAGACCGCCGCCCAAAAAATCCAAACTTTGGCATCACCCTACTCACCGGATAACAATCTCAGCGCGGCGATTTTTCTCCATCGCCATTTCGCTGTCGCCGGTTGATGCAGGTTTTTCCTTACCAAAGCTCACCGATTCCATTTGCGCATCGGCAACGCCTAGCAAGGACAGGGCTTTACGCACCGCATCGGCGCGCTTTTGCCCCAAGGCCAGGTTGTATTCGCGGCCCCCACGCTCATCGGTATGGCCGTCAATGCTGATGCGCTGATTTTTATTTGCCTTCAAATTGCGCGCATGGGTCTCAATAATGGCCTGGTACTCCGGGCGGATGGCAAAGCTGTCGAAATCAAAGTAGACGGTGCGTGCATTGGCAGCAGCTAGGGCGTCAATCCCGGTGGCACTCCCGGTGGCACTCTTGGTGCCTGCTGTGGTGTCGAGCGTCGCCACGTTAGATTTTTTGTCACCAGCAGGCATAGTCGTTGCCGGCGTCAGTGTTTTCATCGCCACGCTGGCTTGCTCCGACTTATCCTCCACGCTCACGTCGTTGAGCTTAACGGGCGAACTGCAGGCGGCGATCGTACCCGCTAGGGCCAAGATCAGGATCAACCTATACATAACTAACTCCTTATTTAAAAATACCGGGGGTCCAACAAATTTCATTGGGGAATCAGCGGCCCCCAATCGGGCTCCCGCAAATCACCGCTTTGGCCTGCCAAACGCGCCTTGAATTTACCGTCAATCGTGCTTGTCATCAGCGCTTCGCGCCCTTGCTGCTGGGTGGCGTAAATAATCATTCGGCCATTAGGGGCAAAACTGGGATTTTCGTCCGCCGCGGTTTCAGTCAATGCCAAAACCTGCCCTGTGCTGAGGTCTTGGATGTGAAGCTTAAAAGCACCGGCGACCCGCGAGATATAGGCCAACAAGCGCCCGTCTGGGCTGAGCGTAGGCGAAATGTTGTAACTGCCCGTAAAGGTGATCCGCTCGGCAGTGCCGCCTCCGGCGGGAATTTTGTAAATCTGGGGCGAGCCGCCGCGATCGCTAACAAAGTAAATAAAACGCCCATCGGCCGTGAAAACGGGTTCGGTGTCAATAGCGGTAGAGGTCGCTAGGCGACGGGGCTCGGCGCTGGAGTTACCAACATCGAGCACAAATAACTGCGAACCGCCGTCGCGGCTGAGCGTTAGGGCCAGCGTTTTGCCATCGGGCGACCAGGCTGGGGCGCTATTGGAGCCTTTGAAATTAGCCACTAGGCGACGCCTGCCGGTGTCCACATCATGCACGTACACCACCGGTTTACGCGATTCGAAGGACACATAAGCCAATTGATTGCCATTGGGCGACCAGGACGGGGAGATGATGGGCTCCACGCTGCGCAAGGCCGATTGCGCGCCCTCGCCGTCTGAATCGGCCACCCAGAGGTTGTAAATCGAGGCGCTTTTTGTCACGTAGGCGATGCGGGTAGCAAACACGCCCTTTTCCCCGGTCAATTTTTCGTAGACGGAATCGGCGATCCGATGGGCAATGCGGCGCAGTTCAGCGGCGGGGGCTGCGTGACTTTCGCCACCCAGATCTTGCATCCGTACGCTGTCCCACAAGCGAAACCGCAGCTCATAGCGGTCATCACCTATACGTGTAACGCTACCGGTCAATAAGGCGTCGGCGCCTTGTTTGCGCCAGCTTGGCAGATCCGGACGCGCACTTTCGTCCAAGACCGCCCCGGCGGGGTCCACGCTACGAAACTGCCCGCTGCGCTCAAGGTCAGCTTGCACAATCGCTGCAATTTTTTGCGTCATGCCCTCGTTGCCCTTAAAGGCCGCGATCGCGATAGGCAATTGCGTCAAACCCGTTCCGGAGACCTCGACACGGAATTGCGCCAAGGCAAGGTTGCCCATGAACACGATTACCAAGCTAAGAAGGATTTTGGTCATACCCCCCCATTATCCCCAACTTTGTGAAGGCCCCGAATACCAGAAGCTTCGTGCGCCCAAGGCACTTCGCGCTTTTTCCTTGGCTAGGCAGCTCCGCCTCAGGCTGCGTATGTTTTGGAATAGACTCATATGATTAGGGGACTCGCCTCCGCGCGTCCGAAATTTTGCAAGGTGCAACGATTGATGAGCCAGATATCGGTCTACATCATTGCCTACAACGAAGCTGAAAAAGTTCGGGCCACGATCGAAAGCGTGCTTTGGGCGGACGAAATCATTGTCGTGGACTCTTGGAGCACCGACGGCACCGCGGATATCGCAATGGCTTTAGGCGCCAAAGTAGTCCAAGTGAAATTTGAGGGCTTTGGCAATTTGCGCAATCAAGCCCTGGATGCGTGCTCCCACGAATGGATTTTCAGCCTGGACGCCGATGAGCGATGCACCGCGCAAGCAGCACAAGAAATTCGGGCCATCTGCGCTGACAGCACATCGCTGGATATTTACCGCGTTCCACGGCGCAACTACTTTATGGGCCGCTGGATCCGACATTCGGGCTGGTACCCCAACTACCGCCAGCCCCAGCTCTTTCGCAAAGGCAGCATGCGCTACGACCAAAAGCCGGTGCACGAAGGCTATGAGGTTTTTTCAAGCAAGCCCATCGGGCACCTGAAAAATGCTATCTGGCAATTCCCATTTAAGCATTTGGGCGAGGTGATGCACAAGGCCAACCGTTACTCCACACTGGGAGCGGAAAAGGTAGTCCACAAAAAAACCAGTATGGGGACGGCGCTGGCACATGGCCTTTGGGCATTTATCAAGCACTATGTTTTCAAACGCGGCGTATTGGACGGTTGGGCTGGCTTTGTGATCGCTTTTGCCTACTTTGAACAGACGTTTTACCGGTACGCAAAGGCCTATGAGATGCAACAGGGGGCCCACTGGATGAGTCCAGAGGGTGAAAAAATAGCCCAAACCGCTAGTGATGCGCCAAAGGCTCCCCTTGAAGTTCGGCCAGCTAACGATGGGCGCTCCCAATGACCCTGCCCAGAGCAGCTACCCCCTTGCATCCTTGGCAACTTGGGCTGATGTTTTTTGTCGCACTGTCACCCAGTCTGGGGACTGCCGTCGCCGCCTTAGGAAGATTGGTCTTGATGCTGTGGGCATTGTTTGTGCTCTTAAACCCCAACAAGAACCACGCAAACAGTGAAACCTGGTCACTTCACAAACCTATTACATTAAGTATTTTGTTGGCCTGTTTTTACATGGCACTGAGTACTTTGTGGTCGTCAGCAGACACCGAGCGCACTTGGTTTTCTTGGACAAACCATGCACGCTTACTCACCATCCCCTTGGTGATTTACCTTTTGCGTGATCCTGCGCAGGGACGGCAAGTACTGCGCGTCTTTATTGGTACCCAAATTTTTGTCGGATTTAGCTCCTGGTTGCTTATAGCCGGCTACACGCCCCCTTGGATATCCGGAACGGATTCGCAAACCACCTTTGCATCCTATGGCAGTTACCTGGAAGAGAGCATTGTGCAAGCGACAAGCGCTGGGCTTTTATGGTTTCAAAGGGATTGGATTTTCGGGCCGAAGGGGCGGTGGTTTGCCATCGCTAGTGCAATGAGCTGCGCCACCTTAAGCGTCGTGTTTTTGCCGGGCCGCAGTGGCCACATGGTGCTGCTTGCATTGAGCGCATTGATTGTGTTTCAAGCCCTACCCAAAAGAATGCGCTGGCTAGCCTTGTTCACACCGGTTTTAGTCAGCGTTTTTCTGTGGTTTGGCGCACCCAATTTCAAGCAGCGCCTAGGGTCTGTTTACACGGAAGTGGTCAGCTTTAAGGCGCAGGCGAACGCAGCCACCTCCTCGGGTTTACGCCTTCAGTACTGGAAATCTTCCTTACAGTCCTATGCAGAAAGTCCTATCTTGGGCCATGGTGCGGGAAGCTGGAATGGTGAATTTCTCAATCAACTAGCGAAACATCCAAACCCTACGGTAGAACCGAACCATGGTTCACGTGACCCGCATCAACTCTTCTTACTTTGGGCGGTGGAAGGTGGAACCTTTGGATTGCTTTGTTTAATTTTTACACTGGCTTACGCAACCAAAAATTCAAGCTACTTGCAGCAGCAAGATGCTTGGAGCTTGTATGCTTTACTGTTGAGTCTGCTGGTTTCCAGCATGTTCAATTCCACCATTTACGGTATTGGAAACGGTGACTTCTTCTGCGTTGGCATTGGTATTTTGTTGAGTTTGGCGACTGCTAAACGCCAGACCCAAAGTGCCGCCAGCTTGCCATCATGAATTTACCAACGATGCAAAAATCTTTGAATATGCGTGAACGCCTCAAGCGTGTGGGCCGGTACTTCACCAAGCCTTACCACGCCTGGGCGGCGCTTGCACTGTCGGTCATGGTCGGGGCGGCACTGGAGCCGGCCATCCCCGCATTACTTAGGCCATTGCTGGACCAGGGGTTTACCTCCAACACACTTCCTTTATGGATGGTTCCTGTCGCCTTAATCGGACTGTTTATGCTGCGATCATCGGCCTCTTACCTGAGCGATATCGCCGTTGCAAAAATTACGCAAACCAATTTGCAGCAATTGCGAACCAAAATGTTTGCAAGTATTTGTTATGCCGAGATCGGGCTGTTCCGTGATCAAGCTGCCACCAGTTTGGCAAACACCGTGGTGTACGAGGCAACCAATGGCGCAGTCGTACTTTTGCAATCTGTGACTACCTTGGTCAAAGACAGTTTGACGCTAGTGGCGTTGACCTGTTTTTTGCTCTACACCAACTGGCAGCTTTCAATTATTGTGTTGGCAATTTTCCCGGTCGTCGCCATCAGCATGCGAGTGATTTCTAAACGGGTATACCACCTGACAAAGGCCCAACAAAAGACTGTAGACCAGCTCGCTTATGTAGTCGAAGAGAGCGTGCTGGCCCATAAAGAAATTCGTGTGCAAAACGCTGAGAAGCATCAGCAGGCGCGGTTTGAATTTTTGAATGTTGATTTGCGCCGTCTGGCCATGAAATCGGCCATTGCTGGATCTGCCGTTGCGCCGGTCACGAATTTTTTTGCCTCCATTGCCTTATCGGCAGTAATCAGTATCGCAATTTATCAAAGCCAGTCCAATCAATTATCTGCCGGTGGATTTGTTGGATTTGTGACCGCAATGCTCATGATGATCGCACCAATCAAGCACTTATCCGATATTTCTAGTGCCATTACACGCGGTCTTGTTGCCGCCGAACGTGCAATCGACCTGATTGAAAATGTGGCGCCTGAAACGGGTGGCGCTTTCGCGCTCAACCGAGCTACTGGGGATATCCGGTACCGAGGCGTCAGTGTTCGCTACCCGGGGGCGGGAGAACCAGCGGTGGATAAGCTCAGCCTTCATATCCGGCCTGGCCAATTCATAGCCCTCGTCGGCCTATCGGGCTCTGGCAAAACCACCTTGGTCAATTTATTACCCCGATTTGTAGATCCGAGTACGGGCAGCGTGGAGCTAGACGGCGTTGAGGTAGATCAATGGGATTTGGCCAATTTACGCAGCCAATTTGCGCTGGTGGGACAAAGCGTCATCATGTTTAACGATACCGTGCTCAGCAATATCACCTTAGGTCTTCCTGTTGACCGGGAGCGAGCGCTGCAAGCACTGCAGGCGGCCAACCTCGCGCAAAGAGTATCCGAACTGCCACAAGGAATGGATACCGTTGTAGGCCATAACGCAAGCCTGTTGTCGGGCGGCGAGCGCCAGCGGCTGGCTATCGCGAGAGCAATTTATAAGGATGCGCCTATCCTGATATTGGATGAGGCCACATCAGCCCTAGACACTGATACAGACAGCTTGGTACAAGCTTCACTACGTAATGCCATGCAAGGCCGAACTACGATTGCGATTGCCCATCGACTCAGTACGATCAAAGACGCCGATTGTATTTACGTTATGGGACAAGGCCGTGTTTTACAGCAAGGTAGCCATGATGAATTAATGGCTCTGGGTGGTGATTATTTTGAATTTATACAGCTTAGTCAAAGTTAATTCGGCGACGGTGCTATTTTTTCGCTACTCAGATTTTTCTCCCAGCGCCAAGCATCCGCACACATGGCCTTTAGCGACAGCTGCGCCTGCCAGCCTAGCGCATCCCATGCCAAATCAGTTGCTGCATAACAACTTGCAACATCGCCTGCACGACGGGGGAGTACTTGGTAAGGAATGGGCACACCAGTAGCCTGCGTGAAAGCAGCCGCCAATTGCAGCACGCTCACGCCACTGCCGGTTCCCAAGTTAACGGTGATGCCTTTGCCCTCTAGCTCCAGATAGCTTAGCGCCGCGAGATGGCCTTTGGCCAAGTCCACCACATGAATGTAATCGCGCACCCCAGTGCCGTCGACCGTGGCGTAGTCATCACCAAAGACACGCAAAAACGGATGCTGCCCTGCGGCCACCTGGGTGATATAGGGCATCAAGTTATTGGGAAGGCCTGATGGCTTCTCGCCAATCAGTCCACTGGCATGGGCGCCCACCGGATTGAAGTAGCGCAGCAAGGCCACGTGCCAGCGGCTATCGGCCGCCTGCAACTCGCGCAGCAAGTCTTCGCACAACAGCTTGCTGCGACCATAGGGATTGGTCGTGCGCAAGGGGGCAGACTCCGGGATGGGCACCGCATCGGGCTGCCCATAGACGGTGGCAGACGAACTAAACACCAAACGCCGCACACCTGCGCGCTCCATGGCCGCAACCAGGCAGGCCGTACCGCCGACGTTATTGTCTAAATAGTGCGCCGCTTGTTGCCAAGATTCGCCCACCGCTTTGAGGCCCGCGAAATGCATGACCGCTGTAATTGGGTGGGCAGCAAACACTTTGTCCAGCAGTGCGGCATCGCGCACATCGCCCTGCACAAATTCCGGTGCGCCATGGCCCATAGCGCCCAGGCGTTGGATGGTGCTTGACTCGCTGTTACACAAATTGTCTAAAACCACGACATTCCAACCGGCCTGCATCAGTTCGGCTGCCGCATGTGAGCCAATAAATCCGGTACCACCGGTTATCAAAATAGTACTTCTCAAACGATAACTCCAAGAGGCCGTATCAACCTTGTACCCCTTCGGCCGTGATCAAGCTCCGATACAACTGCGCCTGCTGCAGGCCTACCTGCGGCCACGCATGGTTTTGCACGAATTCGGCAGCACGCGCAATCTGCGCCTGACGCAGGACCGGATCGGCACGCAGCGTGCCCACGGCGTGGGCGATTTCTTGTTCAGCGTGCGGGTCTTGCAGCATCCAAGCTGCGCCAGCCTCCTGCACCAAGGGGGCGGCAAGGCAATACGGCTCTACGCTCAGCACCACCGGCAACTTGGCCGCCATGGCCTCCAGGACCACCAAGGGGAACATATCATCCAAAGTGGCATGCACCAAACAATCCGCAGCGATAAAAGCCGGTGCGGTATCCGGCAAAGAGCCGCTGAACACCACCCGCCCAGCCAGGTTTTGCTGCGCACAGCGCCCGCGCCACCTCTCCACTTGCTCGGCACTGCCGCCTACCACCAGCAAGACCACATCCGCAGGCAGCAAAGGCAAACTGCGCAAGACCGAGGCAAGCCCTTTTTTTTCGAAATTGTGGCCAATGAGTAGAAGCGTCCATGCCTCAGCCGGCAAACCTAAGGCTCTGCGCGCAGCCATCTTGGACAAGACGGGCGAACCACGGACATCCGATGCCGCTGCCAAATGAATCCCCGGCGGCACGACCCGCAAGCGGCTTGCATTCACCCCATAAGTAGACGAAATAATGTCTGCCAGAGCGGGCGCTACCGCAAGCACAAGCCGATTTTCACCGCCGCGAAAGCGCAAGCTTTCAAGCCACCTATGCGCCAGTAAGCGCGGGCTAGTGAAAATCTTGAGGTACACCATCATCGTAGCTAAAGGATTCGCAGCCCGCGCAAACAAGCTATACCGCATGGGCCGCACATGCGCCGTCTGCACATTGCCGTGCCAGGTGTTTTCATGCGAATGCACGATAGCAAACCCTTGGCGCGTTTGTCGCCACGACCACCATGCAAACAACCACAAGGCTATCCAACGCGGACGTTTGATGGTGCGCCCCATGCGGTGAACGGTGATACCCGGATGCAAACCATCGGACCGTTCGCAATAGGCATGTACTTCAAATTCATCGGCAACTTGCTCGGCCAGATTCACCGCATAGTTTTCCGCACCACCTGCACTTTTGCTAAAGCTGCGCGAAAGTATCGCTACTTTGGGTTTTCTGCCTGCAAGCGTATCCCAGGTCATGGCCTAGACGCTCTTCGCGTTTTCATAGCCGGTCAGCAGTTTGAGCAAAAACTGTGGCATATACGTCGAACGCACCACCGGAATCCGGCGTAATTGAAATAAATCCGACCCGACATGCACTTTGCCGCGTTGGGTCGTGGTGGCGCTTTGGTAGCCCGCGTCTTGGGCCATCACCGCATGTCGCGCTTCGTACAAGCCATAGGGATAGCAAAAATGCGCCACGGGCTCACCCAATAGTTCGGCCAAGTCCGCCCTGCAGGCAGCAATTTGTCGCATCGCAACGTCATCAGGCGTATGCGGCAATTTGCAATGGGTTTGGGTGTGCGCGCCGATTTCCATGCCCGCCTGCGCCCACTGCCTGATCTGCGCCGCGGTCATCAAATCCGCTTGCACCACGCCGTTTTCCAAATCCCAGACATTGGTTTTTCCGAGCAATTGGCTCATCACATAGCAAGTCGCGGTAAACCCGCACTCCTGCAATACTGGCAGCGCGTACTGCAGGTTATTGCAATAGCCGTCGTCAAAGGTCAGACCTACCACTTTGCCGACTTTTTCGCCACGCAAATAGGGCAATAAGTCGCGCATGGACAGGCCGCGATAACCCAATTTCTGAAGCCAACGCATCTGCCTGGCAAAAGACGCAGGCGCCACATACAGGCTGCGAAACGCTGCGGGAGGCGGAGGCGCCATCTCGATCTGGTGGTAAGTCAATATGGCGTAATGCTGCATACAGGCTTGGCGACTAATTTATAACAACACAATATCGTATTGCTCTTGCCCCATGGCGCCCTCGGCTAGCAGCGACACCGGCTTGCCGATGAACTCACTCAAGCCGGCCAAATGCTGGCTTTCTTCGTCGAGCAATAGATCGACCACTTGCGGCGCTGCCACGACGCGGAACTCCTGCGGGTTGAACTGGCGTGCTTCGCGCAAAATTTCCCGAAAGATATCGTAGGCCACGCTGCGCGCAGTTTTGACGATACCCTTGCCCTGGCAGGACGGGCAGGGTTCGCACAACATATGCGCCAGCGATTCGCGCGTGCGCTTGCGCGTCAGTTCCACCAAGCCCAGTTGCGAAAAACCGCCCGTCATGGTCTTAACCCGATCGCGTGATAACTGCTTACGAAACTCCGCCAGTACCGCCTCGCGGTGCTCTTCACGCGCCATGTCGATAAAGTCGGCCACGATGATGCCACCCAGATTACGCAAGCGCAATTGCCGAGCTAAGGCCTGGGCCGCTTCTAAATTGGTTTTAAAAATCGTGTCATCAAAATTGCGCGCGCCCACGTAGCCACCGGTGTTCACATCCACGGTGGTCAGCGCTTCGGTTTGGTCCACGATCAAATAGCCGCCAGACTTCAAATCCACCCGTCGGCCCAGCGCCTTGGCAATCTCCTCGTCGACCGAATACAAATCAAATATCGGGCGCTCACCCTTGTAGTGCTGCAATTTTTTGACTGCTTGCGGCATGAACTCGCTGCCAAAAGCAAGCAAAAGTTCGAACTGCTCGCGCGAATCCACGCGTATGGTTTGGGTGGTCTCGTCGACCAAGTCACGCAACACGCGCTGCAGCAAATTCAAGTCCTGGTGCAAGAGGCTGGGCGGCGGCAAGCGCTGGCCGGCATCTTTGATGCGCGCCCAGGCCTTGCGCAAATAGGCGATGTCATCACCGATTTCAGAATCACTGGCATCTTCGGCATTGGTGCGCAAGATATAGCCGCCACCGGCCTCGCCGGCCAACGCTTGCACCCGCCTGCGCAGGGCCTCGCGCTGCTCAGGCGGTATTTTTTGCGACACACCGATATGGTCATCCTGCGGCAAAAACACCAGCATGCGCCCCGCCACGCTGATTTGCGTGGACAGGCGCGCGCCTTTGGTGCCCATCGGGTCTTTAATTACCTGCACCATCAGCGCCTGGCCTTCAAACACCTGGCGCTCTATGGGTACTTGCGCTTGACTGGCACGCGCGGCGCTCAGCGTCTCGCCTTCGGCGGGCTTGTGCCACACATCGGCCACATGCAAAAACGCGGCACGCTCTAGCCCGATGTCGATAAATGCCGACTGCATGCCCGGCAGCACCCGCGCGACCTTGCCGATATAAACATTGCCCACCAGGCCACGCTCCAGCGCGCGCTCCACATGCAGCTCTTGTACCGCGCCATGCTCGATAAGGGCAACCCGCGTTTCCTGCGGGGACCAGTTGACCAAAATATCCTGTTGCATCGCTTTATTCCCCAGCGCCCATGGTACGCAGCAGCTGTGCGGTTTCAAACAAGGGCAAACCCATGATGCCAGAATAACTGCCTTCGATCCTTGCGATAAAAGCCGCCGCCCTACCCTGCACCGCATAGGCGCCGGCTTTGCCCATAGGCTCGCCACTGGCTGCGTAGCGGGCCATCGCCTCGGGCTGCAAAGCAGCAAACACCACATCCGAAGCGCTGCAAGCCTGCTCCAACCGCCCGCCCCAGCCCAGGGCAATTGCGGTAAACACCTGGTGCGTGCGGCCCGACAACTGCCTTAGCATGCGCTGCGCATCTTGCGCATCTAAGGGTTTGCCCAAAATTTCAGCCCCCAGGGCCACGGTAGTGTCGGCGCACAGCACCGGCGCCGCTGGCAAGCCCCGCCGCTGCAAACGCGCCAAAGCAGCGTGCAGCTTCAATGCCGTTACGCGCTGCACATAGTCGCGCGGTAGTTCACCCGGCAGCACGACTTCTAGCGCCTCGCTGTCCTCATCTGCGCCTGGCAGCAACAGCTGGTGCGCCACACCCAATTGCTCTAGCAACTGGCTGCGCCGGGGGCTTTGCGAGGCGAGGTAAATGAAAGGCGGTGTCATGGCGCGCAGGGTGTAGCAAAAGCCTAGGCAAAAAAATTATTCCCGATGGTAGGGGTGATTGGCATTGACCGACCAGGCACGGTACAGCTGCTCTATCAACAACACACGCGCCATGGCATGCGGCAGCGTCAGGTCGGACAAGCGTATGCGCTCATGCGCGCTTGCCCGAAAAGCCGGATCCAGCCCGTCGGGCCCGCCAATGACCAGTGCCACGTCGCCACCGCTGGTTTGCCAGTCGTTCAAACGCTGCGCCAGCGCCAGCGTGCTCAAGGCGCTACCACGTTCGTCCAGCACCACGATGCGCGTACCCTTGGGGATCGCCGCTTCAATGCGCGCGCGCTCAGCGGCGTACAAGGTGTCCAGGGTCTTAGAGCCGCGCGGCTCGGTTTTGACGGCTTTGAGTTCGATGCGGATTTCATGCGGGAAGCGCTTGGCGTAATCGTCCCAGGCGGTCTGCGCCCAATCGGGCACTCGCTGCCCTACCGCGACGATGTACAGGCGCACGTGCGCATCAACCCTTGCGCACGGACTTAGCCGCAGGCCGCTTGGGCGCCGCTTTTTTGGCTACAGGTTTGGCGCGCGTGCTGCTTGCTGGCACGATCACTTTGCTCACGGTGCGAACGGCTGTTTTGGCAGCAGGCTTTGGCGCCGCAGCAGATGCCGCGCTCTTGCGCGCGGGAGATTTAGCGGTGGCGCTCTTCTTGGCAGCCTTGGCAGCGGCTTCTTCGTTTTTGCGCACTTGGGCTTTGGAAGGAAAGGCCTCGGCCACACCGATCTTGGCCGCATTCGAGCGGCGCAAGGTGGCCGGTGCTTTGGGCTTGACCGCTTCGACGACGACTTTGGGCGGCGCAGCCGGCTTGGCCACGCCCAGCTTCAAACGCACCGGTTTTTCGCCCCACAATTCTTCCAGGTTGTAGTACTGACGAAAACTCGGTTGCATGATGTGCACCACCGCTTGGCCGCAGTCCACAATAATCCATTCGCCATTGCCTTCGCCTTCAATGCGCGGCTTGGAAAAACCGGCTTCGCGCACCGCATCGCGCACACTGGCGGCCAGCGCCTTGGTTTGGCGGTTGGACGTGCCCGAGGCCACGATCACCCGCTCGAACAAGGCCGAAAGGTCTTCGGTATCAAACACCTGTATGTCCTGCGCCTTCACATCCTCCAGGCCATCGACGATAGCGCGCTGTAGTTTTTGGATATCGTTTTTCTTGTTGGCAGGGGAAGTGGTCATCAGGGTGTTTGGTAAAGGTGGTGGTGCTCAATATAGCGTTCAAGAGGCTCAGTTAACAAGCTTTGGGTAGCTTGGCGGCGGGCAATGCGCTGGCGAATGTCGGTGGAACTGACGGCTTGGGCCGCCATAGGCAAGGTATGCAGAGAAAACCGGGTGCACAAGTCAGGGTCCAAGGGGGCGACTTGGCCCGTCGTATCGGGACGGACAGCGACCCAAATTATAGCTAGCCGGGCCAATTCGTCGGCCCGGTGCCACTGAGGCAAGCCCGCCGCCTGGTCCTGGCCTATCAAAAGCATGAGCCGGGCGCCAGGCCGTTGCGCATGCAAGGCCGCCAAAGTGTCCACGGTATAGCTCGGCCCGCCGCGGCGTATTTCGCAGTCATCGACCACTACATCGGCCAAGGGCGCAAACAGCAAGCGGCACATTTCCAAGCGGCAGGCGGACTCGGTGAGGTCACGCGCTTTGTGCCAGGCCTGCCCCGTCGGAACGATGCGCAGTTGGGTTAAATCCAACTGCGCCAGCGCGGCTCTGGCCAGCGCCAGATGCCCGGCATGCGGCGGGTCAAAGGCGCCACCGAAAACGCCGATGCGCTCGGCTGCGCTCAAACCCAGTCCCGCCGCACCAAAAACTGCTGGTACAAAGCCGCTTCCGCGCTACCCGGTTCAGGCTGGTGCTGGTAGGACCAGCTGACTTGTGGCGGCATGGACAAGAGGATGGACTCAGTACGCCCGCCCGATTGCAAGCCGAAATGCGTCCCCCGGTCCCACACCAGGTTGAACTCCACATAACGCCCGCGCCGGTACAGCTGAAAAGCGCGCTCGCGCTCGGTATAGGCCATGTCTTTGCGTCGCTGCACAATCGGGAAATAGGCCTGTACAAACGCATCGGCCAGCGCGCGCAACATCGCAAAGCTGCCATCTTGGCCCAGCTCGGAAAAGTCATCAAAAAACACCCCGCCTATGCCGCGCGGCTCGTTGCGGTGCTTGAGGAAAAAATACTCGTCACACCAGGTCTTAAAGCGTGGGTATTTATCGGCGCCAAACGGGTCTAAAGCGGTTTTGCAGCTTTGGTGGAAATGCACTGCGTCTTCTTCAAAACCATAAATCGGCGTCAGGTCCATGCCGCCACCAAACCAACACACCGGACTGCCGTCGGGCGCTTTGGCGGCCAACATGCGCACATTCATATGCACCGTGGGCGCATAAGGATTGCGGGGGTGAAACACCAGCGACACGCCGATCGCTTCAAAGCCAGAGCCCGCCAACTCGGGCCGGTGCTGGGTGGCGCTGGGGGGCAGGCGCGGCCCGCGCACATGCGAAAAGCCTACGCCGGCGCGCTCGAATACCGGACCGCCTTCCAATATTTGGGTGATGCCGTCGCCTTGCAAAGTCTCGCCTGCCGGTTTACTCCAAGGGTCCACCACAAAGCTGCCGCCGTCCATGGCAGATACCGCGCCAGTCAGACGGGCTTGCAAGTCGAGCAGGTAGTGGCGAACGTTTTCAGTGCTGGCGGTAAGCATGCTTGGGTTTCCTGTGTTGGTTTCTATGGCGCGACTAAATTACCGTTTCAGCGCACGAAAACCGATGTCGCTGCGCATCTGCATGCCATCGAAATTGATATCTCCAATGGCATCGTAAGCCCGGCTTTGCGCCGAACGCACCGTGTCAGCCAGCGCGGTGACGCAGAGCACGCGGCCACCGCTGGTACGCAGGCCATCATCGTGTAAACGCGTGCCGGCATGGAATACCACCAGGTCCGCCGACTCGGTTGGCAAACCTGTAATCACATCACCCACGCGGGGCTTGTCCGGGTAGCCATAAGCGGCAAGCACCACGCCCAAGGCGATGCGACGGTCCCAGTCCAGTTGCATATCGGCCAGGCTCTGGCCGCTATCGGTAGCAGCCCAGAGCACATCGACCAAATCGGTTTTGAGGCGCGCCATGATGGGCTGGGTTTCGGGGTCGCCCATACGGCAATTAAATTCTAGGGTTTTCACCGCGCCATCGGGGCTGACCATTAGGCCGGCGTACAAAAAACCGGTAAAAGTAATGCCATCTTTTTCCATGCCGCGCACCGTAGGCCAGATGACTTCCTGCATGGCACGGGCGTGTACCTTAGGCGTAACCACCGGCGCGGGAGAGTAGGCCCCCATGCCACCGGTATTGGGGCCCTGGTCGCCGTCCTGCAAACGCTTGTGGTCCTGGCTGCTGGCCAGAGCCAGCACATTGCGGCCATCGCAGAGCACCATAAAGCTCGCTTCCTCGCCCTGTAAAAATTCTTCGATGACCACGCGGGCTTGGCCATCTTGCGCACTGCCAAACGGATTGCCGCTCAACATGAAGTCCACTGCCTCGTGCGCCTGATCCAAACTGGCAGCGACCACCACACCCTTACCGGCAGCCAGACCGTCTGCCTTGACCACGATGGGCGCGCCCATGCGCTCTACATAAGCATGCGCGGCCACCGGATCGTTGAACACTTCAAAACGCGCCGTCGGAATGCCGTGGCGCGCCATAAATGATTTGGAAAAGGCTTTAGAGCTTTCCAGTTGCGCAGCCGCCTGGGTCGGCCCGAAGATGCGCAGCCCATGCGCGCGAAATTCATCCACCACGCCTGCTGCCAAAGGACCTTCGGGGCCGACCACGGTCAGTTCAATCTTGTGCTCTTGCGCCCACTGGCGCAGTTGCACAATATCGGTAATCGGCAGGTTTTTCAGGCGCTTATCGGTCGCGGTGCCGCCATTGCCAGGCGCCACATAGACCATTTGTACTTTGGGCGACTGGGCCAACTTCCAAGCCAGCGCGTGTTCGCGGCCACCGCCGCCAATAACCAGAATATTCATAGATCGGCGTTATGGAAAATTTCCTGCACGTCGTCCAGGTCTTCCAGTACGTCGAGCAGTTTTTGCATGCGGGCGGCGTCGTCGCCGCCGAGCTCGACCGCGTTTTCCGCGCGCATGGTGACCACCGCTTCGGCACACACCAGACCGGCAGCATCCAGCGCCGCCTTAACCGCTTCAAAATCGCCTATGGCCGTCAGGACCTCAATCACGCCATCCTCATGGCTGAGCACATCCTCGGCACCCGCTTCCAGGGCGGCTTCCATCACTTTGTCTTCGCTGGTACCCGGGGCATAAATGAGCTGGCCGCAGTGCTTGAACTGAAACACCACCGAGCCTTCGGTGCCCATATTGCCGCCGTGCTTATTGAGCGCATGGCGCACCTCGGCCACGGTGCGTACGCGGTTGTCGGTCATGGTGTCAATCAGGATGGCTGCGCCGCCGATGCCGTAACCCTCATAGCGGATCTCCTCATAGCTCACGCCTTCCTGGTTGCCAGTGGCCTTGTCAATGTTGTACTTGATGCGGTCGGCCGGCATATTAGCCGCTTTGGCCCGCTCCACCGCGAGGCGTAGCCGTGGATTCATGCCCAGATCGCCGCCACTGGCGCGGGCGGCCACGGTAATTTCGCGGATGATGCGCGTCCAAATCTTGCCCCGCTTTTCGTCCTGGCGACCCTTGCGGTGCTGAATATTGGCCCATTTGCTATGTCCTGCCACGCGAAATCCTTTAAAAATTCGTTAACCTTAGACTTGGATTGTACTTTTCGAGCTAACTATGACCACCCCAAACGAAGCTGGCATCCTGATCGCCCAAGGCCCACCTAGCAAAAACCCGGCGCAATGTTTTTTGCGCCCTGACAAAGCCAATCGGCACGGGCTCATTACAGGCGCCACCGGCACTGGCAAAACCATCACTTTGCAGACCCTTGCTGAGGGCTTTTCCAGCCTGGGCGTGCCGGTGTTTATGGCCGACGTCAAAGGCGACCTGAGCGGCATTTCCCAAGCGGGTAAAGTCGGCGAGAAGCTGGCCAAGGTACTGGCCGAACGCGGCCTGGAGCCCGGCGCGCCCACCGCCTTTCCGACCACCTTATGGGATGTGTTTGGCGAACAAGGCCACCCGGTGCGCGCCACCATCAGCGATCTGGGTCCCTTGCTGCTGGCGCGCATGCTCAACCTCAATGAGACCCAGGCCGGCGTGCTGCAACTGGTGTTCAAAATCGCCGATGACGACGGCCTGATGCTGCTGGACATGAAAGATCTGCGCGCCATGTGCCAGCACGTGGGTGATAACGCGTCTGACTTCACCACTGAATACGGCAATATCAGCGCCGCCAGCATTGGCGCAATCCAGCGCGGGCTGATGCAAATCGAGGCCCAGGGCGGCAGCCGTTTTTTCGGCGAACCGATGCTCAATATCGCCGACTTCATGCAGACGGACGCGGGCGGCAAAGGCTTTGTCAACATCCTGGCCGCCGACAAACTGATGGCCGCACCCCGGCTGTACGCCACATTTTTGCTTTGGATGCTGAGCGAATTATTCGAAACCCTGCCTGAGGTAGGCGATCTGGATAAGCCCAAGCTGGTGTTCTTTTTTGACGAAGCGCATTTGCTGTTTGCCGATGCGCCCAAGGTGTTGATCGAACGCATCGAGCTGGTCGTGCGTCTGGTGCGCAGCAAGGGCGTTGGCGTTTTCTTCGTGACGCAAAACCCACTAGACATCCCCGACAGCGTGCTGGCGCAGTTGGGCAACCGGGTGCAACATGCGCTGCGCGCCTTCACCCCGCGCGACCAAAAAGCGGTCAAAGCCGCTGCCGACACCATGCGCGGCAACGCCGGGCTGGACGTGGCCGCTGCGATTACCGAACTGGCCGTGGGTGAAGCCCTGGTCAGCCTGCTGGACGAAAAGGGGCGCCCCTGCCCCACAGAACGCGTCTATGTGTTGGCCCCGGCCAGCCAGATCGGGCCTGTCAACCCGGACCAGCGCGCTAATTTGCAAGCCCAATCCATTGTTGCCGGCGTCTATGAGAAAACCATAGACCGCGCCTCTGCCTTTGAAGAACTCAAAGGCCAGGCTGCCACGCAAGCCCATGCCGCCAAAGAAGCCCGCGCTGCGGCGCCTGCCCCCAACGCGCCTGAAGCACCGCCCGAGCGCGGCCTCCTAGATGGTTTGGGCGACCTCATGGGCGGCGGACGCGGGCGCAGCCGCGCCAGTGTTGGCGAACAAATCTTCAAAAGTGCCGCCAGCTCGATTGGCCGCGAAGTGGGTCGGCAAATTATCCGTGGGGTGCTGGGCAGTATCTTGGGTGGTGGCCGCCGCTAAGCCAGCGCTGTCTGCGCGGGCATTAGCGTGGCAGATCGCCCACAACATGGCCCGCCTCATGCACCAGCCAGTCCTTTAAGGCCATGACGTCGTGGCGCGCCCGTCCGGCGCGGGAGGCCACAATGTACATCGGCTGGTCGGTGGTCACGGTCTGCGCAATAGGACGCACCAAGCGTCCCTGCGCGATCAAGGGCTCCACAATATGGCGCCAGCCCAGCGCTAAGCCCTGGCCCTCCAAAGCCGCTTGCAACACAATGGAATAATCATTGAAGGTCAGCGCTTTAGCGGCACGCGCTGCGCTGACGCCAAAACGCGCAAGCCACAAAGACCAATCCAGGCGCGGGCGGTAACGCTCTTCCAAATGCAGCAAGGTGCTTTGGGCCACATCCTGAGGCGTTTGCAACTGGGGATGCAAAGCCAAGAAAGCCGGGCTGCACACTGCAAACACCTCTTCGTCCACAAAGCGCCAACGCGCATGTTGCGCAAACTCGCCACTGCCCAGCGTGATGGCCAGGTCAATGCGCTCGCGCTCCAAGTCCAGGTCGATATCGGTAGTAATACAACGCAACTCAATACCCGGATGCTGCTGCTTAAAGCGGGCAATCCGTGGCATCAGCCACCAAGTGGCGGTGGCAGTGGAAACGGCCAATGTGACTTGGTGCCCCAGCGTCATGGCGCGCACTTCACGCAAAGCCTGGTCCATCAGGGTCAAGCCCAAGGCCACCTGTTCAAGCAGGTAGCGTCCGGCCTCGGTTAATTCCACACCCTTATGGCGGCGGGCAAACAGCACCACACCCAAGTCGTCCTCTAGTAAGCGGATCGCGTGGCTCACTGCGGGTTGCCCGACCGCAAGCTCTTGTGCGGCCTTGGTGAAGCTGCCGGTCCGGGCTGCCGCCTCGAAGGTGATCAAGTTTCCCATGGCAGGTTGGTCAAAGCGCTTTTGCATCGATTAAATGAATGGATTGGATGAGTGGCTCATCAGGTCACAAAACTGCATTTTCACTCTATTATCAGCAACACCTTGCTCGAAAAGCAGCATATCTGGAGATCAATGGCATGAGTGAATCTGATACCCAAGACCGGCCTGGCACCATCACGACTGCGCCCGCCCGTGCCAATCGCCGCAGTGGCGGGCGCGAGCGTCGCGATCCCAATGCCCGGCCCACAGGCCCGGCCTATATCAAACGCGTCATACCTACCTACGAGGTGCTGGGCGAAGAAAGCCTGCTCCAAATAGAAGCCACGGCCGACCGCATATTGGCCGAGATCGGCCTAGACATCCGCGACGATGACGAGGCGCTAGCGCTATTTAAAAAATCCGGCGCCAAGGTCGATGGCATGCGGGTGCGCTTTGAGCCCGGCCATTTGCAAGAGGTGCTCAAAACCGCGCCGGCCCAGTTCACCCAGCATGCGCGCAACCCCGCGCACAGCGTGCCCATTGGCGGCAAAAACATAGTGTTCTCACCGGCCTATGGCTCGCCGTTTGTGATGGACTTGGACCGGGGGCGCCGCTACGGCACGATCGAAGATTTTCAAAACTTTATCAAGCTGGCCTACAGCAGCCCCTGGCTGCACCACAGCGGCGGCACGGTGTGCGAGCCTACCGATGTGCCGGTGAATAAGCGCCATCTGGACATGGTGTATTCGCACATGCGCTATTCGGACAAAGCCTATATGGGCTCCATCACCTCCGAGCAGCGCGCGGAAGATTCGATTGCCATGAGCCGCATCCTGTTTGGCGAGAAGTTTGTCGATGAAAACTGCGTCGTGCTGGGCAATGTGAATGTGAATTCACCTTTGCTCTGGGACGGCACCATGACCAAGGCAGCCCGCGCCTATGCGCGTGCCAACCAGGCGGCGGTGATCGTGCCCTTTATTTTGGGCGGCGCCATGGGGCCAGTGACCAATGCCGGCGCAATTGCGCAAGCGCATGCCGAGACCATCGTCGGCTGCGCGCTCACGCAACTAGAGCGCCCCGGCGCGCCGGTGATTTATGGCAACTTTTTATCCAGCATGTCGCTGCGTTCGGGCTCGCCCACGTTTGGTACGCCCGAGCCGGCCATTGGCTCTATGGTGGTGGGCCAGTTGGCGCGGCGCTTGAATTTGCCGCTGCGCTGCGCCGGGTCTTTCACTACCTCCAAACTCCCCGACGGCCAGGCCATGCAAGAGAGCGTGATGTCTATGCTCTCGGCCATCCATTGCGGCGCTAATTTCATACTGCATGCAGCCGGCTTTTTGGACGGGCTCTTGTCCATGAGCTATGAAAAATTCATGATGGACGCCGACTTTTGCGGCGCGCTGCACAGCTATGTGAACGGCGTCACGGTCGATGAAAATTCCCTGGCCATGAGCGCTTTCCAGGGCGTAACGCCCGGCGGCCACTACCTAGGCAGCGCGCACACCATGGCCAACTACACCACCGCGTTTTTTGATTCCAGTATTTCGGATGACACACCGTTTGAAACCTGGACCGAAGCGGGCCAAAGCGACGCCGCCTCGCGCGCCAACAAACGATGGAAGCAGTCGCTGGCCGAATACGTGGCACCGCCTATGGACGTATCGGTGGACGAAGCCCTTCGCGATTTCATCGACCGCACCAAAGCGTCTATGCCGGACCAGTGGTACTAATCCTTTAACGTTCTCCAAAGCGAACATGCCATGACCAGCACCGCCTCCAAAGACCCCCTGCTCCAGCCGTTTCAGCTCAAACATCTGCGCCTGAAAAACCGGCTGATGATTACCTCGCACGAGCCGGCCTACCCCGAGGACGGCATGCCCAAGGCCAAATACCGCGCCTACCATGTGGAGCGCGCCAAAGCGGGTATTGCGCTGACGATGACTGCCGGCTCCGCAGCCGTGTCACGCGACAGCCCGCCGGTGTTTAACAACATATTGGCCTACAAAGACGAAGTCGTGCCCTGGATGCGGGATCTGACCGATGCCTGCCATGAACACGGCGCCGCCGTGATGATCCAGATTACCCACCTGGGCCGGCGCACCAGCTGGTCCAAAGCCGACTGGCTGCCGGTGGTATCGCCCTCGCACGAGCGCGAGGCCTCGCACCGCGCCTTCCCCAAAAAAATGGAAGACTGGGACATTGACCGCATCATCAGTGACTATGCCGACGCCGCCGAACGCATGTATGCGGCCGGGGTCGATGGCCTGGAGTTGGAGGCCTACGGACATTTAATCGACCAGTTCTGGTCGCCCTCGACCAACACCCTGGACGCGCCCTTTGGCGGCGCTTTAGAAAACCGGGTGCGCTTTGCCATGGAAGTGGTGCGCGCCATTCGCAAGCGCGTGGGGCCAGAGTTCATTTTGGGGGTACGCGGCGTGGCCGACGAGGTGCGGCCCGGCGGCATCAGCCTTGAAGATGGCATAGGCATTGCGCGCTACCTGGCCAACTCCGGGATGGTGGATTTTTTGAATATCATTCGCGGCCATATCGACACCGACGCCGGCCTCACCGATGTGATTCCGGTGCAAGGCATGGCCAGCGCGCCGCACCTGGACTTTGCCGGCAGCTTGCGCGATCACGTGAACGTGCCCATCTTCCACGCGGCCAAGATCCAAGACGTGAACACCGCGCGCCACGCCATTGCCAGCGGCAAGCTGGACATGGTGGGTATGACGCGGGCGCACATGGCGGACCCGCACATCATGCGCAAAATCATGGAAGGCCGCGAAGACACCATCCGCCCTTGCGTGGGTGGCAACTTTTGCCTGGACCGCATTTATGCCGGTGGCGAAGCCTATTGCATCCACAACCCGTCTACCGGACGCGAACTAACGCTGCCGCACGCAATTGAGCCTGCACCTGCCAAGCGCAAAGTGCTGATCGTCGGCGCCGGGCCTGCGGGCCTAGAGGCCGCACGCGTGAGCGCCGAGCGCGGGCACGCGGTGACGGTGCTGGAAGCGGCTCCCAAGCCCGGAGGGCAAATCCGCCTGACAGCGGTGAGCCCGCGCCGGCGCGAGATGCTGAGCATCATCGACTGGCGTATGGCACGCTGCGAAGAGCGCGGCGTGGTGTTTCGGTTCAATACCCTGGCCGACGAAGCCACGGTAATGGCCGAAAACCCAGACGTGGTCATCATCGCCACCGGTGGCATGCCGCATACCGAGGTGCTGCACAGCGGAAACGAATTGGTGGCCTCCACCTGGGACATCCTGAGCGGCGAGCTAGCGCCGGGCAAGAACGTGCTGCTCTTTGACGACGCCGGCGACCACCCTGCGCTGCAAGCCGCTGAAATCATTGCCAAGAGCGGCGCGCGGCTAGAAATCATGACGCCGGACCGCAGCTTTGCGCCCGAGGTCATGGCCATGAACCTGGTGCCCTATATGCGCAGCCTGCAACAACTCGACGTCATCTTTACCGTGACCTTCCGGCTGTTGTCGGTGGAAAAAACCCCCGAAGGTCTGAAGGCCGTGGTCGGTAGCGACTACGGTGGCGTGCGTAAAGAACGCATCGTGGACCAAGTCATCGTGAACCACGGCACGCTACCGCTGGACGATTTGTACTTTGCATTGAAGGCACACTCCAGCAACCTGGGCGCTACCGACTATGCGGCTTTCACAGCCCTGAAACCGCAAACCTTAAGGCCCAACGCGGCTGGCGTATTTCAGTTGTTTCGTATCGGCGACGCGGTAGCGGCCCGTAATACGCATGCGGCGGTGCTCGATGGTTTACGGCTGTCTAGGGTGCTGTAGCAGAGAACTAGCTGGCATTACGGGCATTTTTTCCGCGTTATCCTAAGCACGGAGCGCCAACGCCTCGCGTGCCAATTGCGTAATTCGCGCCCAGTCACCCTGGGCCAGGGCATCGGCGGGAACCAGCCAAGAACCGCCTACGCAGAGCACATTGGGCAGGGCCAGAAATTCAGGCGCGTTTTGCAGGCTGATGCCGCCGGTGGGGCAGAACTTCACGTCAAAGAAGGGGCCGCTCCAGGCCTTGAGCATGGCGCTGCCGCCCGCTTGCAGGGCGGGGAAAAACTTCAGCGCGCTAAAACCGTCCTCCTGCGCGGCCATGATTTCGCCGCCGGTGGCCACGCCGGGCAACAAAGGCAGGCCCAGGTCGCGGCAGGCGGCACCTAGCGCGGTGGTGTAGCCGGGGCTGACGGCAAAGCGCGCACCCGCATTCGCTGCCGCCTGCGCATCGGCCTTGGAGCGCAAGGTACCCGCGCCCACTACCGCTTCGGGTACGGCCTTGGCGATGGCTTCGATGCAGGCCAGCGCCTGGGGCGTACGCAGTGTCACTTCTAGCATGCGGATGCCACCCTCCACCAAAGCGCGCGCCATCGGTACGGCATGGGCCACATCGTTCAGCACGATGACCGGAATCACCGGGGCGTCCTGCATGACTTGCAAGGAAGTTAAAGGGCTGTGCGTCATGGTCGTATCCCGTAAAAAAATCAAAGCCAGCTGCAAGCGCCCTGCTCGGCCGCTAGCGCATTGCGCCGCATGCCGGCAAACAGTTCGCGCCCCATCCCTAGGCCGTTGGCCGCTTGCAAGGCGGCGGGCATGGTGGCGGTGGGCCGGGCTTCCCATTGTGCTGCGTCCACCAGTACGTCCAAGCTGCCAGTGACCGCGTCCACACGAATGACGTCGCCGTCCTGCAGCTTGGCCAGTGGTCCCCCGGCTGCGGCCTCGGGCGATACATGGATGGCAGCAGGCACATTGCCTGATGCGCCACTCATGCGCCCATCGGTGACCAGGGCCACTTCATAGCCTTTGTTTTGTAGGATGGCCAAGGGGGGCGTGAGCTTGTGCAGTTCGGGCATGCCATTGGCTTGCGGGCCTTGCCAGCGCACCACGCAGACCACGTCGCGGTCCAATTCGCCGGCCTGAAAGGCGGCATGCAATTCTTCTTGCGATGCAAATACACGACAGGGCGCTTGCACGATGTGGCGTTCTTCGGGCACCGAAGACACTTTCATCACACTACGCCCCAACTTACCTTGCAAGAGTTTAAGTCCACCACTGGCATTGAAAGGCTCGGCTGCCGGCCGCACCACCGACAGGTCGCCACTGGCACCCGCATCACGCCAGGCCAGTGTGCCTTGGGCGTCCGCCTGCACAATGCGGGTGAATTCACGCAATCCACCGGGGCGCACTGTCAACACATCGGCATGCAGCAAACCCGCGTCTAGCAGTTCGCGGATGACATAGCCAGGCCCCCCGGCGGCCTGGAATTGATTTACATCGGCGCTGCCATTGGGATAGACGCGCGTCAGCGTGGGCACCACGTCCGACAACTCAGAAAAATCGTCCCAGTCGATCACAATACCTGCCGCGCGGGCCACCGCCACCCAGTGAATCAAGTGGTTGGTCGAGCCGCCGGTGGCCAGCAAAGCGACCATGGCATTGACGATGCAGCGCTCGTCCACCACGCGGCCAATCGGCGGGCATGCCGCCCCGCTTGCCGCATCTTGGCTGTGGCCCAAGACGGTACGCGCTGCTTCTCGGGTGAGTTGCTCGCGCAAAGCCGCGCCGGGGTTCACAAAGGCCGTGCCAGGCACATGCAAGCCCATGGCTTCGAGCAGCATCTGGTTGCTATTGGCCGTACCGTAAAAAGTGCAAGTGCCTTCGCCGTGGTAGGCGGCAGACTCGGCTTGCAGCAACTCGGCGCGGGCCACCAGGCCCAGCGCGGCCTGTTCGCGCACCTTGGCTTTTTCTTTATTGGGCAGGCCCGAAGTCATAGGCCCGGCCGGCACAAACACCGTGGGTAAATGCCCAAAGTGCAAAGCGCCTATCAAGAGGCCAGGAACAATCTTGTCGCACACGCCCAGCATCAGCGCGCAATCAAACATATCGTGGCTGAGCGACACCGCGGTGGCCATGGCAATTGCGTCGCGCGAGAACAGGCTGAGCTCCATGCCGGCTGTGCCCTGGGTCACACCGTCGCACATTGCGGGCACGCCGCCGGCGACCTGCGCGGTGGCGCCCCACTGGCGGGCTTCGTGTTTGATGATGTCGGGGTAATGCTGCAGCGGCGCATGGGCCGAGAGCATGTCGTTGTAGGCGTTGATGATGGCGATATTGGGAGACCGCTGACCCACCACGTGGACCATGTCCAGGGCGCTGGCGCGGCGCTTGTCGAGCGGCTCCATGGCGGCAAATGCGTGCGCCACATTGGCGCAGCCCATGCGCTGCGCGCCGGGCGGTCGCTGGGCCATGGCATCGACCTGGGCCAGGTAAGCGCTGCGGGTGGGGGCGCTGCGGGCGATGATGCTGTCGGTGACCGACTGGATGCGGGGATGGAGTGGCATAGCGATGGATGTAATTAGGAGATGTAACAAAATTACAAAGAGAATGGTAACCCAGTTTTTCACTTTTCATTGGTAATGAATTGTCGGGCTGTTACTGAATTACCGGAATCTGGGTTTACCCCCCGCTTCCCCCCCGCCCCTTCACCCCCGCCGGGGTGAAGGGGAGCTTGAACAGCCAATTTTGTTTTTTTAGTTTAGACAGGGGTCTTGGGCCGGGCGCTTTCGGTGCGCGCTTGAGTGCTTACGTTGGTGAACGGGGCAGTCGTAGTGACGGGATGAGGGCTTGCGTGAGCGCAGCGGCGCTTGCGGCGCGCGCGTAAGCGTGTGCAATGTGAGCGCCAGCGAACGAGCACACGCTCCCCCTGGGCCATTGGCCGTGCTGAGCAACGCAGCGGCGCACGGAACAGGGCGGGCGCTTGTTTGAGCGTAGCGAGTTTGCGCCTGACCCCGGGCGGCGCGAGTAGCGCAAGGGAGCCCGTAGGGCCACGGCCTTGGGCTCGCCTTTCTTTTGCTTACTTTTCTTTGGCGAAGCAAAGAAAAGTGAGGCCTGCGGCAGGCAAAAAGCCGGCCAAACGGCCGAAACCGGCATTAAAAAACCCCACTCTCTATGACTAGCCTTTCCTTTGCCTACTTTTCTTAAAAAGCTAAGGCCGATGCAAGAGCCGCTCCTTATACTGCCCCCATGAGCTCTATCGCCGATTTACGCAAAAGCTACGAACGCGCCGAACTGGATGAAAGCGCCTCGCAGTCCGACCCGCTGGCGCAGTTTGACCAGTGGCTGAGCGAGGCTATTTCCGCCCAGGTGCCCGAGCCCAATGCCATGACCCTGGCCACCGTGGGCAGCGACTTGCGACCTTCAACCCGGGTGGTACTGATCAAAGGCTATGACGCGCAAGGCATTGTCTGGTACACCAATTTTGAGAGTCGCAAGGGCCAAGAACTGGCGGCTAACCCGTTTGCTGCGCTGCAATTTCATTGGGTGGAGTTGGAGCGCGTGGTACGCATCGAAGGCCGGGTGGAAAAAGTCAGCGACCTAGAAGCTGACACCTACTACGCCAGCCGCCCGCTCGATTCGCGCATCGGCGCTTGGGCCTCGCCGCAAAGCCAGGTGATTAGCGGACGCGGCATGCTGGTGGCCAATGCGGCCAAATACGCGGCGCAGTTTTTGCTGAACCCGCCGCGCCCGCCGCATTGGGGCGGTTACCGCCTGCGGCCTGACAACTGGCAGTTCTGGCAGGGGCGCAAAAGCCGCCTGCATGACCGGCTGCAATACCGCCTCGAAGGTGGCACGTGGCTGCGCCAGCGGCTGGCGCCCTGAACGGCAACGCTTTAGGTCCTTGGCCCCCGCCACGTCCGCATGCCCCGCTTTGCCGCCAATCTGTCCATGCTCTACCAAGAGCATGCCTTTTTAGACCGCTTCGCCGCCGCCGCGCAGGACGGCTTTCGCGCGGTGGAGTATTTGTTTCCCTATGCGTTTTCCGCCCAAGAACTGCGGCAGCGTTTACAAGACCATGGCTTGCTGCAAGTGCTTTTCAACGCACCCCCAGGCGATTGGGACGCGGGCGAGCGCGGTCTGGCCTGCCTACCCGGACGCGAAGCCGAGTTTCGCGAAGGCTTTGCCAAGGCGCTGGAGTACGCAGCAGCGCTCGGCTGCCCGCGCGTGCATGTGATGGCCGGCATTGCGCCTCCTTCAGCTGCCCCGGATGCTCTACAAAAAACCTATGCAACGAATTTGCAATGGGCCGCTGAAGCGGCGCAGCCGGCGGGCGTTGATGTGTTGGTCGAGCCCATCAATACCCGCGACATACCAGGCTATTTCCTAAATCGCCAGGAAGCGGCGCACCAGATCGTGCAAGCTCTGGGCGCGCCCAATTTGAAGGTGCAGTTCGATCTGTACCACTGCCAGGTCATGGAAGGCGATGTAGCCAGCAAGCTGCGCCACTACCTGCCCACAGGCCGCGTCGGTCATCTACAAATCGCCGGGGTACCCGAGCGGCAGGAGCCATCGGTTGGCGAACTCAATTACGGCTATCTCTTTGACGTCATTGACGCGCTAAGCACCCAATGCGGCTGGGTGGGCTGGGTGGGCTGCGAATACCGCCCGGCGCTGGGTACCTTGCCGGGCGGAACATCACAGGGTTTAGGTTGGCTGCAAACTTGGAAAGAATCGCCTGCATAGGCTCAAGCGCGCGGCAAGGTGCGCTGGCCTCAGCCTCAAAAGGCCCATCCGAACTAAAGCCGAGTATTGCTTGACTTAAATCAATACCGCTGCAGACCAGTACTTTTACAGTGACGGTCTCCCTGATTTTTTTAGAAAAAAGCCCCATGAGTATCCATAGCGCAGCCCAAAGAGCCCGTGTCATTCAAGACATCGAACTAACTATCAAAGACGCCGAGGCCTTGTTGCGCATGACCGCCCACGATGTGGGCGAGGAAGCCGTCCACATTCGCGCCCGCGTACAAGATCGCCTGCACCGGGCTACGCAAGAGTTACGGGATGTGAAGGACGCCGCGATCCAAAGCACCAGAGAAGCAGCCCAGGCCACCGAGGCTTTTATGCAAGACCACCCCTGGAAGTCGCTGGGCATCGCCGCTGCGGCCGGCCTGGTCATCGGCCTGCTGATCAGCCGCCGCTAAGCATTAGCGGCCTATGAGCGAATTACCAGGCAGCGGATTTTTTGCCAGCGTGCGCCAGTTGCTGGACACACTGCTGGAAACCGCAGAGGTGCGGCTGCAATTGCTGGGCACCGAGTTAGCGCAAGAAAAACGCCGGGTATTTGCGGCACTGCTGCTGGCCGCCACGGCACTGGTATGCCTCGCTCTGGCCTTGATGCTGTTTAGCATGGTGGTTTTACTCGTTTTTTGGGATAGCTACCGTATTTTGGCCGCCTGCACACTGGCTTTGTTGTTTAGCGGTGCTTGTGCTTATTTGCTGTGCCGGGCCAAGGAAAGGTTAAGTACTCCCTTGGGTCTGTTTGAACACAGCTTGGCCGAACTGCAACGCGATCGCGCAAAGGACTAAGCGGCCATGGCCTGCTCGCCCGCTTCGCGCGATACCCAATTACTGGAGAAGCAAAACGCGCTACGCGCGCAAAGCGCCATATTGCGCCAGCGTGCTAAGGACCAAATTGCCGAAATAGGGGCCCCGCTAGCGCAAGTGCGACAGGGCATGCAATGGATACAAAAGCCCACCCTGGAAAATGCAATGTGGGCCTTGACCGCCGCAAGCCTGCTGTTTGGGAAAACCCGCGCCTGGGGTTTTAAAGCGCTGCGTCTATTGCGCCTATGGCGCACGCTAAGAGCAGCGCTATTTAGCTAAAACGCTACTTCACCGCGACCGCGTCCGTCATGCGGTAGTACATCCCATACGGATCATCGGCCAGCACGGCGAATTTGCCCTCTACCACCACCGGCTCCATAGAATAGCGTACCGGCGTTTTGGTAGTCACTTCCACCATGCTCTCGGGTCCACCAGGCAGGCAAAAAGAGCAAGTCAAAGGCACCGAACTGATGAGGAAATGGCGCTGCTTCTCGCCCGGATCCAGAGGCATCATGAAGCCTTGAATGCGCTGGGTTTTCTGGTTCAAGCCCTGTTGCGCAGCCCCAAACACCGGCAGGATACGGCTCTTCACCGTTTTGGTTTTGACGTCGGTCAGCACCGACCAAGGCACGACATCCGCGCGCAGCTGCAAGGGTGCGAACGGGCTGTTGGCTCCGTGCTCCCCCGCACCCGTTCCCATGGGGACCACTGCGGCCGGGGTGGGCACGCTCGGGGTCGACGCACCCGCTGCAGGCGTCGATTGTGCAAACGCGGGGCTCATGGACGACAGGGCCAAGCAGGCGGCACAAGCCCCGGCTACATAGCGCTTCAAAAACATAATTTTCATACCAACTCCTTGGACAACGCGCGTAACGAAAAATATCAAAACTTTAGTGCTGGTGCTTCATGCCGCACATTTTGCCTATCGCCAGCCCTTTGCATGCGGCTTGCAACTCAGCCTCGCAAGCGCTTTCCTTTTTGCCGGCCTCCAAACATTTGGCCGCACCTTCGTGGGCCGCTGCCATCGCACGGTGGCGGGCAATATCCTCCTGGCGTTCTTTATCGCCGTGCTTATCGGCAGCAAAAGCCATCATGCAGCCCATAGCCAGGGCACTCAATAGCACTTTTTTCATGGTTTATTCCTTGGTTTGAAGTAGTTGTAAAACATCACTTTGGTAGGCCTGCCACACCGGTAGCAAGGCAGCGCCAAGGGCTACCAGCACCGCCAGCACAGGCACTACCCACAAAGTCGGCGGCCACAACAAGCCGGTGGCCATCAGCTGGCTTTGCAGGCCTAGCACCCAGCCCAAGCCCAGAACAAAGGCCTGACCCAAGGCCAAGCCGCACAGCGCAGACACAATCGCCAGCCAGAGCGCCTCTGCCATCAACAACATGCCAATGCGGCTGGCCGGTGCGCCCAACATGCGCAGCAGAGCCAAATCGCCACGGCGCTCGCGCACGGCATTCCACAAAGCAATAAACACACTCAGGCCGGCGGTGAACAAGAGCAGGCCCGCAAAGGCACGCAATACATCGGTGCCTAGACCCAGCATATGCAATAGGCGCGTGACTTCAAGCGCCGGTGCCGCTGCTTGCATTTCGGTCGTGGTGTTCAACCAGCGCGGGAAGGTAACAGCCGCCAGCGGGCTGGTGTAGCGCACCAAGGCCATAGTGATCTCACGTTCGTCTTCCAGTACCTGGCGGTCTTCTTCGTCTACAGCCTGCGCGCTTTCATGGACTTTCCAGACCGAGGCGCTGTCGGTGATGACCAGTCGGTCGATGACGCCGCCATGGGGCGCCAGCACACCGACCACGGTATAGGCCTGATCGCCGTGGGCATGGCCGCCTGCGCCCAGGCCATGGGAGCCTGCAAATTTTTGACCTAAGCCCAAGCCTAAAGTGCGCGCGACGGTGGCGCCTAGCACCACCTGCATGGGCGCATCCCACACGCGCCCATGCGCCAGCGTGGCGTGGTAATGGCTCAGGTAAGACGGCGAGGTGCCCACAATGCGATAGCCCTGCAAGTTGTCACCCAGGCTGATGGGAATGATTTCGGCGACCAAGGGATTTTTCTTGAGCGCATGGACCGCTGCCATGGGCACATTGCCCGGCGGTACATCCAGGTGCAGCACGCCGGACAAAATCAATTGCATGGGGCTGCCTTTGGCGCCCACTACCACGTCGATACCGGCCAGATCGCGATCAAACGCACGCTCTACATGGTGCGATACCAGCAATAAAAACGTCATGGAACCCAGACCCAGACTCAAGAGCAGCACATTGAGCAGTGCCGCCATCGGGCGTGCCCACACAAAGCGCCAGGCATAGGCCAGCGTGCTCATGCCTGCAAGCCCCCGGCTGCAGTGCCAAGTGCGCTGGTGGACCCTGCTGGAGACAGGTGCAGCAAGATCGGCGCCACATCCGCGCAGGCCGATACAGCCGGCGCGATGCGCGCATCATGCGTGGCGATGACTAAAGTGGCGTTGTGCTCCTTTGCGGCGTCCACCAGCAATTGCACAGCGCCCTGCGCTGCCGCATCGTCCAGGCTGGCGGTGGGTTCGTCGGCCAGGATCAGCCCAGGCTGCATCAAGACCGCGCGCGCCAAGGCAACCCGCTGCGCCTGACCTCCGGACAATTGCGAGGGAAGTCGCTGGGCCCATTCAGCCACGCCTAACTGCAGCAAGGCCCGCCGCACCCGCGGCCTATCGACCGGCAAGCCTGCCGCCCAAAAAGCCAGTTCCAGGTTGTGCTGCACCGTCAAGGCGGCGCTCAAATACAGCTTTTGCGGCAAAAATCCGATGTTGCGCGCGCGCCAGGCATCGGCACTGCGGCCGGACAAAGCGCGCAAGTCCTGCCCCGCCACCGTGAGCGCGCCTTGCTGGGGTGTGACCAGTGCGGCCAGCAATGCCAGCCAGGTAGATTTGCCGCTGCCCGAGGGACCACTCAGCAAAACCACGGCGCCTTGCGGCACCGCTACATCGGGGAATACCAAAGGCTGACCCGCACCGTACGCAAATTGCAATTGCTGCGTTTCAATCATACGAATCAGACCATCCGGGACATGCGCTATCAGGGCTTGGCCAGGCGCGCGAAAGTCTTTCGGAACTTGGCCACTTTAGGTGCCGCCACTGCCATGCAATAGCCCTGGCCGGGGTTTTTGGCAAAAAAGTTTTGGTGGTATTCCTCGGCGCGGGCGTAGTTCGACAGCATCTGCACCTCGGTGACTAGGGGTTTGCCAAAGTCGCCGCCGGCATCTAAGGCCTGCACCATGGCCTGAGCCGCTTGTAATTGCTCGGACGTAGTGCAGTAAATAGCGCTGCGGTACTGGGTGCCTACGTCATTACCCTGGCGGTTAAGCGTTGTCGGATCGTGGATCAGGAAAAAGATTTCCAGCAACTCGGTCAAACTGATTTGCTGCGGATCAAACTCCAGTCGCACCACCTCGTTGTGGCCGCTGGTGCCGGTGCAGACCATCTCGTAAGTGGGCTGGGGCGCCTGCCCGTTGCTGTAACCGGACTCCACCTGCGTGAGCCCACGCACCTGCAAAAACACCGATTCGGTGCACCAAAAACATCCTCCCCCCAAAATCAGGGTTTGTGTGGCTGAGCTCATGCGCGATATCTCCTAGGTCAAGACCGAATGGTCAAAACCGCGAGCATAAGGCGCTCGCGTGTCCGCACGGCGTAGCCCAGGCTGCGCCGGGGGCAAAACGGCCTTGCCTCGCGCAGGGTAAGAGGCCTGCGCAAGCGCACGCAAGTGCCCGGACGCAGCCAAGCGTTACACTACTAACCAACTGGTCAGTAAAAATGCAGTTACTCAAAAACTTCTTCCAACCTAGCTGCCCCATGCCGGTCAAGCGCGAGCGTCGCAAGGAGGCCCGTCCCGGCGAACTGTTGCAAGCCGCACTGACCTTGTTCGTGGAGAAAGGCTTTGCCGCCACCAAGGTGGAAGACGTGGCTCGCATGGCCGGGGTATCTAAAGGCACTTTGTTCCTTTATTTCAGCAGCAAAGAAGAGTTATTCAAAGCTGTGGTACGGGACAAGATCGTGGGCCAGTTGTCGCAGTTTCATGCCGCCATTGACGCCTTTGAGGGCCCAACCGACCGACTGATGCGCACTTTTTTGCACGCCTGGTGGCAGCAGGCTGACGCCAGCCAAAGCAGCGGCATTGCCAAGCTGATGCTCAGCGAGGGGCAGCAATTTCCTGAGTTAGCCGCTTTTTACCGCGAAGAGGTCATTGATCCGGCACGCGAGTTGATTGCGCGCGTGCACGAGCGCGGCGTGAAGCGGGGCGAATTTCGGCCCATTGACCCTACTTATGGCCCTTTGACGCTGCTGTCTTCGATACTATTTTTGGCCTTATGGCGTCACGCGCCGGCCCTGAGCCCCTCGCAAATCAGCCCTTTGCAACCGCTGGCCTATTTAGATGCCTTGATTGATACCTACCTTAACGGGGTGTTGCTGCGTGAGCCGACGCACCCTGTACTTGATTAAAAAGCCTTATGAAATCGAAATTACCCTGGATATTTTTGCTGTTGGCGCTGGTTGCAGGCGGCGGCGCGTTTCAATGGCAACGTGTGAAGAGCGGCGCGACTGCGAACACCGACGCTGGCGCAGCGGCCCATCCCGCATCGGCTGCCAGTGCGGCTGCCAAGTCCTTGCCCGTGGTGGCGCTAGCGGCCAGCGACTTGGTCAGTGTGCAAACCATCGCGCTGGTGCAAGTGCTGCAAATCTCCGGGCCAGTCAAGGCGGTGAATTCAGCTTTTGTGAAGGCCCGCGTGGCCGGTGAATTACAAGACCTGCTGGTGCGTGAGGGTGACTATGTCAAAGCAGGGCAGGTGATTGCGCGGGTGGACAGCACCGAGTACCAAGCGCGTCTGCGCCAGGCACAGCAACAAGCCCAATCGGCTAAGGCGCAGGTCGATATTGCGCAGCGCACCTATGACAACAACCGCTCGCTGGTGGACCAGGGCTTTATTTCCAAAACCGCACTGGAAATGTCCGCCTCCAACCTGGCGGCCAGTCAGGCCAGTTACCAAGCGGCGCAATCGGGCGTGGATGTGCTGCAAAAATCTTTGGACGACGCGGTCATTCGCGCACCCATTACCGGCCAGGTATCTCAACGCCTCGCCCAAAACGGGGAACGGGTTGCCGTTGATGCGCGTGTGGTGGAGATTGTGGACCTGGCGCAACTAGAAATGGAAGCTAGCTTGAGCGCCGAAGATGCGACCCGGGTGCGGCTTGGGCAAGTGGCGCAGGTCAGCATCGACGGCAGCATTGACGCCGTGGCCGCCAAGGTGGTTCGGGTCAACCCGATTGCCACCGCAGCTAGCCGCGCGGTGGTGGTGTACCTGGCGCTTTCACCCCATGCGCAACTGCGACAAGGGCTATTCGTGCAAGGGCATTTGTCCACCGGCAGTCGTACCGGTCCGGCGCTTCCCTTGAGCGCGGTGCGCACAGACAAGCCGGTGACTTATGTGCAGACCATCGTCGACGGCAAAGTGGAGCATCAAGCTGTGGTAACCGGCTTTATCGGTGACTACCAGGGGCAAACCATGGTCGAAGTGATCGGCTTAGCGCAGGGCACGCGCGCGCTGCTGGGCAGCGTGGGCGCCTTACTGGCGGGCACGCCAGTCACCGTGAACGAAGCGGGCAAATAATCTATGTGGTTTACCCGCGTCAGCCTTAACAACCCCGTGTTGGCCACCATGATGATGGTTGCGCTGGTGGTGTTGGGCCTGTTTTCCATGAATAGGCTCAAGGTCGATCAGTTTCCGAACATTGACTTCCCCACGGTCGTGGTGATTACCGATTACCCAGGTGCTGCACCCGAAATTGTGGAGAGCGAAGTTTCTAAAAAGCTGGAGGAGGCGGTCAACACGATTGCCGGCATCAGCTCCCTTACCTCGCGCAGCTACGAAGGCCAGTCGGTGGTCATCATCAGCTTTGACCTGACCATGAATGGTCGCAAAGCGGCCGACGATGTGCGCGAGAAAGTTGCATCTGTCAAACCCTTGTTGCGAACCGAAGTCAAAGAGCCGCGGGTTCTGCGCTTTGACCCGTCGGCCAAGGCGGTCTGGTCGGTAGCGGTCTTACCCGATGGCAAAGGCCCCACGCTCAGCGCCGTGGAGCTGACCAACTGGGCCGAGCAGGTGTTTAAAAAGCGCCTGGAAAATGTGCCCGGCGTGGGATCGGCCAGCGTGGTAGGTGGTACCAAACGCGAGATCAATATTTACCTCAACCCGCAGGCCATGGAGTCGCTGGGAATTACGCCTGACCAGGTGGTCTCGGCCGTGCGCAATGAGAACCAGGACTTGCCCCTGGGAAGCATCCGATCTTTGGAGCAGGAGCGGGTGATTCAGGTCTCAGGCCGCATGCAAAGGCCGGCGGACTTTGGCAACATCATCGTCGCCCGCAAAAACGGGGCGCCAGTGCGGGTCAGCCAAATTGCACAGCTCAAAGATGGCGCGCAGGAAGTGGAAAACCTGGCCCTGTACAACGGGCAGCGTACCTTGCTGTTGTCAGTGCAAAAATCCCAGGACGAAAATACGATTGGCGTCGTTGATGGTCTGGAAAAAACCCTGGTCGAAGTGCGCAAACAATTGCCGCTGGGCATCCGGCTAGAAACGATTACCGATGGCTCGCGTCAGATTCGTGTGTCGGTGGACAACGTCAACCGCACGCTGATCGAAGGCGCGGTGCTCACCGTACTGATCGTGTTTTTGTTTCTTAACTCCTGGCGCTCGACCATCATCACCGGCCTCACGCTGCCAATTGCCCTGATCGGCACGTTTTTGTTCATGTACATACTGGGCTTTACCATCAATATGATAAGCATGATGGCGCTGAGCCTGTGCGTGGGTTTGCTGATTGACGATGCCATCGTGGTACGCGAAAACATCGTGCGCCATATTCAGATGGGCAAGACGCCGTTTCAAGCCGCTATGGACGGCACGCAAGAAATCGGGCTGGCGGTGCTGGCGACCACCTTGTCTATCGTGGCCGTGTTTTTACCCATCGGTTTTATGGCCGGCATCATCGGCAAGTTTTTCCACGAATTTGGCCTGACGATTGTGGTGGCCGTGCTAATTTCCATGTTTGTGAGCTTCACACTGGACCCGATGCTCTCTAGCGTCTGGCACGACCCCAGTGTCCAAAGCCATGGCAAACACAGCGGGCCGGCCAACTGGTACGACAAAACCATAGGCCGCGTTACCGGCTGGTTTGACAGCGGCACGAATTACCTGGTGGAGGTGTACCAACGCATTTTGCGCTGGGCGCTGGGCCACAAATTGGCGACCGTGTTGCTGGCCATTGGCATTTTTATCGCCAGCGTACTGATGGTGCCGCTACTGGGCACCGAGTTTGTGCCGAAGTCAGATTTCTCGGAAACCACGGTTAACTTTCACACCCCGGTGGGCTCCTCCTTGGAAGTGACCGAGGCGCGGGCCAAACAGGTCGAAGCCATCGTGCGCGAATTTCCGGAAGTGCGCTACACACTGAGCACCATCAATACCGGCAACGCGCAGGGTAAGATGTACGCCAGCATTTACATCCGCTTGGTAGACCGCAAAGCGCGCAAACGTGGTATCGAAGAGATATCTACTATTTTGCGCGAACGCCTGTCCCATGTGCCGGGCATTACCGTTACCCATATCGGCTTATTCGATTCGGTGGGTGGTAGCAAACAAATTACGTTTTCGCTGCTCGGCAGTGACATCCAAACTTTGGAACGCATTGCCCAAAGCGCCTTGCCCCAACTGCGCGAAATTCCCGGTTTGGTAGATCTGGACTCCAGCATGAAGCCCAACAAGCCCACCCTGGAATTAGAAGTCAACCGCGACGCGGCCTCCGACTTGGGGCTCTCCCTGGCCCAGATCGGTAACAGCCTGCGCACCTTGGTCGCCGGTCAAACCGTGGGCAATTGGCGCGCCAGCGACGACCAGACCTATGACGTCAATGTGCGACTCAACCCAGCCGCGCGCGACAGCGCCACGGACCTGGAACGTATGCCCTTGGCGATGGGCAGCAATGCCGACGGATCGGGTCGCATCGTGCGCCTGAACCAGGTCGCCAAACTGGTGGAGACCCGGACATCCAACCAAATCAATCGGCGCGACTTGCTACGCGAGGTGTCGATCAATGCCAATGTCAGCGGCCGCTCGGCCGGCGAGGTATCCAAAGACATCAAGAAAGTGATGGACAGCATCAGCATGCCGCCGGGCTATAGCACCCAGTTCAGCGGATCGACCAAAGACATGGCCGACTCCTTTGGCTATGCCGTGTCGGCGCTGGCGCTAGGCATTGTGTTTATTTATATGATTTTGGCCAGCCAATTCAAAAGCTTTTTACAACCGCTGGCGCTGATGACGGCCTTGCCGCTGACCCTGATCGGCGTGGTGCTGGCGCTGATGGCCTTTCGCTCTACCCTGTCCATGTTCTCGGTCATTGGCGTGCTGATGCTGATGGGCCTGGTCACCAAAAATGCCATTTTGCTGGTGGACTTTGCCATCCGGGCGCGCGAAGGCTCTACGGACGCCCAAGGACGCGCGGTGCCGGGCCTGGACCGAAATGCGGCCTTGCTGATGGCCGCCAAAGTGCGCCTGCGCCCGATTTTGATGACTACCCTGGCCATGATTTTTGGCATGGTGCCGCTGGCCTTTGCGCTTTCTGAAGGCTCAGAAATGCGCGCTCCCATGGGCCAGGCGGTAATCGGTGGCGTGATTACCTCTTCCCTGCTGACGCTGGTCGTGGTACCGGTGGTGTATTGCTATTTGGACGATCTAGGTCAATGGATGCGCAGACTATTCGGGCTGCCAGCCCCTGGCTTAGAGGCGCCGTCGCAAGTCGCCGGTAAAATTGTGCCCGTCTGAGCTGCGCGCTCGAAAGTATTGCCATGAACCTTGTCAACATCGCCCAAGCCCGCTTCAATATGATCGAGCAGCAAATCAGACCCTGGAATGTGCTGGATGCCGAGGTCCTGAGCTTGCTGGCCGATGTGCGGCGCGAAGAGTTTGTGCCCTTGGCGCACCAAGCCCTGGCCTTTGCTGACCTGGAAGTGCCCTTGGGCCACGGTCAGTGCATGTTGGCTCCGCGCCTGGAAGCGCGCATGCTGCAAGACTTGCACATCCAGCCCCATGAAAAAGCACTCGAGATCGGTACCGGCTCGGGCTATATGGCTGCGCTGCTGGGGCGCCGCGCGCACAGCGTGCTGAGCCTGGAGCGCATCCCAGAACTGGCCGCCATGGCAGGCACCAAGCTCCAAAAAGCCGGCCTGCACAAGGTCGAAGTACGGGTTGCTGATGGCTCCCAAGACTTGGCCGACTTAGGGAAATTTGACGCCATCGTACTCAGCGGCTCGGTGTCTCAGGTGCCCCAACATGTGCTGGACCTGCTGGCGGTGGGCGGCCGCCTGATAGCCATTGTGGGTGATGAGCCCATCATGTCGGCGCAGCTGATTACCCGCGTGAGCGAGACCGCCATGCGCAGCACCACACCCTGGGACGCCAACGCACCGCGTCTGCACGGATTTACCGAACATTCACAGTTCCACTTTTAAAGCACGAGCTATCCCACGATGATTGCACAGGTCCGTCCCGCCGATTTCGCCGCTTGGTTGGCGGCTGTCGCGCAATCGCACCCCATGGATGCGCCTGTCTTGCTCGATGTGCGCGAACCTTATGAGCTGGGCTGGGCACAGCTGGCACATACCCCTGACTTTCGCATCCTCGCTATCCCCATGGCCCACCTACCCGCACGCCTGGCCGAACTCGATCCCGACCAAGCCATTGCCTGCCTGTGCCACCATGGCATGCGTAGCATGCAGGTGGCCCGCTTTCTGGTCAGCAACGGTTTTGGCCATGTGGTCAATATTGAAGGCGGTATCGACGCCTGGTCCACGCAGGTCGATAGCACTATTGCGCGTTATTGACGCTAAAACATTCTTCGTTGACGAACACTATCCGGCCCCAACAACATCTATTTAACGACCGAGAAACTGCCCATGAAAAAACCCATACATTCCTCGCGTTTACGCTCTGTAGTTCTGCTGATGGCGATCGGCATGGCACCGGCCGCGCAGGCCCAGAGCCTGGTGGACTTGTATGCCGCCGCGCGCGGCTTTGATGCCAGCTACCAATCGGCCAAAGCGCAAAACGACGCCAACCTGTACAAAGCGGATCAGGCTTTGGCCTTGGCCTTGCCCAAGGTCGGCATCAATGCCACCTGGAGCGCCGGCCTGGCGCAAGCGGACCGCGGCTTTAACAATAGCTCCATGACGCTGGACGCCAGCCAGAGCTTATACCGGCCAGCAGACGACGCCAGCTATGCGCAAAGCCGCAAAGCGGTACAACAAGCCGCCAGTGCCTTGCAAACTGCTGAGCAGGAACTTATCTTGCGCCTGAGTCAGGCCTACTTTGATGTGCTTGCATCGGCCGACAGCCTGGAGTTTGTCAAAGCCCAGAAAGTGGCCGTGCAAGAACAACTGGCTGCCGCCAAACGCAACTTTGAAGTCGGCACTTCCACTATTACCGACGCGCGCGAAGCGCAAGCCCGCTTTGACTTGGTGCTGGCCCAAGAGATCGCAGCAGAAAATGATTTGCGTGTCAAGACATTCGCGCTGGCGCAGTTAGTGGGCAAGTCCGATGTCAAGCCGCTGGCGGTTGCGCTGGATTTCAATCTCTCCCAGTTCTCGCCCGCCGACATGAACGAATGGCTAACCGTCGGTCAAGCCGAGCACCCCGCCATCCGTCAGCTCAACCTCGCGCTGGAAGTGGCCCGCCTGGAAACCCAGAAGGCCAATGCAGCCCATATGCCTACGGTGGATCTGGTGGCCCGCTACCAGGCCACAACTAACAATGGCAGCATAGCCTCGTCCATGTTTGCGGGCTCTAATGCCTACACGCTGGGCTTCAATATCAATATGCCCTTGTTTTCCGGCTACTCGATTCAAAACCGCGTCAAGGAAACCTTGTCTCTGGAAGACAAGGCGCGCACGGATCTGGAAGCTGCGCAACGCAATGTGGCGCAGAGCACCCGTGCAGCGTTTATGGGCGTGGATTCGGCACTCGGACAGGTGCGGGCCTACCAGGCAGCGGCTATCTCCAGCCAAAGCGCGCTCGATGCCAACAAGCTCGGCTACCAGGTGGGCGTACGCATCAACATCGACGTGCTCAATTCCCAAAGCCAACTGTACGACACCAAAGCCAAGCTATCTAAAGCGCGCTACGACGTGCTGTTGGGTAACCTCAAGCTACGCCAGGCCAGCGGCATCCTGAAGGCCGCTGATCTACAGGCGATCAACGCACTGCTGCGCTAAGCGCTAAACGGCAAGGTCCCGGCGCCTTAACCCTGACGCCACAGCGCATCCAAGGCCCGGCTTAAACGCAGTGCCGCACCCCGGTGGGTCTGCGCAAAAGCCCAGGCGGCGCTGCTGGCAGCTTCCAGGGCTACTTTGTCTTCCAGAAGTTGCAAAGCGGCTTGTATGGCCGATGCCATGTCAGGCCGCACCAAAGCGGCTCCGGCCACCTGGGCCATTTCGGCGGCTTGCGCAAAGTTAAAGGTATGCGGGCCCATGACCACCGGGCAACGGCAGGCGGCAGCCTCAATCAGGTTTTGCCCGCCTAGCGGCGCAAAGCTGCCGCCCAGTAAGGCCACATCGGCCAGCCCGTAATAAAACGCCATCTCGCCCAGCGTATCGCCCAACCAGACGTCAGCGACCGAAAAATGGGCGCCATCGACCGATCGCCGCGCCACCGAAAAACCCGCTGACTGCAGCAAGTCGGCTACCGCGTCAAAACGCTGCGGATGTCGCGGCACGATCAAGAACTGCACCCGGTCCATACCCAGCCCGCTTGCCTGCGCATGGCGCATGGCATCGAGCCACATCTGCTCTTCGCCTTCGCGGCTCACGGCTAGCATCAGTACCGGGCGCAGTTGTGCCTGGCGGGCCGCTTGGCCTTGGCTCCACAAAGCCAGGTCGGGCTCCATGTCAAATTTGATATTGCCGGTCGGCGCGTGGGGCTTGACCCCCAGCGCGCGAAAACGCATGGCCTGGTCCTCATCCTGCGGCCACACACCGGCCAGGCTTTGGTAAGCCGGTTCGGCCAGCCAATGCAAGCGCTGGGCGCGCTGCAAAGAGTGCGCGCTCAAGCGCGCATTGACCAGGCACAGCGGTACCGAGGCCTGGGCACAGGCGCGCACCAGGTTAGGCCAGATTTCCGTATCCACCAGCAAGCCCAGGCGTGGCCTGAAGTGCTGCACAAAACGGCGCGTGGCGGCAGGCGTGTCCCAGGGCTGCCAAACTTGTAAATCGCCCGCTTGCAGCAAGTCAGCGCCGGCATCCAGCCCGGTAGCCGTGCCGTGGGTGAGCAATAAACGCATACCAGGCCATTGCGCGCGCAACAAGGCAATCAATGCCCCGATAGCACGGGTTTCGCCGAGGGAGACCGAATGCACCCACAACAGCGGACCCGCTTGCAAGGCCGCTGTACCGTAGTGCCCGAAACGCTGTTCCACATGCTGCGCATACGCCGGCTCGCTACGCGCCCGGCGGCGCAACTTCCAGCGCAGCGCGGGCTGCAACACAAGCATCAGGCCGCTGTACAGCAGATGCACCAGACTTTGCAGCGCTGAGACGGGGCGCAGCGCCGGCAGCCTCGATTTCGAATTGTTCATGGGCGCACCCGGCCCCCATGGGATGCGGCAATGACTGCTTGCCACGCATCCCAGACCTGGGCCACGCCGGGTGCCTGTGCACCGCCAACCACACCTTGGTAGTCTCGCCCCACCGGCCCGGCACGCCAGGCGCGATCCTGGCTAAAGATCTGTACATGCGGCAAGTCAAGCGCCACGGCCAAATGGCTAAGGCCTGAATCAACGCCAATCACCCCCGCGCTGGCAGCCATACGCAAGGCCAGCGCGTCTAGGCTTTGTGCCGGCCAAACGCTCGCCATCGGGCCCAACTGGCCCGCAAGCGTCTTTACCCGCGCCAGCTCCCGCGCCCCGGCGTGCGGCAAGCCCACAGAGAACCCGGCTGAGATCAATTTTTGCGCTACAGCGCGCCAATGGTCGTCAGGCCATTCGTTATCCGAACGCGTGGTGCCGTGCGCCAAAACCACCTCGGGCGGACCCTTGGGTGCGACCGCACGCGTATCAAAATTCCAGCCCCAGCGCGCCGGCATGTGCAAAAGCGCCTCTCGGCCGTAACCCAATGCCTGCGCCGCCAGCAGGCGGTAACGCGCTACCGCATGGATGCGCTGGGGCATAGGCACACGGCGCTGCAGAAGGTAGCGCACTGGCCACTCATAGGAACAAGCGTCACTTCCATTGGCATAAGTCGCGCTAAAACCGCTGGGCTGCAGGCGGGCTGCTCGGGCCACCCAGGCTGATTTGACCAATCCCTGGAAGTCAATCACAGCGTCATAGGCATCCTGGCGCAATCGGGCGCGGAATACGCTGCGTTGTGCACGAGTTGGCGCGCTAAAAAAAGACTTACGCCAACGCCTTTGTCCAATGGGTATGACGGCGCGTACACCGCTTACCAAAGACACTAGGGGCGCAAACGCTTCTTCTACGACCCAATCGATCTGTGCGTTTGGAAGCACCGCCAACAGGTCAGGCACCACCGCCATGGTCTGAATAACATCCCCCAGGGAGGAAAGCTTAACGATCAAGATACGCATGGCGCCAGGCAATCAGTTTCAATGCGCAGCCTCTTCAAACCGCGCATCGGGCTTGACACTGCGCAACAAAACCATCATGGCGTCTTGAATGCGCGCCAGGGCTTGCGCGTCATGGCCCTCAAAGCGCAGCACCAGCACCGGCGTGGTGTTGGAGGCACGCACCAGGCCAAAGCCGTCGGGCCAATCCACGCGCAAACCATCGATAGTGGTGCATACCGCTGGTGCGGCAAAGTTTGCCGCCGCGACCAAGCGTTCCACCACGGCGTGCGCTTCGCCTTCTTGGCAAGGCACGTTGAGCTCCGGGGTAGAAAAGCTGGTGGGCAAAGCGTGCAATAAAGCATTCGAGTCCGCAACGCGGCTGACAATCTCCAGCAAACGGCAGCCTGCGTAGGTGCCGTCATCAAAGCCAAACCAGCGCTCTTTGAAAAAGATATGGCCGCTCATCTCGCCACCCAAAGGTGAATCGATTTCGCGCATTTTGGCTTTGATCAAGGAGTGGCCGGTTTTGAACATCAGCGGCACGCCCCCTGCGGCGGCAATCGCTGGGGCCAGTCGCTGCGAGCACTTCACATCAAACAAAATCGTAGCGCCGGGTACGCGCGACAGCACATCCTGGGCAAACAACATCATTTGCCGGTCCGGGTAAATGTTGCTGCCATCACGCGTCACGATACCCAGGCGGTCACCGTCACCATCAAAGGCCAAACCCAACTCGGCATCTCCGGCCTGTAAGGCGGCAATTAAGGCGCGCAGGTTTTCGGGCTTGCTCGGATCGGGGTGGTGGTTGGGAAAATTACCGTCTACCTCGCTGTATAGCTCGGTCACCTCACAGCCGATAGCGCGCAAAATTGCAGGCGCGCTGGCCCCGGCGATGCCGTTGCCCGAATCCACCACGATCTTGAGCGGTCGCGCCAACTTGATGTCACCGACGATGCGTTCGCGATACATCGGCAAAACATCGGCCCGGGTGCAGGCACCACCGGCTTGCAAAACCCAGCTTTCGTCTTCCATGATGCGGCGCAGGGACTGGATTTCCTCGCCATAAATCGCCTTGCTGCCCAAGACCATTTTGAAGCCGTTGTAATCCCGCGGGTTGTGGCTGCCCGTAACCTGAATACCGCTGTTGCACAAGGTACAGGCGGCAAAGTACAGCATGGGCGTGGTCACCGCACCGATGTCGATCACCTGTACACCGGCATCCTGCAAGCCCTGCATCAAAGCCGACGCCAACATGGGCCCGCTCAGGCGACCATCCCGCCCAACGGCGACTACGCGTTCGCCTTGGCGCATAGCCAAGGTGCCAAAGGCACGGCCCAAGGCACGCGCCATTTGCGCATCTACCGTGGAGGGCACGACGCCCCGGATGTCGTAGGCTTTGAAAATGGTGGGGGAAAGTTGCATAGGGTAAGAGTGCGTGAGTTTTTGTTTGTGCACCAGGACGTAGCCTGCGCGCGCGCTCGGTCCAAAGCATTGTAGAAGGGGCACCTGCACGCCTTCAGGGCAAGCCCGATACACTGCAAATCTCACACCTGCTCTCATTGCCCATGTACCACTTCACACCCCAAGCAGTCACCTGCAGCTACCCCAGCCCCTTGGGGCGCTTGGCGCTGCTGGCAACGGATGCGGCCCTCTTAGGCGCATGGTTTGAAGGCCAGCAACACTTTCCGGTGCTTGACACGTTTCAAAAACGTCCAGGCCAAGTGCTGCTGGAGCAAGCGTGCAGCCAGTTAAACGACTATTTTTTGAAAAAGCGCAGTGCGTTCACGCTGCCCTTGGATTGGGCGGGTGGTACTGCCTTCCAGCAATCGGTTTGGCAAAGCCTGCGCGCTATTCCTGCTGGCGCTACCAGCACCTATGGCGCGATTGCACAGGCCATCGGGAAACCAGCTGCGGTGCGCGCAGTAGGTGCGGCGATAGGCCGCAATCCCTTGAGCATTTTTATACCCTGCCATCGCGTAATCGGCGCCAAAGGCGCCATGACGGGCTATGCCGGTGGCCTGGAGCGAAAAATCGCACTGCTGCAACTCGAAGGCGCGATTTGAATCCCCTCATAAGCGACGCGCGTCCAGCACGCTGGGTGCCTGATTTCATTGCCTTGGCGGCCATCTGGGGCGCATCTTTTTTATTCACGCGTTTGAGCATGCTCGGCTTTGGGCCAGTGGCCACGGCAGCGCTGCGCGTGGTGATCGCCAGCGCCATACTGCTGCCCCTCATGCTGGTGCGCGGGCACCGAGCAGACTTTGTGCGGCACTGGAAAAAAGTGCTGCTGGTTGGGGTGATCAATTCGGCCATTCCTTTTGTCTGCATCGCGTTTGCGCTGCAAAGTATTTCCGTCGGCCAGTCCTCCGTGCTCAACGCAACGGTGCCTTTGTTTGGCGCGCTCATCGCCTGGGCCTGGCTTGGAGAGCGGCCTTCGGGCTCGCGGGTGGTGGGCTTACTGATAGGCTTTGCCGGTATTGCGCTATTGGCCAGTGAAAACGCCAGCTTTGACACCAATGCCCTGGGAAGCTCCAGCGCCTGGGGCATTGCAGCGTGCCTGCTAGCCTGCCTGTGCTACGGCATTGCCGCCAGCTACACGCGACGCTTTTTAGGTGGCGTGCCCTCTTTGGTATCGGCCACCGGCAGCCAGTTGGGTGCTTCGATTTTTTTACTGCCCTTTTGTTGGTGGTTTTGGCCGGCGCAGGCACCCGGCATGCAGGCTTGGCTGGCCGTTAGCGCGCTAGGCGTGCTGTGCACCGGTATCGCCTACATCCTGTTTTTCCGGCTGATCGCCAACGCTGGTCCGGCACGCGCGTTAACGGTGACCTTTGCCATCCCGGTATTTGCTATCGCCTATGGCGTGGTCTTGCTGGGCGAGGGCGTAACGCCCTGGATGCTGGGCTGCGCTTTGGTCATCGTCTTGGGCACCAGCTTGTCCAGCGGTTTATGGAGTCTGCCGTTTTTGAAACAGCGCACAGCCGACTAAACACTGCGCCTAGCGCTTGGCCGCTTTTGCTTAGCCCCTGGGATGGTGTTCTGCATGCAGCTTGGCCAGGCGCTCGCGGGCGACATGGGTGTAGATGGTGGTGGTCGAAATATCGGCATGGCCTAACAGCAGTTGCACCGTGCGCAAATCGGCGCCATGGTTGAGTAAGTGCGTGGCAAAGGCGTGACGCAGGGTATGCGGCGACAAGGGCACATGGATGCCGGCAAGCAGCGCGTATTTTTTGACCAGCATCCAAAACATCACCCGTGTCATGGCGCTGCCCGCAACGGTGCCGCGGGTGGTCACAAAAAGCGCTTCCGTCTGCTTGCCCGCAAGCAAAACACCACGGGCACCGCCCAGGTAATCGCCCAGCCACTGGCTTGCCACTTCGCCATAAGGCACTAGGCGCTCTTTGGAGCCCTTTCCCATCACGCGCAAGACGTTGTCGTTCAGGCCTAACTGAAACACTTTGAGCCCGACCAGTTCACTCACCCGCAGGCCGCTGGCGTACATCAGTTCCAGCATCGTGCGGTCACGCACGCCAATAGCGCTGCCCACATCGGGCGCGGCCAACAAGGCCTCGACCTGGGCTTCACTCAGTGTCTTGGGTACGCGCAAGGCTTGCTTGGCCGATTGAAGCTGTAGCGTAGGGTCTTGCTGCACCAGTCCATGGCGCAGCGCCCATCGGAAGTAGCGCTTAAATACGGTCAGCCGGCGATTCGCCGTGGTGGCTTTGCTGTCGGCATGCTGCGCAGCAAAGTACTGCTGCAATTGCCACTGCGAACAGCTGGTCAGCGGCGCACCTTGCAGATGGGCTTGCAGCTTGACCAGATCCCGCCGGTAGGCCTGCAAGCTGTTGAGGGCCAGGCCGTCCTCCAACCACAGCGCATCGACAAATGCGTCGATAGACGCATCACCCGCCGATGCTGACATGGTGCTGGCGGGCAGTTTGGGCAAACTTAGTCGAGCTTGAGTTTGGCTGTATCCACAACTTGCTTATAGACCGCGTATTCGGCCTTCATTTGCTCTGCAAATTGCTCGGGCGTGTTGCCAATGATGATGGAGCCGGTGTCCTCGATACGCTTGCGCACCGAGGGGTCTTCCAAGGCTTTGCGTACGGCGGCATTGACTTTATCCACCACGTCTTTGGGTAAACCTTTGGGCCCGTAAATACCGTAAAACGCCATGCGGTTCACCGGCTCCAAGCCCACTTCTTTGAAGGTCGGCACTTGGGGTAATTGCGCCAGACGCTGCGGGGCGGCGACGGCGATCGCTACTAGCTTGTTGGCCTGAATGAAGGGCAAAGCTGATGGCATATTGTCAAAAATAATCGGTACCTGACCGGCCACGGTGTCATTGAGCGCCGGGCCAGCGCCACGGTAGGGAATATGGGTCACAAATACGCCAGCCAGGTTTTTGTACAACTCCATCTGCAGATGCCCGATGCCGCCCGTGCCAGAAGAGGCGTAGGAATGCTGACCCGGATTTTTTTTCAGCTCAGCGACAAAGCCCTTGTAGTCTTTGGCCGCAAAACTGGGATGCACCGCAATCACATTAGGCGTGGCCGCCACATTGATGATGGGGGTGAAATCGGTGAGCGCGTTATACGGGATTTTGGCGTTGATGGCCGGATTTGCGGCTACGGTGGACACAGTAGCCATACCCAGCGAGTAGCCATCGGGCGCGGCCTTGGCGGTTTCGTTGGCGCCAATCACGCCGCCGCCACCGGCCTTGTTTTCTACCACCACGCTCTGGCCCAGGGCTTTGCCCATAGCCTCGGATATCACCCGGGCCACGATGTCGGTGGTGCCACCGGGCGCAAAGGGCACCTGCAGTTTCACTGGCTTGTTGGGGTAGGCTTGGGCCCATACACCACTGGCCGCTACCAGGGCGCTGAGGGCAAAAGTGGAAACGACTAAGGGGCGACGCTGCATAGGAAACTCCTGTGTATCAATGGCCGCTGCCAAGCGCAGCGACCTTCATGGTGAGCAGCAATACTACAACGAAGCCCGCCAGGGTGAAACAAATGCAGCTACGCCTGGTGGGCCCATAGGCCCCAAGCTGCTGCGCTCCGCCGGTGGCCCGACGCTGCGCGCATGCACTGGTATCCTCCAGCGGGTGAGCTACGCCCTACTTCTGTTGCCCGAGTTTTCCCTGATCTTGCTGGGCTACCTGATCTGCCGATATACCGCCCTCAATCGCAGCGTGTGGAGCCAGGTGGATGCGCTGGTCTATTACCTGCTGTTCCCCACGCTATTATTCCACTCGATTATCAAAAGCCCGCTCGATTTGGGCGAGGCTTCGCGCCTATTGGCGGGCGGCTTAGCCGTAATTGGCAGCGGTGTGGCCCTGGCCTACAGCCTGCCCTATTTGCCGGTTCTGTCCCGGCATATTGTCCGAAGGGAACACGCAGCGGCAGCCCAGGTAGGTTTTCGTTTCAATTCATTTATCGGACTGGCCCTGGCCGAAAGACTGGGCGGCCCGACAGGCTTGCTGTCCATCGCCGTTCTGATCGGTTTTTGCGTGCCTTTGGCCAACGTGGCGGCGGTCTGGCCCATGGCGCGCGGCAGTGAGCGCGGCTTTGGGCGCGAGTTATTGCGCAACCCCTTGATCATCGCCACCACCAGCGGCTTGGCGGCAAACTTGCTGGGTTTGTCGCTGCCCCACTGGGTGGAACCCACCGTGGCGCGCATTGGCGTGGCGTCTTTGGCGCTGGGCCTCATGGCGGCGGGCGCGGGCATGCAATTGCAGTCGCTGGCCCGGGCCAAAACGCTGGGCATTGGGCTACTGAGCATCCGGCACTTGCTCTTGCCCCTGACCGCGCTCGGCCTGGCCTTTGCACTAAAGCTATCACCAGCGCATGCCGCCATCTTGCTCACTTTCGCCGCTTTACCTACTGCGGCCAGCGGCTATGTGCTGGCCGCCAAAATGGGCTATGACGGTGGCTATGTTGGCGCGCTGATCACCGCCTCCACCCTGCTGGGCATGGCAAGCCTGGCGTTGTCGCTCGGTATTTTGTTACCTTTTTACAGCGCCTAAGGCGGGTGTTGCGCCAAAGCCCATTGGACATGCTCACGCACGACCTCGCTTTCGTGACCTAAATGCGCTTGTAAGGCGCTACGCAAACGAACCGCATCGGTATCAAAAAAACGCAAGGCATTACCAGCGGCTACCGCCACATTGCGCAGCCAGCGTACATGGCCTATGCGGCGGATGGCACTGCCTTCGGTGCGCTGCAAAAACTCTGCTTCGCTCCAAGACAGTAAATTGGCCAGGGACTGCCCGTTGAGCCCTGCGCGTTCGTCAAAGTCGGGCAAGCGGCTAACACGCGCATATTTGTTCCAGGGGCAGACGCTTTGGCAGTCATCGCAGCCATAGATGCGGTTGCCCATCAAAGGGCGCAGTTGCACATCGATGCTGCCCGCATGCTCAATCGTCAAATAAGAGATACAGCGCCGCGCATCGATGTGATAAGGCGCAACGATGGCCTGCGTGGGGCATACATCGATGCAGGCGCTACAACTGCCGCAATGCGGTTCCACCGGCGGGGTGGGTGTCAGCGCCACGTCGACAAATATTTCGCCCAGAAAAAACATCGAGCCCGCTTCCCGGTGCAAGACCAAAGTGTGTTTACCGCGCCAGCCCAGGCCGCTGCGCGTAGCCAGTTCGGCCTCTAAGACCGGCGCCGAGTCGGTAAATACGCGGTGGCCCAGCGGCCCCAGGTGCGCCGCCAAACGCTCTGCCAAGGTTTGCAAGCGGCTACGTAAAACCTTGTGGTAATCCCGCCCCCGGGCATACAAAGCTACCGTGCCGGTGGCCGGGCTTTGCAGGCGTTCCATCTCTATGCTTTGCCAGCCCGGCGGGGTGCTGCGCGGCAGGTAATCCATGCGCGCGGTGATCACGCTCAAGGTGCCGGGAACCAGTTCGGCGGGCCGTGCCCGCTTGGTGCCATGGCGCTGCATATAGTCCATGCTGCCGTGAAAGCCGGCATCCAACCAAGCCAATAAACCGGGCTCGGCGCTGTGCAAATCGACGCCTGCCACGCCGATTTGGGAGAATCCCAGTTCCTGCCCCCAGGTTTGCAATTGCGCCATGCTCAGCGCGGCCGCATCGGGGGTGCTAGTCTGGGCCTTTAGATTGTTCACCCTGTGATTGTAAAAACCCCGTCTTTGCTACTGCACTGGCCTGACGAGAACGCCACGCAAACCTTTGCTGAGCAACTAGCCGGGCAGGCGGGTGTGCGCAATGCCTTTGTCATCCTGCAAGGTAATTTGGGCGCCGGCAAAACCACGCTGGTGCGCCATCTGCTGCGTGCGCTAGGGGTACAAGGGCGCATCAAAAGCCCTACCTATGCGGTGGTCGAACCCTACAGCCTGCAAGGCCTGGACATTTGGCATTTTGACTTCTACCGCTTTAGCGACCCGCGCGAGTGGGAAGACGCGGGCTTTCGGGATATTTTTGCCAGCCCCGGTCTGAAGCTGGCCGAATGGCCGGACAAAGCCTTCGGCGCGCTGCCACTGCCGGATTTAGAAATCCGATTGGACGTCCACCCAGACCAAAGCCGCAGCGCTACGCTGCGAGCGCAAAGCGTCACCGGCACTGCACTACTGCACGCCTTGCACGTCGCTCCAGAAAGCAAACTTGGAGCAGACGCATGAAACGGCGCGCTTTTGTGCAAAGCGGGGCGGTGGTGCTGTGCCTGGGCGCGGGCATGGTGCGCGGCGCCAGCATTGTCAATGTGCGCATCTGGCCGGCGCAAGACTATTCGCGCGTCACCATCGAGTCAGACAGCCCGCTGCAAGCCACGCAAAGCCTGGTGAACAACCCGCCTCGCCTGGCCGTGGACATTGCCGGTATCACCCTGAACCCGGCGCTCAAAGAGCTGGTGGCCAAAGTGCGGCCAGACGATCCGAATATTGAAGGCATACGGGTAGGCCAATACAGCGCCGATGTGGTGCGCCTGGTGATAGACCTCAAGCAAGGCGTGCGTCCGCAGGTCTTTAGTCTGACGCCCATCGCCGCTTACCAACACCGTCTGGTCTTAGATCTCTACCCGCTGCAAGCGATTGACCCCTTAGATGCCTTGATCGCCCAGCATGTGCCCGCGCCTTCGGCCAGCAAGGCGGCCGACCCGCTGGCCGATTTGCTGGCGCAGCGAGGAAGCCGCGCTGATTTACCACCAGCCGTGGCAGGGAACAGCGCCACACCGATTAGCCCTCCCGCCAAGCCAGCGTCGCAAAACAAGGCCGCAGAGAACGCCAGCCCCGGCGCCTTCATTGGGCCCAGCCCGTCTATTACCGGCACCGACCGCTTGATCATCATCGCACTGGACCCTGGCCATGGCGGCGAAGACCCGGGCGCCATCGGACCCGGCGGCACGCAGGAAAAAAACGTGGTGCTGCAACTGGCGTTTTTGCTGCGCGACCGGATCAACGCTGCCAGCGTCAAAGGCAACCCCATGCGCGCCTACCTCACGCGCGATGGCGATTTTTTTGTCCCACTGCATGTGCGCGTGCAAAAAGCCCGGCGGGTGCAGGCCGACCTCTTTGTCAGCCTGCATGCCGACGCTTTTTACACCCCGGCGCCGCAAGGGGCCAGCGTGTTTGCACTGAGCCAGGGCGGCGCATCGAGCAGCGCGGCACGCTGGATGGCGGCCAAAGAAAACAAGGCCGACTTAATCGGCGGCCTGAACGTCAAAGCCAAAGACGCCCTAGTGCAAAGCGCGCTCTTGGACATGAGTACCACGGCGCAAATCAGCGACAGCCTGAAACTGGGCGGCACACTGCTGGGCGAAATGGGCCGCGTCGGCAAGCTGCACAAAGGCAGCGTGGAGCAGGCCTCTTTTGCGGTACTCAAAGCGCCCGATATTCCTAGCGTCCTGGTTGAAGCGGCATTTATCAGCAACCCTGAAGAAGAAAAAAAGCTGGTGACGCAGGAGTACCAAAACCAAGTCGCCGATGCCTTGATGCGCGGCATCAGCGCCTACTTTGGCAAAAACCCACCGCTGGCGCGGACACGCACGGTGGGTTAGATATGCACAAGCATCGATAAAAAATCTTTCAGGAAAACACTTGCGCCAATGTGCGCGCATAGCCCTGCGACACCGCGCCTTGCGAAGAGTGAGAACGCCATTGCCCGCCTACGCACACAGCCAAAGGTGCGCTACCGGGGCTGGAGAACACATGGGCATCCAGCACATGCGCTTGAGGCAGTCCACTCAGCGCAGGCGAATGGGTATCAAGCACCACACAATCTGCCCGCTGGCCTTCTTGCAAACCACCTAAGGGGAGTGCGCTACAAGCCTGCGCGCTATGCACCAAGGCCTGCAGCATATTGGCCGCACTGCTAGTCGATGCGCCACTTTGGGCCGCCACATTACGCTGGCCGCGGGTCAGTCGCTGACCGTATTCGAGCAAACGAAGCTCCTCGTTCCAGGCGCGGCTGATATGGCTGTCCGAGCCCACGGACCAGCTGCCGCCTTGAGCGCAATAGACGCCATAGTCAAACACGCCATCGCCCAGATTGGCTTCGGTACTGGGGCAAATCACGATGTTGGAACTACTGGCGCGCACGCCATCGAGCTCCGCCTGCGTGGCATGGGTCGCATGCACCAGATTCCAGCGGGCATGCAACTGCGTGTGACGCAGCAGCCACTCGATGGGCCGCTGTCCAGAATGCGCAATGCAGTCCTGCACCTCTTGGGGTTGCTCAGCAATGTGAATGTGGATAGGGAGTCCCTGCGCATCTGCAAACGCTGCCAACTCGGACAGGGCTTGCGGCGTCACGGCGCGCAAAGAATGCAAAGCCACCCCCAGGTTGACATGCACCATACCGCGCGTGGCCGCCTGCACATCCTGCACCAAGCGGGCGATGCTATCGGGCGTGGAGGCAAAGCGTTGCTGGTCCGGACGCAATCGGTCTGCGCCAAAGCCCGAACGCATATACAAGGTGGGCAATAGCGTCAAGCCAATGCCACTGCGCTGCGCTGCCTGCACCAGTGCCATCGACATCTCCAGCGCACTGGCCTGAGGCGCACGGGCACCAGCGTTGTGCAGGTAGTGAAACTCACAAACTTGGGTGTAACCACCGGCCAGCAGCTCGGTATAGAGCATAGTGGCAATCGCTTCTAGTTGTTCGGGTGTAATGCGCTGGGCCACCGCATACATGCGCTCGCGCCAGCTCCAAAAATTATCCTGTCCATGTGGCGCACGCTGCTCCGTGAGACCAGCGATAGCGCGCTGAAATGCATGGCTGTGTGCGTTGACTACGCCAGGTAACAGCGGCCCGGCCAGATGCACCGCATCGCGCGCGCAGTCCTGCGCCGCGTTGCAAGTAATACGTGACCAATGGCCGCTGGCGTCCACCTCCAGCAAAACATCTTTGGCCCAAGCGCCTTGTACCCAGGCTTGGTGTGCAAAATATCGGCAAGCGTCAATGGCCATATCCGCCTCCTGCGTACAAAGCAGCACCAGCGTTCAGGGCCGCTTGCAGCATGGCACGCAGTTGCGCTTGTACCTGCGCAGCCAGCGCTGCGTCGTAGGTAAATGGCGGCGTCTCCTGCATATACAAGTTTTGGCACATTTCCAGTTGTAGCGCATGCACATGGTCTCTCGGCCGTCCATAGTGGCGCGTGATGTAGCCGCCCTTGAAGCGGCCATTGAGTACATGGCTAAATTTCCCTGCAGCAAGGCATACATCCATGACCGCTTGCGTGATTGCAGCGTGGGCGCTCTGGCCATTGGCAGTGCCTATATTGAGCGCCGGCAAGGTGCCGTCAAACAACCATGGAATAGCCGAGCGGATGCTGTGTGCATCCCACAAAAGTGCGTAGCCGTGCACGTGTACCAAGCGCTGCAGTTCGCGCGACAGTGCATCGTGATACGGCTGCCAGTAGTCGCTGCGCCTTTGCGCACGCGCCGCAACATCAGGCGCGCAGTCCTCCAAATACAAAGGGTCACCAGTAAAAAAGCGCGTGGGGCACAACTCGGTATTGGACGCACCGGGGTACATCGGTGCATCGTCTGGTGGACGGTTGAGATCAATCACATAACGGCTGTAGCGCGGCTGCAAAACGCTGGCGCCTATGGCGGGCAAAAAGCCATACAACTGCGCGAGATGCCAATCGGTATCCTCCACTTGCAAGGCGCGCGCGGTATAGCCGGATTGCAAATACGGTGGTATCTTGGTGCCAATATGCGGCATGCTGACCAGCAGCGGCCGCGTGCCTTGCTTCAAGGTAAAAACGGTTTCACTCGCGTGCTTCGAACTCATCGCAAAGTTCCTTTGAAAACAGTGGCACGCATTGGGTTGGCTCCAAGCGCATAGGCCAGCGCGGCAGGATGTTGCACGTTCCACAAAACGAAATCAGCCCGCATACCCTGCGCTAACACGCCACGGTCGTGCAAACCCAAAGCCTGCGCCGCATGGCGCGTCACACCCGCCAGGGCTTCTTCAGGCGTGAAGCGAAACAGGGTACAGGCCATATTGAGCATCAAGAGCAGCGAGGTACAGGGTGAACTACCTGGATTGCAATCGGTGGACAGCGCCATGGGTACCTTATGTTGGCGCAGCAGGTCTATGGGCGGCAACTTGGTTTCGCGCAAAAAATAAAATGCGCCGGGCAGCAAAACCGCCACCGTGCCCGCTTGCGCCATGGCGGCTACGCCCTGGCTGGATAGCCACTCCAAATGGTCGCAACTGAGCGCGCCATAGCCCGCTGCCAATTGCGCGCCGCCGCTATCGCTCAGTTGCTCGGCATGCAGCTTGACGGGCAGGCCCAGCGCGTGCGCTGCATCGAACACGCGCGCGGTCTGCGCCACGCTAAATCCAATCCGCTCGCAAAAAACGTCCACCGCATCGACCAGACCATCTGTATGCAGGCTTTGCAGCATAGGCAGCAAACTGTCCACATATGCATCGCTCTGCCCCGTAAACTCTGGTGGCACCGCATGCGCGCCTAAAAAGGTCGTGCGCACATCTATCGCGTGGCTGTGGGCAAGATTGCGCGCCACTTGCAGGCATTTGCGCTCGTGCTCCAAAGCCAGGCCGTAGCCGGATTTGATTTCTATGGTCGTCACGCCCTCGGCCATCAGGGCGCGCATGCGGGTGGCACTGCTGCGCTCCAACTCTGCCGCACTGGCCTCGCGTGTGGCACGCACGGTGGACGCGATACCGCCGCCTTGGCGCGCAATGGCTTCGTAGCTCACGCCCTGCAAGCGCTGCTCAAACTCGGCGGCGCGGTCACCACCATAGACCAAATGCGTATGGCAATCGATCAGGCCCGGCGTAATCAGAGCGCCTTGGCAGTCATGCTCGGTACTGCACTGCGCTTTCAGTGCGTACGGCAGATGCTTGCGCGGCCCAAGCCAGCGAATCATTTCACCTTCGGTCACCAGGGCGGCATCGGGCATCAGCCCATAAGGCTGAGCTGCGTCCGCTTGCAGCGTAGCCGCATCGCAGTGCGTCCATAGGCTTAAAGACATGGCGCGATCTCCATGTAAAGCGCGTCCGCGCTCTCGATGTGCAGGCCTTGTACAGGCGCTGAAGCACACCAGGCAAGGGTCTGCGCGGGCACCGGCCGAATGCCGTTTGCATCGCGTAACACCGCACCATTTGCACCCGTCCACAGCGCGCGCACCGAACCATTGTGCGCAGACACCGCCAGCGCCCCCCGCACCCGCTGCATCTGGGCTCGCGCATGCACGCTACGCACCATCAAATTAAAGTCTTGCGTCGGCCCGTTGGTCATGGTGCAATACACCGGCAGGGCACCGTCAAAGCAAAAGGCTTCGCTGTGCTGGGTCAATCGCAGCGTCTGCACCGCGCTGCCCTGCCCCAAGGCCAGTTCGACACCCGCGCCGTCCAGAACGGCAAACCACCGTTGCACGCCTTCAAACGCTGAAAACGGGCCATCGCCATCCACCTGTGCCACGGAGATACGCCAATGCCAATCCGCCACCCCGGGCGGCCAGGCCAACAACTCGCGCGTGACGCCACCGCCGTTTTTCCAAGGTAGTGGCGTGGCGTCAGCTAAGGCGATGTGCTGCCAGTTCATAGCTGAAAATTGCCTTGCAAGTTGTAGCGCATACCCGGGTAAACCAAGCGCCCTTGGCTGGCCACATGCGCGCCGCTGATGGTGCAACGGGTAATCACCAAGCAGGGCTCGCTGGGCTTGATGCCCAAGGCCTTAGCCTCCAGCTTGGTAGGTAATGCCGCCTCGATGCAATAGCGCGCTTCGCTTAGTGGCGCGCATTGAAACAAGTATTGCGTGGGCGTGGTGCTTTGAAAATCCACTTGCAAATAGTCGGGCGCAGCGGCCGGATTGACATGGCGGTCTTCCAACTGGATCGGCACGCCGTCTTCGTAATGCACCATCACCGAATGAAACACCTTGGCGCCGCTGCGCAAGCCTAAGGCAGGGGCTAAGGACGCATCCGCACTGATAACTTCCAAGGTCAGCACCACGCAGCTATGGCGGTGGCCACGCTCTAGCACCTCTTCATGGATGTCGCGCACCGCCAGCGTACTGCTGATGCGGTGCCATTGCGCCACCACCGTACCCGAACCTCGGATACGTGTGAGCAAGCCTTCAGCGGCCAGCTCGGTCATGGCGCGGTTCACCGTCATGCGGCTCAGGCCGAACTGCTGTTGCAGCACCGCCTCGCTGGGCACGGTGTCGCCCGGGCGCAAGTGCCCGTGGTTGATTTGCGCTTTGATAAAGGCTTTGACCTGCTCGTAGGCAGGCAGTGAGGGCTGGGGCATGGACGGATTATGGAAGGCGGTGCGTGGGCTGGTGAGCCCGCAAGCGGGCTCAGGGTTTTCCCCCTATTGTGCAAGTTGTATAGACAACTACACTATCCTGACAAACCCTTAAGTGCGCTTTGCAGGAAAACCAAGCACCATGAACGCATCGCTCCCCCAGGCCGCCCTCGCCCCTTTCGCCAACGCCCAGGCCCGCCCGGTACGCGCCCCGCGCGGCTCGGCCTTGAGTTGCGCCAACTGGCAAATCGAAGCGGCCTACCGCATGATCCAAAACAACCTGGACCCGGAAGTGGCGGAAAACCCGGACCAGCTGGTAGTTTATGGTGGCATCGGCAAAGCGGCACGCAACTGGGCCTGTTTTGAAGGCATTCTGGACAGCCTGCGCAAGCTCAAAGAAGACGAAACCCTGCTGGTGCAAAGCGGCAAGCCGGTAGGCGTGTTCCGCACCCACACCGAGGCACCACGCGTGCTGCTCGCCAATTCCAATTTGGTGCCGCAATGGGCTAACTGGGAACACTTCAACCAGTTGGACCGTGCCGGCCTGATGATGTACGGCCAAATGACCGCGGGCAGCTGGATTTACATCGGTTCCCAAGGCATTGTGCAAGGGACCTACGAAACCTTTGTCGAAGCCGGACGCCAGCATTTCGGCGGCTCGCTAGCCGGACGCTGGATCCTCACGGCCGGCCTGGGCGGCATGGGCGGCGCGCAGCCACTAGCCGCCACCTTTGCCGGGGCTTGCTCGCTGAACATTGAATGCCAGCAAAGCAGCATCGACTTTCGCCTGCGTACCCGCTACCTGGATAAACAGGCGGCCACGCTCGATGAGGCGCTGCAGCTCATCGCTCTGCACACCGATCGCAAAGAGGTCGTGTCCATCGGCCTGTGCGGCAACGCAGCAGACATCATTCCTGAACTGGTGCGCCGCGCCAAAGCCGGCGGGCCGCGCCCGGACATCGTGACCGACCAGACCTCGGCGCACGACATCATCAACGGCTACCTGCCCTCGGGCTGGAGCGTGGCCCAATGGAAGGCGGCGCAGAAAGACCCGGCGCAGCACGCCGCGCTGAAGCAAGCCGCCGGTGAGTCCTGCGCCGTCCATGTACGTGCGCTGCTGGAGTTTCACGCCATGGGCATACCCACGGTGGACTACGGCAACAACCTGCGCCAGGTAGCCAAAGACTTTGGCGTGGCTAATGCGTTTGACTACCCCGGCTTTGTTCCCGCCTATGTGCGGCCCTTGTTTTGCGAAGGCATTGGGCCGTTTCGCTGGGTGGCCTTGAGCGGCGACCCTGAGGACATCCGCAAGACCGACACCAAGATGAAAGAACTTTTCCCCGACAACGCGCATTTGCACCGCTGGCTAGATATGGCCGGTGAGCGCATCGCCGTTCAGGGCCTACCAGCGCGCATTTGCTGGATTGGCCTGGGCGAGCGCCACCGCGCCGGTCTGGCATTTAACGCCATGGTCAAAAGTGGCGAACTCCAAGGTCCTATCGTCATTGGTCGCGACCACTTGGACAGCGGCTCGGTGGCCTCGCCCAACCGCGAAACCGAAGCCATGCAAGACGGCAGTGATGCCGTCAGCGACTGGCCGCTGCTCAATGCCTTGCTCAACACCGCCAGCGGTGCCACCTGGGTCAGCATCCACCACGGCGGTGGCGTGGGCATGGGCTATTCGCAGCATTCGGGCGTGGTCATCGTCTGCGATGGCAGCGACAGCGCCGCGCGCCGCTTAGAGCGCGTGCTCTGGAACGACCCGGCCACGGGCGTGATGCGCCATGCCGATGCAGGCTATGACGTCGCGCAGGAATGCGCGGTGGCGCACAGCCTGAATTTGCCCATGCAGGCGCGCTGACATGGCGACACCCTTGCACCTGGTTCCCGGCGCGCTGACGCTAGACACGCTATTGGCAATCCACCAAGGCGGCGTGCAACTGCAACTCGACGGAGCCTGCCGCCCCGGCATACGCGCCAGCCAGCAGGTAGTGCAAAGCGCCGCCGATGGCGACGCGCCAGTCTATGGCGTCAACACCGGCTTTGGAAAATTGGCCAATAAGCGCATCAGCAAAGAGCAACTAGCCACCCTGCAAGGCAACCTCATCCGCTCGCACTGCGTGGGCGTGGGCGAGCCCTTATCGGCACCGGTGATGCGCCTGATGCTGGCCCTCAAAGCAGCCAGCCTGGCACGCGGCTACTCGGGCGTTCGAGAAACCGTAGTCGATACCTTGATCGCCGTATTCAATGCCGGCTTAGTGCCCTGGGTACCCTCGCAGGGTTCGGTGGGTGCTTCGGGCGATTTAGCGCCGCTGGCGCACATGACACTGGCTCTCATGGGCGAAGGCTTTATGCTGGTCGACGGCAACGCTGCACCCGCCCTTGCGTTGCTCCAAGCGGCGGGAATTGCACCTATCAAGCTGGGCGCCAAAGAAGGCCTGGCGCTGATTAACGGAACCCAAACCTCTACCGCGCTGGCCTTGCACGCCTTGCTCAGCTTTGAGCCGGTGCTCGAAGCTGCGCTGGTCATCGGCGCGCTGACGATCGACGCGGCACGCGGCAGCGACGGCCCGTTTGACCCGCGTATCCACGCGCTGCGTGGCCAGCCCGGCCAAATCGATGTAGCCCAGTACTACCGCAGCCTCCTGGCGGGCAGCTCGATACGCTTGTCGCACTTGGATGGTGATGACCGCGTGCAAGACCCGTATTGCCTGCGCTGCCAGCCCCAGGTGGTCGGCGCCTGCCTTGATCAATTGCGGCACGCGGCCACTGTTTTGCTGCGCGAGGCCAATGCCGTCACCGATAACCCGCTGGTGTTTGCCCAGGACGGTGCCATGCTCTCGGGCGGTAATTTCCACGCCGAGCCAGTAGCCTTGGCCGCTGACGGAATGGCCTTGGCGATTGCTGAAGTAGGCGCGATTGCCGAGCGGCGCATTGCCATGCTGATTGACAGCGGAGTGTCCCGCCTGCCACCATTTTTGACCGAGGATGCCGGCCTCAATAGCGGCTTCATGATTGCACATGTGACAGCTGCGTCACTGGCCTCCGAAAACAAGTCACTGGCGCACCCGGCCAGCGTGGACAGTCTGCCTACCAGTGCCAACCAGGAAGACCATGTGTCCATGGCGACGTTTGCAGCCCGCCGTCTTCAAGCCATGGTGCGCAACACCGCACACATCCTGGGCATAGAACTGCTGGCTGCTGCACAAGGCATCGACTTTTTGCGTCCTTTGCAAAGCTCGGTCCTGCTGGAAGAAGTGCATGCTTTGCTACGCCAACACGTGCCCAAAATGGAGCAAGACCGCTATTTGGCGCTCGATATTGCACACGCCAGCGCATTGGTGCAAAGCGGCGCACTGGCGCGGATATTGCGCAGATTAGTCGATGTGCCCCCACTCTGGATACCCGATTAGCAAGCGTGTGCGCGCTAACAATCGGGAAAACCCCGACGCCTTGGCGACCGCAAGTAGGCTGCGCTGTGCGATAGTTACGCCATGCAAAGAAGAACCTTACTCAAACTTGGAATCGGCTCCGCCATCGTGTTGGCCGCAGCCGGAGGCGCGGTGGCACTGCTGCAGCCCGGACTGGTCAAAGGCAAACTCAGTGAGCCAGCGCGCCTGGTGCTCAGGCGCGTCGCCCAAGCCATGCTTGCCGGCAGCTTGCCTGCCGATGCAGCGGCCCAAGAGGCATCGCTGCTAGCTTACCTAGAGCGGGCAGACGCCTTCATCGCCGGCACACCGCAAAACGTACAAGCCGAACTATCCCAACTGTTTGCGCTTTTGCCCACCATGGCAGGGCGGCGCGGCATCGTGGGCCTGTCGGCAACGTGGGAAAGCGCCACGGTCGCGGAGGTAGACGCGGCTTTGCAAGGCATGCGCGCCTCGGGCACCGAGCTCAAACAACAAGCCTATCTGGGCCTGCACGACCTGGTGTGTGCGCCGTATTTTTCAGGCGAAGAATCCTGGGCAGTACTGGGCTATCCCGGACCTACTGCCGTCTAACACCTGTGCGCCCTGCGCGCGCCACCCGCCTATTCCCTTTTTCCATAGAGTTAGCACGCCATGAGCAATATTCCTGATCCCATCCTCCAAGGTCTGCAACGCGGCTGGAAAGTCTTGGGCGGCAAACACGGCGCGATACCGGCCAGCCTGAGCTGCGACGTCGCCATCATCGGCTCAGGCGCAGGTGCGGGTATTACCGCCGAGTTATTGACCAAAGCCGGTTTGTCGGTCATCATCATCGAAGAAGGCCAGCTGAAAACCAGCACCGACTTTAAACAGCGCGAGCCCGAGGCCTATGCCTCGCTGTACCAGGAATCGGCCGGGCGCAAAACCAAGGACAAAGGCATCACGATTTTGCAAGGCCGCAGCGTCGGAGGCACCACCACCGTCAACTGGACGAGTTCTTTCCGCACCCCCACCGATACCCTGAACTTCTGGCGCGACAAATTCGCCCTGCCCGACTACACACCCGAAGCCCTGGAGCCCTACTTCGCCCAGGCCGAAGCGCGCCTCCACATCGCGCCATGGACGGTTGCGCCCAATGAGAACAATGAACTGTTACGCCGTGGCGCAGAAAAGCTAGGCATCAAAGCCGAGGTAATGCAGCGCAATGTAAAGGGCTGCTACAACCTGGGCTCCTGCGGCATGGGCTGCCCCACCAACGCCAAGCAGTCGATGCTGGTGACCACCATCCCCTACGCCTTGGACCATGGCGCCACGCTCTTGGTGGAAACACGCGTCGAACGCATGACGATCGACAAAGGCCGCATCAGCGATTTGCAATGTATTTCCGTCAAACCCAATGCGGCGCCGCTTGATAGCGCGCAAACGCCGACACGCATCATCGCCAAACACTATGTGCTGGCCGGTGGTGCGATCAATTCGCCCGCCCTGCTCTTGCGCTCCAAGGCACCAGACCCGCACAAGCGCTTGGGCGCGCGCACTTTTTTACATCCAGTCGCCATCACCACCGCCGTCATGAAAGACACGGTGGACGGCTGGGCCGGTGCGCCACAAACCATTTATTCAGACCACTTTTTGTACACCCAGCCGGTGGACGGACCCATCGGCTTCAAACTCGAAGTAGCACCTTTGCACCCAGTGTTTTTTGGGGCCAACCTGCCCGGCTTTGGTGAAAAACAGGCGGCGCTGTACCGCCAATTTCCCAAGGCCAATGTGATGCTGGCGCTGATGCGTGATGGCTTTCATGAAGGCGCTGTGGGAGGCAAAGTGGAATTGCAGGGGGATGGCTCACCGCTGCTGGATTACCCGCTCACCGACTATGTGCTCGAAGGCGCGCGCCGCTCTATGCTGGCCATGGCGCAAATCCAGTTTGAGGCCGGTGCCACCATGGTCTACCCGGGCCACGAACTGGCAGACGGCAGCAGCACCTGGGCGGCCACTAAAGCGGCGATTGACGCCCTGCCGATGAAACCGCTGCTGACCAAAATCGGCAGCGCCCACGTCATGGGCGGCTGCGGCCTGGCGGGTGACGAAAAACTCGGCGTCACCCGACCCGACGGCCAGCACTGGCAAATTGAAAATCTGTCTATCCACGACGGCTCCCTCTTCCCCACCAGCATTGGCGCCAACCCCCAGCTTTCGATTTACGGCAACGTGAATCGACTGGCCCAAGGTCTGGCCAAGCGCTTGGGGGGCACGGCGGTCGCGCTGGCATAACGCAAAAACGCTATGAAAAACCTAGGTTCACTCACGCACCTTATCGGCATCGCCACCCTGCTATTTGCCAGCGCTGCGCAAGCCGAGTGGACGCCTGTCGGACCCACGAGTGGCGCGCAATTTTTTATGGACAAGGCCAGCCTCACGCGCAAATCGGGCATGGTGCAAGTGTGGGAACTGGTGAATATGGAGCAAGCCGATGGCGAGGGCGTGCGCTCCAGCCGCTTTTTGGTCGAGTACGACTGCAAAGGAAAACGCAGCCGCGGTCTGGATATGCAAACCTATAAAGAGCCCATGGGCGCGGGCAAAGTATTGCAACAACTAGGACCGGACCCCGATGGCTGGGAAACCGTGCCGCCGGACAGCATTTTCTCGCAGCGCATGGGCATGGCTTGCGGGAAATAATCAAGCGCTTAGGCTGGGTTTGTTTCCTTAAGTCAACCATTGAAGCACGCGGTCAGCCTAACAACGGCCGTCCGGGTGCTTATCCAGGGTTAGGGTTTTCGCTCCCTAAAAGATTCAATCAGCTAATTGAACCTTAGCAGTGGAAATGATTTGATTCACAAATTCATTGCGCAATTTCATTTGTAAAGCTTGACGGATTTGACCCTCGGCATCCTCAATCTTTGGCGCCACAAAATTGCGAATATCGTCTACTTTAATGATGTGCCAAGCATTTTGGACTTGAATGGGTGCGGCTGACACCGAGCCCTTAGACAAATTCACGACCACATTGGCTATCAGCGGATTGATCTGCTCCGAAAGCAACCAGCCCAAGTCGCCACCCTGAGATTTGGATGGGTCAATGGATTTTTCTTTGGCGACTTTTTCGAAGGCCTCACCCTTGCGCACATTGGCCAAAGCGGCTTTGGCGGCAGCTTCGTCTGGCAAAACGATGTCACTAATTTTGTACTCTTTGGCATCTTTCAAAACCGTAATCTGACGCTCGTAATCGGCACGCACAGCGGCATCTGACACCGGGTTCTTGGTCAAATAGTCTGTGATGAGCATTTCTGTCAAAAAGTTTTGCTTAAGCAATTCCAGTTGCGCCAAAGAACCTTCCTGCCTGTCCAATCCCAGCTTTATTGCCTCCTGGCTGAGAGCGGCACGACCAGCCAGTTCACGGCGCACCACATTGCGAAGCTCAGGACTGTCCTTGACACCTTGGGCCGCATTGTTTTTAAGAACCTGCTCCAGGAGGGCGTTCGGCAAAGGCACAGCATTGACCACGGCGAAACTACCCGTTGGTACTTTGGCAGGGGTTGACTGGGCTAACGCTGAAAAACTCTGCGTAAGCGCCACAGCGCAAAGCAAAGATACAACACCCATCTTCTTAGAAGAATTCATTTCATTTCCTGGTAAAAAAATCAAAGTCAAAACCGAGCTACTTTCTAGTGCTTAACGATAACTCACTTTGAGCCCTTGACCGGTCGGTCGGAAGTAATGACCTCAAGGTCGGGGGATAAAGGGTGCCGATCAAAATAAGAGCCCGATGACAGAGGACCGAACACTTTGGCCAAGGCGATGTGCTGATCGGGCGTGACTTGGGCATACGCGGCACAGGTGCCGGAGGGGGTGCAATTGCGGGTTGTGCAATCCGACCTGGCCCAAGCCACCATGGCTTCTAGGCAAAGAGTCAACCAGCAACTTAGGCGTTTTCAAGATAAGGGACTTATTCGGATAGGTTACCGCAACATTGTGTTGCTGAGGGCCTGAACTGCTTGGTTTTAATTCGCAGTTGCCAAGATCCGATTAGCGCTTAGCAATACCCAATGCGGGGTACTTGGCGGAAGCTGTGAGATTCGAACTCACGGAGGACTCACATCCTCGCCGGTTTTCAAGACCGGTGCCTTAAACCGCTCGGCCAAGCTTCCATGGCCTCGGATTCTAACTGCGGGGTATCAGCCCATGGCCACGGCGGCGGCGGCGGCGCGGGTCTCGACGCCGAGCTTTTGGTAGATATGCTCCAAATGCTTATTCACCGTGCGGTGGCTCAGCGACAGGATCTCGGCAATATCGCGGTTGGTTTTGCCTTTGGCGATCCAGGAAAGTACTTCGGTTTCGCGCGTGGTCAGTGCCGCATGCTTGAGGCGCGACTCAACTGCGGATACCGCTTGCTCAGTTTCTAGGAGTACCAAAGTCTCGCCCGTAGACGTCTGCCCCATATTGCGCAGCGACATACGCGGCGCGGTGTCTTTGCACTCCAGACTTGCACCCGTGCCTTGCAACACCGTTTGCAAAGCCTTTTGCAACTTGGTGTTTGCGTAATCAAGCCCGTCGTATTGCAGACTTAACAGTGCCTGTGATGCCTTAGGCGAGCGCCAGGCAATGCGGCCCAGACCATCGACCAAGACCACGCCCAAACCGGCGACATCCAGCGCGTCGCGCACCATGCGGCTGACTTGGGCATTGCGCGCGTGCGTGTCCAGGCGCGCCAGCACCTCGGCGGCGCGCAGCGGTTTGACCACGTAGTCCACACCGCCACAGGCAAAGCCCTCCACCACATGCTGCGTATCTGACAGACCTGTCATGAATATCACTGGAATTTGCACCCAGGCGGCATTGTTTTTTATCCGTCTGCAGGTATCAAAACCCGACAGGCCGGGCATCACGCAGTCGAGCAATATCGCGTCGGGCGTTATCAACGCCAGCCGCTGCAAGGCGGTCTCGCCATCGCTGGCCACCAAGACGGTATAGCCCGCGCTTTCCAGCGTTTCACACAACACGCCCAGACTGCTGGGCGCGTCATCGACGACCAGCACAACCGGGCTTTCAGGGGATGGGTTAGACGGCATGTTCGGGCTCCATCAATTGGGACTGCAGACGCTCAAGATCAAAGCGCGTGACCAACTCGCTAAGCTGCGCGCACACCGGCCCGAAACTTGGTTCCGCGCGGGCAATACCATCGAGCGCGGTTTGCAGGCCACGCACATGGCCTAGGCGCGCCAGGCGCAGCAAATCCTGGCGCACGGCGTGGGGCAGGTTTTTGTGCGCCGTGGCAGCAGGCTGCAAATCCTGCATCTCGCTGGTTTGCGCAAAACACCATTCCAAGTCCAAGTGCGTTTGCAAAGTGTGGATGAGTTCAGATTCCAAAATCGGTTTGGCTACAAAAGCCTGGCAGCGCATAGAGCGCAAACGCTCGGGCTGGTTTTCAAAAGCATTGGCCGAGACCATGATGATGGGCAAATCCTCAAAGCCGGCCTGGCGAATACGCCCTGCGGCCTGCCAGCCGTCCATATCGTCCATGCTGATGTCCAGCAGCACCGCATCGGGCTTCATTTCCTGGATGCTGGCCAGGCACTCGGTGCCACTGGCGGCCTCGCGCAGTGCAAAGCCAAGCGGCGCCAACATACCCACCAGCATCTGGCGCTGCGTGGTTTGGTCATCAACGACGAGCAGCGTGCGCTGCGCGCCTGCATAGCCGACAATCTCACGCACCGTGTCGGTGTGGTGGCCAGGCTGTGTAGCCAGTTCTAAAGGCAGACGCACACAAAAGGTACTGCCCTTGCTCGAAGACGAGAGCAAGCGCAGCTCGCCACCCATGAGCGTGGTCAATTGCTCGCTAATGGCCAGCCCCAGGCCGGTGCCAGGCTCACCCCCCTGGCGCCGGCCCGCGGTGCCGCGCTCAAAGGGCAAAAAGATGCGCTGGTGGTCTTGCGGCAATACACCCACCCCCGTGTCGATCACCTTAAAGCGAAATTCATCAGGGCCATAGATGGCGCGCAAAGTCACCGTGCCGGCGTCGGTAAAGCGAATGGCATTGGAAATCAAGTTAATCATTACCTGGCGCAGACGCTTGGCATCGGCATTAATCCACTCGGGGGGATTGCCGCCTTCGTCGAACACAAATTGCAAGCCCTTGGCCTGCACCTGGGGCCGCACCATGCGTACCAGCTCATCCAAAAAATCGGGCAAGTGCAGCGGCAAGGGGTCTAGCTGCATGCGCCCGGCTTCAATGCGCGACAAGTCCAGCAAGCCGTCAATAAGGCCTAGCAAATGCTCCCCACTGCGGTGGATGGTGCGCACCGATTCACGCGGAGAGGTAGCTAGAAAATCGTTCTTCAACAAAATTTGCGAGTAACCCAAAATACTATTGAGCGGTGTGCGCAACTCATGCGTCATGCCCGCCACATAGCGGGTCTTGGCCTGGTTGGCCGAATCGGCGACATCGCGCGCCGCCTTCAAGGCTGAATAGGTGCGCGAATGCGCCTCAATCTCTTGCTCTAACAACTGGTTGTGCCGGTTGGACTCGTCCTGCGCAATACGTCGGCTCTCGCTGCCCAGCACAATCCACCAGCTGCAGGCAGCCACCACCAGCAGCAAAATAGCAAACACTTTGAGGAACGCGGAGTGCAACAACTCCTGGGGGTCAGCACCCACCGCAATCGCCGACTCCTGGGTATAGACCATACCCATCAAGGTGGCGAGCAAAGTGACTAAGGACAAAGCCACCACCATGTAATGTCCGACACGAAAATTCACCCGCCGCGACAGCTTCTCCGGCAAAAACGCATTGAGCCAACGCACCGCCTGCTCGGCTGCGCGTGAATCGGTTTTGCAACGGTCGTGGCAGCGAGATTCCAAGGTGCAGCACAAAGAACAAATCGCGCTGCCATAGGCCGGGCAATGTGCCATATCTTCGGCTTCAAACTTGTTTTCGCAAATACTGCAGACCAGCATCTGCCCCGGTCGGCCCAGGCGGTGCGGCTGGCGCGCAATGTAATAGCGCCCGCGCGTCCACCAAGCCAGCAAAGGCGAAAGCACCAGGGCCGTGCCCAAAGCAATGAATGGCGCAAAGGCTTGTGCTTCGATGCCCAGCAGGCCCACATAGGCCATGATGGACAACGCTGTGGCCAGCAGCATGGATACCAGACCCACCGGATTCACGTCATACAAATGCGCGCGTTTGAACTCAATGCCCCGCGGGCTTAAACCCAGGGGCTTGTTAATCACGAGGTCGGCTACTAGCGCACCGACCCAGGCAATAGCCACATTGCCATACAAGCCCAGCACCATTTCCAAGGCCTGAAATACGCCCAGCGTCATGAGCAAGACGGCGATCAGCACGTTAAAGACCAGCCACACCACACGCCCTGGATGGCTGTGCGTCAGACGCGCAAAAAAGTTGGACCAGGCCAGCGACCCGGCATAGGCATTGGTCAGGTTGATCTTGATCTGCGACACCAGCACAAACAGCACTGTCGCGGCCAACACCCACTGCGGGTCTTCAAACACATAGGCATAGCCGGCCAAATACATTTGCGTGGGCTCCACGGCTTTATGCAGCGGTAACTGGCTTTGCAGGACCAAAAAAGCCAAAAAGGCACCCCCCAACATTTTGAGCATTCCAGGAATAATCCAGCCGGGCCCGGCCATCAACACCGCAGCCCACCAGCGTTTACGGTTGTCGGCGGTGCGCTCAGGTAGAAAGCGCAAAAAATCTACCTGCTCACCCACCTGCACTACCAAAGAAAAAGCGACCGTGGCCGCTGCGCCAAACATCAGCGGGTCAAAACCACTGCTGCCCGATAGGCGACCGGTCAGGCCAGTGAAGTCACTAAAGGCCTGCGGGTTTTTATACGCAATGGCCAGATACGGCAGCAAGAGCAAGACACCCCAAACCGGCTGCGTCCACATTTGCAGCTTAGACATCAGCGTAATGCCACGCACCACCATCGGAATAATCACCAAGGCACTGAGCACGTAACACCAGCCTATAGGAATATCCAAATACATCTGCAAAGCCACCGCCATGATGGCTGCTTCTAGCGCAAAAAAGATAAAACTAAAACTCGCATAAATCAGCGAAGTAATGGTCGAACCCAAATAACCAAAACCGGCCCCACGCGTCAACAACTCCATATCCACGCCATAGCGCGCAGCGTAATAACTAATCGGCAAAGCGGTTAAAAAAGTGATCAGGCTCACCACCAAAATAGCCCATATCGCATTGGAAAAACCATAGCTCAGGGCGATAGATCCGCCAATAGCTTCTAAGGCTAAAAACGATACCGCTCCCAGGGCGGTATTGGCCACCCGCCACTCCGACCATTTGCGAAAACTGCGCGGCGTGTAGCGCAGTGCGTAGTCCTCCATCGACTCATCAGCCACCCAGGCGTTGTAGTCGCGTCGGATACGAAAAATCTTCTGCGTGGAAGTTCGCATGTTGGCCCCAAAAAAATTAGATCCCATGCGGTGAACCGGTGAGTCCCTAGCGTAAACCCCAAGCGCTTTGGACTCAATGCGTATATGCGGATACGCATACGTTAAATAACGTATTCAGTGTGCAGCGCATGTTGATTACGCTTTGTCGCGGTCAAACACTTTTTTGTCCATTACCGCCATCACTGAAACCTCAGCCATGTTCTAGCACCAAGCCTTTTATTAACCATACGCGTAAACCCTAGGAGATCCTATGCCCCATACCATTGACGAATCCGCTTTCGATGCCACGCGCCGTAAGCTTCTGAAAATACTGTCGGCATCGCCTTTGGCGGGCATGTCCTCCCTGGCGCTGGCCCAGCAGTTCCCCACTGCCAAGGTCAACACCACCGGCCTGGCAGTGACCGACACCGAAGTCACGGTCGGTCAGCTCCACTCCGCTACCGGCACTATGGCCATCTCGGAGACTGGCTCTATCCAGGCCGAACAGTTGGCGATTGACCAGATCAACGCCATGGGCGGCATCTTGGGCCGCAAGATCAAAGTGATCAAGGAAGACGGCGCTTCCGACTGGCCCACTTTTGCCGAGAAAGCCAAGAAACTGCTGGTCAACGACCGGGTCGCATCGGTGTATGGCTGCTGGACATCGGCCTCGCGTAAAGCCGTACTGCCTATCTTTGAAAAAGAAAATGGTTTGCTCTACTACCCCACGATGTACGAGGGCCTTGAGCAAAGCATGAACGTCATCTACACCGGCCAAGAAGCGGTGCAGCAAATTTTGTGGAGCCTGGATTGGGCCAACAAAGAAAAGAAAGCCAAGACCTATTACCTGGTCGGTTCGGACTACATCTGGCCCCGTACCTCGCACAAAATTGCACGCAAGCACATCGAGAAAAAGCTCGGTGGCAAAGTCGTGGGCGAAGAGTATTACCCGCTAGGCCATACCAACTTCAACTCCATGATCAACAAGATCAAGGCGGCCAAGCCCGATTGCATTTACGCCATCGTGGTGGGCGGCTCTAACGTAGCCTTCTACAAACAGCTCAAGGCGGCCGGCGTAACAGGAGACAAGCAGTTCCTGTTGACCATCTCGGTAACCGAGGACGAAGTCCTGGGCATTGGCGGTGAGAACTTCAACGGCTTTTACTCCGCCTGCCATTACTTCCAATCGATCGACAACCCAAACAATAAAAAGTTTGTGGCTGCCTTCAAAGCCAAATACGGCGCGGACGCTGTCGTTGGCGATGTGACACAAAACGCCTACCTCGGCCCGTGGCTGTGGAAGTTTGCGGTGGAAAAAGCCGGTACCTTTGACGTGACCAAAGTCTCTGCGGCCTGCGGCGGCATCGAATTTAAAGATGCGCCCATGGGCTACACGCGCATTCACAACACCAACCGCCACCTGTGGAGCAAAGCGATTATTGGACAAGGTCAGATCGACGGGCAATTCAAGATCGCTGCGATTTCGCCTGAGCTGGTCGAACCCGATCCTTTCCCTAAGGGTTACCAGTAATCCCCTGAGTCCGGACCCCCGGACGCAGCCTGCAAGGCTTGCGTCCGGAGCCCGTTTGCCTTGTTGCTATTGCGCCAGATGGACACCTTCCCATGACCTTTCCCGAAATGCTCAACATCGGCCTGATGCAAGGCTTCGCAGGCCTGAGCCTGTTTGCCGTGCTCTTACTCATGGGCCTGGGGCTGGCCATCATCTTCGGACAAATGGGCGTGATCAACATGGCCCATGGCGAGTTCATGACGATTGGGGCTTACACGATTTATGTTTCCTCCCGCTTGGTCGAAGTGCACATGCCTGCACTGATGCCCTTTTACTTTCCTATCGCCATTCTCATTTCCTTCGTCCTCGCCTTCGTAGCCGGTTGGGCACTGGAATGGACAGTGATCCGCCACCTCTACAAACGTCCTCTTGACACCTTGTTGGCTACCTGGGGCGTCTCCCTGGGCATGCAGCAAGTTTTTCGCTCCACCTTTGGTGGCAAAGAAGTCAGCGGCACTTTGCCCGACTGGATCATGGGCTCGCTCACTCCCGTCGAGGGCCTGGACATTCCGATTAACGGCTTATTTGTGATGGGCCTGACGATTGCCGTCACCGGCTGCGTTATTTTTGCTTTGCACCATTCCCGCTGGGGTCTGCGCGTGCGCGCTACCGTGGCCAACCGCCCTATGGCCAATGCCACCGGCATCAACACCCGCAAGACCGACCGCCTGACCTTTGCCATCGGCAGCGGCATCGCCGGCATTGCCGGCGCAGCGTTCACCACCATAGGCTCCACCGGCCCGACCAGCGGCTCGCTGTACATCGTGGACTCCTTTTTGGTCGTCACCTTCGGTGGTACCGCCAACCTTTTTGGCACGGTGATCTCGGCCTTCCTGATCGCGCAAACCCAAGCGATCAGTGAATTTTTTATGGACGGCTCCAACGGCCGCGTGCTCACCTATTCATCCATTGTGCTGATCCTTATGTTCCGCCCGCAAGGCCTGTTTGCCTCCAAGGTACGCCGCTGATGGCGCGCCGCGAATTCCCGCTGAATCCACACCCCGCACAGGCACACCCATGACCGCACTCTTTGACTGGTTCCAACGCAAATCTCTGGGTGGCCTGCTGCTGCTCGCCTTGATCTTGCTCGTGGTCTTTCCGCTCACCTTAGACATGTTTCGCCTCAACCTGCTGGGCAAATACCTCAGTTACGCCTTTGTCGCGCTAGGCCTGGTCATGCTCTGGGGCTATGGCGGCGTGCTCAGCTTGGGCCAGGGCGTGTTCTTCGGTCTGGGCGGCTACTGCATGGCTATGTTTCTCAAGCTCGAAGCCTCCGACCCGATCACCACCAGTATCCAGTCCACACCCGGCATCCCCGACTTCATGGACTGGAACTCTCTGACCGCCCTGCCGACCTGGTGGCTGCCCTTCCAATCCCTACCCTTGACCATCATCGCCATTTTGGTGGTGCCCACCCTGTTTGCCTTCCTGATGGGCTACGCCCTGTTTCGCAGGCGCATAGGCGGCGTGTATTTCGCCATCATCACGCAGGCAGTAGCGCTGATCATGACGGTGCTCATCATCGGCCAACAAGGCTATACCGGCGGTCTCAATGGCATGACAGACCTCAAAACCGTAGTCGGCTGGGACACGCGTACCGACAACGCCAAAGTCATCTTGTATTACCTCACCGTGGTGTTGCTCCTGATCACCATCGTCGGCTGCACCTGGATACAACGCAGCAAGCTCGGCACCCTGCTACTTGCGATGCGCGACAAAGAAGATCGGGTGCGCTTTTCGGGTTACGACGTGGCCTCCTTTCGGGTGTTTGCCTTTTGCCTTGCGGCCATGCTCTCCGGCATAGGCGGCGCCTTGTTCACACTGCAAGTGGGCTTTATGTCGCCCACGCTGTTAGGCATCGTGCCCAGTATTGAACTGGTCATCTTTGCCGCCGTGGGCGGACGTATGTCGTTGATTGGCGCGGTCTGGGGCACCTTGCTCGTCAACTTTGGCAAAACCTATTTCTCTGAGCGTTTTCCAGACTTGTGGCTGTTTGCCATGGCGGCCATGTTTATCGCCGTAGTTCTCGCTTTCCCGGATGGTCTGGCCGGCGTTTACAACACCCGCATCAGGCCATGGTTGCGCAAGCGCATGGGTTTGCCTGACGGTGCCAGTGCCCAGTCCTAAGCCGGAGAAGAACGTGAGCACTACCAACAACGTACTGACCATCGAGAAGCTGACGGTCGCCTTCGACGGCTTTAACGCCATCGACTCGCTGAACCTGCAAGTTGAAAAAAACGAACTGCGCGTCATCATCGGCCCCAACGGCGCCGGTAAAACCACCCTGCTCGATTTGATTTGTGGCCGCACCCGTGCCACCAGCGGCAGCATCCGCTTCAAGAACCTAGAGATCAGCAAAGAGGCCGAACACAAAATCGTGCGCGCAGGCATTGGGCGTAAATTTCAAACGCCCTCCATTTACGAAAACCTGAGCGTCTTTCAAAACCTGGAAGTCTCTTACCCCAGCGGGCGCGGCGTATTTGGCGCACTCGCCTTCAAATGCACGCCGCAGGTGCGCGAACGCATGCAAGCGGTGGCTGAAGAAATCGGCCTCCAAGACGCACTGGGTATCGAAGCAGGCCTGCTCTCGCACGGGCAAAAGCAGTGGCTGGAAATCGGCATGTTGCTGATGCAAGACCCCGAACTGCTGATGCTCGATGAACCGATTGCCGGCATGAGCGTGCGCGAGCGCGAGCTCACCGCCGAGTTGCTCAACCGCATCTGTAAAGGCCGCTCCATGATCGTGATCGAACACGACATGAACTTCGTCAAACAAATCGCGCACAAGGTCACCGTCATGCACCAAGGGAAGATTTTGGCCGAGGGCGCCATGGAAGACGTCCAGGCTGACCCGCGCGTGATCGACGTTTACCTGGGCCATTGAGGACACACCATGCTTACAGTCACCGACCTGCATGTCAGCTACGGCCAAAGCGAGGCCTTGCATGGCATCAGCTTTAACGCAAAGCCTAACGAAACCATTGCGATCATGGGTCGCAACGGCATGGGCAAAACCACCCTATTTAAGGCCCTGATCGGCATCCTGCCGGTGAAAGCCGGCACCATCACCATCGATGGCCATGAGATATCGCAAGACGAGAGTTATCAGCGCGTAGCGCGCGGCGTGGCCTATGTGCCCCAGGGCCGCATGATTTTCCCCAATCTGACCGTGCTAGAAAACATCGAAACCGGTATGGAGCAATCCCATCTCCAAACCGTGCCCGATGAAATTTACGAACTCTTCCCGGTATTGCACGACATGCGCAGCCGCAAAGGCGGCAATCTATCGGGCGGGCAACAACAGCAACTGGCGATTGCCCGCGCCCTGGTCAGCAATCCCAAGGTGTTGTTGCTAGACGAGCCTACCGAAGGCATACAACCGTCCATCATTAAAGACATCGCCAAGGCGCTTAATCGCATCCGCGAGACGCGCAAGATATCCATCGTAGTGTCCGAGCAAGTGCTCAGCTTTGCGCTCGATGTAGCCGACCGCCTCTTCGTCATGGAAGGCGGACGCCTGGTACACGAAAGTCCACGCGCTTCTACCGACACCGCGCACATCCGAAAAATGCTCTCGGTCTGAATTCCCTTCCCCCACCCACCCCCACCACCACTAAAGGAGCCTCAACATGCCGGAAACCCTCATCAAGGTTGACCTCAACCAATCGCCCTACGAGAACGAAAACATTCACAACCGTTGGCACCCGGACATTCCCATGGCCACCTGGGTCAATCCCGGTGATGACTTCGTGCTGGAAACCTATGACTGGACCGGCGGCTTCATCAAGAACAACAACAGCGCGGACGACGTGCGCGATATCGACCTGTCGATCGTCCACTTTTTAAGCGGTCCGGTCGGCGTCAAAGGTGCCAAGCCTGGCGACCTGCTCGTTGTCGAACTGCTAGACATCGGCGCCAAGCAAGAATCGATGTGGGGCTTTAACGGATTTTTCTCCAAGAAAAACGGCGGCGGTTTTCTGACCGACCACTTCCCGCAAGCGCAAAAATCTATTTGGGACATCCAGGGCATGTTCACGCATTCGCGCCATGTACCCGGTGTGCGCTATGCAGGCCTGATCCACCCGGGACTGATCGGCTGCTTGCCCGACCCCTCGCTGCTGGGCCAATGGAACGAGCGCGAAATCGGTCTCATCGCCACCGAGCCAGACCGCGTGCCACCCTTGGCTAACGCGCCCTTCCCCAGCACCGCACACATGGGCCGCTTAAAGGGTGACGCCAAAGCCAAAGCGGCTGCCGAAGGCGCTCGCACCGTACCCCCGCGCGAACATGGCGGTAACTGCGACATTAAAGACTTGTCGCGCGGATCAAAAATCTACTTTCCGGTGTATGTCGATGGCGCCGGCCTGAGCGTGGGCGACCTGCACTTTAGCCAGGGCGATGGCGAGATCACCTTCTGCGGCGCTATCGAAATGGCCGGTTGGGTGCATATGCGCGTATCCATCCTCAAAGGCGGCATGGCGACTTACGGCATCAAGAACCCGATCTTCAAGCCCAGCCCGATGACGCCACAGTACAACGACTACATCATCTTCGAAGGCATTTCGGTCGATGAGCATGGTAAGCAGCACTACCTGGACGTCAACGTGGCCTACCGCCAAGCCTGCCTGAACGCTATCGAATACATGACCAAGTTCGGCTACAGCCGCGCGCAGGCCTTGTCCATATTGGGCACGGCACCGGTGCAAGGCCATATCAGCGGCGTGGTGGACATACCCAACTCCTGCGCTACCTTGTGGCTGCCTACGCAGATATTTGACTTTGACATCAACCCTAGCGCCGCCGGACCAGCGGTGCAAAACTTCCATGGCATCGACATGCCCTTGTCGCCGGACCTGGAATAAACGAAAGGCCAAGCCCTATGCCGCTGTACGACTACGAATGCCTGGCTTGCGGCCCGTTCGAGGCCATACGCAGCATTTCCCGGCGTGAGGAGTCCGCCGCCTGCCCCGCTTGCGCCCAGGATGCTGACCGCGTCCTGATCAGCGCACCGCGGCTGGCGGACATGGACCCCTTCACGCGGATAGCGGAAGCGACCAACGAGCGCGCGCGGCATGAGCCACAGCACTCCTCGCGCTTTCGCCATCCGCGTGGCTGCGGATGCTGCTCTGGCAAACAAGACGGTGCGCTGGCGCAAGCGCGCTCCAAAATGGATACGGGCCAACCCAAAGCGCCCAAGTCCTTTGCCAACAAACGACCGTGGATGATCAGCCACTAAGACGATTGTAAAGAAGGAAGACCCAAGACGCAAGTTAGCGGTCGAATGTAGGAAGACGGAAAAGGCAAGAGCGGGCTGCGCGCAAGTGCAGTCTGCTTTTTCCTTGGGTGAAATGGGAAAGCTAGCTCGCCGCGCCGGGCCTAGGCACCTGCGGCGCATCCCCGTCATAAATCTCGCCGCCAAAGCGCAGGGCGCTGTGTTCGCGTTGGGATTGGAACAGGGGATAAAACATCTGGTGGTACCAGCGCTCCTGCCCAAACAGCTGGTCATCAGCCAGGCCTACTTCTTCGGGGTATTGGCGGGTGATGTGGGCGCTGCCAAAAATCAAATCCCAGATGAACAACAAATTGCCAAAATTGCCTTTGTAATGGCCCACGCCATCGGCATTGGTGATGGCGTGGTGCGCCCAGTGCGTGGCAGGTGTCGAGATAGTGCGCTCCAGCACCCACATGAGCGGGCGCAGCGCCGGTATTTTGTACAGTGCCTGGTCCCAGCGCCAGGCGCAGTGCGCGCCCAAAATCACCGCTAGCTTGACCACCACATACAGCGCGTACACATAGCCGCCCACGCCCAAATACAAAAGCGCGCCCGCAAACCATAGGCCGGGCATCATCAGGTAATAAAAGAAATTATTGCGAAAGGTGACGCGGATACTCATGTACTGCGCTGAATGGTGCGCGCGGTGCACAACACTCAATGGTGCTTCTTATGGGCCGGTGGGGTGCTCTTGAGCAAAAAAGCGATGCTGTGCGTCTCCATGTCCGGTACCGGGGCAGGCCTGTTTAATTGCGCGCGCCGCTGCCGTATCCAGGTCATCGGCGTGGTGGCCATATGTTTATTAAAGCTCGCCATGATTAATTTATGGTCCATGCCGCTTTGCCGGATCAAATCGCTCCAGCCAATATCCTGGTGAATATGCGCATCAATCCAATGGCATAGCTGCGCCACCTGCTCACGCGGGGAAGTCATATCGCCAGAATATTGAAATTCAGTTGACATAATTGAACGGAATAAACCGGTTCAGTGCACAATGGACTAACTGCACAGTCTATTGGAATTCAATATGATGAATGTTCGGGTTTTAAAAGCCAAAGACGGGGATAAGGCAAATTCTGACTCGCGCCCACGCAAAACACCCGTTCAAAGCCGTTCGCAATTTACCCTTGGCGCACTGCAGGAAGCCTTTGTTCGGGTTTTGATCGAGCGCGGCTTCGAAAAAATGACCATCCGCGAGGTGGTTTCCGTGGCCGGCGTGGGCATAGGCACTTTTTACGACTACGTGCCCAATCTGCGCGCCCTGGGCGCCTCCACCATCCACCAGCGCTGCCTGGACAGCGCCCTTGTACTGCGCGCCGCGGTCACCCAGCATGTGGGCCAATCCGCGCAGGTGATGGTCGCCGCGCTGCTCCAGGCGCTGGTGCAGGCGGGCTTTTCAAGGCCCAAAGAATGGACCGCCCTGCTCATGCTGGAACGCCAGTTATCGTCAGCCTCGGCCCTGCGCAAAGTACACGAAGAGTTTGTTGACATCTGGGCCCAGGCGCTGCGCCAATCGTCGGCCGCGCTGCCCGAAACCAAGATCACCTCCCTGGCGCGCACCGCCCACGCCCTGAGCTACGGCTGGTATTCGCACGATCTGCTGTTTTATTTCGACGACCCCCAACACAGCCGCTCCATCGAAGAAATCGCCACGGCTATTGTGGCCTTGGTAAGGGCGAATACGCGGGCTTAAGCGGGCGCAATAAAAGTCGCAAAAATTCTCGCATTAATAATAAAATAGTGTTTTAAGTCATATACTTAAAGCACATGCCAAAGTCGCATAAATTCTCGATTTATGACCATCCGTCGCAGATGGAGCCGCTGCTGCCGTCCGAGCTGCGGCTGGAGCCGGCGTTGGAGCGGGCGCACGAACTCATCCGCAAGGCCGACCGCCTATCCGGGGCCAGTCTGGCCGGTGCGCTGCCGGGCCTGCGCCAGTTGCTGCGGGCCATGAACTCGTACTACTCCAACCGCATTGAAGGCCAGCACACACTGCCACTTGAAATCGAACAAGCCCTGCGCGCAGACTACGCACAAGACGCGGACAAAGCACGTCGCCAACGCCTGGCCTTGGCACACATGGCCACCGAAGCCCAGCTGGAAACCATGGGGCCGCGATGGACGACGCAACAAGTCTGGTCGCCGCAAACGGTGTGCGATATCCACCAAGACCTATTTGCCCGCTTACCCGAGGCCGACCGCAACCAAGGCGATGGCAAAGACACTTCCGCATTAGTGCCTGGGCGCATGCGCCAACGCGAGGTCAGCGTAGGGCGCCATGCCGCACCCTCGGCCGCAGTGCTGCCCGCCTTTATGCAGCGGTGGGCCGATGTGTACGGCCAGGTTCGGCGTGGCGAAATGCAGGTACTGGCCATGGCAGCGGCACACCAACGCCTGGCCTGGATACACCCCTTTGTGGATGGCAATGGCCGCGTCGCCCGGCTGCACAGCCACCTGGTGCTCAGCCACATGGGCCTTAGCAACGGACTGTGGTCCCCCTTGCGCGGGTTTGCGCGCACCCAAACGGCTTACTACGCACACCTGGCCGCTGCCGACGAAGCCCGCGCAGGCGACCTCGACGGGCGCGGCAACCTCAGCGAAGCGGGCCTGCTGGCCTGGATAGGCTACGTGCTGGACGTATGCATAGACCAGGTGGACTTCATGGCCGGCCAGCTAGCGCCGCTTGGCATGAAAGAGCGTATCGCTGCCTGCCTGGCCTACGAAGAACAAGTAGTGCACCAAGGCGTACGGCGCGAAGCGCTGCGCGCACTGCACTACTTGTTTGCCACCCAATCCGACCTAGCACGCGCCGACTTCAAAGCCATGCTCGGCCTGGGCGAACGCCTAGCCACCGCCCAAGTCACCGCCTTACTGAAGCGCGGCCTACTGCTTTCGGACACCCCCTACGGCAAAGTGCGCCTAGGCGTACCGCAGCACGCAATGCGCTTTTACTTTCCCAGCCTGTGGCCGGAGGCTGAGGCGCAGGCTTAGTAGGGTGGGTAAGGCGCGGCGTCGATTGCTCGACGGCATCAAGGTAGCAGCCAATGCGCACGACGTACCCTACCAGTCGCTTATCAAAGTTTGGCTGCAAGAAAAGCTGCATAGCCACTAAAGAGCGTTGAGCGTTGAGCGTTGAGCGTTGAGCAATGGGCAATGGGCAATGGGCAGTTTGAATGCGGGCTCGCAGGTGAGGAGTTGGCCGTCGTCCCGCACAGTGTACGTTTGGGCGTCGATCTCCATGGTGGGCAAGTAGCAGTTCAAGCGCATGTGCTGTTTGCGGCGTGTGCAGGTCCTGACTGTGCAACCAGGCGAACGCCAAGGGCTTGGCAGACCTTGTAAATCGTGTCAAACCGAGGTTGGGAGCTGGGGCGCAGTGCTTTATAGAGCGCCTCGCGTGTCAACCCAGATTTTTCAGCCACGGCGCTCATCCCACGAGAACGGGCAACAATCCCCAGCGCATGGGTGAATTCACCGATGTCGTTTTCATCCAATACCAGTGTCAGGTAATGGGCAACGTCTTCCTCGGTTTTGAGCATTTCTGCCATATCGAAATCTGGCAGATCAGCAACTTTCAGTTTCTTGGTCATGAGCATTTACTCCTCAATAGACTTAGGCAAGGCGATGGCCGCAGCAATATCGGCCTGCTGGCTTGATTTGTCACCGCCTCCGAGCATCACGATGATGATTCCCTTACGCTCAACGTAATACATCCGCCAACCCGGGCCAAAAAACTCGCGCATCTCGCAAACCCCTTCGCCCACCGGCTCCACATCACCCAGCAGCCCCCGCTGTGCCTTGTCAAGCCGCTTGGCAAGGCGGATACGGGCAAGCCATCTTTGACGCTTGCAAGCCAGGCATCAAATTCATCAGTACGCTTGACCTTGTACATGCCTGCAATTGTAATCACTTGTTCACGATTTATGGAAACGGAGCCTTGCTCACTTCGCTAAGGCGGAACCTGGAAATTTCAACGTGTGACGTTAAAAGTTCAATGTTCAAGATCGGGCAAGTCGCTAGACATGGACGGCATCCCGTTCAACATAAGGGCGAAGCTCCTGGCGCAAAGCCTTCTCAGTCACTAAATCGACCGGACACTGCAAAACATCTTCGAGGTAGAACCGCGCACCAAAATACTGCTTGGAAGTGGGGGCGAATACAAAGGAAATCAAAATATCCACGTCACTCCCCTCTTGGGCTTGTCCGCGTGCAGTGGAGCCAAAAAGCGCCAAGCTGCGCACGCCAAATTGGCTTTGCAGCTGCGGCTTGTGGGCACTTAAGAGGGTTTTGGCGGTCCATGCGGGCAGATTAAGGGAGGCGTCCAAGCGACTGAAGCCGTCCCCGTCTAGGTATTTACCCTCTCGAAATTTGCCGCGCAAAAGCCTACTATGCGAGAGTGAATTTCACAGGCTGAATTCCTAGCGGCAAGTGCCCCGCTTGGTGCTCTGCGCCAAGGGCCCGCGCGGTCCGGCGTCGCTGGGAATCCAGGCTTAAGGCCAGGGAGTAAGGTGCTAAGTACAGCCGGTGCAAAACCGCGCCACCCAGGACTTCAAGGAGTACACCCATGACTGCCAGCAGCCCCCCAGAAAATAATGCCGTTGCCGATCCCGGCGCACAAATCGATGGTTTTCATTTGGTCATTGATGCGCTCAAGCTCAATGGCATTGACACCATTTTCGGTGTGCCCGGTATCCCGATTACCGACTTGACGCGCATGGCGCAGGCCCAGGGCATGCGGGTGATTTCTTTCCGCCATGAACAGCAGGCAGGCAATGCCGCCGCAGCGGCGGGCTTTCTAACCCAAAAACCGGGCATTTGCCTCACGGTTTCTGCGCCCGGCTTTTTGAACGGGCTGACGGCGCTGGCCAATGCGACGACCAATTGCTTTCCCATGATTTTGATCAGCGGCTCGAGCGAGCGCGAGATTGTCGATTTGCAGCAAGGCGATTACGAAGAGATGGACCAACTGGCCATTGCCAAGCCTTTATGCAAATCGGCCTTTAGGGTGTTGCATGCGCAGGACATTGGCGTGGGCATTGCGCGCGCCATCCGCTCGGCTCTGTCGGGGCGGCCCGGCGGCGTCTACCTGGATTTGCCGGCCAAGCTGTTTGCGCAGACCATGGACGCGGCCAAGGGCGCGGCCTCATTAATTAAGGTGGTGGACCCGGCACCGCGCCAGATACCGGCCCCTGACGCAGTGGCCCGGGCGCTGGACCTGCTCAAGGGCGCCAAACGTCCGCTGATTTTGCTCGGTAAGGGCGCAGCCTATGCACAGGCCGATGCCGATATCCGCACGCTGGTGGAGACCTCGGGCATTCCCTATCTGCCCATGTCCATGGCCAAGGGCTTGCTGCCCGATACGCACGCGCTGTGCGCCTCGGCAGCGCGCTCCTATGTGCTGGCCGAGTCCGACGTAGTGCTGCTCATCGGCGCACGCCTGAACTGGCTGCTCTCTCACGGCAAGGGCAAGACTTGGGGGACGGCCACCGACAAGCAGTTCATACAAATAGATATATCGCCTACCGAGATGGACAGCAATGTGGCGATTGCCGCGCCGCTGGTCGGCGACATAGGCTCTTGCGTGGCGGCACTGGTGGCCGGCATGGGCAGCCATTGGCCCAAGGCCCCAGCGGACTGGACCGGCCCGGTGTTTAGCAAGCGCGACGCCAACCAAGCCAAGATGGCAGAGACCCTGGCGAAAAACCCCTCGCCCATGAACTTCCACAGTGCGCTGAGCGTGGTGCGCGCCGTCATCAAGGCGCACCCCGACGCCATGCTGGTCAACGAAGGCGCCAACACCTTGGACTTCACCCGCAGCATTGTCGACATGTACCAACCCCGCAAGCGCCTGGACGTGGGCACCTGGGGCGTCATGGGCATAGGCATGGGCTTTGCCGTGGCCGCCGCCGTGGTGACGGGCAAGCCGGTCATTGCCATTGAGGGCGACAGCGCCTTTGGCTTTAGCGGCATGGAGGTGGAGACGATTTGCCGCTACCACCTGCCTATCTGCATAGTGGTCTTTAATAACAATGGGGTCTATCGCGGCACCGACGTCAATGCGTCGGGCAGCGCAGATGTGGCGCCCACGGTGTTCGTTAAGGGCGCGCGTTATGACAAAATGATGGAGGCTTTTGGCGGAGTGGGCGTACAAGCCACCACCCCGGCCCAATTGCACGAGGCCATGGAAGCCGCTATCGCCAGCGGACAACCTACCCTCATAAACGCTGTCATCGACGAGACAGCGGGCACGGAGAGCGGACGCATTACCATGCTTAATCCGCAAACCGCGAAAAAGACCTGATTTTTGTAATTCCAAAGGATTCTTCAGCTATGAGCAAAGCATTAGACGGCGTACGCATTCTCGACTTCACCCATGTGCAATCGGGCCCGACCTGCACCCAGTTGCTGGCCTGGTTTGGCGCCGATGTGATCAAGGTAGAAAAAGCCGGTGAAGGCGACGCGACCCGCGGGCAGCTGCGCGACATCCCCGGTGTGGACAGCCTGTACTTCACCATGCTCAACCACAACAAGCGCTCGATTACCGTGAACACCAAAGACCCCAAGGGCAAGGAAGTGTTGGACCGGCTGATCAAGACCTGCGACGTGCTGGTAGAAAACTTTGCACCCGGCGCCTTAGACCGCATGGGCTTTACCTGGGAACGTATCCAAGAACTGAACCCGCGCATGATCGTGGCCTCGGTCAAAGGCTTTGGCCCGGGCAAGTACGAGGACTGCAAGGTCTATGAAAACGTGGCGCAGTGCGCAGGCGGCGCGGCATCGACCACCGGTTTTGACGACGGCCCACCGATGGTGACAGGCGCGCAAATTGGCGATTCGGGCACCGGCTTGCATTTGGCGCTGGGCATTGTGGCGGCGCTCTACCAGCGCAACAGCTCCGGGCGCGGCCAAAAGGTGCTGGCGCCTATGCAAGACGCGGTGCTCAACCTGTGCCGCGTCAAGTTGCGCGACCAGCAGCGCCTGGACCGCACCGGCACCATGAACGAGTACCCGCAATTCCCGGACACGCCTTTTGGCGATGCGGTGCCGCGCGCCGGTAATGCTTCGGGTGGCGGGCAGCCCGGCTCCATCCTTAAGTGCAAAGGCTGGGAAACCGACCCCAACGCCTACATCTATTTCATCACCCAAGCAGCCGTGTGGCCGGCGGTGTGCAAAGTGATTGGCCAAGAGGACTGGATTACCCACCCAGACTATGCAACGCCCCCCAAGCGCCTGCCGCATTTGAAAAAGATTTTTGCGCGCATCGAAGACTGGACCATGACCAAGACCAAGTTCGAAGCGATGGACATCCTGAACCAGCTTGACATTCCTTGCGGGCCGATTTTGTCCATGAAGGAAATCGCCGAAGAGCCTTCGCTGCGGGCCACCGGCACGGTCGTAGAAGTAGACCACCCCGAGCGCGGCAAGTACCTCACCGTGGGCAACCCGATCAAGATGTCCGACAGCATCACCGAGGTCACGCGCTCGCCGCTGTTGGGCGAGCACACCAACGAGGTGCTAGGACAACTGGGCTACTCGGCTAGCGACATCGGCGCGCTGCGCGAAGCCAAAGTAATCTAAGAAAAGCCGTGCGGCCCTGAGCCGCAATTACAAGGTTGGAAGCCATGAAAATCGTGCTTATCGGTCAACAGGATTTCGGCAAAGCCGCCTTAGAAGCGTTTTTGGCGCGTGGCGACGAGGTAGTGGGCGTGTTTTGCCGCCCGGAGAAACCCGGCACCAAACCCGACGCCTTGCGCCTGGAAGCGCAGGCGCGCGGCTTGCAGGTATTTCAACTCGACAAGCTAACCGGCGATGAGGCGCACCAGACCATGCAGGCCTTGGCGCCAGATCTGGGCGTGATGGCCTATGTGCTGCAGTTTGCCCCGCAGTCGCTGCTCAACGTCCCAAAGCACGGCACCATCCAATACCACCCCTCGCTGCTGCCCAAGTACCGCGGGCCTTCGGCCATCAGTTGGGCCATGTCGCGTGGCGAAAAGGAAACCGGCCTCACCATCTTCCGCCCCAGCGACGGTTTGGACGAAGGTCTGGTGATTTTGCAAAAGCGCTGTGATATCGGCCCCGACGAGACCTTGGGCGAGCTGTATTTCAACAAGCTGTTCCCGCTGGGCGTGAGCGCATTGCTGGAAGCGGCCGACGCGGTGGTAGCCGGCACCCACCAGGAGGCGGCGCAGGATGAATCGCAAGCCAGTTACGAGGGTTGGTTTCTGGCGGCGGAGTCGCAGATCCACTGGCACAACCATATCGATGTCGTCTATGACCTGATACGCGCCTGCAACCCGGCGCCGGGAGCCTGGACGCTGGCCGATGGAAAAAAAGTGTTTATATTTGACTGCCGCAAGCACCGCATCGGGCGCTATGGCGACAGCAAAGGCAAACCTGGAGAAATCAGCGCAGTGACGGAAAGCTCTATCTGGGTGAGTACCCAAAGCGGGCAGGTCGAGGTGCTGAAATTGCGCGCCGACGATGGCAAGAAAATGGGCGCGGGCGACTATGCGCGCAGTGCGGGATTAATCGCCGGCAGTCGCTTGGGCTGACACAGTTGAGGCACTGCGGGTGCCGAGCATGCAGGTGCTCAAACCGCGAGAATGTTTTTTTAATTACACGAGGAGACACGATGAAACTGAAGACCTTAATAGGCGCGACCCAAAGCGCAGTGGTGCTGGCCTTGGCCAGTTTTTTGGCACCTGCCCAAGCCTGGGAGCCGACCAAACCGATTGAGTTTGTCGTACCCGCAGGCACCGGTGGTGGTGCGGACCAGATGGCGCGCTTTATACAAGGCGTGGTAGCCAAAAACAAGCTCAGCCCGCAACCCATCATCGTGGTCAATAAGTCGGGTGGCGCCGGCGCTGAGGGCTTTTTGGATGTGAAGGGTGACAAAGGCAATGCGCACAAGATAGTCATTACCTTGTCCAACCTGTTCACCACACCACTGGCCACCGGCGTACCTTTTAACTGGCGCGACCTGACGCCGGTGCAAATGCTGGCGCTGGACAATTTTGTGCTGTGGGTCAATGCAGAGACACCGTACAAAAACACCAAGGACTATGTCACCGCACTCAAGGGCCAGCCCGACAAAGCTTTCAAGATGGGCGGCACAGGGTCTAAACAAGAAGACCAAATCATCACCGTGCTGATGGAAAAGTCCGTGGGCAAGAAGATGATTTACATCCCCCTCAAAGGCGGCGGTGATGTCGCAGTGCAACTGGTGGGTAAACATATTGATTCCACCGTGAACAACCCCATCGAGGCCGAATCGCACTGGCGTTCGGGCGCGCTGCGCCCGCTGTGCGTGACGGACAAAGAAAAGCTGCCCTACAAAGTGAAGCTGACGGCGACCGAGTCTTGGAACGATATCCCGACCTGCGCCTCGGCCGGTTTGCCCTTGGAATACCTGATGCTGCGCGGCATCTTCATGCCACCGGGTGTATCGGATGACCAGGTGAAGTACTACCTGGAATTATTTAAGAAAGTTCGCGCCCTGCCCGAGTGGAAAGACTTTATGGAAAAAGGCGCTTTCAAGCAAACCGCGCTCACAGGCAAGGAATATTTCGATTGGCTGGGCAAGAACGAGCAACTGCACCGCGAGCTGATGAAAGAAGCGGGCTTCATCGCCAACTGATGTTTGAACCAAGGAACGGGAATTTGCTATGACAACACCCAATAAGGAATCAGGGGAGGCGCACGGAGAAAGCGCGGCTACCCTGACCCGCGGCCCGGAGCTGGTGGTCGGCCTGGTGCTGATGGCCATCGCTGGCCTGGTGATTACCGACAGCCTACGGGTCGGTACGGGCTGGGGCGACGATGGGCCGCGCTCGGGCTATTTCCCGTTCTATATCGGCCTATTTTTGCTGCTTGCAAGCGCGTTTATCGTGCTCTCCACGCTGCTCAAATGGAGCAAATCACATACGGTATTTGCCACCCGCGAGGAGCTGGTGCCGGTGTTTCAAATGTTGGTGCCCATGGTGATTTATGTGGTGGCCATGGTGTACTTGGGCATTTACCTGCCCTCGGCTATCCTGATCGGCTACTTTATGCGCCACCACGGCAAGTTTGCCTGGCCGGCCAGCTTAAGCGTGTCGGTGGGCGTGCCACTGGTCTTTTTCCTGGTGTTCGAAAAATGGTTTTTGGTGCCGCTGCCCAAGGGCCCGATTGAAAACATGCTGGGGTTCTAATGGACGAAATCAACAACCTGTTCCATGGCTTTGCAGTGGCGCTGACACTGCCCAATATTGCCTACATGCTGATCGGCATCGTCTTGGGTGTGCTGATCGGGGTGCTGCCCGGCCTGGGTGGCGCCAATGGCATTGCCATCTTGCTGCCGCTGACGTTTTCGATGAACCCGACCTCGGCCATCATCATGCTCTCCTGTATTTACTGGGGCGCCTTGTTTGGCGGGGCTATCACCTCGATTTTGTTCAATATCCCGGGCGAGCCCTGGTCGGTCGCCACCACCTTTGACGGCTACCCCATGGCCCAGCAAGGCCAGGCGGCGCAGGCGCTGACGGCGGCCTTTACCTCCTCGTTTATCGGCGCGTTTTTTGCCGTTGTGCTGATTACCTTTTTAGCGCCGGTACTGGCCAAGTTTGCGCTCAACTTCGGGCCGGCCGAATATTTTGCGGTGCAATTACTCACCTTTTGTAGCTTTGTGGGCATGAGCAAAGAGCCGCCGGCCAAGGTGATTGCCGCCATGATGCTGGGCTTTGCCTTGGCTGCCGTCGGCATGGACAGCGTGACCGGCCAATTGCGCATGACCTACGACTACCCGGTGCTGCTCAAGGGCTTTGACTTTTTGATCGCGGTGATCGGCCTGTTTGGCATCGGCGAGATTTTGCTGACCATGGAAGAAGGCCTGGCCTTTAAGGGCAAGTCCGCCAAGCTCAACCCCAAAGTGGTGTGGGAGACCTGGAAGACCCTGCCCCGTTACTGGCTGACCTTTTTGCGCTCCACCGCCATCGGCTGCTGGATGGGCATCACCCCTGGCGGCGCGACACCCGCGTCGTTTATGAGCTACGGCATTGCACAGCGCATGTCCAAAGAGCCTGAGACCTTCGGCAAGGGCCAGATTGAAGGCGTGCTGGCGCCCGAAACGGCTGCGCACGCCGCGGGCACTTCGGCCCTGCTGCCCATGCTGACGCTGGGTATTCCCGGTTCGCCTACGGCTGCCGTGTTGCTGGGCGGCCTGATGATCTGGGGCCTGCAACCCGGGCCTATGCTGTTTGTCGAGCACAAAGACTTTGTCTGGGGCCTGATCGCTTCGATGTACCTGGGCAATATCGTCGGCCTCTTGGTGGTGTTGACCACCGTGCCTTACTGGGCTGCGTTTTTGCGCATACCGTTTTCGGTGATCGCACCGGTGATTGTGGTGATCTGCGCCATTGGCGCCTATACGGTGCACAGCTCGATGTTCGACGTGGTGATGATGATGGTCTTCGGCGTGGTGGGCTATTTGTTCAAAAAGCTGAAATACCCAATGGCGCCCCTGGTGCTGGCCCTGGTGCTAGGCGATATGGCCGAAGCGAGTTTTCGCCAGTCCATGTTGATGTCGCAAGGCAGCTTGTCCATCTTCTGGTCCAACGGCTTGGTAGGCGGCATCTTCGGCCTGGCTATTGTGATGCTGGTCTGGCCTCTGATTAGCGGCATCGTGGGCACGCTGCGTGGCAAGACGGCGACCTAGTCGAACTTCGCCGCACAGGGCAGCGGCCAAAGCTGTCTGAGCAAAAAAGCCCATGCGCAATCGCCATGGGCTTTTTTTTCGGACCATCCGCACCTTACAGCTGTACCGTGCTCGCTTCTTTTTCCCGCCGCACTTGCTCGGCAATGGCTTCGACCTGCTCGTCCGTCATGCCAAACTTGGCTTGCATTTGCTTGAGCTGGAGTCGCTCTTCCTCGCTGACCACGCCGTCGGCTAGCACCTCGCGCACCTGCATCTCGTATTCGGATTCACGCCGCTGCACTTGAGCGGTGTAGGCCGTGGCGACCACACCGGTCAAAATAGCGGCCAGCGCAATAGCCAAGATTTGCGTTACCACCACCAGCACCACGCCCACGTAGGTAACCGGGTCCACATTGCCCCAGCCGGCGATGATGGTCAGGCTAAACCAGTGCATGGCGGCCGGAATCGAGGGGAATACCTCGGGCTGGTCATGGCCTTCGATGATGTAAATCAGCGAGGAGAACAAGAGGCAGCTAATGAACAGTAAAAACAGAGCCGAAGAAAAAGAGTCTTTCTCCGACTTGATGGCCTCAAACATATCGTCCATCGCGCTGTTGTAGCGCGAGAGCTTGAAAATCCGCAAGAGGCGGAACATGCGCAACACGCGCAAATCCGCGCCCGGAAACAGCAGTTGCAAGTAAAAAGGGATGGTGCTAAAAAAGTCCACCATGCCATAGACGCTGAACACATACTCTTTACGCCCGCGCCAGGCACTGCCTTCAATATGCGGGTACTTTTCACCACAGGACCAAACGCGCAGCACGTACTCCAGAGAAAATACAACGACGCTGAAGAGGTCAAAGACGTAAAAATACGCGTGGTAAGCCTCGTGGATGTCGTGCACCGACTCCAAAATAATCGCCAGTACATTGGCCACTACCAAAGAGGCGATGAAAATTTCACAGACCCGGTTGGCCCTGTCCACCACCGCCCCATCCAGGATTTCATAAATGCGGCGCTTCACACGGCGCATGCCGGTCAGCCCTTCGATGGGGTTATCGATATGCATTATTTTTTCTTGCCTTGTGCTTCGTCGATAAACACCTGCACCTGCGCATCGGACAGGCGGTATTTGGCTTGCAGCACTTTGAGGGATTCACGCTCGGCATCACTCACCACGCCATCGGCCAGCACCAAGCGCAACTGGCTTTGGTAAGCCGCCTTTTTGCGCGAAAGCTGATTGGAAAACGCTGAGGCCACGATACCGGTCATGATGGCCGCCATGCACACGCCCAAAAAGCCGGTCATCAGCGCAATCACCTCACCGGCTTTGGTGACGGGATCGACGTTGCCAAAGCCTGAGGTGATGGTGACGATGGCCCAGTAAATCGAATGGGGAATAGAGCCAAAATGCTCAGGTTGTTCATGTCCTTCGGCAAAGTGCATCAGGGAGGCCGACACGATCGTGACAATGAGCAGCAAAAACGCAGCCGAGCCGAAAGCGCGGCGCTCTGAGTGCACCGCACTGAACAGGTCTTGCAAGGCGCTGTTGTACTTGGAGAGTTTAAGAATTCGCAACAGGCGCAGCACCCGCAAGATGCGCAAGTCCAGGGTCGGGAAAAATATATGCAGGTAATGCGGCATAGTGGCAAAAAAGTCCACGAGGCCGAAGGGGCTAAAAATGTATTGGCGGCGCCCTTTCCAAGAACCGCCCTCGCCGCCGGCAAACTTGGCGCCCAAGGACCAGACGCGCAACACGTATTCCAACGTGAAGAACATGACGCTCCAGAACTCGAGTTCATGGAAGAAGTCTTTATGCTGGGCATGAATTTCCGGCACCGAGTCCAAAATCACGGCCGAGCAATTGACCAGCACCACCACGGTGATCAGCCATTCCACATACCTGCTGATCTTGTAGTTGGGCGATCCCTCCAGGACCTCCATCACACTGTGTTGTAGTTCAGACAACTTCATAGCGGGACTTCACAATCTACCAAGTGACAAGCAAACGATCAACTTCCAGACGCCGACGCTTGTCGCGTCGGCGCGGGGGAAAGCACGACTATCAGCTCTTGCCCTGGATTTGTCGCCACAAAGCGATGTCGGTTGCGGTCAAACTGTCTCGGGCTTTGACGCTTGCATCAAACGCTGCCTCATCGGTGAGCAAGGCTAAGCTGCGGATGTCGCTGATGAGTGACTTGTAATGCTCCACCGCCAGCTCAGGTCTTTGCGCAATAGTGCTAATCGGCAGGCTTTTAAGATCAGCCTCTTTGTCCAATTCATGCTGTATCAGATTGATCAGCGCATTGACCTCTTCCACGCCCAAGTGCATGCGCTTCGCTTCGCTGCGGATTATTTGGACTTCCTTGGCGTCGATCACACCGTCCTTCATGATCTTGTACAGGTTAGTCTTCAGTTCTTCACGCTCTTTTTGTAGCTCATCGCTAAAGGCCGATGACAGCAAAGCGGCAGGAATCGCGAAGATACCAATACCAATGAAGGCCAGCACAATCGTCATGGCCCGGCCCGGCCCGGTAACGGGCGAAATATCGCCATAGCCCACCGAGGCCAAGGTAATCACCGCCCAGTAAATCGAGGTGGGTATGTTTTCAAACTTGTCTGGCTGCGCTTCGTATTCAAACAAATAGCCCAGCGACGCAGTCAGCACCACCAGCAAAATCATGATGAATCCGGCAGCAGCGATCACCGGCCACTCGCGCGAGACGACTTTGACCAAGGTGGCGGTAGCGTCATTGCCACGCGTGAGTTTGAGTAAACGCGTCAGGCGAAAGACCCGCAAGAACCGCAAGTCCAGCAGATGGGCCAAGAAAACTTCCAAGAAGAAAGGAAGAATCGCCAGGAAGTCGATGACCGTCGATGGGGACTTGAACTGACGCCAGCGACCCATCACGGCACCCTTATAGCCAGGTTCTTCCACGCAGGAATACATGCGCATGCAGTACTCAATTGTGAATATCGCGACGGCCACCGAATCAAGAATTACAAACTCGATATTGAGCAAATAGGAAATACCGTGTACCGACTCGAAAATAACTGAAAACACTGAAATCAACACCCACCCGGCGATAAAGAGTTGGAACATCTCTTGCAAGCGGCCACCGTATTGGCTTTCAAAAATCAGCGCATGTACTTTTTGCCGGAAAGTGCGGCCACGGTTGGCAGCGGCAAACTCTTGGTAGGCCGGAATAACGATACGGAAAATTTTCAGAAGTCGCAAAACCCGCAGCGCCTTGAGCACATGCAGGTCAATCGACAAACCAAATATGCGCACCAGGTAGAAAGGCACGATGGCCAGCGCATCAATGATGGCAAAGGGGCTGAGCACGTAGGCCAAACGGGAACTGACTTTACCCTTAAATGCCGCATCTTCGGCGGACAAATAAAAGCGCAGCAAGTACTCCACCGTAAAGATGGCAATCGAGAACAGATCGAAAAATTCGAACCAAGCCTTATACGGCTCGTAGATGCCGGGAACGGTTTCGAATATCAGGCTAAACAGATTGGCAATAATCAGCAGGCCAATCCATTTATCAAAACTGCGCTGAAAGTTACCGGCAATGGTTGTGTCCAGCATCCAGGAATACAGCCATTTACGAAACGGCAAGTCGCGCGGAATATCCGCCGGCTTGTCTATGTCCAGCAACTCCTTGACATCCAGGTCTTTAATCGATATGATTTTGCGCTCTTCCATAATGCACCTCAGAATTCAATTTCCGCGACCTTGACCGCGTAGGAGCCCTTGTCACACACGCTGATTTTGAGAGCCAGTTTTTCAGCAATCAAATCAGCATCCACGAGTTGGGACGTCACCGTGGCCACCGCTGACCCTGGTGGGTTGGCGGTAGTTTTTTCTAGCACGATAGAGCCCACTAGGCTGCGGTCTGCCGGATCACATCCAGCTATAAAGTTGGGCGCTTTGCCGGTGAAGGGGTTCACCATGTCTTTCATTTCGGTAGCGCTCATCAGGTGCGCCAGGCAGGCGCCCCAGGTGCCGGCTGCGGGGGCTGCTGCGGCGTCAGCAGCAGGTGCACCCGCGGGCTTGGCGTCCTCGCCCGCGGGCGCAGTCGCGGGTGCAGCAGCAGGCCTTGCGCCGCCAGCGCAGGCTGCGATGGCATAGTCCGGCGCAAAGCGGGTTTCGCTGGCCTTGGTGAACCAGGCAGCCCATTGCTCGCCATTGCGTTTGGTGCCTTCGGTTTTATTGGCCTCCCGGAAACTCATAACGCCCAGTATGGTGACCGCAATCAGCACCACCACAATCAAAGCCATAAAACCATAGTCTCCACCGGTCAGGTCTTTGGGTTCCAGCGAGCGGTCTTGTTCTGTCGATGCGTCCATATCTGCCCTTCTTTAGCGTTGACAAAGCGCAAGAATTTGTCATTCTTGCTTGCGATCTAGCGAATGGCGGCATGATATTCGCAAATTTAATGTAAATCACACATTAAACAGTTCAATAGATAAAATTTAGTAAAAAGGTTACAGAAAACCAGGGGCTAGGTAAAAGACCTGGCGTGTCTGCGTGAGGTTTGTTGCAATTTTGTTGCAGGGCAAGGCGCTGACGCAGGATGCAGCGCTAGCGCACACCACTTGGAAACTGGCGGTCGCAGGCTTCAGGCTTTGACCGGGAACGATAAAAAAATATGGACTTGCGCTAAGCCAGCAGATCCACCAAACTGCGCGCCATGACTTGGGTGGCGCGACGCAAATCTTCAAGCACGATGTGTTCGTCCGCGCGCTTAGCATTTGATTCGAGCACGGTGCGCGGCCCGGCACCATAAATGACGCCGGGAATGCCCGCTTGGCTGAACAAACGCACATCGGTGTACAGCGGCGTGCCCAAAGCGGGTACCGCCTCGCCAAATACTGCTTGCGCATGGCTTTGCAAGGCCTGCACCAAGGGCCCGTTGCCGGGCAGCGGACGCATGGCGCGCGCCAAAAGGATGCGTTTGACGTCCACCTGGACGCCAGGGCACTGCGCAGCCGTCTGCGCGATGAGGGTGCGCAAATCCGCTTCCACTTGCTCGGGGTTTTCTTCCGGGATCATGCGCCTATCGAGTTTGAAGCTGACGCGCCCGGGCACCACATTGGTGTTGGTACCGCCTTCGATCATGCCGACGTTCAAATACGGGTGCGTGATACCGAACACCTCGGAGCGGACATTTTTCAGGATGGCGTTTTGCGCAAACAAGGCGCTTAGCAACTGCACTGCGGCTTGCAGCGCATCGACACCGCTATCGGGAATAGCCGCATGGGCCATCTTGCCGTGTACCGTCACCTCCAATTGCAAACAACCGTTGTGCGCGGTAATGACTTGGTAGCTAAAGCCGGCGGCCACCATCAGGTCCGGTTTAATAGTGCCATTGTTCAATAGCAAAGCAGGCCCGAGTTCGCCACCGAATTCTTCGTCGTAGGTAAACAATAATTCCACGCTGCCTTGGGTGGGTTTGGCGACCGCTTCTAATGCACGCAGCGCGAAGGTGTAGGTAGCAAAGTCACACTTACTGACCGCAGCGGCACGGCCATAGAGCTTGCCATCGACAATCTCGGCGCCATAGGGGTCATGCGTCCAGCCTTCGCCGGGCGGTACCACGTCGCCATGGGCATTGAGCAGCACGGTGCGCCCCGGGCCAAAGCGGCGGCGTACCAACAAGTTGGTCAGGCTTTGCAAGCCCGCCGCCTGCACCATTTCCAGCGGCACGGGAAATTTTTGCACCTCCAGCCCCATGGCCTGCAGCAGTTCGGCGGTGCGCTCGGCATGCGGCGCGTTATTGCCCGGCGGCGTGTCGGTGGGCACGCGCACCAGCGCTTGCAAAAAGCGCACTTCCTCTTCGAAATGCTGATTCACCCAAGCATCAAGCTGGGCGTAGAGGGATGGATTCATGGGGCACATTCAAAAAAAGAGGGATGCAAACAGGGCGCCGTCGGCGATCAAAGCCCTGAAGCCGAGGCTGAGGCTGAGGCCGCCACATCCTGTAACAAGAGCGTAAAGGCATCGATGGCCAGTTGCATATCGTGGCTGGTGCTCGATTCGAGCGGGTTGTGGCTGATGCCGCTGTTTTCGCCGCGCACAAACAGCATGGCCTGGGGCAGGAGGTCGTGCATTTTCATGGCGTCGTGCCCGGCGCCGCTGGGCATGCGGTGCAGCGGCAAGCCCAGTTGGGCAACTGCCGCTTCCCAGCGTGCCTGCCAGGTCGGCGCGCTGGGCGCAGCGCTGGCGCGCATGCTCTCAAGCAGGCTGTAAGCAAGGCCCCGGCGGGCGCAAATGGCCTCTAGTTGGGCCAGCACGTCCGCACACAAAACATCGCGCTGCGCATTGGACGGGGCACGCATGTCCAGCGAAAAATCACAGCGTCCCGGCACCACATTGATCGAACCCGATGGCACGTGTAACTGCCCGATGGTGGCCACCGAATCGCCATCGCGGGCGGCGCGCTGCTCCATAAAAAGGGCCAACTCGGCCACCGCCAAGGCCGCATCGCGGCGGCGGTTCATGGGCGTGGTACCGGCATGGCTGGCGGTCCCGGTGACGCTGCCGGTAAATCGCACGCTGGCGTTGATGGAGGTGACGACGCCCAAGGGAATATTCAATTCGTTGAGCACCGGCCCTTGTTCGATATGCACTTCCACAAAGCCCAGGTAATGCTGCGGATCGCGCCGGATAGACGCAATCTGCGCCGGGTCCAGCCCGGCTTGCTGCATGGCGCTGCGCATGCTGAGGCCCTCAGCATCGCACTGGTCCAGCCAGGCAGGGTCGAAGCTGCCGGTCAGCGCCGAAGCAGACAAAAACGTGGCCTTGAAGCGCTGGCCTTCTTCTTCGGCAAAGGCCACCACTTCAATGCCGAAGGGCAAGCGCTGCCCGGCCCGGTGCAAGGCCTGCACGCAAGCCAAGGGCACAAAAATACCTAAGCGCCCGTCGTATTTGCCGCCATTGCGCACGGTGTCGTAATGGCTGCCGGTGAGTAAATAGCGCGCGTCGGCATGCGCACCCTGGTAGCGGCCCACCACATTGCCGAGCGCATCGATATGGACTTCGTCCATACCAACATCGCGCATGCGTTGCACAATATCCCGCGCGCAGGCCTGGTGGGCTTCAGTGAGGTAGGTGACGGTGAGTTCGCCGCGCTCAGCAAATCCGGGGTCGCTGTGGCGCGCCAGGTCTTCTTGCCAAGCCCATACCGCGTTACCCGCTTCGGGCTGCACGCCAAATTTATCGGCCAAGCGAATTTCCACAATACGGTGAATATTGCGCAAACACTCTTGCAATTCAAAGTCCGGGTGGCCTTGCAGGCGGCGCGCCATGGTGGCCATGATTTGCGCTTTGCTCAGGCCCGTGCCGCGTGGGCCACGCACCGCCACAATGAAAGGCCAGTCAAATTTGGCACGGTAATCGGCATTGAACTGCTGGATGGCGGCCAACTCTTGCGGCGTGCAATCGGTAAGACCCGCTTTTTTTTGTTCGTGCTGGGATTCGGGGGTCAGGCTGGACGCGACCAAGCCCTTGCCCGCCAACTCCGGGTGGGCGCGTAACAAAGCCAGTTGCGCCTCGCGGCCGGCCGCATCGAGCGCACGGCACATGGCGTATTGCAATTGCGCCAGCGATGTAAAAGGCCGCTGGGCCAGGGCTTGCTGGGCAATCCAGTCGGAATGCTCGTACAGACCGGCCAGCATGGCCTGCGCTTGCGCCAAGGGCGCGCTATTGAGTTCGTCCAGGGTCATGCGGTTTCGCTATAGGGATGCACGCTATTCCAGTGCCGCGCCAGGTCCAGACGGCGGCAGACCCAAACCTGGTCATGCGACTGCACATGGTCCAAAAACCGCTGCAAAGCGGTGATGCGGCCGGGCCGGCCCAGCAAGCGGCAGTGCATGCCGATGCTCATCATTTTGGGCGCATCGTCGCCCTGCGGATCGCCTTCGGCATAGAGCGCATCAAAGCTGTCTTTCAAATACTGAAAGAAGGGGTCGGCGTGCGAATAGCCTTGGGGCAGCGCAAAACGCATGTCGTTGCAATCTAAGGTGTAAGGCACGATGAGTTGTGGCACCACCGTGCCATCGGTCTTTTGCACCTGCATCCAAAACGGCAGATCGTCGCCGTAGTAATCGCTGTCATAGGCAAAGCCGCCGTAGTCCGCCACCAGGCGTCGCGTGCGCGGGCTGTCGCGGCCGGTGTACCAGCCCAAGGGGCGTTCGCCGCACAAATCGCGCAGTATGTCCATGGCCTCGTGCATGTGGGCGCGTTCGGTGGCCTCGTCGATGTTTTGGTAGTGGATCCACTTCAGGCCATGGCAGGCGATGTCGTGGCCCAGTGTTTGAAAGGCCGCGCACAACTCCGGGTGTCTTTGCAAGGCAGTGGCTACCCCAAAAACGGTCAGCGGCAGCTTGCGCTTTTCAAATTCACGCAAGATCCGCCAGACCCCCGCGCGCGAACCGTATTCGTAAATGCCTTCCATGCTGATATGGCGGTCGGGGAAGGCGGCGGGGTTGAACATTTCGGATAAAAACTGCTCGGAGCCGGCATCGCCGTGCAAGACGCTGTTTTCGCCCCCCTCTTCGTAATTGAGCACAAACTGCACTGCCACGCGGGCTTTGCCTGGCCACTGGGGGTGCGGGGGCTTTGGGCCATAGCCGACCAGGTCACGCGGATAGGGGGCCGTGGAGTCGTAATGGGGCATGCGGTCAATGGTAGCGGCAAAGCGGGGGCGCCGGCTAGTGTGCAGCAAACACTAAGCACTGATTACACTTTCACCCTATTTGAGGGGAATCGACTATGGGCCTGAGCACCCACGTTTTGGACACCATGCACGGCACCCCGGCAGCGGGAATGCAGGTGCGCTTGTACCGCGTACAAGCGGGGCAGCGCACACTGGTCAAAGCCTTGGTACTCGATAGCGATGGCCGCAATCCAGATGGTTTGTTGTACGCGCATGCCGCGCTGCAGATGGGCTGCTATCGCCTGGAATTTGCGGTGGCAGATTACTTTCGTTCGCGCGGCGTGGACCTGCCCGAGCCCCCGTTTTTAGAACAGGTGGGCATTGACTTTGGCATCGCCGATGCCAGCGCCCACTACCATGTGCCGCTGCTGGTCAGCCCCTGGAGTTATTCCACCTACCGGGGCTCTTGAGTGCTTGCCGCAGTGGCTGCGCCGCAGTCCTACTTCTGCCCTTCGGTCAGGCTGTCCAATTGAAAGCGACCACTTGCGTGCCACAACCAGACCTCGGTGTAACTGGTCTGGCCCATGCGCACTGGCGCCGGGAAAGGTGCGGCTGCATGCACCATGCTTTCGATTTCTGCCATCACCTTGGGCACCTGGCGCGGGGGGCGCGTCCAGCGCAGTGCCACCACTTCGCCGCGTCGGCCAATATCGAGCTCCAGCACGCCCACCGCCTGCAACAAGGGCGGCAGCTTGCCGGCATAGATGCGGTCCGCGTATTTTTCGTAGAGATGCCCGGCAGCGTCTTTGCGGTACTCGCGGGGGTTGAGCGACAGGGAGGTCTTGGCAGGCGGAGCCTCGGCGGACGGCAGCTCCGGGGCCACGGTGATGGGCGGCGCGGGCGCGGGAGCAGGCGCGGGTGCAGGCGGGGCCACGGGCGCGGGTACCAGGGGCGGAACATGTACGGGCGCGGGGACTACGGGCGGGACCGGCTTGGGTGGTGCAGCGCAGCCGGCCAGCCATACGACCAAGCACACCAGTGGGCCCAGACAAAGTCTTTGCCAGTTAAAGCCCGAGCGCATTTGCCACGGAAAATCCAAGGGCTGCATGCCTATCCTTTCTATCGCTGTCTCATTGGGGTGGACAAGGTGGCGCGCTCTAGGTGGGTATGCAAAGCCTGATCACCCGTTTCTTGGACCACCTGGCCCTGTCACCCGCGGTATGGGTCCGGGTGCTGGAAACCCGCGGCTCAGTGCCAAGGGAAGCCGACGCCTGGATGGCGGTTTTTGCCGATAGTACTGTAGGAACCATTGGCGGTGGCCGACTTGAGCAAGACGCCATCGCCCATTCCAAGACTCTGCTCGCAGACCCCGGCGCGGCACGCGCGCAGACTTATGCCTTGGGCCCCAGCCTGGGCCAATGCTGCGGCGGACATGTGCGCTTGGGCTATGAGCCGGTAAGCGCGCACGACCTGGCCCGCTTGCGCCAAGCGCTGCAAGCCGGACACCAGCCGGTAGCCCTGTTTGGCGGCGGCCATGTCGGCCATGCCTTGGTGCAGGTGTTTGCGCATTTACCGCTCGATGTGCACTGGATAGACAGCCGCGACGCGCCCTTTCCCTACAGCGTGGCGGCCAATGTACGCTGCGAGCATTCGCAGCCAGTGCAAGATGCAGTGACCAACTTGGCGCCGGGTTCGCGCGTGCTGATCATGAGCTTTAGCCATGCGGAAGACTTGGACATCGTGGCCGCCTGCCTGCTGCGCCAGCGAGCGCGCGCGGACTTGCCCTTTATCGGCCTGATAGGCAGTAAAACCAAATGGGCGACCTTTCGCCAGCGCCTGGAAGCGCGTGGTTTTCGGCCCGAGGAGCTGGCGCAGGTCACCAGCCCCATCGGCTTGCCTGGTCTGCGGGACAAGCGGCCCGAAGTGATCGCGGTCTCGGTGGCGGCACAGCTCATGCACCTTACGGACTGGCCCGGGGCTTAGGCGCGCAGCGCCACTGCCTACAATTTCCCGCACCACCACCAGAGTACGCCACCATGGAAACTTACCTGCTCGAATGGGCCAATTTGCTGCTGCGCTGGGCGCATGTGGTGACGGCGGTGGCCTGGATAGGCGCCTCTTTTTACTTTGTCTTTTTAGACAGTAGCCTGACGCCGCCGCAAGACGAGGACCTCAAACGCCAGGGCGTAAGCGGCGAACTCTGGGCGGTACACGGCGGCGGTTTTTACCACCCGGTGAAGTTTGCGGTGCGCCCGCCCGAGCTGCCAAAGCACCTGCATTGGTTTTACTGGGAAAGCTACAGCACCTGGCTGACCGGCTTTGCGTTGTTTGCGATTTCCTACCTGTGGAACGCCAAGAGCTACCTCATCGACCCGGCGCGCATGGACTGGTCGCCCACCGCTGCGGTCTGCGCCGCACTCGGGTTTTTGGTCGTCTTTTGGCTGGCCTATGACGCGATTTGCCGCCTGTGGGGCCAGCGGCCTGGTGGCGACCGCGTCGTGGGCGCTCTGGTGGCCTTGCTGGTTTGCGGTGCAGCCTGGCTGGCCTGCCAATGGTTTGCGGGGCGCGCCGCCTTTGTACTCTTGGGCGCGATGCTGGCCACCAGCATGAGCGCCAATGTGTTTTTTTGGATCATCCCCGGCCAGCGCAAAGTTATCGAAAGCATCCGCGCGGGCGAACCCGTGGACCCGATTCACGGACAACGCGGCAAGCAGCGCAGCGTGCACAACACCTATTTCACCCTGCCTGTGCTGTTTGCCATGCTCAGCACGCACTACAGCTTTACCTACAACCATGCGCACAACTGGCTGGTGCTGATTGGCATGATGGCTGCGGGCGCTTCGATCCGCCAGTTTTTTGTATTGCGCCACGGTTATAAGCTGGGGCGCAACCCCCACCCCTGGCCTTATGTGGCCGCAGGCCTGGCGCTTATCGCCATCCTGATCGTGGCCATGGCGCCGCCACGCGCTGCGGACAGCACGGTGGCGAGTAGCAGCAATGCGAGCGGCCTTGCGGCGGATGCGGGTGCTGGCGCGGCTGCAGCTTCTGGCGCAGCCACGCCCGCGGGGCCTGAACCTGCCGTGGCTAAAGAAAGGGTCGCCATCGGCTACGCCCAAATCCAGCCGGTCATCGCCCAGCGTTGCTACGGCTGCCATGGCCAGTCCATGCAGATGAAAAATATCCGCCTGGACTCGGCCGCGCTGCTAGCGCAAAACGCCCAAGCGGTGTATCAGCAAACCGTCGTCCTGCGCGCCATGCCTATGAATAACGCCACGCGCATCACCGAAGACGAGCGCCTGCTGGTTAAAAAATGGTTTGAAGGCGGCGCACAGGTGCAGTAAGGCGGGTAGTTCGCAGGCTTATCAAAACCCCGCCATACAAACGGGAATTGAAGGCGCGTAAGTTGGGCGTCAGCATGAAAATAAAATAATTGCGAATACCCTGCAAATTAATTCTTCGAGTCCTAGGGTAAACCCTAGAAATCCCGCATTGATTAATCGGATGTTGCTTCATATACTTCGCCGTCTTTTTATAGACTGCGCAGTTATTGTCTGCATTTACAACTTCGGAGACACCCATGTTGAATTCCACTCGCCGTAAGGCCCTTAAATCGATCACAGGTTTTGTCGCTGGCGTGGGAGCACCCGCCTTTTACATGAAAAATGCGTCAGCCAGCACTTTTCGCAATGATCCGGGTAATAGCAAAACCGTCACCATCGGCCTGACCCTGCCACTGACCGGTGCTTACGCCGACGAAGGCAAAGATGAATTGCGCGCCTATGAACTGGCCATCAAGCACATCAACGGTGAAGGCGATGGCGGCATGCTCAAAACCATGAAGCCCTTGGCCCTCAAAGGCAATGGCATTTTGGGCAAAAAGGTGGTCTATGTGCAGGGCGATACCCAGACCAAGACCGATGTAGCGCGCGGCGTGGCCAAACGGATGATGGAAAAAGACGGCGCCATCATGTGTACCGGCGGCTCCTCTTCTGGCGAAGCGATTGCCATGCAATCCCTGGCGCAGGAAATGGGTGTGATTTTCATGAACTGCCTGACCCACTCCAATGACACCACCGGCAAAGACAAGCGCCGCTACGGCTTTCGCCACTTCTTTAATGCCTATATGTCCGGCAAGGCGCTGGGCCCCGTCCTGGGCAAGGAATACGGCAAAGAGCGTGTTGCTTACCATTTGACGGCAGACTACACCTGGGGCTGGACCCAGGAAGAGTCTATGAAGAGCTCAACCGAAGCCCTGGGTTGGAAAACAGCCAAAGCAGTCAAAACTCCGCTGGGCTCAGCCGATTTCTCCCAGTACATCACCCCGGTGCTTAATTCCGGCGCGGACGTGCTGATCTTGAACCACTACGGCAAGGACATGATCAACTCGCTGACCCAGGCGGTGCAATTTGGTCTGCGCGACAAAATGTCCAACGGCAAGCGTTTTGAGGTGGTGGTGCCGCTGTTCTCCGAGCTGATGGCCCAAGGTGCCGGCTCTGCGATCAAAGGTATTTTCGGCACCTCCAACTGGGATTGGGATCTGAAAGACGAAGGCTCCAAGAACTTCACTAAGTCCTTTGTAGCTGCGTACAAAGAGCCGCCATCCCAGGCTGCCCACACGGCCTATGTGCAAACCATGCTGTACGCCAACGCTTGCGAAATGGCCGGCACTTTTAACCCCGAAGAAGTGATCAAAAAGCTCGAAGGCTTTAAGTTCGACGGCATGGGCAACGGTCCGACCGAGTACCGCGCCGAAGACCACCAGTGTTTCAAAGACGTGCTGGTGGTACGCGGCCGGGAAAAGCCTGTGGGCAAGTGGGATCTGATGGACGTGCACCAAATCGTTCCGCGCGCGCAGGTGGAATACAAAGCCGACATCTTCGGCGGCGAGTTGGGACCGTACAAAGTCGCAGTCGTCTAATTCCCGCTTGACAGGGGCTTGGCTTTCAAGTCTCTGTCGAGTCGGCGGTACCCTGCGGGTTCCAAGTAATTGAAAAATTACGGAACCCGATTCTTTTTTTGAGTGCAGCTTTTGCAGTTGCCAATCACAGGCGAACCTATGGATGCTATTTTTCTTCAGTTACTCAACGGCCTGGACAAGGGCAGCGCCTATGCCTTGATCGCCTTGGGCCTGACGCTGATTTTCGGCACCTTGGGTGTGGTCAACTTTGCGCATGGCGCTTTGTTCATGCTGGGCGGCTTTTGCGCCGTGAGTGTGCAAAAGCTGCTCAATCTGTCCACGCAAGTAAAAGACGAAAGCATCCCCGGCTTGGAGATGATGGTGGACGTGCCTTATCTGCAAGTGTGGTTTGGCGACGCCGGGGCACAACTCATCAGTTTTGCGGTCCCTCTCTCGGTCATAGTAGCCATACCCTTGATGCTGCTGGTGGGGGTGGTGATGGAGCGAGGCTTGATTCGGCATTTTTACCATCGCACGCATGCAGACCAGATCTTGGTGACCTTTGGTTTGGCCATCGTGTTGCAAGAATTGATCAAAAGCTTTTTTGGTGCCACCCCGATTCCCGTGCCCGCGCCGCAAATGTTGACCGGCAGCGCCAATATTGGCGAATGGTTGGGCTTGGGGGCGGGTGTGAGTTACCCCTGGTGGCGCTTGGTGTATTTCTGTTTTTCTATGGCTGTCATTGCCATGGTGTTTGCGTTTTTGCAATTCACTACGTTTGGCATGGTGGTGCGCGCGGGCATGCGGGACCGCGAAACCGTAGGCCTGTTGGGCATCCATATCGAGCGGCGCTTCACCATCGTCTTTGGCATTGCCGTGGTGGTGGCGGGTATTGCGGGCGCGATGTACACGCCTATCGTCTCGCCTAACTACCGCATCGGCATGGACTTTTTGGTCTTGTCCTTTGTGGTGGTGGTGGTGGGCGGCATGGGTTCGTTGCCCGGTGCGGTGGCATCCGGGTTTTTATTGGGCATCTTGCAATCTTTTGCCTCTATGAATGAAGTGAAACAACTGATTCCCGGCATCGACCAGGTCATTGTGTACCTGGTGGCAGTGGTCATTTTGCTGACCCGTCCGCGTGGCTTATTGGGCCGCAAAGGCGTGATGGAGGACTAATGATGAATACACTCGCTAAACAAGACCGCTGGTTGCTGATCGGCTTCACCCTGGCCCTTCTGGCCGGCCCTATATTGCTCAAACCCTTCGGGGCCGGTTATCCGGATTTGCTACAAAAATTTTGCATCTTCGGAATTTTCGCGGTCGGCTATAACATTTTGTTTGGCCTGACGGGTTACCTGTCTTTCGGCCATGCAGCGTTTCTGGGCATTGGCTCTTACACCGCGGTGTGGAGCTTCAAACTGCTGACCATGAACGTGTTGCCCGCCATTATTCTGAGCGTGTTGATGACCGGCCTATTTGGGCTGGTGATCGGCTTTCTCTGCTTGCGCCGCTCGGGCATTTATTTCTCGATTTTGACGCTGGCCTTTGCCCAGATGGCTTACAACTTGGCGTATTCGGTGTTAACGCCGATTACAAATGGCGAGACCGGCTTGCAATTGGTCAAGGGTGACCCGCACGTTTTAGACCGATGGTTTGGCGTGCCGATTGTGGAAGGTATCCCGTCTACCAATTTCTTTGGTATTTCCATGGTGGGCTACAGCGGGTTTTATTTCTGTGCGGTCATACTGATCATCAGCTTTTATGTCGCAATGCGTCTAACCCGCTCGCCATTTGGCCTGATGCTTAAAGCCATCAAATCCAACCAAAATCGTCTGAAGTACACCGGTGTCAACACCCGCTCTTACGCCTTGATCGCCTTTGTGATCAGCGGCTGCTACGCCGGTCTGGCCGGCGCTCTGCTAGCGGTAACCGACCCGCTGGCAGGCGCAGACCGCATGCACTGGTCAGCCTCTGGCGAAGTGGTGCTGATGACGATTTTGGGCGGCGTCGGTACCTTGTTAGGCCCGGTGATTGGCGCAGGCCTCATCAAGTACTTGGAAAACATTTTTTCGTCCTTCAACGAACAGATATTGAATAGCGTTTTCGGTTTCCTACCCGACGCCCTCCAACATCCAGTTGTCGTATTCGTCGGCTTGTTCGTGGGTGAAGGCTGGGAACTGACCCTAGGGATGCTGTTCCTGGTATTGATTATTTTTGTACCGGGTGGCTTGATGCAGGGTATTCAAAGTCTGCAACGCCGTCTGTTTCCGGCGCCCGCACATGCCGACGCCAAGCCAGGAGCACACTGATGGCTGCACTTGAAGTCTCTGGTTTAAAGAAAAGTTTTGGCGGCCTCAAGGCGCTGAACGACGTCAACCTGTCGGTGCAATTTGGCACCGTGCACGCCATCATCGGCCCCAATGGCGCTGGCAAATCCACCCTGCTCAATGCCTTTGTCGGCCGCTTGATTCCAGACGAAGGCAGCGTGGTGTTTGACGGCATTTCACTGGTCGGCTTGCAGCCACACGAAATCAACCAAGCCGGTGTGGTGCGTGTGTTCCAAACGCCGGAAATCTTCGGCGAATTGAGTTTGCTGGACAACGTGCTGATTCCCGCTTTTTCGCACCGCGACGGCGAGTTCAAGCTCAATGGCTGGTCGCGCGCTGCCGAACAGGCCCATGTGCACGAGGTCGCCAAACACATGCTCGAAGACGTGGGCCTCTATGGCAAACGCGACATGATCGCCAACAGCTTGTCGCGCGGCGACAAGCGCCGCCTGGAGCTGGCCATGTGCTTGTCCCAGGAACCTAAGCTGCTGCTGCTTGACGAGCCCACTGCCGGTATGTCGCGTGCCGACACCAACAGCACCATCGACCTGCTGCAACGCTTGGGCGACGGCAAAGTCACCAAAATTATCATCGAACACGATATGCACGTGGTCTTCTCGCTGGCCGAAAAAATCAGCGTCATGGCCCAAGGCGCCATCATTGCCGAAGGCGCGCCTGAGGCCATCAAAAATGACCCGCGCGTGCAGGAAGCCTACCTCGGAGGAGCGCATCTGTGACCGCACCCAACGCTTATTTCTCGTGCAGCAATATGCACGCTTACTATGGCGAAAGCTATATTGTGCAAGGCGTGGGTTTCCAAATCCAAAAGGGTGAAATCGTCGCCTTGCTCGGCCGCAATGGCGCGGGTAAGACGTCCACCCTGCGCTCGATTGCCCGCCTGGACGCACCCAAGCTGCAACAAGGCGAAGTTTGGCTGGACGGCCAGCCCCTGCACACCATGAGCGCGTACCAGGCCTCCCGCCTGGGCGTGGGCTTGGTGCCCGAAGACCGGCGCATCATCCCCAGCCTGACGGTAGAGGAAAACCTGCAGTTGGCGCAAATTGAAAAGCCTATCGGCTGGTCCTTAGAGCGCATTTACGAGCACTTCCCGCGCCTGGCCGAGCGGCGCAAGCAAGAAGCGGTGACTATGTCTGGCGGTGAACAGCAAATGCTGGCCGTAGCCCGTGCGCTGGCGCGTGATGTCAAACTGCTGCTACTGGACGAGCCCTACGAAGGCCTGGCCCCGGTGATCGTGCGCGAGATCGAAAAAATCCTGCAAGAAATTAAAGCGCAAGGCTTTACTACCATCATCGTGGAGCAAAACGCCATCGCCGCTTTGAATTTATCCGACCGCGCGCTGATTCTGGACATGGGCGAAATCGTGTTTGACGGCACTGCCAAGGAAGTGATTGAGAACAGCGAATTGCGCCAGCAGTATTTGGCGATTTGAGGCGGCCATCAGGTTGCCCGGCCTGTTAGCTTCTGGCTTCATCACCGCGTTATCTTGCGCATCACCGAGATGCGAGATCCGCACGAGGGCTCGCTGCCCCTGTAGTTAGGCATTCAAGTTGGTCTAGGCCGGATGGACCGACCCGGGCTCAGGGGGCGCTAGGACTCTTGCTAAAGATCATGATCAGCATCCGGTCATCGCTGTGCGACGTGCCACAAAACACCGCTGGGATCAAACAAGCACATGACTCGAAGACCCCAGGGTTGCATCGCAGGGGCCTGCGGCGGTTTGACCGGGTATCGTGTCGGCAAGTCCAGTGCACTGGCGTGAGTCCACCATGTGTCTAGGTCATCGACTATCAGTTGCATCATGAAGTTTTCAGCCCAATCCTTGTTGTAGTAGTTCTGGAGAAGGAAACTTGTTCGTCCGATGCCAAATATCGCTACTTCTTCTGCGTCCAGTTCTAGCGTGAACCCTAGTTCTATATAGAACTGCCGCGAGAGCGCGAAGTCTTTGGCTGGTACAAACGGTCGCGCTAACTCGGTTCCTGTGAGGTGCTTCATAGGTGCTAATCCTGTTGGTTGCAACGCAGTAGCAAACGGCGGCCTTGCGCGAAAAAAAGCCTGAGCCGAAGGTACGACAAGGTAACCGGACTGTGCCTCTCTGGCGAAAATGTACCGTGTACCATGGCTTGAAAGCGTTACAAATTGGCCTTTAACTCATTAGCGCATCAAATAGTTTGAGCATACATTGCGTCGCTCGCACTTCACGGAGTTTGCCAATGAAAAAGTTTCTTTTAGCGGTATCTATTGCTATGGCATTGGTGAATACTACTTTTGCACAGCGCACGCATGACGGCAGTGGTCACCAGATCGGCCGTGCGGATGGTTTACGCCGGATGCAAATGATCGTGTACTTCTCTTTCTTTATGTAATCAATATTCTCCTGAGCGGCTTCTTACCGGATCAGGTACGCGGCTTTCTCCAAACTGAAGGCAGCTTTGCGCAGGCCTGCAGGCAGCTTGGGTTCGGGTGCGCCAAACAAAGTGTAATGGTCAAACACGCGGGCGGCAAACAGGCCGTAGGCCGCAGTTTGGGCGTACATGTCGGCAAATTCTTCAGCGAACAAGTCGGGCATGCGTAAGTTTTTGAAGGCGGCGTACTGGGCTTGCAAGTCTTCGTCGCCCTTGTGGAGCAGTTCGGCTACGAGGTCGCGCAGCAAACGGCTTTGCCCTGCCAGGCAGTCGGCCAGTTGGCGCGGCGTGGCGAGCGTGGGGCTGACTTCAGCGCAGAAGCTTTGGATCAGCGTGTCCCAGTCGGCTTGGGCGCTGACGCCGGAGTCTATGCCTTTGGCGCGCAAATGGCCCAGGGATATCTCTATGCGCTTGTCAGAGTCCACCAGCCAAACAAAGTCCAGGTAGTTGGTGACCAAGAGGTTGGGCAAGGCTTCTTGGTAGCGGCGGATTTGCGGCGAGCGCAGCACGGCAGGCAAGGCAAGGTCCAGGTCTTTGGCTTCGATATAGCCGACGGGGATGGCGTTTTTGCGCAGCAAGTAATCAGGCTTGTTTTCGCGTTGCTGCGCCTTGGGCTCCTTGGTAGCTTCGAGGCCGGGCACGCTGCTTTGCTAGGGCTGTTGGAGTGCCGCGCGGTGGGTGTGCTCCGTAGCGCCGCTGCGCGCCCAGGCTGTAGACAGCGTGGCGAGGCAGGTATGGACATAGCTGATGGCGGACTTCCCAAGGCCGATTGATAAAAAATTCCCCATTTCATTTTAATTTCATTTATATTAATCATTCTTTTTTTATACATTTTATGGAGGCGACATGAAAAAAATTAGCGGTCTGTATTATTCAGTGCCAGTGGTGCTGTGGGGGCTTGGTGCGGCGATAGGGTCCGGCTACGCACTGGCGCAGGACAATGTGTTGAACAAGGTGGAGGTAACGGGTTCAGCTTTACGCCGTGTTGATGCCGAAACGGCGCTGCCCGTTCAGGTCCTCACCAAAGAGGAAATCGCGCGCACCGGGGTTAGCAGTACCGAGCAGTTACTGCAGACCATTAGCGCCTTGGCATCGGCTGGCGGCGTGACCAGCGCCACCGGGTCAGGGACGAGCAATTACGGAAATTCCACTATTTCCCTGCGCGGTCTTAAATCGAGTCGCACCTTGGTGTTGGTAAACGGTAGGCGCTTGGCCACCTTTGCAGACGGAACTTCGGCCGTCAACATCAACGCTATACCGCTGGCCGCCATCGACCGTGTGGAGGTGCTGAAAGACGGCGCATCGAGCATTTATGGTTCGGATGCCATGGCCGGTGTGGTGAACTTTATTTTGAGCAAATCCTTCGAGGGCATTGCCTTCAGCGCCGGCTTTGGCCAGCCGACGAACAACGGCGGCGGCCAAAACCAGAATGTCTCATTGACCGTAGGGATAGGTAGTGCGGACACGCCCTACAAGGGCGTCGTTTCGTTTTCTGCCGAGCAAGACACTGCCCTTTACGGGCGCGACCGCAGCTACGCGGCCAGCGCCATCAACCTACCCTATTACAGCGGCACGGCCACCGGCCAGGGCAATATCGAAGGTGCGGTGACGCCAGGGGCCTACCCCAATGACCGGCAACCCGGCCTTTTTGGCACAAGCCCGGGCACCGGCTATGGCAACCCCATGGCAGCGCTTGGGCGATGTGGCGACATCAAAATGTTTTATGCGGGCCTGACCAACAAAGGCCAGCCCTATTGCCAATTTGACAGCGGCAGCTATGTAGCCTTGGTTCCAGACAGAACCCTAAGCAACCTGACCGGAAATTTTTCTTACGCTATCAGTCCAAGTACCGAACTCTTTGCCGATTTGCTGTACTCGCAAAGCAAAGTTACTGTGACATACCAGGGCAGTCCCTTACGCCGAAGTTTTTCAACTACCAATAACCGCTTAATCAGAGAAGGTGTCGATCCTTCGTTAATTATTTACCCGCAAAATCCCAATTACCCCACGGCCTACTTGACACAATATGCGCCTGCCCTGCTAGGCAAGCCGCTTGCGGTCACTGCGCGGGTCGTGGACTTTGGTGGGCGCCAAAGCACGGACCTGGCGACCCAAACCCGTTTGGTCGCCGGCGCCCGCGGAACCATAGCCGAACAAGACTATGAAATCGCCGTAAGTCAGAACTCCAGCAAATTACAAGGCCAATTGACGGGCGGGTATTTCTCCATAACCGATTACAACAAGATCATTAACGACCCGAGCAATAACTGGAGCCCCTGGTCACCGACCGGACAATCCAGCGCATTGCTTGCCAAACTCAAGACCGCCGAATACATCGGACCTTCGCTAGATGCCGAGTCCAAGAGCCAAGGCATTGATGCCAAATTGTCTGGTGATCTGTTTAAACTTGGGAATCAAACCGCCCAATATGCGCTAGGGCTACAGGCGCGCAATGAGTCCCTATCGCGCACGCCCGCCGAAAAACCTGGCAGTGGTGATATCTCGGGCGCTGGAGGCGCAGCTTTTGCAATTGACAGGAGCCGCAACGCGACGGGCGGGTTTGCCGAGCTGAGCCTTCCCTTTACCAAAGAACTAGAAGCAAATATCTCTGCACGCTCGGACAAATACAGCGACATGGGTAATGCGAGCACCTACAAGGTCAGCGGCCGCTGGCAGCCAAGTCCTCTGTTTGTGGTCCGGGCGTCGACCAACACCGGATTTAGAGCACCTACACTTCCCGAGCTGTTTCAGCCGCAGATTCTGGGAAGTTCTGCGCAATTCAATGACAACGGCCCCGGGGGAACAGGTCAAACAAGTTTACAAGTAAGTGCGACCGTTGGAGGCAACCCGAACTTGCGCCCTGAAACCTCTAAAGCCAATTCAGTGGGACTTGTGATCTCACCCATGAAAGACTTTAGTTTTGGCCTGGATTGGTTTCAAATCCAAATCAACGACATTATTCAGACCCCAAGTGTCCAAGAGGTGGTGTCAGGCTTTCGAAAAGGGGATGCTGCATTTGCCGGCCTGGTGAAGTTGGCTCCGGGATCCAACGATATCGATAGTGTGACCGTGCTGACTTCTAACCTAGGCAGGGCGGAAGTATCGGGAGTCGATATTTTTGCCAATTACCGGCAATCGCTAGGCAACGGCCGCTTGGACATTGCGCTGAACGGCACGCTCATGAATCAATTCGACCAAACCAGCCCCGGCGGATCTTTGTCGCGCAAGGTAGGCACCATCGTAGAGGAAGACGGTACGCCAGTTTTAGGCGCGGACGATGGCGGGGTGATACTTAAATGGAAACATTCTCTTTCGGCGACTTGGACCGAGGGTCAATTTGCCGGTACTTTGACGCAAAACTACAGCGACAAGTACCGCGCGGGGAATGACTTGAATGATCAGCCCGTGTATGTCAACGCGCAGTCCATCTATGACTTTAACTTAGCCTACAAAGTCAGCAAAGAGTCCACGGTCATGCTAGGCTTAAAAAATATATTTGATACGCAGCCTGGCGTTTTTGTCCCAGCCAGCAATCAATTTCAGCAAGGCTATGACGTTAGCCAATACGATCCGCGTGGGCGCTTCTTCTACGTGTCTGCCAAATTCAAGTTCTAAACCAGTAACTTGAGCGCCAAGCCGGCAAACGCCGCGGCTAGGCCAATTGCTGTGCCCCTTGGACCTTGGCTGCCTTGCGGTCAAAGGTCCAAAACGGCAGAGCCTGATGGGCAAGGGCCAGGGCCACATGCAGGCATTCGCCAAAGTCGGCGCTGCCCTCCTGGTAGTCCGAGAGGGCTTGCTCCAGGGCGTGTTCGGATTCAAAACTCAACTCCACCATGCTGAGCAATGCGTTCATTGTGTGGACAAACTGTGCCTTCGCAAGACTAGCACGGGTGCGTAATACCCACTCAAGTTCAAGCACGACCGTTACTGGGACCAAGAGCAATTGCCCGTCTTTGGCACAGTGCGCCATTAAGCGGTCAACCGAGCGGGCCTGGCGGGCATCGTCTTGCGTGACAAGCCGGACCAAAATATGGGTATCCACGGACCCCGCAAAGTTCATGGCCGCATCTCATCCATTGACAGGCGCTTGGCTTTGGGCAGGCTGGCGATGCCTTTCACGTCTGCCGCCGTTTTGTTTTTGACACGAATAAATACGCGCCCATCAGCCAACACATGCCATAGCAAGCGCGTGCCAGGCAGGCCGCCTATGCTTTGCCGTACATCCGCTGGAACCGTGGTTTGGCCCTTGGCGGTAATGGTGGATTCGGTCATGATCTATCTCCTTACATTATTTAAATTGTAAGGAGATAACGCGGCCTGCGCAAGTGGCGCTTGGGCAGCCCTGTTTGCAAGGTCAACATGCGGTGTGGCCTGGCCTTTATAGGCCAGCCAGCAAACCGGCCAGACGGTTATGCTCTTCCACGAGCGGGCCGAGTTCCAGGCTGGTCAATTGCCCCTCGCGCACCACCACACGCCCCTGTACCACGGTATAAGCCGCCTGCGCGCTGGCACACAGCAGCAGGCTGCCCACCGGGTCGTGCACCGCAGCGCCGGCCAGGGCCAGGCTACGCAAATCAAACAAAGCCATATCGGCGCACCGTCCCACCGCAATCTGCCCGATGTCGCTGCGCCCCAGCACCTGCGCGCCGCCGCGGGTGGCCAGGCGCAGGGCATCGCGCGCGGTCATTTCCATGGGCGCGCTGGCGCAGCCAAAAACCGCTTTACCCTGAGAATCGGTCGTCGGCGCTTCCAGCGATTTGCGCAAACGCGCCAGCAGCAAGGCCTGGCGCGCCTCGCCCAGCATGTGCGCGCCGTCGTTGCTGGCGCTGCCATCGACGCCCAAGCCCACGGCCACGCCGGCATCGAGCATGCGGCGCACCGGCGCAATGCCGCTGGCCAGGCGCATATTGCTGCACGGGCAATGCGCCACGCCGGTGCGCGTAGCAGCAAACAGGCTGATGCCATGGTCGTCCAACTTGACACAATGCGCATGCCAAACGTCCTCGCCCAGCCAGCCCAGGTCTTGCGCATATTGCGCCGGGGTGCAGCCGAATTTTTCCAGGCTGTAGGCCACGTCGTGGTCGTTTTCGGCCAGATGCGTATGCAGGCGCACGCCATATTGGCGCGCCAGCTCGGCCGAGTCTTTCATCAACTGCGGGCTGACGCTAAAAGGCGAGCACGGCGCCACCGCCACCTGGGTCATCGCGCCGTGGGCGGCCTCGTGGTAGCGCTCGATCACTCGCTGTGTATCCTTCAAGATCGCATCCTCGCGCTCGACCAAGCTATCGGGTGGCAAGCCGCCTTGCGACTGCCCTAGGCTCATGCTGCCACGCGTCGCAACAAAGCGCATGCCCATGGCGCGCGCTGCTTCAATGCTGTCGTCTAGCGTGACGTTATTGGGGTAGAGGTACAAATGGTCGCTGCTGGTGGTGCAGCCACTCATCAGCAACTCGGCCATGGCCAGCTGGGTGCTGGTGTAAATCATGTCCGGCGTCAGGCCAGCCCAGATCGGGTAGAGGCCGCGCAGCCAGCTAAACAGTTCGGCGTTTTGTACCTGCGGTATGGCGCGCGTAAGCGACTGGTACATGTGGTGGTGGGTATTGACCAGGCCGGGCACCAGCAGGTGCTGGCGCGCATGGATCACTTCGTCCGCCGTGTGCGGCATTTGGGAGGCCGGGCCGATGGCGGCAATCAGCCCATCGCGCACCAGCACCGAGGTGTCACGCAGCTCGTCCCCCGCGTCGTTTTGCGTCGCCACGGTGTGGGCGTTGTGGATCAGCAAGGTGGACATCGACCCATTGTGCCGTAGCGCTAGTAAGGCGATACAGGCAGCTCACGCATCCGCTCGCTTTATGATGCCAAGCATGCCCACCATCGCCGACCCAGCCGTCCTCTTGCGCAGCCTCTTTGATACCGCCGTGCAGGCCGCCTTGCCCCTGCACAAAACGGCCGCATATTTACCCGCACCACCGCGCGGACGCACCCTGGTGCTGGGCGCGGGCAAAGCTGCTGGCGCGATGGCGCAGGCCGTGGAGGCGCTGTGGCCTGCAGACGCTCCCTTGTCGGGCTTGGTGGTGACCCGCTATGGCCATACGCCGCCTCGCCCTGCCGCACTGGCGCAACGCATCGAAGTGCTGGAAGCTTCCCACCCGGTCCCCGACGCGGCAGGCGAACACGCGGCGCAGCGCATTTTGGCGCTGACCCAGGGATTGACGGCAGATGACCTGGTGCTGTGTCTGATGTCCGGTGGCGCATCGGCCCTGCTGACGCTGCCCGCCGAGGGCCTGACGCTGGCCGACAAGCAGCGCATCAACCAGGACTTGCTGCGCTGCGGCGCCCATATTGGCGAGATGAATTGCGTGCGCAAACACCTCTCGCGCATCAAAGGCGGGCGCTTGGGCGCGGCCTGTGCACCGGCGCCCGTGGTGACCCTGGCGATCAGCGATGTACCCGGCGACGACCCCTCCACCATTGGCAGCGGCCCTACGGTGGGGGATGCCAGCACCTGCGCGCAGGCGCTGGCCATCGTGCAGCGCTACGCCATTGCGCTGCCACCAGTGGTACTGGACGCCTGGGCCAGCGGCGCACTGGAAAGCCCCAAGCCCCAGGACGCGGCGTTTGCAGGCCATGTTTTTCACCTCATCGCCACGCCACAGCAGTCCTTGCAGGCTGCTGCCCAAGCGGCGCGCAGCATGGGACTGAACGCTTATGTGCTGAGCGATGAAATCGAAGGAGAATCGCGCGAAGTGGCCAAGGTGCATGGCGCACTGGCGCGTGCTGCGGCCAAGGGGCTGGGACCGTTTCAAAAGCCTTGCGTGATTTTGAGCGGCGGCGAAACCACGGTCACTATCGCGCCGCAAGTACCAGGCCAGGCACGCGGACGCGGCGGACGCGCCGGTGAGTTTTGCCTGGGCCTGGCCCAAACCCTACAAGGCCAAGCCGGCGTGTGGGCGCTGGCTGCAGACACCGACGGCATCGACGGCGTGGAGGACAACGCCGGCGCCCGCCTCGCCCCCGACACCCTGCAACGCGCCCAAGCCCTGGGCTTGTCCCTCAATGCCTACCAGCAGCGCAACGACGCCTACGGATTTTTCTCCGCCTTAGACGATCTGGTTGTCACCGGCCCCACGCACACCAATGTGAACGACTTTCGGGCTATTTTGGTGTTATGACCTAAGGCCTTAATGCAAGGCCCGCAACACATTTTCTGCCGTGGCGGGGGCCGTCAATTGCACGGGCTCTGCCCCCGCACGGGTGTGGGCAATCGCGTGGCGCAGCGCTTCATAGACGCTGACGGCCAGCATGAAAGGCGGCTCGCCTACGGCTTTGGAGCCAAAGACATTGTCCTCGCGGTTGGGCTCGGGCCAGAACGCTACCTTGAAGTGCGCGGGCACGTCGCCCGAGGTGGGAATTTTGTAGGTGCTCGGCGCATGCGTGGTGAGCAGGCCTTTGTCATTCCAGACCAGTTGCTCGCTGGTGAGCCAGCCCATGCCTTGCACAAAGCCGCCTTCAATCTGGCCGATGTCCAGCGCCGGGTTGATGCTGCGCCCCACGTCATGCAATATGTCCACCTTCAATACCCGGCTTTCGCCGGTGAGGGTATCGATGACCACCTCGGTACAGGCCGCCCCATAGGCAAAGTAAAAAAACGGCCGGCCGGTGAGCGTGGTTTTGTCGTAATGGATTTTGGGCGTACGGTAAAAGCCATCGCTCCACAACTGGATGCGGTTGGCATACGCCATTTGCACCACGGCGTCAAAAGCGCGCGTGGCGGTGGGTGAGTGCACTGCACCGCCGAAAAACTCCACCGCACCTGCACCGCAACCGTCTAGCCCAGCCACAAACGCGGCCAGGTTATCGCGCACATGGCGGGCTGCAAATTGCGCTGCGCGGCCATTGAGGTCGGTACCTGCCGAGGCCGCAGTGGCCGAGGCATTGGGTATGGTGTGGGTGTCGCTGGCGCTGCACAGCACACGGTCCAAAGGCACACCCAATTCGTCGGCCACGATTTGCGTGATCTTGGTGTGCAAGCCCTGGCCCATTTCGGTGCCGCCATGGTGCACGCGCACACTGCCATCTAAATACACATGGACTAAAGCGCCCGCCTGGTTGAAAAGCGTGGCGGTAAAGCTGATGCCGAACTTGACCGGCGTGATGGCAATGCCGCGGCGCAGCACCGGACTTTGCGCGTTCCACCGGGCGATGTCTTTCACGCGCTGGCGATAGCCGCATTGCTTTTCCAAAGTCGTCAGCAGCGGCTTCAAAATATTGTCCTCCACCTTCATCTGGTAATGCGTGGTGTCGCGCAGCGCGGGTCGAGTGCCTGCTACAACGGGACTATCTAAGGGCTCGTCGCTATACACATTACGCAAGCGCACATCGAGCGCGTCTTTGCCCAGGGCGCGGGCGATATCGCCCATAATTTTTTCGATGATGATGACGCCCTGCGGTCCGCCAAAGCCACGGAAAGCGGTGTGGCTTTGGGTATGGGTTTTGCAACGGTAGGAGGCGATTTCCACGTTCTCTAAAAAATACGCGTTGTCGGTGTGAAAGATGGCACGGTCGGCTACCGGGCCGGACAAATCAGCGCTAAAGCCGCAGTTCACCGCCATTTGCAGTTGCAATGCAGTCAGGCGCCCCGTCGTATCAAAGCCAGCGGTGTACTGGTAGGCAAAAGGATGGCGCTTGCCGGTCACTAAAAAATCGTCGTCCCGGTCCAGGCGCAGCTTGACCGGTGCGCGCAGCACCTGCGCCGCGACCGCCGCCCATACCGCCACATGGCCGGCTTGGGTTTCTTTGCCGCCAAAGCCGCCGCCCATGCGCCGGCATTCCACCCGCACCGCATGGTTGTGCAGGCCCAGTGCATGCGCTACCCAGTGCTGCACTTCGCCCGGATGCTGGGTGCTGCTGTGAATTAGCCATTGGCCTTGCGCTTGCGGCACCGCATAGGCCACTTGGCCCTCCAGGTAAAAGTGTTCCTGTCCGCCCACTTCCAGGCTGCCGTGCAGGGTGTGCTGGGCAGCCTGCAAGCCTGCTTGCACATCGCCCCGGCGCACAAACACCGGCGGTAGCACATAGCTTTGTGCGACCAGCGCTTGCTGCACTGTCAGCACGGCGGGCAAGGCTTCGATATCGAGCAGCACTTTGCGCGCCGCACGGCGCGCTTGCATGACGCTGCGCGCCACCACCAGGCCGACCACCTGGCCGATGTGCTGCACCGTGTCGCGCGCAAAGATAGGTTCGTCGCCCGCAAAGGACGCGAGCATGGCATCGCCCGCAATATCTTGCGCCAGCACCACGGCCACCACCCCGGGGATGGCCCGCGCTGCGCGCACGTCCACGCCCTTGAGCTTGCCGTGGGCCACGGTGGACAGAATCGGTGCGGCATGCAGCGTGCCTTGCAGCTCGGGCATGTCGTCGATGAAAGTGGCAGCGCCAGCCACTTGGGCGCGGGCGCTTTCGTGCGGCGCGTCGCGGCCACTGGCCGGGAAGGCGGCAGCATGCCATTTACCGCGGGCTTGCGGGGCGTTCATGCGTTCAACTCCAGGTCCAGGTGGTGAATGTCGGTGGCCGTTTGGCCCTGGCTTTCCAGCCAGAAACGCCAGAGCAAATTGCCCAGTACCTGGCGGCGGTAGTCGCCGCTGGCGCGCATATCGGAAATGGGCGAAAACTCGGCGCGCAGCGTGCCTATGGCGGCGCGTACTGTGCTCTCATTCCAAGGCTGGCCGCGCAAAGCCGCTTGCGTAGCGCGGGCACGTGCGGGCGTGGCGGCTACGCCGCCCGCGCCGATAGAGGCCCGCGTCACCTTACCACCTTGAATGTGCACTTGCAGTGCCAGGCAGACGGCTGAAATATCGTCTTCCGTCCGCTTGGAAATTTTGTAAACGCGAGCCAACTCGCCCCGCTGCGGGCGCGGCACTTTGATGGAGGTAAGCACCTCGTCCCCGGCCATGCAGTTTTGCCGGTAGCCGGTATAGAGCGCTTCCAGCGGCATTTCGCGGTAGCCGCGCGTGCTGGCCAGCACGATGTTGCTGCCCAAGGCGATCAGCAGTGGCATGGAGTCGCCAATCGGCGAGCCATTGGCCACATTGCCGCCCAGGGTGCCGGCGTTGCGCACCGGCAGGCCGGCAAAACGGTCGGCGAAGTTTTGCAACTGCGGGCGGTCTTTGACCAGGGCGGCAAAGGCATCGCGCAGACTGACCGCAGCGCCAATGGCGATGTGGTGCGGGTAGCGATCCACCTGGCGCAGCTCGGCCACGCGTGTGGTGTCGAGCACGCGCGCAAATTGGCGGTGCTGTTTGGTCACCCATAGGCCGACATCGGTGCAACCAGCGACCAGTTGTGCATCCGGCTGCGCTCGGCGCAGGGTCAACAAATCAGCCAGCTTTGTGGGCGCGAGATAGGCGCTATCGGGCTCGGTGGATTGCGCCAAGGCCTTGAGTTGCTGGCGCAAGGCCGCACTAGCCAAAGGCATGGGCGGCAAGGCTTGCATACGGCAGGCAGCTTCCAAAATAGGACGGTAACCGGTGCAGCGGCACAGGTTGCCCGACAAGGCCTGCTGCGCGCTTTCGCGGGTAATGGGCGTCTTGCCCGCCTGCTCACATAGGGCGGCCATGCTCATGACAAAGCCCGGGGTGCAAAAGCCGCATTGCGAGGCGTGGCACTGCACCAGGGCCTCTTGCGCCGGGTGCAAGCGGCCATCGGGGGCGGCCAGGTCTTCTACCGTCCACAGCGCCATACCATCGACTGAATGCGCCAGTTTGATACAGCTATTGACCGCACGCGTTCGTAATTTGCCACCGAGCAACTGCCCCAGGACCACCGTGCAGGCACCGCAATCGCCCTCGCCGCAGCCCTCTTTGGTACCAGTTTGGTGCAAATCCTCACGCAGCACGTCCAACAAAGTGCGCTCCGGCGGGACATTGTGCAGGGTGTGCAGGACGCCGCCCTTCATAAAGCGGATGGGCTTGGTTTGTGCTTTCGGTAGGGTCATGGAGCTTGGCGATGCCTCAAACAGGTGCAAGGGTAAATCAGGACAGCCTGCGCTGACCTTGACGTTAGCATACGCACTCTCTTGAAAACCCAAGCGCCTTCTCTGCCCCATCACCCGCCGCATGACCTTTCCCCGCCTTGAACTGACCGGCATCACCAAAGCCTATCCCGGCGTGGTGGCCAATAGTGCGGTGTCGCTGACGGTGCTGCCCGGACAGACGCATGCGGTGCTGGGCGAAAACGGCGCGGGCAAGTCCACGTTGATGAAAATCATCTACGGCGCGGTCAAGCCCGATGCCGGCCAAATGCGCTTTAACGGCCAGCCGGTGCAGATCCGCAACCCCAAAGAGGCGCGCGCGCTGGGGATCAGCATGGTGTTTCAGCATTTCAATTTGTTTGACACGATTACCGTGGCCGAGAACGTCTGGCTGGGCCTGGACAAAAGCCTGAGCCTGGACCAGGTGAGCGAGCGCATCAGCGACAAGGCGCGTCAATACGGCCTGGACATAGACCCCGCGCGTCCGGTGCACACGCTAGGCGTGGGCGAGATGCAGCGGGTGGAAATCATCCGTGCGCTGCTGACGCAGCCCCAGTTGCTGATCTTGGATGAACCGACCTCGGTACTTACGCCGCAGGCAGTGGAAAAGTTGTTTGTGGTGCTGCAGCAGTTGGCCTCGGAAGGCTGCAGTATTTTGTACATCAGCCACAAGCTGCACGAAATCCGCGCGCTGTGCAATGCCTGCACCGTGCTGCGTGGCGGCAAGGTGACGGGGGTGTGCAACCCGGCGCAAGAGTCCAACGCCTCCCTGTCCAAGCTGATGATTGGCGCCGAACCGCCGCAGCTAAAGCATGAAGTGCGCGAACCCGGCGCAGCGCGCTTGACGGTGCGCGATTTACGCCTGGCGCGCGAAGACCAGTTTGGCGTGGATTTGCAGGGTATAGACCTGCACGTGCGCGCCGGCGAGGTGCTGGGAATCGCAGGCGTTTCAGGCAACGGACAGCGCGAGTTGCTGTATGCCTTGTCCGGCGAAGACTGCCGTGCCCCAGCGGGCAGTATCTGCATGGGGGATGTTGATGTAGCCGCCAAAGGCCCGGCGGCGCGACGCGCTTTGGGCCTGCATTTCGTCCCGGAAGAGCGCTTGGGCCGCGGCGCCGTACCTACGCTGAGCCTGGCGCACAACCTGCTGCTCACCCGCACCGAGGCGATTGCCTGGCCGGGCTTTGCTGGAGGCTGGTTACAGCTGGGCCTCTTGCGCGCGCAGGCGCAGCGCATCATCGAGCGCTTTGGCGTGAAGGCCAACGGGCCGGACGCGGCGGCGCGCTCGCTGTCGGGCGGCAATTTGCAAAAATTCATCGTCGGGCGCGAGATCGACGCCCAGCCTGGGCTATTCATCGTGTCACAACCGACCTGGGGCGTAGATGTGGGCGCCTCGGCACAAATACGCGGCGCGATTTTGGCCTTGCGCGATGCCGGATGCGCGGTGCTGGTGGTCAGCGAAGAACTCGATGAGTTGTTTGAAATTTGCGACCGCTTGCACGTCATTGCCCATGGCAAGTTGTCGCCCTCGATAGCAGCGGGTCAGGCCACGGTGGCGCAAATGGGCGAGTGGATGAGCGGCTTGTGGGAGGCAGCGGCATGATCAAGCTGCAAGTACGCGCACAGCCTTCGGCCTTTTGGACTTTTGCCTCGCCGCTGCTGGCGCTGCTCATCACCGTGCTGGTGGGTGTGCTGCTATTTAGCCTGCTGGGCAAAGACCCGGTACGCGGCTTACAAATGTTTTTTTGGGAGCCGGTGAAAAGCGCTTATGCCTTGGGCGAGCTGTTGGTCAAGGCCACGCCTTTGCTGCTGATCGCGCTCGGGCTGGCGGTGTGTTTTCGCTCCAATGTGTGGAATATCGGCGCCGAGGGGCAGTACATCATTGGCGCCGTCTGCGCCAGCGGCGTGGCGCTTATGGCCGAGAAAGACAGTGGCAGCTGGATTGTGGTCGCTGTCATCTTGGCCGGTATGCTGGGCGGCATGTTCTGGGCCGGGATTACCGCGCTCTTACGTGACCGCTTCAATGCCAATGAAATTCTGGTCAGCCTGATGCTGGTCTATGTGGCAGTGCAGGTGCTAGGCCTTTTGGTCTATGGCCCCTGGAAAGACCCGCTGGGCTACAACTTCCCGCAAACCAAAAATTTTGACGCGGTCACCCGTATTCCGCGCCTGATGGACGGTTCGCGTATGACGATGGGTGTGCTGCTTGCACTTGTCGGCGTGGGCGCAGTCTGGGTTTTTTTGTTTCGCACACGCGCCGGTTTTGCCCAGCAAGTGGGCGGGCTGGCACCGGCGGCGGCACGCTATGCGGGCTTTTCAGCGCGCCAGGCTTTGTGGACTGCGCTATTGGTATCGGGTGGCATGGCCGGGCTGGCCGGTGCGCTGGAGGTGGCCGGGCCGATTGGACAGCTCACTCCTTATATACCGGCGGGCTATGGTTTTGCCGCCATCATCGTGGCCTATGTGGGGCGCCTGCATCCGGTAGGCCTGGTGTTCTCCAGCCTACTAATGAGCATGTTTTATATCGGCGGCGATCTGGCGCAGTCGCGCCTGGGTCTGCCCAAATCGCTGACGGGCGTGTTCCAGGGCCTATTGCTGTTTAGCCTGCTGGCCTGCGACACGCTGGTGAACTACCGGCTGGTGCGCCAAGCGCAAGCCGCCACAGGAGGTAGCCGCTGATGGAATCCTACGCACTGCTGATCGCTGCCACGTTGAACGCCGGCACAGTCTTGGCCATCGCCTCGCTGGGTCTGCTGATCAACGAAAAAGCGGGTATCGTCAACCTGGGCGCCGAGGGCATGATGCTGTGCGCCGCCATTGCCGGTTTTGCCACGGTGGTGCATACCGGCAGCGACACCCTGGGCTTTGTGGCGGGCATGCTGGCCGGGGGGCTGATGGCGGCTATTTTTGGCGTGTTGGTGATTTGGCTCAACACCAACCAATACGCCACCGGCCTGGCGCTCAGCCTGTTTGGCGGCGGCTTTTCCGCCTTTGTCGGCGTAGGCTATGTGCAGGCAACAATCCCCGAGCGGCCCAAGTTTGCCATCCCTGGCTTGTCCGACATTCCCTTGCTGGGTTCGGCGCTGTTCCAGCACCACCCGTTGGTGTATTTGACGATTGCTTTTGCCGGGGCGCTAGTTTGGTTTTTATACCGCACCCGCAGCGGCTTGATTGTGCGCAGCGTAGGCGAAAGCCCGGAATCGGCCCATGCCCTGGGCTATCCGGTGCGATGGATACGGCTGGCCTGCGTAGTCGCCGGGGGCGCGCTGTGCGGGCTGGCTGGAGCCTATGTTTCGATTATTTACACCCCGCTTTGGGTTCAGGGCATGGTGGCCGGTAAGGGCTGGATCGCTTTGGCCTTGACCACCTTTGCCACCTGGCGGCCCGGCCGTGTACTCCTTGGGGCGTATTTGTTTGGTGGGGTCACCATGCTCCAATTCCACTTCCAAGGCATAGGAGTGGAAGTGCCCAGCCAGGTGCTGAGCATGCTGCCTTATATCGCGACCATTGTGGTCTTGGCGCTGATATCCCGTAATCCGGCTTGGATTCGGATTAATATGCCCGCTTCGATTGGAAAACCGTTTTACCCCGGTTCCTGAAGATTTTTTCTCCTCCCCTGACCTTACTTTCTTAAAAAGGAAATGACATGACAGATGTGCAAAAACGTTCGCTGCTGAAATTGGCGGCGCTTACCACCGTGGCAGCGGCCATGCTGGTGGGCTGTGGCAAAAAGCCTGAAGCCGAGGCACCGGCCCCCGCACCGGCAGCGGCTGCACCTAAGGCTGAGCCGCTGAAAATCGCGTTTATCTATGTCGGTCCAGTAAGCGATGGCGGCTGGACGTTTGCACATGACAACGCGCGTAAAGCCTTGGAAAAAGAATTTGGCGACAAGATCGTCACCTCCTTTGTGGAAAGCGTGCCCGAATCCGCTGACGCGGAGGCCGCGTTCCGCGAAAAGGCCAGCCAGGGCAACAAAATGATTTTCGGAACTACCTTTGGCTACATGGAACCCATGCTTAAGGTGGCTCCCGAATTCAAAGACGTCAAGTTTGAACATGCCACCGGCTACAAAACTTCCGACAACATGCGCACTTATGACAGTCGCACCTACGAAGGCGCGTACATGGCCGGCGTGATTGCAGGCAAGATGAGCAAGACAGGCACGCTGGGCGTAGTCGCTTCGGTGCCGATTCCAGAAGTAGTCCGCAACATCAACAGCTTCACCCTGGGCGCGCAAAGCAGCAACCCCAAGATCAAGACCAAAGTAGTTTGGGTCAATGCGTGGTTCGACCCACCCAAAGAAACGGAAGCGGCCACTAGCCTCATCAATGGCGGCGCGGACGTGCTATTCCAAAATACCGATTCACCCGCTGTGCTCAAAACCGCACAAGACAAAGGCAAGCGCGCCTTTGGATGGGATTCGGACATGACTGCCTATGGCCCCAAAGCCCATTTGGCATCGGCCGTCATCAATTGGACGCCGTACTACATCAAGGCTACCAAAGATGCCTTGGAAGGTACCTGGACCACCGGTGGCGTATGGTGGGGCGTCAAAGAAGGCGCGATTGACCTCGTTTCTATCGCCGAAGATGTGCCCGCAGAAACCAAGGCCAAAATTGATGAAATCAAAGCCGGACTGAAAGCGGGCACCTTCAGCATCTGGAAGGGACCGCTGATAGACAATGGCGGCAAGACCCTGCTGAAAGACGGCGAAGTCGCTGACGACAAATTCCTGAGCGGCGTGATGTTCTACGTCAAAGGCGTGGAAGGCAAAGTCCCAGGCAAGTGATCGGCTTATAGCCCTGCCCAAAAGGCCGCTTTATAGCGGCCTTTTTTTGTGCGCAGGGCATTGATTTGCGCGCTCTGCGCCTAGAGAGTTTTGCTGCATTCCAGGGCCTTGGCACCATCGCCAAGGCGAAAGCCCCATGCTGGGGCCATATGCTCGGGGTCCCATCGTTGGATTCTTAGGAAGTACCATGCATTTGAAAATTCGCAGCCTCACCCCAGTCCTTGTCACCGCGGCGACTCTCTTGCTGGCGACAGCCCAGCATGCGCAAGCGCAGGCCTGGCCGACCAAGCAAGCCATCAAACTGGTGGCCGTCTTTCCACCGGGCGGATCGGTGGACCAGGTGGCGCGCCTGCTGGCCCAGCCCCTGTCCCAGCAGATCGGGCAAAGTATCGTTGTCGAAAACAAAGGCGGCGCTTCCGGCTCGATCGGGACCGCCGCCGTGGCGGCTGCAGCGCCTGACGGCTACACCTTTGCCGTGGTTTTTGACACGCACGGCGTCAATCCCAGCTTAATACCCAATATGGCATTTGATTCGCGCAAGGACTTGGCCCCGGTCGTGCTCATAGGCACTGCGCCGATGGTGCTGGCCACCCACGCCGGGTCCGAATTCAAGACCTTCGCCGATGTCGTTGCCGCCGCAAAAGCCAAAAAAGGCGCTAGCTACGGCACCATCGGTTCTGGCAGCCTAGGGCATCTGGCCATAGAGCTGCTCGGTAAAGGCGCTGGCCTGGAATTCCAACACATACCCTACAAGGGCGGCGGCCCCTTGATGAACGACGCTGTCGCAGGGCACGTTCCCCTTGCGATCGGATCGGTCTTTTTGATGAAACCGCATGTAGATAGCAAACGCATGCGCCCGCTGGTGGTGACAACCTCCAAGCGCTCGCCCGATTTGCCTGATGTGCCTACGCTGGCAGAAAGTGGCTTCCCTGGATTTGACGCGCCCGCCTGGTGGGCCATTCTGGCGCCGGCAAAAACACCGCCCGAAATTATCAAGCGCATGAACGAAGAGATCAACAAAGGGATGCGCATGCCCGATACCGCCAAGCGGATGGACGCGCAGGGCATCGACGTGGTGGGCGGCACGCCAGAGGCGGCACGCGTATTTATCGAGCGCCAGATGGACGTTTGGGCCAAGGTGGTGAAGGACAACAATATCCAGGCCGACTGAGCGCACCGACCCGCAGCGCGGGCCTTCGTCACATTGTTATTGCTCGGGCCTGATCTGCAGTGCAACCAGGATGCGCGCGACCATGTTGTAGGTAGCGATCGCACTGGTGATCTCGACGATTTCTGTCGGATCGAAATGTGCTCGCATGGCGGCGAACAAGGCATCGCTGACTTTCACGTCCAGCGTCATCTGGGCTGCATACTGGATGATGATTTTTTCTACTTCACCCAAGTCAGCACCAGTCGGAACCGCGCGCGGGTCGGCATCGACAAACACGCGCAAGGCATCGAGTTCTGCTTGGCTTCCGCCCGCTGCTAAAAAGTCGGGGGCGTGGTGGTGGTACTCATAATCCGCCCCCGTCAACAGCGCCACCGTGCAAATACCCAGCTCGCGCAGTTTGCGATTGGTGGGCAAGCCCGTACGTACGGCCTTGAGATAGACATTCCAGCCACGGGCAAGCGGCTCGCTCCACAGCAAGGCCTTGTCCAGATTGATCAATGCGCCGCCACGGCGCGCAAGAATCGCTTCTACCAAGTCGCTGGGCTGCGGTTTTTGTTCGGGTGTCCAATCGGGTATGCGCATAGGTTTTTGCTCAGTGAGTGCATTGAATAAATTTTGCTTGGCTTGAAGTACTAGCTACTCAGCCTATCGGTGGCGGATTTGAGGTGCCCCTTGGCCTGCACCAATACGCCCGCCTTCCCTAAGCCAAATGCAGGCATATTGGCATACACATTCTCGTAAGTTCCCGAACCGGCTTTATAGGTTTCGTGCCAAATGCCCACCGTGCCGTCCGTGCCAATCGCTTTGTTGAACGCCTGCCAGGCTGGCAGATGCGCCGCATCTTTGTTTTTGGCGTAGTCCATCAATTGCTCAATCGAGCGCCAGTATTGAACCAGGATGATGGTGCGGGAGAACCACATTTCATGGTGTATCAGGCCTAACTCTGGCTTGGTGTACAACTCTTTGAGCATTTTTGGCATGGCACCAAAGACTGGCAACAACTTGTGCAGCAACCAAGGCTTATTGATACGCATGCCGATGAGAAACACCACAAAGTCACCTTCCATCTTGGCGGTCATTCGGTCTTTGTAAATCATGGACATCCCAGTTAAAAAAATTGACAAATGCAATGGCTACCACTTGCAAGTACCGTTTGCTTGACAGCGTCTATTTATTCTAACTAATATTTAGACGCCGTCAAGCTGGGTAATTAGAATGGGCGCAATGCGCACCAAAACACTAGGAAGACCCAAGGCGGACCCCTCTCGGGACTTGCGGCGCGAATTGCTCCTAACCAGCCGACAGCTACTGGACGAAGGCGGCCCGGCGGCGCTCAGCATGCGGGAGGTGGCGCGGCGTGCTGCCTGTACCCACCAGGCGCCTTATCACTATTTTGAAAATCGAGAGACCATCATTGCCTCACTGGTGGCTGACGGATTCGACGCGCTCGCTCTTTGCTTAAAAGAGGCCAACGACTTAAGCACCACCCAGGGTGTACGGGCGGTGTTGGTGGCGTCGGCCGCCGCCTATGTGAACTTCGCCTTGGATCAACCCGGTGTGTTTCGCATCATGTTCCGGCCCGAAGTGTGCGACCCGGCACGGTTTTCTACGGTGCAAGCGTCCGGCGCCCGCGCCAGGGATGAGTTAGACAGGCTGAGCGGCATCGTGCACGGCGAAAATGCGCACGCGACCATGGCCACCATGGCCACCATGGCCACCATTCTGTGGGCGCATGTGCATGGGCTCGCATGCCTGTTATTGGATGGGCCTTTGGGTAGTCAATTTGATTCAGACGAGGAACGTACGCAGTACCTTCAAAGCTTGGGTGAGAAATTTGCCGATCTGGTGGTGCCGCAATCATCACCCTAGCAAGGCGGCCGAACCGGAATTCGCTAGGCGGCAAGGCCTAGACCCCGCCAGCGCAAAGAGGCTGAGCCTTCGCACTCTACCGGTAGCTGCTGCTTGGCGCGCAAGTAATGGTGGGTGTAAACGTCCAAATAGGCGTCCAATGTTTCTGCGGCCAGGGCCTCGCCCGCTAGTTCCAGACAAAGCGCGGCGACTTCACTGGTGCAAAAATGGTCGTCGCGACGCGATCGACGCAGTTGGTAACGCGAGAGCTGCGAGGGCGACAAACTGAGCACGGGAAATCGGTCCAGATAAGGGCTTTTGCGAAACATCTTGCGCGCCTCGGCCCAGGTGCCGTCTAACAGGATAAACAAAGGACGCTTAGCGCTGGGCCCAGACGCCTCTTGCACGGCATGCACCACGCGCTCCGGCGCCACGTACTCTCCGGGGAATACCACATAGGCTTGCCATTGCGGGTCAGCCAGCAGTGCGAGCAAAGCGGAGTCGGTTTCAGTGCGCGCCCAGCCGAAAGCAAAAGTGTCGACCACCACATCAGCCACCAACCACCCGGTATTGCTGGGCTTGAGGGCTTCAATATCGCCCATGAGTAAGCACATACCGGCCCGCGTTGGCACGCTCGGGCGTACATCACACATGCAGTGGGTTGGTACGAGGCGACATCCGGCGCAACGCACACCCTTGATGCCACCGCGCGCCAGAAAGGGCTTGGAACTTTGGGCCAGGCGCTCGGTGCGCAAGCGGGCAACAGCATGGGGCGGGCAGGCGACAAGCGTCATGGGAAGCAGGGGTACGCGCACAAGTGCTTTACGCCTTTTGCCTATCGCTTGGGTGTATGGGAATGCGCATACCCCAGGATGTCAGACGCCATCCGCCCTAAGACCGGCAGCCACGATCGATCATTGCCCTGCCGGTATAGCCTGACGCTGGGGTACCAGGGGCTATCGTCCCGATCCAGCATCCAGCGCCAATCAGGCGCGTAAGGCAGCAGTATCCAGGTCGGTTTAGCTAGCGCGCCCGCCAGATGGGCCACGCTGGTATCGACTGAAATCACCAAGTCCACCAGATCGCACAAGGCTGCGGTATCGGAAAAATCCTGGATGTACGCGCCGAAAAAGCGAATGGAGCTGGCTTGCATCGCATCTTGGTCTGCGGGCCGTAGCTCCTTTTGCAAACACAGGTACTCGAAGCTAGGGGAAAGATAGGGCAGCAAGGCGTTCAAAGTCAGGCTGCGTTGCAGGTCGTTTCTGTCTAACCCATTGCCGCTCCACACCAAGCCGATACGCGGCTTGCTCGGCGGCCCCAAGCGGCGCTGCCAAAGTTCTCGCTTAGGCGCGGTGCTGGCCAGATAGGGCGACGGGCAGGGTATGTTGGCCAACTGCGTGTGAAACGCAAGCGGCAAACTCAGCAAGGGGCAGTGGTAGTCAAAATGCGGTAAAGCCGACCCTTTTTCAAACAAGTGCTTGGGGCCTTCCAGCGTTTCAAACAACCTCATCAATGGCCGTGGAACTTCCAGCAGCACTTGGGCGCCCAGCGCCCTGACGTCGCGGGCATAGCGGCAAAAGTGAATGCTGTCGCCCAAGCCCTGCTCAGCGTGCAACAGCACTGTCTTTCCATTGAGGGGCGCGTCTCCCAGCCATAGTGGCTGAGGAAAGTCGCGTCTGCGCGAGCTAAATGCATCCCGCCGCCAGCGCCATTCATAGTACTTCCAACCTTGCGCAAAATCACCGCACAGCAGCAATTCAATGGCCTTGTTCCAATAGGCATCTGCATAGTCGGGCGCACTCGCTATGGCAGCGTCGTAGCTTGCTATGGCCTCGGTGCTGCGCTGGAGCTCCTGCAATGCAAGGCCCCGGTTATTCAAGGCATGCGCCCAGCCGGGCTGCAGCGCAATCGCGGTGTCATAACTTGCAAGGGCCGCTTCAAACCGCCCTAAGGCGCGCAAGGCATTGCCCAGGTTGTAATGCGCCTGAGCAAACTCCGGCTGCACAGCTATTGCACCGGCATAGCTTTGCGCCGCCTCGGCCCAGCGCGATTGATCCTGCAAGAGCACGCCCCGGTTATTCCACGCCTGCGCGTAGTCCGGCTGGATGGCAATGGTCTGACTGAAACTGACAACGGCCTCTTCATAGCGCTGCAAGGCCTTGAAAGCCAAGCCCAAATTGAAATGTGCTGAGGCGTTGAGCGGGTTGTTGCATACCGCAACGCTGATGAATTCCGCCGCCAAAGCGTACTTGCCCGATTGCAGGGCCATGACACCGAGCATGTGCAAAGCATCTGCATGGCCGGGCTGCAAGGCCAGCATGCGCGCATAAGCGACCTTGGCCTCTTCGAGTTGGCCCTGCTGGTGGTGGGCCAGGCCTTGCTGAAACAAGGTAGCCAGTACGTGGTGGCCTTGCATAGTCTGCTTAAGGACGTCCAAGCGCTAGCGGCAAATGGCTTAGGCGTGGCTTGGCGGTCATAGCGCAATTTTATCGGTCCGACTTTGATCGCTTGACCGTCCTTGGGCAATGGCTACAAGACGCGCAGCCCCTTGCGCTAGTTGTCATTTAAGCCATTAAACTGGGCCCCGGTTTGAATATCCGCGCAAAAAGGTGTTTATGGCAATATTGGTGACCGGCGGCGCCGGCTTTATTGGCAGTAATTTTGTCCTCGACTGGCTGGCCCAAAGTGGCGAATCCGTGGTCAATCTGGACAAACTGACCTATGCCGGTAATTTACGCAACCTTGATCCTGTCAAAGACAATGAGAACCATATTTTTGTACAGGGTGACATCGGGGACAGCGCCTTGGTGTCGGCGCTGCTGGCACGTTATCAGCCCCGGGCCGTATTGAATTTTGCAGCGGAAAGCCATGTGGATAGGTCCATCAGCGGCCCCGCGGAATTTATAGATACCAATATCGTAGGAACCTTCCGCTTGTTGGAAGCAGTGCGGGCTTACCGAACTGGCCTGGCTGACACCGAGGCATCGAAATTCCGGTTTTTGCATGTTTCAACCGACGAGGTTTATGGCTCGCTGCTGAGCGATGAGGCGGCCTTTAGCGAATCGCGTCGCTACGAGCCCAATAGCCCCTATTCAGCCTCCAAGGCCGCCAGCGACCACTTGGTACGCGCCTACCACCACACCTACGGGCTGCCAGTGCTGACGACCAACTGCAGCAACAACTACGGTCCGCTGCACTTCCCCGAAAAATTGATCCCACTGATGATCGTCAACGCCTTGGCCGGTAAGCCCCTGCCGGTCTATGGCGACGGCCAGCAAATTCGCGACTGGCTGTATGTGAAAGACCATTGCGCGGCGATCCGCGTGGTCTTAGACCGTGGCCGCGTAGGCGAAACCTATAACGTCGGTGGCTGGAACGAAAAAGCCAACCTGGACATCGTGCATGCGGTGTGTGCGCTGCTGGACGAAATGCAAGCACGCAGCGACGCCAAGCCCTACGCCAGCCAAATCAGCTTTGTCACCGACCGCCCGGGGCATGACCGGCGGTACGCCATTGATGCCCGAAAAATAAACGAAGAACTGGGCTGGAAGCCGGCCGAAACCTTTGCCACAGGCTTGCGCAAAACCGTGCGCTGGTACTTGGACAACCCCCAATGGGTGCAGGAAGTCCAATCGGGCGCTTACCGCGACTGGGTGGCGCAGCAGTACCAAAGCGAGGGCGGCGCAGCATGAAAATTTTGCTACTGGGCCGCAACGGGCAGCTGGGCTGGCAATTGCAGCGCAGCCTAGCGCCTTTAGGCGAGGTGATAGCCCTGGCCAGCCAGGCACAAGATAACCCGAACCAATGGTGCGGCGACTTAGCCAAGCCAGAGGGCTTGCGACACACCCTGCGTGAGATCGCCCCGGACCTGGTCGTCAACGCGGCGGCTTACACCGCGGTGGATAAAGCGCAAATCGAAACCGAACAAGCCTATGCCGTCAACGCGCTGGGCCCTGCCGTGCTGGCCCAAGAAACGCTGCGCATGGGCGCCTGGCTAGCGCATTACTCGACCGACTATGTGTTTGACGGCAGCGGCACATTAGCCTGGCGCGAGTCCGATGCCTGCGCACCGTTGAGCGTCTATGGCGCCAGCAAACGCCAGGGCGAGCTGGAAGTCGCCCGCAACCCCAGGCATATCATCCTGCGCACCAGCTGGGTGTACTCGGCGCGCGGCAGTAATTTTGCCAAAACCATGCTACGCCTAGGCGCCGAGCGCGATGAACTGCGGGTGATTGACGATCAGATAGGCGCGCCTACCGGCGCGGAATTGCTGGCCGATGTCAGCGCCATAGCCTTGCGCCAGGCTATGGCGCAACCGGCACTGGCAGGGCTGTACCACTGCGCCGCTGCCGGTCAAACCAGCTGGCACGGCTATGCCCAATTTGTTTTGCAAGAGGCGCGCGCCCTGGAAATGCCGGTCCGCGTGACACAAGAGCAGCTTGTGCCCATAAAAAGCGCGGATTACCCGGTCGCAGCCCACCGCCCCTTGAACTCCCGGCTTGATTGCGCCAAGATTGCCGATGTATTTTCGATACATTTGCCATCGTGGCAATTGGGAGTACGCCGGATATTGCAGGAAATCGCGCTTACAAAACACTTATGAAAAATACCCCTAATTCAAATAGAAAAGGCATTATTTTGGCGGGGGGCGCGGGTACCCGCCTGTACCCCGCTAGCCAGGTGGTAAGTAAGCAGCTGCTCCCGATTTACGATAAACCCATGATTTATTACCCGCTCAGCACCTTGATGCTGGCGGGCATTCGCGACATTTTGGTGATCTCTACGCCGCAAGATACGCCGCGTTTTTCCCAATTATTGGGCGATGGAAAACAATGGGGTTTGAATCTGCACTATGCGGTGCAAGACAGCCCGGACGGCCTGGCCCAGGCATTCTTGATTGGAGAATCATTTTTGCAAGACAGCCCCAGCGCGCTGGTGCTGGGCGACAATATTTTCTACGGCCACGATTTTGCTTCGCTTGTGCGATCTGCGAACCAAAAAACGACTGGCGCCACGGTTTTTGCCTATGCGGTACAGGACCCACAGCGCTATGGCGTAGTGGAATTCGATGCGACTGGGCGCGCGATCAGCTTGGAAGAAAAGCCCGCAGTGCCCAAGTCGCGCTATGCCGTAACCGGTCTGTATTTTTATGACCAACAGGTGGTAGAGTTGGCCAAACAAGTCAAGCCCTCGCCGCGCGGGGAACTGGAAATCACCGACCTGAACCGCCTGTATTTGCAAGCCGGGCAATTGGAGGTGCAAACCATGGGTCGTGGTTATGCCTGGTTGGATACCGGCACCCATGAATCCATGCTGGAAGCCGGTCAGTTTATTTATACCGTCGAAAAACGCCAGGGGCTTAAAGTCGCAGCACCAGAAGAAATAAGCTGGCGAAATCACTGGATCGACGACGCGCAATTGGAAAAATTGGCAGCTACCTTAGGCAAATCGGACTACGGGCAATATTTGCTGCGCCTACTCAAGGAAAAGGTGTATTGATGCGCGTAACGCCTACTGCCATTGCTGATGTTTTACTCCTAGAGCCGCGGGTGTTTGGCGATGCGCGCGGCTTTTTTCTGGAAAGCTATAACGAAAAGGTGTTTGCCCAAGCGACAGGCCTGCAAGTGCAATTCGTGCAGGACAACCACTCGCGCTCGCAGCGCCACGTATTGCGTGGCATGCACTTCCAATCTGAAAACCCACAAGGTAAATTAGTACGTGTGGTGGCTGGCGCGGTGTTTGACGTTGTGGTCGATATCAGGTCCGACTCTCCGACCTATGGCCGCTGGATCGGTGACGAACTCTCCGTGGACAACCAGCGCCAGCTCTGGATTCCTCCCGGTTTGGCCCATGGCTTTCTGGTGCTGTCTGAAAGCGCGGATTTCCTTTATAAAACGACCGCGTATTACCACCCCGCGTCCGAGCGCTGCCTGGCTTGGAACGACCCGATAGTGGCAATTGACTGGCCATTAGGCGACACGCCGCCCTTGGTTTCAGAGAAAGACGCTAAGGGCTTAAGTTTGAACCAGCTTTGAGTGACCCGAAAGCCCTCGCCCTAAGCACTGCACAGAGTGGTTCTATGGCAGTCTTGGGCAGGGTATTGCTGGCGTCCGGAAAACTGGATAAAGCCGCGCTACAAAAGGCAATGAAAAACGCCCCGGGCAATCGCAAAAGTCTGATTGCGGAATTAGTCGATTCGGGTGCCATGCGCCCGCTGGATGTGGCCCAGGTAGTGTCCCAGGCCTTCGCGGCGCCTTTGCTCGACCTGTCTGCGATCCATCTCGCTGCGCTCCCTGACAAACTGCTGGACGAGCGAATTTGCCAGGAATATCAGCTTCTGGTACTGGGCAAACGCAAGCATGCATTGGTCATCGCCACCGCCGATCCGTCCAATCAGGAAGCAGTAGAAAAAATCAAATTCGCAACCCAAAGCAATGTGGATTGGGTGGTCGTTGAATATGACAAATTAGTCCTAGCCATGCAAGTGGAAACATCGCTCGCTACCGACCTCATCTATGCTGATTTTGGAGACAGCGATTTCGAAGGGCGAGAATTTGTAGAGGCAAGCGATAGGTCCGGCTCCGCAAAAAATGAAATCGACGATTCGCCGGTGGTGCGGTTTTTGCAAAAAATATTGCTCGATGCGGTGCGCATGGGCGCATCCGACTTGCATTTTGAACCTTATGAATTCTCCTACCGCGTGCGCTTTCGTATGGATGGTCATTTGCGTGAAATTGCCAGCCCGCCACCGGCCATCAAGGAAAGACTTGCTTCGCGCATCAAGGTGATTTCGCGCATGGATATTTCGGAAAAACGTGTGCCGCAAGACGGGCGCTTGAAACTGAAAATTTCGCGCGACAAAACCATCGACTTGCGCGTCAGTACCTTGCCAACCTTGTTCGGCGAAAAAGTGGTGATCCGTATTTTGGACCCGAGCACTGCCAAATTAGGCATCGATGCATTAGGCTATGAGGAAGCCGAAAAACAACGCTTGCTAAGGGCTATTGCGCGGCCCGATGGCATGATTTTGGTGACCGGCCCCACCGGCTCGGGCAAGACGGTGTCGCTCTATACCTGCTTAAACCTGTTAAATCAGCCAGGTGTGAATATCGCGACCGTCGAGGACCCGTCAGAGATCAATATGCCTGGCGTGAACCAGGTCAACGTAAACGACAAGGCGGGGCTGACCTTTGCGGCCGCGCTTAAATCCTTTTTGCGGCAAGACCCGGACATCATCATGGTGGGCGAGATCCGCGATTTAGCGACCGCTGACATTGCCATGAAAGCCGCCCAGACCGGGCACTTGGTACTCTCCACGCTGCACACCAACGACGCGCCCACCACGCTCACCCGTTTGCGCAATATGGGCGTGCCAGCCTTCACGATTGCAGCCTGCGTGATGTTGATCAGCGCACAACGCCTCGCCCGCCGTCTGTGTGTCCAATGCAAAGAAGCCTTCGATCTGCCAAAAGACACTTTGCTGGAATCGGGATTCAAGCAAGAAGATATTGACGGCAGCTGGAAGCCCTACCGACCGGTGGGCTGCAGTGCTTGCAACCAGGGCTACAAAGGGCGGGTGGGCATTTACCAGGTGATGCCCCTGTCCGATGCAATTCAGGCCATTATTTTGCGTGACGGCTCGGCCATGGAGATCGCGGCACAGGCCGAGCGCGAGGGCGTGAAAACTCTGCGCGCATCCGGTTTGAGTAAGGTGAGAATGGGTTTAACCTCATTGGAGGAAGTACTCGCGCTGACCAATGCGTGATTGAAGGGGGACCTAAAAATGCCAACACAAAGAACCTTAGGCGCCGCCAACACAGCGGTCACAGACACGGTATTCAAATGGAAAGGGGTGGACCGCAGGGGTCAGTACCTGCAAGGCGAGTTACGCGCCACCAGTAAAGCGGCCGCGCGGGCGGCATTGCGCAAGCAGGGCATTCGGCCCAGCGCCGTATCCAAGCCGCTTTTTTATAGGGCACAGCGTATTCAAGCTAAGGAGATAGCACTCTTTACTCGCCAGCTCTCCACGATGATCCAATCAGGCATCCCGTTGCTACAGTCATTTGCGATCGTCGCTCAGAGCAGCAGCAACCCCTCCATGGGCCGTGTGGTGAACGCCATCCGCAGCGACGTCGAGACCGGCTCCTCCCTCTATGCAGCCTTTCGCAGGCACCCCCGGCAATTTGATGCGCTCTATTGCAATGTGGTCGCTGCCGGTGAATCCGCAGGTATTTTGGACAGCTTGCTGGACCGCCTGGCGCTGCACATGGAAAAAACCGAGGTCCTCAAGGCCAAGATCAAGTCCGCCCTCACCTATCCGGCTGCTGTGCTGGCGGTCGCCGCTACCGTGGTGGCGGTCGTCATGCTCTTTGTCGTGCCCGCGTTCAAGCAAGTTTTCGCGACCTTAGGCAGCGAGTTACCAGGCCCTACGCTGATGGTCATTACCCTCAGCGAGTTTTTCGTCCGCTTCTGGTTTCTGATTTTCGGCGGCTTGCTCGGTGGATGGTTTTTTCTTGCCCGCGCCATTCGCAACAGTGAAAATCTACAGGACCAGCGCGACCGGCTGTTACTTAAGTTGCCTGTATTTGGCAATGTAATTCGCAAATCCTGTATTGCACGCTGGACCCGCACGCTAGCAACCCTGTTCGCAGCGGGCGTGCCCTTGGTCGAGGCGCTGCAGTCCGTAGGCGGCGCCAGCGGCAACAGGGTTTACCTGGAGGCCACCGCGCGGATTGGCCAGCAAGTATCCTCGGGGGTATCACTGACCGCAGCCATGACCCAATCCAACTTGTTCCCTCCGATGGTGCTGCAAATGTGCGCTATTGGCGAGGAGTCCGGCTCCATTGACTTCATGCTGGGTAAAGCAGCCGATTTTTTTGAGTCCGAGGTGGATGCTACGCTTGCGGGCATCTCCAGCTTGATGGAGCCCTTCATCATTGTCTTCCTCGGAGCCCTTATTGGCGGGCTGGTGGTGGCTTTGTACCTGCCGATTTTCAATATCGGACAGGCGCTCTGATGCAGTCCGCCCTCACAGATCAGGCTGTCGTCTTGCTAGGTTTACTGGGCTTGCTGGTGGGCAGTTTTCTCAACGTCGTCATCTACCGATTACCCAAAATGATGGAACGCCAATGGGCGGCCGACTGTGCGCAGGCTTCGGGTCAAGCAGCGTCGCCTCTGGAGCCATTTAACCTCGCGGTGCCGCGTTCCACTTGCCCGCATTGTGCTGCCGGCATTTCCTGGTACGACAACATCCCACTCATTGGCTATAGCTTGCTGCGCGGCCGTTGCCGGCATTGCCAAACAAGCATCGGTCTGCGCTACCCGATGGTGGAGCTAGGCACCGCGCTGCTGTTTGCCTTTTGCGGCTGGCGCTGGGGCCTGGGGCCGGCCGCGATGGCCTGGTGCGCCTGGATGGCAGGCATGCTGAGTCTGGCACTCATCGATTGGGACAGCACCCTCTTGCCCGATGTCATTGTGCTGCCCTTGCTGTGGCTTGGACTCATCGGCGCCAACTTGCAATGGACGGGCATCAGCTTGGAACAAGCGCTATGGGGCGCAGTAGCCGGTTACCTCAGTCTGTGGTCGGTCTATTGGGTTTTCAAAATCGTAACCGGAAAAGAAGGCATGGGTTATGGCGATTTCAAGCTGCTGGCCTGCCTGGGCGCCTGGTTTGGTTGGCAGGCGCTGGTTCCGATCATCCTGATGTCATCCGTCATGGGCGCTGTCGTGGGCATGGTGCTCAAGCTTCAACAAAGTTTGCGCGAGGGCGGTGTGTTGCCCTTCGGTCCTTTTCTGGTGGGCGCAGGCTTGGCATGCCTGTTCGCCAATCCACTGGGCTTCACCCTTAACGTGCCATGACCAGGACAAGGGCAATGCGTTTGGGTGTTACGGGCGGTATTGGCAGCGGCAAAAGCACGGTCTGCGGGCTGCTGGCGAAAAAAGGCATTCCCCTTATCGATGCGGATGCGATATCCCGCGCCTGCACCGCGCCCGGCGGAGCTGCCCTGCCCGCTCTTGCACAAATGTTTGGCGAAGCGGTGTTTGATGCACCGGGTCTATTGAACCGCGACGCCATGCGTGCCCTGGTTTTTGACGACGCGCAGGCGCGGGCCCAACTACAATCCCTGTTGCACCCCCTGATTGCAGCCGAAATTGAACGTCAGGCGGCCCAGGCGGCGGCATCGTCGCCGCCTTGCATCGCTTTTGATATTCCGTTGTTGGTGGAGTCCAAGCGCTGGCGCCCCGTACTTGACAGAGTGCTAGTCATCGACTGCCAAGCGCAAACGCAAATAGACCGGGTTATGCAACGCAGTGGCTTGACGTCCGATAGCGTGCAAAAAATCATGGCGGCACAAAGCAGCAGGGCTGCCCGGCTGCAATGCGCCGACTATGTTTTATTTAATGAATCCGTGACAATCGATGAGATTAGCCGGCAATTGGGCGCAATGCTCCCCTTCTTGGAGATATGATCCCGCCACTGGAAAAATAGCGCGTGATCCTGTACGAATATCCGTTTAACGAAAAAATTCGCACCTATTTGCGTTTGGAGCACCTGTTTTCGCGGCTCTTTACGCTCCAGGAGCGCCTTGATGCCTTGGACCACCACTTTGCGCTGATTACCCTGTTCGAAATTCTCAACGTGGGTGCACGCGCTGACTTAAAGACCGACGTCCTCAAAGACCTGGACCGCCAGCGCCAGACCATGTTGGCCTACCGTGGAAACCCGGCTATTGCCACCGATGTGCTCGAGCGACTGCTGGCCCAACTCGAAGAGTGTTTTGTCGCCCTGACCAGCGCATCGGGTAAATTAGGCCACGAATTGGGCGAAAACGACTGGCTCAAGAGCTTGCGCAGTCGCACCAGCATTCCGGGCGGCACTTGCGAATTTGACTTGCCCGCCTATTACGCCTGGCAAAAACTGGATGACCAGCGCCGCCAGAATGACTTACGCGAATGGATTTCCAGCCTGGTGCCTTTGTTCAACGGCATCCACTTGCTACTGGGCCTGCTGCGTGACTCCGGCGCACCGCAAAAAATGGTCGCACTTGGCGGACAGTTCCAGCAAAACCTGCCGCAAGGCCGCACTTTTCAGCTGCTGCGCCTGACGTTAGACCCCCAGCTCGGTGCCATCCCCGAAATCAGCGCTAACCGTCTGGTGGCCTCCATCCGCTTTGTACGCCACGAAGCCGATGGAAAGCTTTACAGCAATAGCGCGGACACGCCGTTTGACCTGACCCTGTGCGCCTGAGCGCAGGCAGCCTGCTATGTCAGACAGCCCTTGGGCGCCGGAAAAAATCGTCACTTGTCCCCAGTGCAAAGGGGACAGTGTGTATGCGCCGCGCAATCCCTACCGCCCGTTTTGCGGCGAGCGCTGCAAGAACCTGGACTTAGGTGCGTGGGCCAGTGAGTCCTTTCGGGTGCCTGCCCCCGAGCAATTCGAGGACGACCCGCAATCGCAGCAGCTGCAATAAGACAGCCTCGTTCACCGCGCCTATCGGGCCCCTTGTTCTTCCGCCAACCAGGCCAACACCGGCAAGGCACCAGGTAAAACCGGTTCAACTTGGACGGGCAATTCCTGCCATTGCGCATGTTGCCCCTCGCGCATCACCAATTCCCCCGACCAGTCCAGCACCTTGAAAAAATGCAGACGTACTAGGGCGTGGGGATAGTCCACCACCTGCATCTTCCAGGCTTGGCAATGCAGCACCTGGATGCCTAATTCCTCATACAACTCGCGGGTCAAGGCCTGCTCCAAGGATTCTTGTGCTTCCACCTTGCCACCCGGGAATTCCCAGTAGCCGGCGTAGGCCTTACCCGCCGGGCGCGAAGTCATCAAAAACTTGCCATGGGCCTGTAGCAGTACACCCACCGCGACTTCAGTTAAGGGCCGATCGCTGCCGCCGGTGCGGTCCACATGACCATCAGCCACCCGGTCCACCGGCACCTGGCTCATGCCGATGCGTCCGGGTCCTGCCGGCCGGCGAAGTCTTTGGCAAATTGCCAGGCCACGCGGCCGCTGCGCGAGGCGCGCTCTAGCGCCCAGATCAAGGCTTCTTCGCGCCAGTGGCTGCGCCGCGCTGTGTCAACAGCCAAGACATTCAACCATTGGGCCACGATAGTGAGGTATTCATCTTGCGTGAAAGGGTAGAAACTGACCCATAAGCCAAAGCGTTCGGACAGAGATATTTTTTCTTCCACCACCTCGCCCGGGTGCACTTCGCCGCTTTCGGTATGCTGGTAGCTCAGGTTTTCGGCCATGTACTCGGGCAGTAAATGGCGCCGGTTGCTGGTGGCATAAATCAAAACATTGGCCGAGGTCTCCGACACCGATCCGTCGAGCACCGATTTGAGCGCTTTATAGCCGGCCTCACCCTGGTCAAAGCTTAAATCGTCGCAAAATACGATAAATTTTTCAGTGCGCTGCGCCAGGATGTCCACCATGTCCGGCAGATCCATCAAATCGGCCTTATCCACCTCAATCAGGCGCAAGCCCTGGTCGCTGTAGGTATTGAGGCAGGCGCGCACCAGGGAGGACTTGCCTGTGCCGCGTGCGCCGGTCAGCAATACGTTATTGGCTGTTTTACCCTGGACAAACTGCTCGGTGTTGCGGCGGATTTTTTCTTTCTGGATGGCGATTTCTTTGAGGTCGTCCAGGCGCATCGCCCCGACCTGGCGTACCGCGCTGATATAGCCTTGGCCCGAGACCCGCTTGCGGTAGCGAAAGGCCACCGCACTGCCCCAATCGGGCTGCTCAATATCCAGACGCAGCGCTGCCTCCACCCGGTCCATAAAGCGTTCTGCACGCGCCAAAAACGGACCTAAAAGCTGCTGAACTGGCATGTTTGCGGCTTTCTTAAGACCGGTAATCTGCGTTGATGCTGACGTAGTCATGGCTCAGGTCGCAGGTCCAAATCGTATGGCTGGCCTGGCCGCGACCCAATATCACGCGCACCAAAATTTCGCTTTGCTGCATCACGCGCTGGCCATCGGCTTCCTGATAGGCCGGATTGCGCCCACCGCGGGTGGCGACATGCACATCGTCCAAATACAGCTCAATGCCATCCGTATCCAGGTCCGAAATACCGGCATAACCGACCGCCGCCAGGATGCGGCCCAGGTTGGGGTCGCTGGCAAAAAATGCCGTTTTCACCAAAGGCGAATGCGCTATGGCATAGGCGACAAGACTGCATTCCTCGGCGGTAGCGCCACCGTCCACCTGCACGGTAATGAATTTGGTCGCCCCTTCGCCATCGCGCACTATGGCCTGTGCCAATTGCAAAGCCACCTTGAGCAAGCCTTGGTACAAAGCCTGGCCTTCGGGGCTGTCCAAGGCGCTAATCGGTGCATTCCCTGCCTTGTGTGTGGCCACCAGCACCAGGGAGTCATTGGTCGAGGTATCGCCATCGACGGTAATACGGTTAAAGCTGGCTTGGGCCAGCGCTTTGGCCAGCGGTTGCAGCAAGTTGTGCGCAACGCAGGCATCGGTAGCGATATAGCCCAACATGGTCGCCATATTGGGGCGGATCATGCCCGCACCCTTGCTGATGCCGGTGATACTGATAGTTTTTCCCTGGACCTTGACCTGGGTGCCAAAGGCCTTAGGCACGGTGTCGGTCGTCATGATGCCCTGAGCAGCCGCCAGCCAGTTGTCCTCTTGGGCCGCAGCGATGGCCGCATCCAATCCAGCAATGATGCGCTCTGCGGGTAGCGGCTCCATGATGACGCCGGTAGAAAAGGGCAGCACTTGTGCCGCCTCAACACCCAGACGCTGCGCCAGTGCTTGGCAGGTGCTGCGTGCACGTGCCAAGCCATCGGTGCCCGTACCCGCATTGGCATTGCCCGTGTTGATTAGCAAGGCGCGGATGGCCGCACCCGACGCCAAATGGCTTTGGCAGACTTGTACCGGGGCTGCGCAAAAGCGATTGGACGTGAATACCGCGCCCACGCTGACATCGGCATCGAGCAAAAAAAGGGTCAGGTCCTTGCGGCCCACTTTGCGAATACCCGCCTCAACCACGCCGATGCGCAGGCCGGAGATAGGAAACAAATGCGTTGGGTTCGGAGGCTCTAAATCAACAGGCATGGCGCGTGGTCAAGCTAATTTGCCGTGGCATTGTTTGAATTTTTTGCCACTGCCGCAGGGGCAAGGCTCATTGCGTCCGACGCGTGGTATCGCGGCGCTGGCTTGCGGTAATCCCAGGTCGGCCAAAGACACGGTTTCGGGCTCGCCGGTATCGGTGGGTGCGGTGTAGGTGACATTGCTCAGCGTCTCGCCCTTGGCTTCCAAGGCCTGAGCGGCCTCGTCCAATTGCTCGGCCGACTGGATGCGCACGGTCATCAAAATCTTGGTAACTTCGTTCTTGACCGAGTCCAGCATCTGACCAAACAGTTCGAAGGCTTCGCGCTTGTATTCCTGCTTGGGCTGCTTTTGCGCATAACCACGCAAATGAATGCCCTGACGCAGATAATCCAGCGAACTCAAATGGTCCCGCCACTGACTGTCAATGGTTTGCAATAAAACCATGCGCTCAAACTGCGTAAAGCCGTTCATGCCTATATGCTCCACCTTGGCAGCAAAAGCCGCATCGGCCGCCTCCAGCACCAAATTGACAATATCCTCGTCGCCAATCGCGCTGGCCGCGCTCACACGACCGACCAGGTCCAGGCTGATGCCCCAATCGTCAGCCAATTGGCGTTGCAGGCCCGCGATATCCCACTGCTCTTCCACCGACTCCACAGGCACAAAAGAGCGCACCAGATCATCAAAACTGCCCCGGCGCAAGGAGGCGATCTGGGCACTCAAATCCTGCGCGTCCAAAATCGCATTGCGCTGCTGGTAAATGACTTTACGTTGGTCGTTGGAGACATCGTCGTAATCGAGCAATTGCTTGCGCATATCGAAATTACGCGCCTCGACCTTGCGCTGCGCGCTTTCGATGCTGCGCGTCACCATACCCGCCTCGATCGCCTCGCCCTCGGGCATATTGAGCCGGTCCATGATGGCTTTGACGCGTTCACCGGCAAAGATGCGCATCAAGGCGTCATCCAGACTAAGGTAAAAACGCGAGGAGCCGGGGTCGCCCTGGCGTCCGGAGCGACCACGTAACTGGTTATCGATGCGGCGCGACTCATGGCGCTCGGTGGCAATGATGCGCAAGCCGCCCAGCTTAGTGATGTGCTTATGGTCAATGTCCCACTGCGCTCGCAGCTCGGCTTCACGCGTGACACGCATCGCATCATCCAAAGACTCTTCGGCGCGCATACCTTCGATGGCTTTTTCCAGATTGCCACCGAGCACAATATCGGTGCCGCGTCCGGCCATATTGGTGGCAATGGTGATCATTTGGGCGCGACCGGCCTGCGCTACGATATCTGCCTCACGGGCATGCTGCTTGGCGTTTAGCACCTGGTGCGGCAGTTTCTCAGCCGTGAGCAAATTCGAAATAATTTCGGAGTTCTCGATCGAAGTCGTGCCCACCAATACAGGTTGCCCGCGCCCATAGCATTCGCGAATATCGTCTATCGCCGCCTTGTATTTTTCGGCGGTGGTTTTGTACACCCGGTCGAGCTGATCGTCACGGCGGCTGGGGCGATTCGGGGGAATCACCATCGTCTCTAAGCCATAAATTTCCTGAAACTCATAGGCCTCGGTGTCCGCCGTACCCGTCATACCCGAAAGCTTGCCGTACAGACGGAAATAGTTTTGAAAAGTGATGGAGGCCAGGGTTTGGTTTTCGGCCTGGATCGCCACCCCTTCTTTGGCTTCCACCGCCTGGTGCAGGCCATCGCTCCAGCGCCGCCCGGTCATCAAGCGACCGGTAAATTCGTCCACGATCACGATCTCACCTTCTTGCACCACATAGTGCTGATCCCGGTGGTACAAATGGTTGGCGCGCAAAGCCGCATACACATGGTGCATCAGGCTAATGTTGGCCGGGTCATACAAGGAAGAGCCTGCCGGAATCAGGTTCAGGCCCGCCAGCAAGCCCTCGGCGCTTTCATGGCCTTGCTCGGTGAGGAATACCTGCTGGGATTTTTCATCCAGCGTGAAATCGCCCGGGGTAATCACGCCTTCGCCGGTACGTAAATCCAACTCGCCCTCCTGCCGCTTGAGCGCAGGAATCACAGTGTTAATAGCCACGTACATGGCGGTATGGTCTTCGGCCTGGCCGCTGATGATCAGTGGCGTACGCGCCTCGTCGATCAAAATCGAATCCACCTCGTCCACGATGGCGAAGTTCAGACCGCGCTGCACCCGGTCTGCGACCTCGTACACCATGTTGTCGCGCAGGTAGTCAAAACCGTATTCGTTGTTGGTGCCGTAGGTGATATCCGAACCGTAGGCGGCCTGTTTGTCGGCGCGCGGTGCCTGCGGTGTGTTTACCCCCACACTCAAGCCCAAAAAGCCGTAGAGCTGCCCCATCCAGCGCGCATCACGTCCGGCCAAGTAGTCATTGACCGTCACCACATGCACGCCTTTACCGGTCAAGGCGTTCAGGTACACCGGCAAAGTTGCCGTCAAGGTCTTGCCTTCACCGGTCCCCATTTCCGCAATCTTGCCATGGTGTAGTGCCATGCCGCCCATCATCTGCACGTCAAAGTGGCGCATTTTCATAACGCGCTTGGCGCCTTCACGCACCACAGCAAAAGCCTCGGGCAAGATGGCGTCCAAGCTCTCACCGCCGGCCACGCGGGCCTTGAATTCGCTGGTTTTGCCGCGCAAGGCCTCGTCACTCAAGCCCTCGTACTGCGGCTCCAGCGCGCTGATACGCGCTACGGAAGTGCGGTACTGCTTGAGCAGGCGGTCATTGCGGCTTCCAAATAACTTGGTGAGAAAGGAGAGTGGCATCGGTAGATAGTCCGCCCAATGAGCTCTGAGTGCTCACAGAACAGCGCAGTGGTAGTCCGTTGTGGATGATGTGAAAGCGTTCAGGCTGCGCAAAATGCGCCGCACACCCGCCCTGGCTGAATCGAGGATTTTAGCGTTTCGCCGTCTTGTCGGTCTCGCTGCGGCCCAGGGCCAGGAATTTCTGCGGATCCTGCGCCACGCCGCGTACCAAGACCTCAAAATGCAAGTGCGGGCCGGTGGAGCGCCCCGTAGTGCCCACTTCCGCCATCTTTTGGCCGCGTTTGATCAAGTCGCCTTTTTTGACAAAGCTGCGCGACAGATGGGCGTAGCGCGTCAACACCTCATTGCCATGGTCCACTTCAATCACAAAGCCGTAATGGGGCTGCACCTCCTGCGTCACCACCACGCCGCCCGCCGCCGAGAGCACCGTAGTGCCAATGGGCGCCGGAAAATCCAGACCCTGGTGCAAGGCGCTCATGCCGGTAAACGGGTCGATGCGCCAGCCAAAAAATGAGCCGGTGCTGACATCGGGAACAGGGATTTGCGTCGGGATCATCAGTTTCTTAATCTTTTGCTCGAACAGGCGCGACTCAATCGCCGTCATCAGGTCGTTACGGGCACTGGTATCGACCTCGATATGGCCCATGATGGTTTGCAACTCTTGCAGATTCATGCTGCGCCCAGCCACCAGCGCACCGCCGCGCCCGGGCGTGCTGCGCACTTGCGCCGGATCCAGACCCGCCAGGCCCGACACGCGCTCGGCCAGTGACTCCATCTGCATCAATTTGGCCTGCATCTCGCCCATGCGTTTGGCCAGCACCTCGATGTTTTCGCGCACATACCGGTCTCGCTGGTCAAACTCGTCCTTGACTACCAGGCGCATCACCTGGCTGATGACCGGCCAGCCTTCGCGCGCGCCTTTGAGCAAAATCCAATGGTAAATCACGGCAGAGACCAGGGTCACCGCAATGAAAAACCCCGCCAAGGCCAGCGCAACGCCGCCGGGGCTGGTCTGCAGCACATAGCTACGCGAGAGCCTGGGATCCGTGATAATCAATTGCATACGCTACCCCTGAAATGTTTCGATGCGCCGCTCCAACACCTCGTTTTCGGTGCTCCAAGCCAGTATGGACTCGCCTACGCTGGCCCGCTTGGTGGACTTAAGTGCCCAATCCAGCGCTTGCTTGCGCTGCATTGCCACATTGCTCCCTCCCGGATTGCGCCTAGGCGTGCAGGCCGGGCCCATCGAAGGCCAGGTGTGGTGCCTGCTGGTGGAGTCCACAGCCATTGCCGCCAAATTACGCCAACTACAGCCCAGTATGCTGGAGCGCCTTGCCCACGGGGGCCACGATATTACCGCGATTCGCCTCAAAGTCCGTGCAGCCAGTACCCGCCCGGCCGCCTAAGCTGGGCATAGCTTAGCTGCCAGCGCGCAATCCGATGACGGTATCGCGCAAGGCGCTGGCAAATTCGCGCCGCTGACGTCCCTGGGCGCTTTGCACCGGGGCGCAGCGCAACACCGCGCGCAGCGGCGGCGCACATACCGTGCGCCAGGCAGAGTCCAGCAGCGTCTCTTCCCCCACATAGCAAGGCGCAAAACTGGGCGCTCCACTGGCGGCGTCTTCAAAACGCAGGCCCAGCGCCTGCACCGGCGCATCGGCCGCAATCGCCGCCTGCAACAAATTGGCGTGAAAGGGCAGAACCGTGCTGCCGTCTCCGGTAGTGCCCTCGGGGAAAAATGCCAGCACATCGCCCTGCCCCAAGGCCTGTGCCATTTGGTGCACCACGCGCAAAGCGTCGCGGCGCGAGGCCCGGCTGATGTACAAGGTGCCGCCGCCACTGGCCAACGTGCCCAGCACCGGCCAGCCGCGGATATCGTCCTTAGAAATAAAGCGGCAATGCACCGCAGCATGCAAAACAGCAATATCCAGCCAGGAAATATGGTTACACACCAGCATCAATGGCCCTTGCTGCAGCAACTGTCCTTCGATGCGCAATTGCAAACCCAAAATAGCCAGCATGGCTTGCGACCAGTCTTGCACCGCCCGGTCACGCCGCGCTTGCGACCAGCCCGGAAAACGCCAGCGGATGGTCAGCCAGCCGCGCAGCACATGCAAAACCAGACGCGCAAGGCGCCAGGCACCGCGCAGTTTGGAAGGCCTGAGCACTGCGCGGGGCCGGCCGGTTTAATGCACAACCGTGGCCGGCGCCTGGTAGGCTAGCCGACCGGCGACCAGGGTGGCACGCACTTGACCGGGCAATTCATAGCCGCCAAAAGGCGTGTGCTTGCTCTGGCTGCGCAGCGCAGATGCCTGCACCGTCCAGGCCGCTTGCGGATCGAACACGCAAATATCGGCCTTGGCGCCTACGGCCAAACGACCCATGCCACCTTGGTTTGCGACCTGGCCCGCTGCCAGCACATCGGCACTGCGATGCGTCACGCAGGCCAAGGCCTGCACCAGCGGCAATTTACGGTCGCGCGCCCACTTCAGCGCCAGACTGAGCAACAACTCCAGTCCGGTGGCGCCGGGCTCGGCCTCGGCAAATGGCAGTTCTTTTTCATCGGCACCGACCGGCATATGGTCCGATACCAGCGCGTCGATGGTGCCGTCTTGCAGCGCCAGGCGCAAAGCCTCGCGGTCGCGCTGCTGGCGCAGCGGCGGATTCAGGCGGGTGCGGCTATCAAAGTAGCCCACATCCATATCCGTCAGGTGCAGAGAGTTGATGCTTACATCACCGCTGACCGGCAATCCCTCTGCCTTGGCCTGGCGCAGCAACTGCGCGCCAGCCGCACTGCTCAAGCGGCAGATATGCACGCGCGCGCCGGTGGCGCGCACCAGCTCAAAAATCGTATGCAAGGCGATGGTCTCGGCGGCCACCGGCACGCCACTCAAGCCCATGCGCGTGGCCAGTGGGCCGCTGGCAGCGACGCCCTTGCCCAAATGCAATTCCTGCGGACGCAGCCAGACCGTATAGCCAAAAGACCGCGCATATTGCATGGCGCGCATCAGCACCTGGGTATTGGCGATGCCGACCTCCGCCTGGCTAAAACCTACGCATCCGGCTTCGCTCAGTTGCAGCATCTCGGTCAGCACTTCACCTTTGAGGCCACGGGTCAGCGCGCCCAGCGGCAGCACCCGCGCTTGGTGCAGGCTTTGCGCCCGAAAGCGCAGCATTTCCACCAGGCCAGGCTCGTCGAGCACCGGGTCGGTGTCGGGCGGGCAGACCAGGCAGGTCACACCGCCTGCCACGGCGGCGGCCATCTCGGAAGCGAGCATGCCTTCATGCTCATGGCCGGGCTCGCGCAGGCGCACAGCCAAGTCCACCAGGCCGGGCATCACAATGCAGCCATGGGCGTCCAAGGTCTGCGTCGGCACAAAATCTGCGGGAATCTGGCCTATCGCCAGCACGCGCCCGTCGGCAATCGCCAACTCGCCCGGTGCATCCAAGCCGCTGGCCGGATCGAGCAAGTGGCCGTTGCGAATCAGTAGTTGCATGGCGCGGCCCTCATGCTTCATTACCCGCGACGATGCCCATCACCGCCATGCGCACTGCGATGCCGAAAGTCACTTGCGGCAGGATCACGCTTTGCGTGCCGTCGGCCACGGTGGAATCGATTTCCACGCCGCGGTTAATGGGGCCCGGATGCATCACTATGGCATCGGGCTTGGCCAGCGCCAACTTTTCTGCAGTCAGGCCAAAACTCTTGAAATACTCATGACTGGAAGGCAGCAAAGCACCGTTCATGCGCTCGTTTTGCAGACGCAGCATGATGATGACGTCGCAGCCCTTGATACCTTCTTCCAAGGTGTTGAACACGCGCACGCCCATGTTCGCCATATCGCCGGGCACCAGGGTGCGCGGGCCCACCACGCGCACCTCGGCACATCCCAGCGTGGTTAAGGCATGGATGTCTGAACGCGCCACCCGCGAATGCAAAACATCGCCCACGATGGCCACGGTTAAATTCGTAAAGTCTTTTTTGTAATGCCGGATGGTGTACATGTCCAGCAAGCCCTGGGTGGGGTGGGCATGACGGCCGTCACCCGCATTGACAACATGCACATGCGGCGCCACATGTTGCGCGATCAGATAGGGTGCGCCCGATTCGCTGTGCCGCACTACAAAAATATCAGCGGCCATGGCGCTGAGGTTGGCAATGGTGTCCAGCAAAGATTCGCCTTTGGAAGCAGAGGAGCGGGCGATATCTAAATTAATAACATCTGCCGACAAGCGCGTAGCGGCAATTTCAAACGTAGTGCGCGTGCGCGTGCTGTTTTCGAAAAACAAATTGAATACGCTTTTGCCGCGCAGCAGCGGTACTTTTTTCACCTCGCGGTCGCTCACCGATACAAACTGCGCAGCTGTGTCCAGGATATGGGTCAAGATGTCGCGTGACAAGCCTTCGGTGGAAAGCAGGTGAATCAGCTCGCCGTGCTGATTGAGTTGCGGATTGCGCCGGTGCAACATTACTTATTTTTCTTTCACATCAAAGCTAAAGGCGCCCGCCGTATTGCGCGCCAGGGCCAGCGATTGGCCTGCATCAAGCGTTACGCGCGCAGCCGCAAAGTCGGCCTGGATCGGCAACTCGCGCCCGCCCCTATCGACCAGCACCGCAAGGCGCACGCTGGCCGGGCGGCCATAGTCAAACAATTCATTGGTAATCGCACGTATGGTGCGCCCGGTGTAGAGCACATCATCGAGCACCACCAAATGCGCGTCTTTGATTTCAAAGGGCAAATGCGTCTTGCCACTGGCTGCTAAGCCGCGCTTGGCAAAGTCGTCACGGTGCATGGCCGAGGAAATCGTGCCGAAGGCGCCGGCAAGACCTAAGTCTTGGTGCAAACGCTCAGCCAGCCAGGCGCCACCGGAAGTGATGCCGACCAAACGGCTGTCAGCCTGGCACAACAGGCGCACGCCGCGCAGTAGCTCCAGGTAGAGGGCTTCGGCATTGAGAACCAGGGTCATGGCGACAAGCTCCGCAAAAACTGCTCCAAGATGATGCAAGCCGAAGCCGCATCCGCATCTTTGGCGCCACCGGCCAGGGCTTCGGTGGTGCTGTAGCGCTCGTCCACCTCAAACACCGGCAGGCCGAAGCGGCCCTGCAACTGGCGTCCAAACTTTTGCGCGCGCAGCGTATTGTCGTGGGGTGCGCCGTCCGGGTGGTAGGGCACGCCTACCACCAAGGCCTGCGGCTCCCATTCCTTGAGACGCAGCGCTATTTGGGCAAAGCGCGCATCGCCCGCAACGCTGATCGTGGCCTGCGGCTGTGCCCCGCCCAGCAAGCGGCTGCCCACCGCCACGCCGGTGCGCCGGGTACCGAAATCAAAGGCCATAAAGCGCTGCAAATCCGCCGGCACCGCCTTGGCCTGCTTGGGCAGCAGCAGCGCGGCAGGCGCGGGCATGGCCAGCGCGCTCATGCGTGACCCGCCTGCGGGGCGATCATCCAGGCCTTCAAACCCAGCAAGTCCAGCGCGCGCTCGTAGCGCTGGTTCACCGGCGTATCGAAAATAATACTTTTTTCGGCATCCACCGTGAGCCAGCTGTTGCGCATGAGTTCGCTCTCGAGTTGGCCTTCGCCCCAGGATGCATAGCCCAAGGAGACCAGCACTTTGCTTGGGCCCTGCCCACCGGCCAGGGCTTCGAGCACGTCGCGCGAGGTGGTCATGGCCAAACCGCCAGGGATGACCATGCTGGAGGCATAACTGGCGCCGGGCGCTACATCGGAGGCGCCCGACATTGCCTCGTGCAGCACAAAACCGCGCTCTTCGTGCAGCGGGCCGCCTTGCAGCACCGCTTGATCGGCCAGATCGGCGCGCTGCAAAGATAAATCGACTTTGCCAAACAAGTCCGATAAATTGATTTCAGAGGGCTTGTTGATGATGAGCCCCAGCGCGCCGCGCGGGCTGTGGTCGCATAAATAGACCACGCTTTTGGAGAAAAGTCCGCCTTCCAAGCCCGGCATCGCGATCAAAAAATGGTGCGTGAGGTTGGTGGATGCAAAATCGCCGGACATAAAACCATTTTAGCGACAGGCATGCAAAGCTCTTATTCCTCCGGCCTGGTCTGGCTGCGCCGCGATTTACGCCTGACCGACAACGCCGCGCTCGCCGCAGCCCTGCAATCTTGTACGCAAGTGCATTGCGTCTTTATTCTGGATCGCGCAATTTTGGATCCCTTACCGCGCGCGGACCGGCGGGTGGAGTTCATCCGCGCATCGCTGGCCGCGTTGGATGCGCAATTGGGCGCCCTAGGCACGCAGGCGCATACCGGCCTGGTCGTGCGCCATGGCTGGGCCGAGCAAGACATCCCAGCGCTGGCGCAGGCGCTAGGGGCAGATGCGGTGTTTTGCGCGCGCGATTACGAGCCGCAGGCGGTGGCCCGCGACGCCCAGGTGCAAAGCGCGCTGGCAGGTATGCGCAAAGCCTGGGTAAGCGTGAAAGACCATGTGGTGTTTGAGCAGCGCGAAATCCTGACCCAAACCGGCAAGCCCTATGGCGTGTTCACGCCCTACCTGCGTGCCTGGCTGGCGCGTCTGGCTGGCCAGCCGCTTCCCAGCCATGATTGCAGCGCCTTAGCGCAGAAGCTGGCCAGCCGCCCAGCAGCTTACCGGCAGGACGTGCCCACGCTGGCTGACATCGGTTTTGTGCCGACAAATTTGGGCGCCCTGGGTATTGCGGCGGGCGAAGCCGGTGCCCAGGCTCTGCTGGCCGACTTTGCGCCGCGCATGCATGCCTATGAGGAGACGCGCAACTTCCCCGCGGTCAAAGGCCCGAGCTACCTGAGCGTGCATTTGCGCTTTGGCACGGTGTCGATCCGCCAGTTAGTCAATCTAGCGCTGGGGCCACAACTGGCTGGTGACCCGGGCGCGCGGGTATGGCTGGCCGAGTTGGTCTGGCGCGACTTTTATTTTCAGGTGCTGTCCAATTTTCCGCATGTGGCAGGCAACAGCTTCAAGCCCGATTACGACACCATCGCCTGGGAGCACGGCGCGCTGGCCCAAGACCGCTTTGCCGCTTGGTGCGAGGCGCGCACCGGCTATCCGCTGGTGGACGCGGCCATGGCCCAGCTCAACCAGAGCGGCTATATGCACAACCGCCTGCGCATGGTGGCTGGCAGCTTCTTGGTCAAGCACCTGGGTATCGATTGGCGCTGGGGCGAACGGTATTTCGCCGAGCAACTCAATGACTTTGACCTCTCGGCCAACAATGGCGGCTGGCAATGGGTCAGTTCCAGCGGCTGCGATGCCCAGCCCTATTTCCGCATCTTCAACCCGGTCAGCCAAAGCGAAAAATTCGACGCGGCGGGCAAATTCATACGTCGCTACCTACCCGCGCTGGCCGGTTTGGATGCCAAATACATCCATGCACCCTGGCAGGCGCCCCCTCTGGTGCTGGACGCAGCGGGTGTGCAACTGGGCGTGCACTACCCGCGCCCGGTAGTGGACCATGCAGCCGCCCGGGCGGCCACACTGGCGCGCTATGCGGTGGTAAAAAGCCGGGAGGTACCCAGCTAAAGCGAAAGATTGGGCAGGCGGGGCGCCTGGCCATCCACGCGAAAGCGCAAGTCTGCAGATTGGCCTAGATTTGCACCATCTCAAAGTCTTCTTTACGCGCGCCGCACTCGGGGCAGGTCCAGTTCATGGGCACATCAGCCCACAAGGTGCCGGCAGCGATACCGTCATCCGGGGCGCCCAGAACTTCGTCATAAATCCAGCCGCAAATCAGGCACATCCAGGTTTTGGTATCGGTCACAGCGTATTTACCTTGAGAATAGAATCCAACGATTGTAAATAGCGCCTTGCGGCGGGCCGCCGGGCGCTTTTGGAATCCTTGATTGCGGCGCCCTATCTACCTGTTGCGACCATGAAGCACCCAAAAAAAGACACGACAGGCCCCGCTCCCATTACGGTACTGGACGAAGACGGTCCGACCGACGGCCCAGTAGCCAGCGTGATGGTTTTCAATGCCAACGACCCCAGCGGCGCCGGCGGTTTGACGGCTGACTGCCTAGCCATGGCCTCGGTGGGCGTCCATCCCATGCCAGTCATGACCGGGGCTTATGCCCGCGACACCAGCGAAATCGCCGACCACTTCCCCTTTGACGATGACGCCTTGCTGGCCCAGGCACGGACCATCTTGGAAGATGTCGCTCCCGACGTCTTTAAGGTCGGCTTTGTCGGCAGTCCGGAGAACCTGAGCGCAGTGGCCGCCGTGGTATCGGACTATGCCGATGTGCCAGTGGTGACCTATATGCCCGACCTGTCCTGGTGGCATGAGGACCAAATTGACCAATACCTGGACGCCTGCGCCGACATGCTGCTGCCGCAAACCACGGTGCTGGTAGGCAGCTACGGCACGTTGGCGCGCTGGCTGCTGCCCGAATGGGATGCGCCGCGCGCGCCCGACGCGCGCGACATTGCCAAAGCGGCGCAGGAACTAGGCGTACCCTACACTCTGGTCACCGGCATCCCCTTGCCCGAGCAATTTATAGACAACGCCTTGTGCAGCGCCAGCGCGCTCATGTGTAGCGAAAAATTTGAGCGGCTGGAAGCGACTTTTGTGGGCACCGGCGACACTTTGTCCGCTGCCTTGGCGGCGCTCATTGCAGTGGGCACCGAGCTGGCCGAGGCGGTGACCGAGGCGCTGAGCTACCTGGACCGCAGCCTAGAAGCCGGATTGCGCCCCGGTATGGGCCATGTGCAGCCCGACCGCCTTTTTTGGGCGCATGATGATCCCGATAACGAACTGCTGCAGGATAGCGACGATCCCGACCAACCCTTTCTTTTTGACTTCCCTCCCAATGAAACCCGCCACTGACCGTAACCTCGAACTCTTTCAACGCGCCGCCGCCGTCATCCCCGGTGGTGTGAACTCGCCAGTACGCGCCTTCAAAGCCGTGGGCGGTACGCCCCGCTTTGTCACCCGCGCCCAGGGCGCCTATTTTTGGGATGCCAATGGCCAGCGCTATATTGACTACATCGGCTCTTGGGGGCCGATGATTTTGGGCCACGGGCATCCGGCCGTGGTCGAAGCGGTGCAAAAAGCGCTGCTAGAAGGTTTCTCCTTTGGCGCACCCACCGAACGCGAAGTCGAGCTGGCTGAAGAAATTTTGCGCCACGTGCCCAGCATGGACATGGTGCGTCTGGTCAGCTCAGGCACGGAAGCGGCCATGACTGCCATCCGCCTAGCGCGCGGCGCCACCGGGCGCAGCAAATTCATTAAGTTTGAAGGCTGCTACCACGGCCACGCCGATCCTTTGCTGGTCAAAGCCGGCTCGGGACTTGCCACGCTGGGCAATCCGACCAGCGCCGGTGTGCCGCCCGAAGTGGTTCAGCACACGCTGGTTCTGGAATACAACAATTTGCAACAACTGGAAGAAGCCTTTGCCTTGCATGGCAAAGAACTGGCTTGCCTGATGATCGAGCCGATTGCCGGGAATATGAATTTCGTGCGCGCCTCGGTGCCCTTCGTCAAGCGCGCCCGCGAGCTGTGCACCCAGTACGGCGCGCTGCTGGTGTTTGACGAAGTGATGAGCGGGCTGCGCGTGGCCCTGGGCAGCGCCCAAAGCGTGTATGCCAAAGCACTGCCCGGTTTTGCGCCGGACATTACCGTGCTGGGCAAGGTGATTGGCGGTGGCATGCCGCTGGCCGCTTTTGGCGGTAAGCGCGCAGTCATGGAGCAAATGGCGCCGCTGGGACCGGTGTACCAGGCAGGCACTTTGTCGGGCAACCCGATCGCCACGGCCTGCGGTTTGGCCACGCTGCGCGAAATCAGCAAGCCCGGTTTTTTCGACGCCTTAGCCACCAAAACCCAATCGCTGATGCGCGGACTGCAAGGCGCTGCGGATGCCGCCGGCGTACCCTTTAGCACCGACAGCGAAGGCGGCATGTTCGGCTTCTTCCTGTTTCCCGAATTGCCGCAAAACTACGCCAAAGTCATCAGCACCGATAACAAGCGCTTTAACACCTTGTTCCATGGCATGCTGGACCGGGGCGTGTATTTCGCACCGGCGTTGTACGAAGCCGGTTTTATGAGCGCGGCGCACACCGAGGCCGATATTGCAGAAAGCGTAGCGGCGGCTCAAGCGGTCTTTGCCAGCTGGTAACAGGCCGGCCTTAGGCACCGCGGCGCAAACCACACGCGCAAAAAGCGGTCCTCGTCGGCCGCTTTTTTTACTGCGCAAGACAGAGCGGCTTAGTGCCTAAAGTGCCGCACGCCCGTATAGACCATGGCCACGCCGCGCTCGTCGGCGGCTTGCACCACTTCGTCGTCGCGCATGCTGCCGCCGGGCTGGATGATGCAGGTGGCTCCCGCATCAACCACCACGTCCAGGCCATCACGAAACGGGAAGAAAGCGTCGCTGGCGACCACGGTGCCGGCCAATGACAAGCTGGCGTGGCCAGCTTTGATAGAAGCGATGCGGGCTGAGTCCAGGCGGCTCATTTGGCCGGCGCCCACGCCCATGGTCATGCCGTCTTTGCAAAACACAATGGCATTGGACTTGACGTATTTGGCCACTTTCCAGGCAAACAACATGTCCTGCATTTGCGCGGCACTGGGCTGCACTTTGCTGACCACGCGCATATCGGCCAAGCTCAGTTCATGGTTGTCAGCCGTTTGCATCAGCATGCCGGAACCCACGCGTTTGACATCGACCGCATTGCGCCCCAAAGTCCAGGCGCTGGCCTTGTTCGGGCGCTCGCCCAAGACATAGGGCAATGCAATTTGCAACACACGCACATTGGCTTTTGCCAATAAAACGCTCAGCGCCTCGGCGCTGAAGGCCGGAGCGATCAGCACCTCCACAAACTGCGCGCTAACGCGGCGCGCGGTATCACCATCGACTTCGCAATTGAAAGCAATGATGCCGCCAAAGGCCGAGGTCGGGTCGGTGCTGAAAGCTTTGGAATACGCAGTGGCTGCATCGGTGGCAATCGCCACGCCGCAGGGGTTGGCGTGCTTGACGATCACGCAGGCCGGGGTTTCAAAGCTTTTTACACATTCCCAAGCGGCATCGGCGTCGGCAATATTGTTGTAGCTGAGTTCCTTGCCTTGCAATTGCTGCGCCGTGACCAAGGAGCCCGGGGCCGGATACAGGTCACGGAAAAATGCGGCGTACTGGTGCGGGTTTTCGCCGTAACGCAAATCCTGCAATTTCACAAAGCGGCCATTGGCTTGCCCGGCAAACACCGCCATCGTGCCATCGGGCTGCACCGACGACAGGTAGTCGCTGATAGCGCCGTCGTACTGGCTGATGCGGTTGAAGGCGGCAACCGAAAGTGCGAATTTGGTGCTGCTGCTGACCGCACCATGGGCTTGCAATTCAGCGATCACGGTGTCGTACTGGCTGGCGTCAGTGAGTACGGCCACGTCTTTCCAATTTTTGGCGGCGCTGCGCACCATGGCCGGGCCGCCGATGTCGATATTTTCAATCGCCTCTTCCAAAGTGCAAGCAGCGCGCGCCACCGTGGCTTCAAACGGGTACAAATTCACTACCAGCAGGTCGATGGTGTCTATGCCATGGGCTGCGAGCGCCTGCATGTGCGCCGGTAGATCGCGCCGCGCCAGCAGCCCGCCGTGGACTTTGGGGTGCAGGGTCTTCACCCGGCCATCGAGCATTTCGGGAAAGCCCGTCATCTCAGCCACTTCGGTCACCGGCAGGCCATGCTCAGCCAGCAGCTTGGCGGTGCCGCCGGTCGAGAGCAGGCGAATACCCAGGGCGTGCAGCGCGCGCGCCAGATCCAGCACACCGGTTTTGTCCGAGACGGAAAGCAAAGCGTTCATAACAGATGGTGTTCCAGAAGTTTTTTACGCAAGGTGTTGCGGTTCAGGCCCAGCCATTGCGCGGCTTTAGACTGGTTGTTGGCAGCGGCAACCATGACTACTTCGAGCAAGGGTTTTTCTACCGCACGCACCAGCATCTCGTGCATGCCGTGCGGCTCCAGACCATCGAGATCGCGCAAGTAGGCTTCCAGACTGGCGCGTACGCTTTCGTCCAGCTTGTTATTGCTCATGGTGCAGGCTCAAGGTCGGTTGGCGCATAAGGTCGCTTTCATTGGCACAGGGTATTGCGTCGGGCAATAAGCGCCCGCTGGCATCATAGGCCGCAGGAATGCGGTCCATGCTTTGGTTTAAATGGTCTAAGTAATCGGCTACGGCCTGCACTTGTGTGGCGCTGTCGGTCAATAGGTTGAGGTGGCGGCGGAAGTCTTCGCCGCCGGGCAGACTGCGTAAATACCAGGCAATGTGTTTGCGCGCACTGCGCACACCGGTGTACTCGCCATACAGGCTGTAGTGGTCTTGCAAATGCGCGAGGAGCCAGCGGCGTACTTCCTGCACCAAGGGCGGCGCAAGCACACTGCCGGTGTCTAAAAAATGGGTGATTTCCCGAAAAATCCAGGGCCGTCCCTGGGCTGCGCGGCCAATCATCACCGCGTCTGCGCCGGTGTCAGCTAGCACCTGGCGCGCCTGGTGTGGGCTATTGATATCGCCATTGGCCACCACTGGAATGTGCAGCGCCGCTTTCACCGCGGCGATAGTCTCGTATTCGGCCTGGCCGCGATAGCCTTGCTCACGCGTTCGGCCATGCACGGTGACCATGGCGATACCCGCGCTTTGCGCAGCCAGCGCTATCGACAAGGCATTTTTTTCGCTTTGGCACCAGCCGGTGCGCATTTTGAGCGTGACCGGCACATTGCGCGCAGCGCCGGCTTGCACCACGGCCTCGATGATCTCCAGCGCCAAAGCCTCGTCCTGCATCAGCGCGGAACCGGCCCATTTATTGCACACTTTTTTGGCCGGGCAACCCATATTGATATCGATGATTTGCGCACCACGCTCGATGTTGTAACGGGCTGCATCGGCCATCATGGCCGCATCGGTGCCTGCAATTTGCACCGCGATCGGGCCCGGTTCGCCCTCGTGGTTGGCGCGGCGCGAGGTCTTGAGTGAATCCCACAAATCGCGTTGCGAGGTGACCATTTCACTGACCGCATAGCCCGCACCCAGACGTTTACACAACTGCCGAAACGGGCGGTCGGTGACGCCGGCCATGGGGGCGGCGAAGACCGGATTTGCCAATGCGTAAGGGCCGATTTGCATGCTAGGAATATATGGTGAGAGAAAGCTTCAGGGTCGCGCGCCAACAGTTTGCCGAGACCGGGTAATCATTCTATATGCCTAAATTTTCAGCACATTGTGCGCTTAGACACACCCATTGCCTATACTGCTTCTGTAATGGAAATATGGATGCAATCGCTCTTGGACATGCTGGCCCTGCCGGCCTATGGCCTGTCCACGGTTTTTGTGGTGTCCTTTATTTCGGCGACGCTGCTACCTATGGGTTCGGAGCCGGTAGTGCTGGGAGTGATTCACCTTAACCCCGCGCAATTTTGGCCGGTGATTGCCGTGGCCACCGCTGGCAACACCCTGGGTGGTGCCCTCGATTACGCCATGGGGCGCGGCGCCAGACATCTGGCACCGCACGCGAGCAATGCCACTCTACAAACTCGCGCCCTGCGCTGGCTGCATCGCCTTGGTCCCAAAGCCTGCCTGCTAGCTTGGCTACCCCTGGTGGGCGACCCGCTCTGCACCTTGGCCGGTTGGCTTAAGTTGCCCTTCTGGCCTTGCCTGGCCTATATTCTGATCGGCAAATTCCTGCGCTATGTGCTGATGACGGCCGCGTTTTTTGAAGGCATCAAATGGATGCCATGATTTAAGGTTTAACGACCTCTCGAATATCAATGCGCAGGTCTTTGGCACCCAGAGACACCGCAGCCGACTGGCCTTGCAAATCGCCAGACTGGGCGATGGCATTGCCGCTTTTGCTGATCCGCGCGCTGATGACCACTTGCGAGACCGTAGAAAGGCGTGCTTGCGGGGACATGGATTTGCTGTCATCTAGGGTGAACTTATAGGGCAAGTCTTTGACTTGCTTGCGCTCAGCGGCCAGGGGCATGCGACCATTGGGAGCCTCTTTGGCAAAAATAAACACGGTGTCTTCGGGCCCGACTTGGGCGCGCAGTTCGGGCGACAAACTCACCGTACCGCTGACCGAAGGCCCGCCAACTGCAACAGGGCTGATAGCACCATTGGCCTGCGGCTTGGTTTGCGCACCCAAGGGGGCTGCCTGTGCAGGCAGGCCTGCAAGCTTGCGCGCTTCTTGTAAGCTGGAAGATAAGCGCTGCACCAGCGCGTTGTCCGACGGGCCAACCGCTTCGATGCGGCCCCAATATTTGGCGGCCAGCGCGAAATCTTGCCGCACGAAAGCATCGGAGCCCGCCAGTGCCAGACCTTTGATATGGTCTGGGTTGAGCTTAAGCGCCCGCATGACCAAAACCATGGGTTCGCCTTGCAGGCTTTGCTGATTTTTGACCGCCAATGCGTCTGCGTAATCGACCAACAAATCAGGGTCGTCCTGCCGCAAGGCCACGGCTTTTTGGTAGGCTGGCACCGCATCCTCATTGCGCTCCATCACGCTATAGGAGCGCGCCAACATGGCCCACCCATCGGCATCATTGGGGTTCTGCTTCATACGCTCGGCCAGTTGCTCGACCATAGCCACGACCTCGGCCTGATTTGCACCGCCTTGGGCGCCCTCCTCATCGCCTTGTGGCAAATTAGCCGAGCGGTTATAGGCATAGCCGCCGACGGCCACTAACAGTACCAGCCCCGCCAGGCCCGCCAGCAAAGACCAGGAAGGCTTGGCCGCTGCGGGGGCCTCCAACGCGCTGTCGTGCAAGAGCATGTCCAACAAACGCCGCTCCAGGCCGGCGCGCTCGGTGTCACGCTGGGCCTGGCTGAGCGTACCTGCCGCGTGCGCTTGCTCCAGATCAGCCAATTGGCGTTTGAAAGGGGCAATCAAGGTGTGCAGCGCGTCGGTCATGGCGTCTCTCAGGAAAGATGGGGGTCGTGCGACGCGTCCTTGTCGTCGGCCTCAAAGGCCTCGTCAGCCAGTCGGCTGCGCCGGCGCAAGACCACAAACAAGGTGCCAAGGCCCAGGACAACCATGGCCCCAGGCCCGATCCAAAGCAAAGCAGTCAGCGCCTTGAAGGGCGGGCGGTAGAGCACAAAGTCGCCGTAGCGGGCGGTCATGTAGTCAATTACCTGTTGCTCGGTCTGGCCGCTTTGCAGCATTTCGCGTACCTGGCGGCGCAAATCCACGGCCAGCTCGGCGTGCGACGCAGCAATCGTTTCGTTTTGGCACACCAGGCAGCGCAGTTCAGTGGAAATTTTCATCACCCGCGCTTCCAGGGCCGGATCATCGCTGGCGGGCAATGCCTCTGCGGCGAAGGCGCCGACACAGGCCAGCATGCAGACCAGACTGATCCCCAAACGGAACAATATTTTGCGCATATCAGCTATTGAGTTGCTTGATCAAGGGCTCAATCGTGTCCCGCAGCACCTCGGGCGTGAGCGGGCCAATTTGCTTGTAGCGGATCACGCCTTCGCGGTCGATCACAAAAGTTTCCGGCACGCCGTAAACCCCAAAGTCAATGCCCACGCGTCCGTCCCGGTCGGAAATAGAGGCGGTATAAGGGTTACCAAAATCAGCCAACCATTTCATACCCGCTGCACGCTCGTCTTTGTAATTGAGGCCATAAATAGGCACCTTGGCTTGCTTTGCATATTGCACTAAAAGCGGATGCTCCTGGCGGCAGGCCACGCACCAAGAGGCCCAAACGTTAAGCATCCACACCTGGCCGCGCATATCATCGCGGCCGATGCGCAGCGCGGGTTGGTCTAGTCGCGGCAAGGAAAACGCCGGCGCCGGTTTCCCGATCAGCGGCGAAGGCACTTCTTTAGGGTTGAGACTCAGACCTGCCCGCAAAAAATACAACAAGACCAGCAAGATGCCCATAGGCACCAAATAGCGCGCATGCTTCATCACTATGCCTCCACCGAGCGGCGATAGCGCCTGTCGGTAACGGCCAGCAATCCGCCCAGCGCCATGAACAGGCAACCGAACCAAATCCAGTCGATAAAAGGCTTGACATAGACCCGCACAATCCAGGCACCACCTGCAACTTGTTCCCCCAGAGATACATACAAATCGCGCGTCAGGCCCGAATCAATCGCCGCCTCGGTCATGGGGTTTTGCTGCACCCGGTAAATGCGTTTTTCCGGGCGCAAGTCCGCGATCGGGTGGCCATCGCGCGAGACGCGCATCTGGCCTTGCGCTGCCACATAGTTAGGGCCTTGCAATTCTTTGATCCCGTCAAAGGTGAAGGTATAGCCGCGCACCGTGGTGCTGTCGCCCACCAACATCTTGACATCGCTCTCGACCTCGTAGGTTTTGACCATCACCACGCCAATGCAAAACACCGCAATGCCTAAGTGCGCCACCATCATGCCCGCCAGGGCACGCGGAATCTGGCGCAAACGGGCAGGCGCCTGCGCCCAATCAACGCCGTGCGGATGTACGCGGCCCCACAAGTCGGTGGCTACCGAGCCCACTATCCAATAAGCCATAACCAAGCCCAACGTGGCGACCAGGCGAACTTCGCCGGCCAGCGCGCCGGTAAGGACTGCACCAACGATGGCCACCGCCGCGGCCCAGCGCAAACGCATGGCCAGCGCCGGCAATTCGGCGTTTTTCCAGCGCGCCAAAGGGCCTATTCCCATGAGAAACACGGTAGGCGCCATCAGCGGCATAAACACAGCGTCGAAGTACGGCGGTCCGACCGAAATCTTGCCCATGCCTAATGCGTCGATCACCAAGGGGTAGAGCGTACCCAGCATCACCGCCAGCGCGGCCACCACCAACAAGACGTTGTTACCTAGCAAGGCCGATTCTTTGGACCACAGGCCAAAGCGTTTGCCAATGCCAACTTGCGGCGCGCGCCAGGCATACAGCGAAAAAGAGCCACCCACCACCACCGCCAAAAAGGCCAAAATGAACTGACCGCGGGCCGGATCGGTGGCAAACGCATGCACCGAGGACAGCACGCCCGAGCGCACCAAAAAAGTCCCTAAGAGCGAAAACGAAAACGCCAAAATGGCCAACAACACCGTCCAGGACTTGAAGCTATTGCGCTTTTCAGTGACTGCCAGCGAATGGATTAAGGCCGTACCCAAAAGCCAGGGCATGAGCGAGGCGTTTTCCACCGGGTCCCAAAACCACCAACCGCCCCAACCTAACTCGTAATAAGCCCATGCGCTGCCCAGCGCAATGCCGATGGTCAAAAACATCCATGCCACTGTAGTCCAGGGCCGGGTCCAGCGCGCCCAGGTCGAATCCAAGGTGCCACCAATCAAGGCGGCGATGGCAAAAGCAAAGGCCACCGAAAACCCGACATAGCCCATATAAAGCATCGGCGGATGGAACACCATGCCTGGATCTTGTAACAAGGGGTTGAGGTCGCGGCCCTCGAGCGGCGCCGGGAACAAGCGGTCAAAGGGGTTGGAGGTGAGCAGCATGAAGAGCAAAAAGCCCACTGCTACCAGCCCCATGATCGCCAATATGCGTGCTGTCACCTCTTTCGGTAAATGGCGGCTAAACAGGGCGACGGCCACGGTCCAAAGCACCAGCATCTGCACCCACAAAAGCAAAGAGCCTTCGTGCCCGCCCCAGACACCGGCGATGCGGTACTCCAAGGGCAAGGCGGTATTGGATAGCGCAGCCACGTAGCGCACCGAAAAATCATGCACCACAAAAGAAACTGTCAGACAGGCATACGCCAAGGCCACAAAGAAAAAAAGCAAATAAGCCAGCGGACGCGACAGCGCCATCAAGTCCGCACGCCCGACCTGCGCCCCGACCAAGGGAACGCTACCCAGAACCAACGCCATGCCCAGTGCGAGCCAGAGAGAAAAGTGTCCGATTTCAGGAATCATATTCAGGGGCTCGTGACCACGGAGGTGGCAGTTTTGGCATTGATTTTGGCGGCGTTTTTCAAAGCCTCGGCGGCTTCGGGCGGCATATAGTTTTCATCATGTTTGGCCAGCACCTCTTTGGCTTGGAACACGCCGTTTTCAAGCTTGCCCTGAGCCACCACGCCTTTGCCTTCTTTGAACAAATCGGGCAGGATGCCCGAGAACTGCACGGGCACCGTGGTGGCGGTATCCGTCACTTCAAAGCGCACCGCCACGCCTTCGCGCTTAACACTGCCCTCCAGCACCAAACCGCCCAGGCGAAAGGTACGGCCTACCGGCGCTTCCTTGGCCACGATTTGCGAGGGCGAATAGAAAAAAACGAGATTACTCTGAAAAGCGTTGAGCACCAAAGCGGTGGCACCTCCGACCACAGCAAGAATGCCCAAGGCGATAGCAAAGCGTTTACGGCGTGGCGTCATGCGCGGTTTCCTGTTCCCTTAATTCACGTGCGGTTTGCACACTTGCGCGCTGCCCAGCACGTGCGAGTACAACTTCGAGCAACAAGCATATCAGCACTACGGCATACGAGCCCCAGACATAGAGGCCATAGCCGCCCATGGCCCAAAACGCATCCCAACTCTCCCAGATCATGCGACCACCTCCTGCACCCAGCGGGCGTGGCGCTCGCGTTGCAAAATAATTCCGCGCACCCGGTACAAAGCCATGGCGATGCTATAGGCCCAAAACGCCAGTGCCATCAACAGCATGGCCCACAGCATGGTCTGCGCCATGCTCGAACCCTTGGTGACGGATACCGAGGCACCCTGGTGCAAAGTGTTCCACCACTTGACCGAGAAATAAATAATCGGCACATTGACCGCGCCTACCAAAGCCAGCAGGCCACCGGCGCGGTCGGCACGGCGCGGATCGTCGATGGCACTGGTCAGGGCGATGTAGCCCATGTACAAAAAGAACAAAATCAATTCGGAGGTCAGGCGCGCATCCCACACCCACCAGGTGCCCCACATCGGTTTACCCCATAGCGCACCGGTCCATAAAGACAAAAACGTGAACATGGCGCCGGTCGGTGCCAGCGCCTGGGTCATCATGCCTGAGATACGTGTATTGAAAGTAAAACCCAGAAAAGCCCAAAACGCCATGGCCAGGTAAATGATCATGGACATCCAAGACGCGGGCACATGGACAAAAATAATGCGGTAACCCTCGCCCTGCTGAAAATCAGTGGGCGCGACAAAAAATCCCAGGTACAAGCCCACCAGCGTCAACACGGCGGCCAAGGCAGCGAATACAGGCCAAAGCCGGCCGGCCAGCAGATAAAAGGACTGCGGTGCAGCCCATTGAAACCAGCGAATTCTTAAATGTTCCATTTACTCAAGCGCTATGCGCAAAGCCAGGGCACAGGCCCAAGGCCCGAAAAAACCGGCCAGCAGCAGCATGGCCATCAATATCGACATCTGCGCACCATACTCCAGTCCGCTGAGCTGGGCCTCCACGGCACCCGCACCAAATACCAGCGCCGGAATATACAGAGGCAGCACCAGCAAAGACAACAACACCTCGCCCCCGCGCACCCCCAAGGTTAAAGCCGCCCCCACCGCACCAACAAAGGAGAGCAAAGGAGTACCCAGCAATAAGGACAGCAGCAAGACCCCCATGGTCGGCGCATCCAAACCAAACTGCAGCGCCAACAAGGGCGAGAGCAGTGTCAGCGGCAGGCCCGAGAGCAGCCAATGCGCTGTCACCTTGGCCGCCACCAATACCGGCAACGGGGCTTGCGACAAACTCATTTGCTCTAGCGAACCGTCTTGGTAGTCCGGCGCGAACAAACGACCTAGCGACAATAAACTGGCCAGCATTGCCCCTACCCACAATATGCCTGGCGCGATCTTGCGCAAGGTTTCGGGTTCGGGTCCGATTGCCAGCGGGAACAAGGTCGCCACCACCACAAAAAAGAACACCGCCGTCAGTACTTCGCTTTTGCGCCGCAGTGCTAGCCGCAGATCGCGCTGCAGGACGGCCACAAATGCGCTCATGCGCCCAAGCGGTAGCTGCGAGTCCGCCCTCCGATATCCACCGGCTGATGGCTGGTAAATAAGACCAGGCCGCCACGCGCCAGGTGCGTCTCCATGAAACTTGCAACCAGTTGCTGTGCCGGACCATCCAGCGCCACAAAGGGCTCGTCTAATAACCACAGAGGCTGCGTCTGTATCAACAGCCGGGCCAGTGCCACGCGCCGCTTTTGCCCCTGAGACAGCACCCGCACCGGCAGTGCTGCGCGACTGCCCAGCCCCAAACGTTGCAAAGCCGCTAAGGCCGCCTCCCGGCTGACCGGCGTGCCGGCAATGGCGGCGCCCGCTTGCAGGTTCTCTACGGCATTGAGTTCTTCTTTGAGCGCCAATTGGTGCCCCAGGTAGAGCAAATCTTGGTTGAGGCGACAGGCGCTGGTTCCCAGTAGCTCGCCCTGCCAGCGCACCTGGCCCTGGGCTACGGGCGAGAAACCGGCCAGGATACGCAGCAGACTGGTCTTGCCTACGCCATTGCCACCCTCTAAGTGCAGGCACTCGCCGGGCGCCAAGTCAAAACCCACCTCGCGAAACAGGGTGTGGTCCGCACGAACACAGGAAAGATTGGAAACAGACAGCATGCAAAAAAGAACCGGGCAGGTAGGCCATCAATCAAAAAAGCCCTAAGGTGCACCCACGAATCTAGGCGGGCGACCTAATGTAGCAGAGCCTTTTTCATTCCTCAGGTACAAAACGCTAGGGCCGCCCCACCGCCCGCGCCGTCACCACCGCCTGCATGAGCCCCCGGTCGTCCACCGCATTGGGGTAATAGCTTTTGTGCTCCGATACTTCCACCTCGGGCTGCGCTGCGCCCATGCCCTTGACCGCCGCCAAGGCCGCTTGTTCTGCGACGCTATGGGCCGCTTGCAAAGCCGCTTGCACATTGCCAAAGCTTTGCGTGTCGGCAAGCCCGGTAAGGCGAAACAATCCGCTGCCGTCGCCATGCACTTCCACCACGGCGGTGTAAGCCACCACACCCGTGGCAGCGCCCACGGCGTTGGCTACGTCGCAATTGGGCGGAAACACCACTTCGCAGCCCAGGCGGCGTGCCAGCTCGCCATAAAACACCTTGACCGGCCCACCCACGGCCACTACCGGCACCGAAGGCTTGATGCTGACCTGCGCCAGCCCCACCCGCGACTCACCATTACAAATAGCCTGGCTGATACGGTCATCGGGCAGGCTAAAGCCCAGCGCAGTATCCAAAATCACCCGCGCGCTCAGGCGCACGGTTTCGCTCCATACGGCATGTGCGTAGGCACGGGTGCGTTCCTCCGTTGGCAGCTTCATTTCCCGCAAACGGCAGCCTAGTTGCGCGGCCAGATAAGCGCCCTCGCGCGACCAGTTGGCTTGCAAGTCCAGCACATGCGCCGCGTCCGACGGAGTAAATCCGGCCACTTGGATCAGGCCTTTGCGCTGCAGCGAGGCAATGGCGCGTTGCGCGTTCATGGAATTTGCCAGTGTGCGCATGGGCGTGGGCCCCGGGCGCACTTGCGCCAGTAGTTCGCTTTCGCGCGCGGGCAGTTCGTCAGAAAGACGCGGCCCTTTTGCGCCAAAAGGCAGCAACACAAAACGGCCTTGCAAAGAGTTACCGCCATCTACATCGGCCAGGTCCGCTTGCAACATGGCAATAGTTTGCGGATAGCGCGCGGCTAAGAGCGACACCGGCACGATGCGCTGCGGCCGCACTTCCAGGCGCCCGTTGCCCGCCAGCGCCACTTCGCTGTCGCCGCCCAAGCCGATGGTACGCACGTCAATGGCACGCACCATGGTGCGCCAGCCGCCCACTTCGGCGCCGTCCAGATTAACGCGCGGCAGCCCGTTGATTAGCGCACCCACATCGGTGGTGGTGCCGCCCATATCCGACAAAATAAAGTTGTCCAAACCGCTCAGCCAACGCGCGCCAACCAAACTGGCCGCCGGGCCGGAGAGCACGGTTTCTATCGGCCGCTTGGCCACACTGTGCGCCAGCGCCAAGGTGCCATCGCCTTTGACAATCATCAGCGGGCACTGAATCTGCAACTGCGCCATGGCGCGCTGCACTGCGTCGATCAAATGGGTTACGCGGGAAATCAGGCGGGCATTGAGCGTGGCGGTGAGTGCGCGGCGCGGCGCGTCCAGGCTGGAAGACAGCTCGGTGGACAAAGTGACGGGCTTGCCAGTTTTCTCCACGATGCGCGTGCGCACCATTTGCTCATGCGCCGGGTTGCGCACCGCAAAAGCGGCAGCCACGGCAAACGCGTCCACCTGCGGCGCCATGCGCTCGATGGCCTCGTCCAGGGCGTCTAGGTCCAGGGCTGCGGCCTGCTCACCGTTGTGGTCATGGCCACCGCTGATGCGCTCGATGGCCATGCCGGGAAAGGCTTTGGTAATGCCGGTGCGCTCGGCCATGCTGGTATCAAAACCCACCAGCAGCACGCCCACCGCGCTGCCATGGCCTTCCACCACGGCATTGGTCGCCAAAGTGGTGGACACCGAAACCAGCGCAATATCTTGTGCCCGCAGGCCCTGGGGCAAGGCGGCAATCGCCTGGGTAATGGCATCGGCCACGCCCAGCGATAAATCGCCTTTGGTGGTAATGGACTTAGCCGTGGCTATGACACGCTGACCTGCGGCTTCAATAATGGCGGCATCGGTATAGGTGCCGCCGGTGTCAACGCCAATCAGGTATTGGGGGGAAACTGGATTCATGAATGCTTCACGCGATGAGGGGAAGATCAGCCTGCAGGCAACCCGCTTGGCAAAACCCCGTATTGTGACCACGCCACCCCCAATAAACGTATGGCCAGCCAATTACCTCAAATGCCCGCAGGGGCAAAGCCCGCGCTGCAAGACTACATCGTGCGCAGCGACTTGGGTGGCCACAGCCCGCAGGGTAGCGGCCAAACCCTGCTTAGCCTGGTGCACATCAGCGATGCGCATGTCATGGACAGTACCTCGCCAGCGCGCTGCGAATGGGTGGAGCTGCGCGGGCAAGAGCCCCTGTGGCAGCCGCTCTTGCACATGCACCGGCCCTATGAAGCGCTCACGCACTTTGCCCTGGCAGCGCACATATACAGACTAGGCGCAAACCCGCTGGCCCCGGCCAGCGGCCTTCCCTATGACCTGGCGCTTTTCACCGGCGACAACATCGACAATGCGCAGGCCAATGAATTGCAGGCCTTTATCGCCTTGGTGCGGGGCGGGCAGGCGTCTTTGTCGGCCTTTGGCAGCGTGCATGACGCTGAGGGCGCGCAGGACTGGTTGGACACGCAGCCTGGTGGCCTGTGGCCGTATTGGTGCCCGCAAGGCGAGGTGCCCTGCGCCGGTAAGGCCCTGGGCTTACCGGTCATAGAGCACTTTTTGGCGCGCGCCAGCGCAGTGATAAGCAGCCAGGGTCTGGGCTTTGCGTGGACCAGCGTGGCTGGCAACCACGATGTGTTGCGCCAAGGTACGGCCCTGAGCAACGCGGCGCTGGAGACTATCGCCACCGGCGCGCTCAAAACCCTGGCGCAACCGACGGGCTTTGAGCCTAGCGATCCGCTGCACGCTTTTTTGGACCAGCCCGAGGCGTTTTCGCAAACCACGACAGGCCTAGGTGCACGCGCTATCACGCCCGATGCAGGGCGGCGCATCATCACCGCCCAAGAATTTGTCGATGTACATGCCTTAGCAGGCGCGCAGGGTTACGCGCAGCTAGCGCCCGGCCAGCGCGATACTTTTATAGATACTGAACATGTGCGCATCATCCTGCTGGACACCAACCACCCTTGGGGCGATTACCAGGGCAGCGTGGCCAAGCGACAACTGGCCTGGCTGGACGATTGTTTGCATGAGGTTGGCCGCACGCCGGGGCGCCGGGCCCTGCTGGCCAGCCACCATGGCTGCGCCTCACTGGTGAACCAGCGCGGACATGACCCGGAGCGTGTACACGCCCAAGCGCTCACCGATGTGCTGCACCGCCATGCCTGCGTGCTGGCCTGGTTGGTAGGCCACCGCCACATCCACCGTATCGACGCGCACCCGCCGCGCCCGCAGGCCCGCGCCGGCGGCGGGCGGGGCTTTTGGGAAATTGCCACCGCCTCCATCATCGACTGGCCCAGCCAGGCGCGCGCTGTCGAGCTGGTACGCCATCGCGATGGCAGTCTAGAGCTGATTTGCACCCCGCTAGACCACCGCAGCCCGGCCGGTACGCTGGCGGCTCTGCACCACGCGCTAGCGCAGCGTTTTGCAGGTCGCCAAGCCCAGACCATGCAAGGGCGGGTCCAAGACGGGCAGGTACGTCTGGTTTTCCCGATTTGACAGGGCGCATGGCGGACGCTAAGGTCGCCGCCATGAAAACCATTCGTAAATTCCCCCGTGCGGTACGCGAAATCGCACACCAAATTATTCCTATGCCCGATGGCACCGAACTGTCCGCGCGCATCTGGCTGCCCAAAGACGCCGCCAAGAACCCAGTGCCCGCCATCCTGGAGCATTTGCCTTACCGCAAGCGCGACGGCACCATCGTGCGCGACGCCCTCACCCACCCGTATTTCGCGGGTCACGGCTATGCCTGCATACGCGTGGATATGCGCGGCAACGGGGACTCGCAAGGTCTGATGCACGACGAATATTCCGAGCAGGAATTGGAAGATGCTGAATCAGTCATTGCCTGGCTGCGCCAGCAGCCTTGGTGCACCGGGGGCGTGGGCATGATGGGCATCTCCTGGGGCGGCTTTAATAGCCTGCAGGTGGCAGCGCGCCAACCGCAGGGCTTGGAAGCCATCATCACCTTGTGCTCTACGGACGACCGCTATACCGACGACATCCATTACAAAGGCGGCTGTCTGTTGTCGGAAAACATGGGCTGGTCGGCCACCATGTTTGGCTACTCCTCGCGCCCGCCAGACCCGGCGCTGGTCGGCAAGCAATGGCGCGCCATGTGGCTAGAACGCCTGAACACCGAACCGCTGTTGGCCATCGACTGGCTGCAACACCCGCACCGCGATGCTTATTGGAAGCGCGGTTCGGTGAACGAAGACATAGGCGCCATCCAAGCGGCCGTGCTGGCGTTTGGTGGCTGGAACGACGCCTACACCAATGCGGTGCCACGTCTGGTGGGCAGCGTGCAAAGCCCGGTCAAAGGCATCATCGGCCCCTGGGCGCACAAATACCCGCACTTTGCAGTGCCCGAGCCGCGCATCGGCTTTTTGCAAGAGGCGCTGCGCTGGTGGGACCGCTGGCTCAAAGGCGCGCAAACGGGCGTGGAGCAAGACCCGGCTTTTCGCACCTACATCATGGAGGTGCAACGGCCCGGTGCCAGCATCAGCCATATCGGCGGGCGCTGGGTGAGCGACACCTCCTGGCCCAATGCCCAAGACCAGGGCCAGCGCCTGCACCTCAATGCAGACGGTCTAGGCGCTGAGCGCGCCAGCGCGCGCAAGAAGACAATTAGCTCGCCACAGCATACGGGCGCGGACAGCGGCGAGTACTGCATTATTTGGCTAGGGCCAGAATTTCCGGGCGACCAGCGCCAGGATGATTCTGGCTCGCTGTGCTTTGACGGCACGCCCTTGGGCCAGGACATCGACCTGGTCGGCGCGCCGGTGCTCACCCTGAAATTTAGCGTGGACCAGCCGGTAGCGCATGTAGCAGTAAGGCTCAACAGCATCTGGCCCGATGGCGCAGTGTCTCGGCTGACCTACGCGGTGGCCAACCTGACGCATTTGCACGGTGACGCCAGCCACGAGCAACCCCAGCCACTGGGGCCGGGCAAGGTCTATACGGTAAAAATCCAATTGGACGATGTGGCTTACCGCATCCCCAAGGGGCACACGCTGCGGGTATCGCTGTCCACCAGCTACTGGCCGCTGATCTGGCCGGCGCCGGCCCCGGTAACGCTGACAGTGCATACCGGTGCCAGCCACATGGACTTGCCAGTGCGGGCCAAAGTGCGCGGCGAGAAAGCACCCCATTTTGAGCCGGCCCAGGCCGCGCCCGCTGTGCGCCTAAAGACACTGGATGCGCCCTGGAACAAGCGCGAAGTAACGATTAACCAAGCCACCGGCGAGCGGCGCATGGTGATTGAGGACGACTTTGGCCGCATCACCAATCTGGAACACGGCCTGACGACCTGGGGACGGGGGCGCGAGCGCTACAGCATCCTTCCCCACGACCCTTTATCTGCCCGCCAGGAATGCCACTGGAGCATGGAAACCTCGCGCGGCGATTGGGTCACGCGCACCGAAACCTATAGCACAATGACTGCTACTGCCACCCATTTCCGTATCACTGGTAGGCTGGAAGCTTTTGAGGGTGAAAAGCAAATTTTGGTGCGGCACTGGGATAAGAAAGTCAAGCGGCGCTTGCTGTGAAGCAAAGGCCTTACCCCCTAAAGCTGGCCGCTTTCCTGCGCGCACCACCCGCGCGCCTTGGCCTCGAAATCGCTGCGGGTTTGTCCGGTAGCCTCGGAAATACGCCAAGGTGTTTTTTCAGAATGCGCGTCCCAGACTTTGAGCCGTGATTTGACGCAGCGGTCGGCCGGGGATTCTTCGCAGGCGATCAAGCTCAGGCAGACCAAGGCACTGGCGACCGCCAGTGCGCTGCGCGAGGCCCTCTGCGATCCTTTTTTCTGCTCGTCCATGCCCATGCTCCATACCAAGTCAATTTCCCACCCCTTACTCTGTGCGTCCCACCACGGGTGTCATGTACAGGGAATCTACACCCGATAAGATCAGATTCAGCGAATTCGGCGCTAGCGGAGAAACGTCATGCTCAAAACCATTGTCAAAGTACTCGCAGTATGGCTTGCTGCCATGTGCCTGTTGTTCTTTTTTTTGGCAATTGGGGGCGGCATCTAAAAACAGCACTCTATCGATGTTTTCAGGCACAAAAAAACCAGTCATCGCTGCGCGATGCTGGCTTTCAAAATGGTGCCGATTATCGGATTCGAACTGATGACCTACCGCTTACAAGGCGGTTGCTCTACCAACTGAGCTAAATCGGCACAGTACGAATTCTAACGTAGGGACTGCAATGGACATTGCACTAAAAGGGTCTCGCACCAAGCCTTGCGCAAGGTCGGCTTATTTGATGCGCGTCAGCGCCGGGCGTGGGCTGCTGCCAGGGAGCTTGGGGTCTTCGCGCGCAGTCTCGCCCGATGGAACGCGCTTGGGTTTGGTGGCGCTCGGTTTGGCTTGTACACCACTCAATACGGGCGCCGGAGCCACCGGATGCACTGGCGCGGATGCCTCGGGCTTGGCGGCTGTAACCTCGATGGGAAAAGTCATACCCTGCCCGTTTTCACGCGCATAGATGGCCGACACGCGGCCCATGGGTACGCTGATCTCACGTGCCACGCCACCAAAGCGGGCTTTGAAATCAATATAGTCGTTGCTGAGCGTCAGACTACTGGTCGCACCCATGCTGATGTTGAGCACAATTTCACCATCGCGCACAAATTCGGTCGGAACGCGTACGCTGGCATCCACGGCCACCACGATAAAGGGCGTGAGCTGGTTGTCCACACACCAGTCGTACATGGCGCGCACCATGTACGGGCGCGTGGAACTAACCGCAGGGCTTTGCGACACCACCGTCTCTCCTTGGGCTGCTGCAATAGGCCTTATTTACGCATGACCTTTTCGGAGGGCGTCAGCGCTTCAATATAGGCGGGGCGCGAAAAAATACGCTCAGCATATTTAAGCAAAGGCGCTGCGTTTTTGCTCAGGTCGATGCCGTAGTACTCCAAGCGCCATAACAGCGGTGCGATGGCTACGTCCAGCATCGAGAAGCTCTCGCCCATCATGAATTTGTTTTTCAGGAATACCGGTGCTAATTGGGTCAAGCGGTCGCGGATGTGGGCGCGGGCTTTATCCAAGGCCTTGTCATTGCTCTTGCTGCCACGCGACTCCAATGTCGTCACATGCACAAACAATTCTTTCTCGAAATTGAGCAGGAACAAACGTACACGGGCGCGGTCCACCGGGTCGCCGGGCATCAATTGGGGATGCGGAAAGCGCTCATCGATGTACTCATTGATGATGTTGGACTCGTACAAAATCAGGTCACGCTCGACCAAAATCGGCACCTGCCCGTAGGGGTTCATGACGTTGATGTCTTCGGGCTTGTTGTACAAGTCCACGTCACGGATTTCAAAGTCCATACCTTTTTCAAAAAGCACAAAGCGGCAGCGGTGAGAAAAAGGGCAGGTTGTTCCTGAATACAGCACCATCATGGCGGGGGACTCCTAAAAATTAAAAAGAGTGGGTGCGCTTTGCAGACCCACTCTGACACGTGGCACCGGTCTGACTAGCAAACCGGCGCGCATTACACCTTTGAATTACTTCACGTCTTTCCAGAAGGCAGCATTGAGGCGCCAGGTGAATACGGTCATCACGGTCAGGAAGATCAAGACCCAGACGCCTACCTGAACGCGCTTGCTTTGCGACGGCTCGGACATCCACTGCAGATAGCCCACCAGGTCGCCCACCATGTGGTCGTATTCCAGCGGGGTCATCTTGCCGGGGCTAACTTGCTCCCAACCCTTAAAGATTTCGGTCTCATGGCCGTGGACGACTTCTTTGCCATAGACCGGCACGCGCTTGCCCTGCAATTCCCACAACACATGGGGCATGCCCACGTTAGGAAATGCCAGGTTGTTCCAGCCCGTCGCCTTGGTGTCGTCCGGGTAGTAGCTACGCAAATAGGTATAAATGTAATCAGCACCGCTACCCTGGCCCGAGGAGCGCGACCGGGCGATCACAGTCAGGTCCGGTGGGTTGCCGCCAAACCATTCTTTGGCTTGGCGCGGGTCCATAGACACCTTCATGGTCTCACCCACTTTGTCCGTGGTGAACAAGAGATTGTCTTTGATCTGCTGCTCGGTCAGGCCAATGTCCGTCAGGCGGTTAAAGCGCATGAAAGCCGCTGCATGGCAGTTAAGGCAGTAGTTGACAAACACTTTGGCACCGTTTTGCAAGGAGCCCATGTCATTCAGGTTGTTGGGCGCTTTGTCCCAGGTGATGCCGCCGGTAGCAGCCTGTGCGCCCGACATCAGCGCAAAGACAGTCAAAAAGCTGAGTAGAAATTTTTTCATTTTCAATAACTCCAGCTTAGTGTGCAGCGAAAACAACACGGCTTGGCACCGGTTTGGATTGGCCGATCTGGCTCCACCAGGGCATCAGCAGGAAAAATCCGAAATAGAACAGGGTTCCCACCTGCGATACCCGCTCGCCAATTTGGGACGGTGGCTGAACGCCCAGGTAGGCCAGGATGACGAAGTTGATGACAAAAACACCATACATGTACTTATGCCAATCCGGGCGGTAACGGATGGACTTTACGTCGCAATTGTCCAGCCATGGGAGGAAAAACAAAATCACCACCGCGCCACCCATCACCACCACGCCCCAGAACTTGGCATCGGTGTTGAGCATCATGACGGTCACCGCCGCCGCCGCACCGAGCGCGACCACTTTGAACAAAGCGGCCAATTTGCCACGAGTTACGGCCAAGAGCGCTGCAAGCCAAATACAGCCGATCAGCACATAAACCATTTCAGCCGTGATGGCGCGCAGCATCGAGTAATAGGGAGTGAAGTACCAGACCGGCGCGATATGCAAAGGCGTTTTCAGCGGGTCGGCCGGGATGAAGTTGTTGTACTCCAAGAAGTAGCCGCCAAATTCAGGCGCAAAGAAGATGATGGCGGTAAACACCATTAAGAACATGCTGACCGCAAAAATGTCGTGCACCGTGTAGTAAGGGTGAAAAGGGATGCCGTCCAAAGGTTTGCCTTTGGCGTCCTTGGGGGCGTTAGGGCCTTTGATTTCAACGCCATCGGGGTTGTTGGAACCCACATCGTGCAATGCCAGCAAATGCGCCACCACCAATCCGAGCAGGACCAAAGGCACAGCGATCACATGGAAAGCGAAGAAGCGGTTGAGCGTGGCGTCACCTACCACGTAGTCGCCACGGATCAGCAGCGCCAGGTCGGGACCGATAAATGGAACCGCGGCGAACAAGTTCACGATCACTTGCGCACCCCAGTAGCTCATCTGGCCCCAAGGCAACAGATAGCCCATGAAGGCTTCGGCCATCAGGCACAAGAAGATGGCGCAGCCGAACAACCAGACCAGCTCACGCGGCTTGCGGTAGCTGCCGTAGATCAGGCCGCGGAACATATGCAGGTACACCACAACAAAGAAGGCCGAGGCGCCGGTGGAGTGCATATAGCGTATCAGCCAACCCCAAGGCACATCGCGCATGATGTATTCGACGGAGCCAAAAGCCAGAGCGGCATCAGGCTTGTAATGCATGACCAAAAAGATACCGGTCACGATCTGGATCACCAGTACCAGGATCGACAGGCCGCCAAAAATATAAAAAAAGTTGAAGTTTTTGGGCGCGTAGTATTCAGACAGATGAACGCGGTAAGCGTCAAAGGCCGAAGGAAAACGGTTTTCTAGCCAGTTGCCTAGTTTGGCGCCGGCGGGTGCGTTAGGGGAGATTTCTTTGAATTCAGCCATGGTGTGCTCCGAAGGCGTAGGGTCAAGCTTGTTTGTCTTCACCGATCAGCAACTTGCTATCGGAGAGGAACATGTGCGGCGGCACCTCAAGATTGTCCGGCGCAGGCTTGTTTTTAAAGACGCGGCCGGCCATGTCAAAGGTCGAGCCGTGGCAGGGGCACAAAAAGCCGCCGTTCCAGTCATCGGGTAGCGACGGCTGTGCGCCGATTTGAAACTTGTCCGAAGGCGAACAACCCAAGTGGCTGCAAATACCGACCACTACCAAAAACTCAGGCTTGATGGAGCGCGCCGGGTTGCGGGCGTATTTGGGGGTGAGTTCGTCAGGGTTGCGCTGCGATTGCGGATCGGCCAATGCCCCATCGAGCGATGCCAGTGACGCCAACTGTTCTGGCGTGCGGCGCACGATCCACACTGGCTTGCCGCGCCACTCAACGGTCAGCTTTTCACCGGGCTTGACCGCTGAAATATCGACTTCAACCGCTGCGCCGGCGGCTTTGGCACGCTCGGAAGGTTGGAAAGAACTGACAAAGGGCACTACGGCAGTCAAAGCACCGGCTGCGCCTACGCAGGAAGAGGCGATGAGCCAGGTCCGTTTGCTCGAGTCGTGGGATGGGGTACCGGCGAGGGTGTCGCTCATGAGAATCCTCAGCAAAAGTCACTGTTGGTTAACTTCCAATTGTAGCTGAGCGCCATACGCCTGGTTCGGCTTGCGGCAGTGCAGCATCGCGCTTGCAGGTGTTGCAAAAGCGCTCAGCCTTGCGCTGCGCGCGCCCACTGGCGTGCCATGCGCACGGCGGCTAGCAGGCTGGAGGCATCGGCCAGGCCTTGGCCAGCTATGTCAAAGGCGGTACCGTGGTCTGGACTGGTGCGTACAAAGGGCAGGCCCAGGGTCAGGTTCACACCCTGCTCTACCCCCAAATATTTCACCGGAATCAGGCCTTGGTCGTGGTACATCGCAACCACTACGTCAAAGCGCGCGTCCGAACCAGCGGCTCGCGCCTGCATAAAAACCGTGTCCGGCGGCCAGGGGCCACTGGCGTCGCAGCCTTTCTCGCGCGCAGCGGCAATCGCCGGGCCGATGATGGCTTGCTCCTCATCGCCAAACAAACCGCCCTCGCCCGCATGGGGGTTGAGCCCGGCCACGGCGATGCGCGGCGCCCGGCCCAGCACCTGGCGCAAGGCGGCGTCGGTAATGCGGATGGTCTCCAGCACTGCGGCCTCGGTCACGGCCTCGATGGCCTGGCGCAAGGACAGGTGGATGCTCACCAGCACGGTGCGCAATTCCTCGTTGGCCAGCATCATGCGCACCGGCAGACGCGCCACCGGCAGGCCCGCGTGCCGGGCGGCCAGCGCCTGCAAGATTTCGGTATGGCCGGGAAAACTATCAAACGGCGTCCCCGCAGCCGACAGACTTTGCTTATTCAGCGGCGCGGTCACCACGGCGGCGACTGCGCCATCAAGCGCCTGCTGCGCGGCCCATTGCACACAGCGGCCGGCAAACTCGCCCGCCACCGCGCTGACCTGGCCATAGGGCACCGGCTGCATGGGCGCGCCCACTTGCAATACCGCAATACAGCGGGGCGGCAGATGCATGGCCTCTTGCGGATCGCTGATTTGCACTACCGGCCAGACCAGTCCTGGGGCCCCCTCAGCCACCAAAGCGCTGGCACGGCGCATGGCCTGGACGTCACCAGCTACAAAACTAGCTTGCATCTGCGCGGGCTGCACGGCATAGGCTTTGGCAATAATTTCCGGGCCAATGCCTGCCGCATCGCCCATGGTAATGGCCAAGGGTTTAGCGGGAAAAATCGATTGCGCCATGCTGGGAGCCTTCAGGCCGGGTTGTCCACGTCAATGAATTCGTGCGCAATGCCTAATTGCTGCGCCACCTGCCCCGCCACGGCAGGCGCGCCATAGCGCTCGCTGGCGTGGTGGCCACAGGCTATAAAGGTCACGCCGCACTCGCGGGCATAGTGCGCCTGGGGCTCGGATATTTCGCCGGTGATAAACGCATCGGCCCCGGCCGCAATCGCCGCCTCGAAATAGCCTTGGGCGCCGCCGGTACACCAGGCGACGCGTTGCACAGGGCCCGTCTTCCCCGTCACCATCACGACCGGGCGGCCCACCACAGACTGCACATGGTCGGCCAAGACTTGGGAATGGGCAATGGCGCCGGCCTGGGGCACACCCAGCCAGCCCAAGTCCTGCTCCCCAAAACGCGACTGGGCTTGGAAACCCAAACGCTGGCCCAACTGCGCGTTATTGCCCCATTGCGGATGGGCGTCCAGGGGTAGGTGGTAGGCAAACAAGTGGATGTCATGGGCCAGCAACAAGGCCAAGCGCTGGCGCAGCCAGCCGGTCACCCGCCCGTCGTGGCCGCGCCAAAACAGACCATGGTGGACAAAAATTGCATCGGCATCCTGCGCGATGGCGCCCTCGATCAGCGCCAGGCTGGCGGTGACGCCCGAGACCAGTTTGCGCACCGGGCGGCGCCCCTCTACTTGCAAGCCGTTAGGCCCGTAGTCTTTGAAGCGCTGGGGCTCCAACAGGGCGTCAAAAGCCGCAAGCAGCGTAAGGTGGTCGGTCATGGGCTGGCGCATAGGGTGGGTAGTTGTGCCGTTGGGGCGCTATGGGCGGATTATCTGCGCCACAGACACACACCCGAGGCGCAGGTGCCAGCCGAGGCTGGCACACAGCGACGTGACGAAGGCTCATGCATTGCCAAGCCTACAATTTGCCGCTTGTGCGCCGCCTTCCGGCGCAAGCCTTTGGGTAAGTTCATGAAGCGTTACTGGTTACTTTTTGCCCAAAGCATCACCGTGCTGCTGGCGGCTTATTTTGTGGTGCTAACCCTCAAGCCTGCCTGGCTGGCGCCGCAGGGTGGGGGCGTATTGGGCTTGGCACCGGCACCAACGCTGGTCAAGGGCGAAGTACCGTTTGGCAGCTTTCGCACTGCCGCGCACAACGCAGCGCAGGCGGTGGTCAGCATCAGCGTCAGCAAAGGACAAACAGGCGACAAAAATGCGCTGCCCCCCTGGGAACGCTTTTTCAACGACCCCGACGCCGACCCCGATGAGTCGTCCTCGGGCATAGGCAGCGGCGTCATCGTCAGTAGCACCGGCTACCTGCTGACCAATAACCATGTGGTGGAAGGGGCGCAGCAGATTGAAGTCGTGCTCAACGACCGGCGCCGCACCCGCGCCAAAGTCATAGGCACCGATCCGGACAGCGATTTGGCGGTGCTCAAAATCGAGCTGGACAAACTTCCGGTCATGGTCTTGGGAGACTCAGAAAACGCCCAGGTGGGTGACCTGGTGCTGGCCATTGGCAACCCCTTCGGTGTGGGCCAAACCGTCACCAGCGGCATCATCAGCGCGCTGGGGCGTAACCAGCGCATCAACACTTTTGAAAATTTCATCCAAACCGACGCCGCTATCAACCCCGGCAATTCGGGTGGCGCTTTGGTCGATAGCCAAGGGCGCTTGCTTGGCATCAACACCGCGATTTATTCGCGCTCGGGTGGCAGTCTGGGCATCGGCTTTGCCATTCCGATTTCCACCGCCAAGCAGGTGCTTGAAAGCATTGTGCGCGACGGCCAGGTTACCCGCGGCTGGATCGGCATAGAGCCCAATGAGCTGGCACCTGAAGTCGCCGAAGCCTTTGGCATTGTGGCCGAGCGTGGCGTCGCCGTCACGGGGGTGCTGCAAGGCGGCCCGGCGGGCAAGGCGGGCATGGCGCCGGGCGATGTGGTGTTGTCGATTGGCGGAACAGCGGTAGATGATGTGGCGCATTTGCTCTCCGCCGTGGCGGTACTCAAACCCGGCGTACCCGCCACGGTCGAAATTCAACGCAAGAAAACCGTGCTGGCCCTGAGCATCACCCCCGGTGTTCGCCCCAGACCGGGCAAGCTGCCGCGTTAACTGCCGGTGTTGGAAGCGCCTTCGGTTGCTGGCGGATCTTCGGGCGCCTGGGTATGGCGGATGAAGATTTGGGCCGCAATAATGCCCAGCTCGTACAGCAAACACATGGGGACCAGCAGGGCGATCATGGATACCGGATCGGGCGGCGTCACCAAGCCAGCCACAGCCGCCGCTGCGACTATGAAATAGCTGCGGAAATTGCGCAGCTGCACAACCGTGACCACGCCCATACGCGCCAGTATCACCACCACGATCGGTACCTCGAAGGCTACGCCAAAGGCGATAAACATGGTCACCACAAAATCCAGGTAGGCCTCGATATCCGGACTCACGGCGACCGACATAGGCGCCATTTTTTGAATCGCTGGAAAGGCCTGACCGAAAACAAAAAAGTAGCAAAACGCCGCACCGGTGTAAAACAGCAAGGTGCTGGCGGCCACCAGCGGCATGACCAGCTTTTTTTCATGCTTGTAGAGGCCTGGAGCCACAAAGGCCCACAACTGGTACAAGATCCAAGGCAGCGCCAGTGCGATCGAGGCGAGCACGGTCACTTTTATGGGCACCAAAAATGGCGAAACCACGCCCACCGCAATCATTTTGGAGCCTTCGGGCAAGGCCTTCACCAAGGGCATCGCCAAGTAGTCGTACAACTTGGACGGGCCGGGGAAAAAAGCCAGTAGCGCAAAAATCGCCGCAATCCCGTAGACAGCGCGCAGCAAGCGATCGCGCAGCTCGAACAAATGCTGCACAAAAGGCTGCTCGGTGCCGGCCAATTCGTCGTCAGGGGGCTTGTTATCGCTCATCCAAGGGCTTTAGGTGGCCGAAAGCGCGCCACGCGCGCTGCACCAGAAAGCGCCCGCGTGCGCATACCGTTGCGCGCCTTATACCAATTAGGGGTGGCGCCGATCTTGGCGCGCCAACGTTTCTTGACCGGTTGATAGAAGGAGTAATAGGGTAGGGGTTCGCTATCAAGATCCTGGGCTGTCGCCTCGGCGATGCTGTTTTCGATGGCCGCCGCACTTTGGTCTATAGAACTTTGCACCGCTTGGGCGGCATCCTGGAAGCTGGCCTGGGCCTTACGCAACTCGTCAAGGTCCATGGAGCGGTTGACCTCTTCCTTAACATCGGCCACATAGCGCCGGGCCCGGCCCAGCATGGTTCCAAAGGTACGCGCCAGGCCGGGGAGTTTCTCCGGACCAATGACGACCAGGGCGATGCCGCCGATGATGGCGAGCTTGGTGACGCCAATATCAAACACTTAAGAAAATCTCATGCACCGGCGGCAGACCTACAGACGGGGGCTTAGTGCTTAGCCTTGGCTTCGACGTCGATAGCGTCTTTGTTGGCAGAAGGCGGGTTGGCAGCCACTTGCTGCGCTGGGGCAGCGGGCGCGGCTTCAGCCGGCTTGTCGCCGCCATTACTCATGCCGTCTTTAAAACCTTTGACAGCGCCGCCCAGGTCCGAGCCGATATTGCGCAGTTTTTTGGTACCGAAGATCACCACAATGATGACCAGAAAAATGATCAAGTGCGTTGTTGACAAACCCATACGGTTCTCCTAAGTGAGGGGGAATTCTAGTCGCGCAGGCTTTGCCCGCGCGGTTTACGTGTTTTCAGCCCCGCAGCCAGGGCCTGGGGCCACCCATGACGTGGAAATGCAGGTGGCGCACCTCCTGCCCGCCTTCGGCGCCGGTGTTGGTCACCAAGCGAAAGCCCCCGTCCGGATAAGGGTTGCAAGCTTCCTGCAAGGCCAGTACCGGCACCAGGGTCATCATGCGGCCCATCAGCGCGGCATCATCGGGCCCGACCTGCGCCATCGACGGGATATGCAGCTTGGGAATGATCAGAAAGTGCACCGGCGCCCAGGGGGCGATGTCATGGAAGGCATAAAAATCATCGTCCTCGTACACGGTACGCGAAGGAATCTGCTTGGCAACGATTTTGCAAAACAGGCAATGGGGGTCGTGGGCGGTGTGCGAATGGGTGGCCATGGCGGGGATGCAAAACAATGCGGTTGTTGGGCAGCAACTATATTAAATCAGGGCTTTAAGTCAGGGCTCTTGGGCTTCGCGTTGCAGGGCTTTGCGCAGGGCTTTTTCTTCGATGCCGCTGATGCCTTCGCGCCGGCGCAGCTCGACGATCACGTCGGACGGGTGTAAATCGTAATGCGCCAGGGCCACCAGGCAGTGAAACCACAGATCTGCCACCTCGCCCACCAGCTTGGCTTTATCAGCGCCGTGGTCTAGGTCTTTGGCGGCCATCACCACTTCGGTGGCCTCCTCGCCGATTTTTTTCAAAAAAGCGTCTGGCCCTTTGTGAAAAAGGCGGGCGACGTAGCTGGTCTGCGGGTCGCCACCGTGTGCGACTTTGCGGCTTTCGATGATGGCAGCTAATTGCGCCAATGCGTCTTGCGAAATTTCTTTGCCCGAACTGTCCATTTAATTGCCTTTGGGGTAAATCGTTGCAGGGTCTTTGAGCACCGGTTCCACCGGCTGCCATTGCCCGTTGTGCAGCATGCTAAAAAAACAGCTGTGGCGCCCGGTGTGACAGGCAATGCCAGGATCGTGGCCTTGTTGGGTGACAGTCAGCAGCACCACGTCGGCATCACAATCGATGCGGATTTCGTGTACCAGTTGCACATGGCCGGATTCTTCGCCCTTGTGCCACAGCTTCTTGCGCGAGCGGCTGAAATACACCGCACGGCCCAATTCCACCGTCTTTTGCAGCGCCTCGCGGTTCATCCAGGCAAACATCAGCACGTCCTTGCTGCCTTGTTCCTGGGCAATAACAGGCACTAGGCCCTGGGCATCCCATGTGATGGCGTCTAAATAAGTCATAAGGGGGGATGTTAAGGGCTGTTGTTGAACATGAATGGCGAAGCTAAACCGCCGTTTTACGGTACGGTTCAATGGTTGTTCAACCGGGTAACCCAAGCTGCACAATGTCACCTAAGGCTCCAGCGAGCAATGCGGAGTCGTTGGCGGCCAGAATATACGTCTACTAGCGCCGCGAAGCGACATCGTGCTAACGCGTGTCCGCGATGAACAAGCTGTTAAGCCGCTGCGCCCGAAACCAGCGGAAATGTCGATGGATTTCGTATGGACTCAAGGGATAAATCCACGTCCAAGCCCGGCCAATAGAGGTGATCTGGGGTTGGCCACTGAACTTCAGAAATCTGTTCGATCGTCGCTTTTCGAAACCATGGAAATTGATCAAAAGGCACGAGTAGCTCTTCGTCGGCAAGCAGCAGCCAAAAACCGTGCTTCGAAACATGGGTAACTTCAGCCGCCAAAGTGTTGGTTCCAGGCATCTTGGATCTCCTTCAAGTGTGAATTCACAAGCGCTTAGCTTGTCGAAGTTGGGTAGCAGAAAGACCCGTATGGTTGGCTAGACCCACCTGTGGTGTAAGCCAGAACTTCGCTTCACCGTCCACATGTGAAACATGGACATGAATGCGCGTCTCTTCCCGTGAAAAGAAGAACAGACGAAATTGGCCGTCACGGCCAATGGTAGGTGCCATACGTTACTGTAACCAACTTTCTTCTAGCGGGCTATCGTGGGAGGCGAGGCAGACCTCACCTCGACCCAAGGGCCTAGGCCGCATTCGCCTCAGCGGGGGCGACTTGACAAGAGCCATTTCGTCGGACTCACGTGAAACTAACTGGCGTGCGGCAACGAGCGGCGATCGGGTCAGAATGAAATGAGGCCCGGGCGACGAACGCTGTTGCACGTCCGGTTGAGCATAGGGTTAGGCGACACAGCCCGCCTCGGTGAGGTCCTTGGCCATGACTACGCTCTCGTAGTTGGTGTCGGGTCTCCAGTCGCATCGGCCAACGACCCGATACCCCCAGCGCTCGTAGAGTCCGATCAACGCATGCGCCGGCAGTGCTGTGTCTAGTGCCATCACTGAGGCGCCCGAGAGTCGGGCCACCTCTGTGGCGTGCTGGTGTAACCGCGCACCTAGCCACTTACCCTTGTGTTCTGGGGCTACGCAGAACTGCGACAGCGATCTGACGGTGGGATCTCTGTAGAGAGGGACCGGCGAGTTCGGTTGAGGCGGTCGAACCGTCCCGGTACCCGCGTACATGCCATCAGCAAGCATGATCAGTCCCGTTCCGGAGAGCAGGCGCTTCACCGTGTCGGTAGAAGACTGGTGGGTAGCCCAGTACCTCAGTCCAAGGGCCAGATGCGGCGCATATGCGCGGTGAATCAGATCAGTGAGCGCATCAAGGTCGTCCTCAGCCAGGTAGGGGCGAATCTCGATATGCATGGGTGTGGAGTGTGTGTTGCCTAACGTTTGAATTCAGCGGCTGCCGAAGGCAGTCCACTGGAAAGAATTGTTAGACATTGCCTTGCAACGAGGCGAATCTTATTCGGGTAGATGGCATACCGCCTCAATGTTATTTCCCTCAGGGTCGATAACGAACGCGCCGTAGTAATTGGGATGGTATTGGGGCCGCAAACCTGGGGCACCATAATTTTTGCCACCTGCGGCAATAGCGGCATGATAAAACGCATCAACCTGCGCTCGATTCTCGGCCCTCCAGCAAAGATGGCAACTCGTTGTCGCACGAGCCCCTCCGTAAGGTGAGGTGCCATCCACAAACCAAACATCAACCTTTTTTCCATCAGGCTCTGTTGCATCTGGGTGAGAGAAGCCAAGCATATTCATTCCATCGTGGCTTCCTTCTAAATTCAGGCTATAGCCCAATGGAGCCAAGGTTGCGGTGTAGAACGTTTTGGTGCGCGCAATATCACTAACGCGAAAGGTCATGTGATCAAGCATTGTGCTTTCCTCAAAAGGTAAGGTAGGTTGAAAAAAGGTCTAACGTGATGTAGACCGCAAAACACGGTCGATACATCCGGGCCCAGTCGATACATCTTTTAGATGAAATGGCTGTAAGCCGCTTTCACCTTGGCTTACAGATGCATTTATTGCAATTTTGTACAAGTATGAATTTGCCATGAAACCCGGTGCCCCTTCCTTGCAGTCCAGCCGCTTGCTCGACCAAGTGCGCGAGCGGATAAGGTATGGGCACTATATTATCAAAATAGATAAAAATTACCTTTATTTAATTCTTTTTTTTCATGCTCTGGCGGGAAACTTAGCTGGCTATTGGTCGCGCCGTATTGATGACACGCATCGCCTGTTTTATGCGGCGCACGATGGGGCGGTTTTGGTGGTGGCTTGCCGGTTTCATTATGGAGATGAATGAGGCCCTTAAGCGGCGGCCAGAGCACACTTCTTAGGGCTGACTTCCGAACAAAGTTATTGGGGTCACGCCCAATGTCAGGCGAGCACTTGGCAGCCCTGCGGCTTCAGAATTCGTTCGGTGGATGCCGGAAACTTGGCAAGCTTAGTTGCGGGGCGTCGGGGACGGGCGACCAGTTCACCACCGCAATTGGGGCAATGGCCGGCCAGCGTGCCTTCTGCGCAGGAGGCACAAAAAGCGCACTCGAAAGAACAGATGCGGGCTTCGGTGGAATCAGGCGGCAGGTCCTTGTCGCAGCACTCGCAGCCAGGGCGTAGTTGAAGCATGGGTTTTCTCCTTGGGTGAGGTTCGACGGGCAGCACATGCGCTCTGCCGGTTTTATGGCGTGGTCAAGCTCTCAAAGTAATCAGTGAATACGGCGCGCCGTTCTTGTGCTGGAAAGACCACTTGCCATCCACCAACACTGCCTTGAGGTCGTCGTCAGGGTAGAGCCCCTCATCACCAGGGCGTCGATCCCCCACCTCCAAATACACCACCAATTCTGATGTTTCGTTTATCAACCGGTGTCCGTTACCGGTGCCTGCCTTGAAACCCGCGCACATCCCCGGCGACAAGCGGGTGCGGCCCTCATCGGTATGCAAGGTCGGGTGGCCTTCCAGAATGTAGATAAATTCGTCTTGTTGGGTGTGGGCATGGCGCAGGGACGAGACTGCGCCCGGCGCGAGTTGCGTCAGATTGACACCGAAGTTGCTTAGGCCAAAAAGATCGCCCAGTGGACGCTTCTCGCGACCTTGCATTCGGGAGGCGAAGGGCTCAGGGTAGTTGGAAGGCTTGACGCGTTTTGGAGCGTCGATGGCGAAAAGGGCGACGGGCGACGATTGGTTTGACATGCTTAGACCGTTCCAGGTTTTGACACGGAAAGATTCTAGGCAATACGTCGCAGCTTTACCAACTCAAGCGGTTCGCGGCCTACGAACCAGCGCCTGAGCTCTGCGAAACCTAGGGATTTGTAGAGCGTAATCGCCGGAACGTTTTTCACGCCTGTCTGAACGGTCAGTCCCTCGCCGCCGTGTCGGGAAAGCACCGCCGCCATAAGTTTCCTGCCGACGCCTTGGCGTTGGTGCGACGGGGCAACGACCAGAGACGCTATGTTGATACCCATACCTTCATCGTCTGGCCACGTGCTTGCGGCTCCCACTATTTAATCCTCGACGCGCGCAGCAAGAAAGGTCTCTGTGCTGTTGCGCAGGTCGTCAACGGTGCGCTCTAGCGGTGGAAAATAGACAGCACCCAAGAGGCTTGCTTCCAGCGCATATGCGCGCATTTGCACCGCATGTAGCTGCCGCGCTACTTCAAATGAACGATGGGCAACCTGTTCGATGCGCAATGTGTGCGGCATTCGTTGCGAACCATAGACATCAACGATCGGCGAGCTAGGTGACGCACCGATCGGTGTCCGCTCGACAGAGGGATTAGGCCGCATTTGCCGCAGCCAGGGCTGGCTTGACCAGAACCAGTTCGTCAGGCTCGTCTCGGTGCTGGGCTGCCTGTTCGTCGCTGGCTGGGACAAAGCCCAGCTTGCGCAACAGCGCCTCTGAACGATAGTTACGTGCCTTCAGAACCGCGATGAAGGTTGCGACACCGTACTGATCGTGAAGCTCTTGGAGCACCGCCCAAACGGCGCTGCTTCCGATGCCTTGGCGCCAGTATTGACTATGGAGTTCGTACGCGACGTAAGCAGAACCGTCTTGAAATACCGTGGCTTGCACGTAGCCGGCCAGCTTACCGTCTGGAAGACGAATGACCCAGTTGAGCCACTGCTGCGTCCCGTCGCTTGAGCCCCGACTTTCAAGGCGTTCGAAGCGCTTCCTTAGCCACTCTTCGTCGATCGGCGGTGCGTTCTCGAACTCGTAGATGGCGGGATCGCTTAGCACGACGAACATCTCCTGCGCGTGCGCAGCGAGCTGGGGTTCCAAGACAAAGTGCGGTGCGGCTAGGGTTCGCATAGGGCCTAAGTTTGAAGGTGAGGGGCCGAAGATCTTCGATGTGCGCCTTACATCGATACTTTTATCAAATGCACTATAGACTAAAAATTGATAACAACTACTGATTAACTTCGCGTAGCGCATTGAAGCAGGCTGCTTGTAGGGCTTTTTTCATCCCGGAAGTTCGCCCAGGTCGTGTCCCGCGTATGTTCACCTTGGTGAATCGAACCACGCACATCGCGTGATGTTTTCGGCCTAGTTGTTTTAGTATTCTTACCTGAGCGGTCGATTTTTAATCTTCGAACGTTTTGCAGCCCTGCCGCTTCAGGATTCGTTCGACCATAGGGCGAAAAATTCGTTGATTACAAGCGCACCGGGATGCCACGCTCGCGCATACGCTGTTTGGCTTGGTGCACCGTGTATTCACCATAATGAAAGATGCTCGCCGCAAGGACGGCATCAGCACCGCCCGTTTGAATGCCATCGGCCAGGTGGTCCAGGTTGCCCACTCCGCCTGAGGCTATCACCGGCACGCTCATCGCTTCGCTGACTGCGCGGGTGAGCGCCAAGTCAAAGCCGCTTTTGGTGCCGTCGCGGTCCATGCTGGTGAGCAAGATTTCGCCCGCACCGTATTCGGCCATTTGGGTAGCCCAAGCCACCGCGTCCAGGCCGACGTTTTTGCGGCCGCCGTGGCTGTACACGTCCCAGCCCGGGCCCATGGGTAAACCGTTCGCGCCGATGCGTTGCTCATCTTCAGGCCTGCGGCGTTTCGCGTCGATGGCGACCACAATGCACTGCGCGCCGTACTTGGCAGAGGCGTCGCGTATCACTTGGGGGTTGGCAATCGCGGCTGAGTTGAAACTGGTTTTGTCAGCGCCGGCGTTCAAGAGTCGGCGCACATCGTCTACGGTGCGTACACCGCCGCCCACGGTGAGCGGGATAAACACTTGGCTGGCCACGGCTTCGATGATGTGGAGAATCACATCGCGCCCGTCGCTGGTGGCGGTGATGTCCAAAAAGGTAAGCTCGTCTGCGCCCTGCTCGTTGTAACGGGCCGCGATTTCGACCGGGTCGCCGGCGTCGCGCAGCTCGACAAAGTTGACGCCTTTGACGACACGGCCGCCGGTGACGTCCAAGCAAGGGATGATGCGTTTAGCCAGCATGCCTTAGCCAAGCAAGGCGCGCAAACGTTGGCTGCCGCTCCAGTGCCCGCCTGCCGCCACGGTAATAGGCTCCAACACTTGCGCCGCCTCTACGCACAGCATGTGTTCAAACGCATCGGGCGTCATGTCAGGCATGAGGGCGCAGCCCGCTGCGCCGGGGTTCCATACTACGCAGTCTGCCCAGCCTTCGCTGTTACTGATCTCTAGGCCACCAAGTGGGTCGTGCAAATGCATAGGCGCGGGCGGGGCGCTGTAGACCCGGTCAAACGGGCCCACGCATTGCAAACTGTCGGCAGCGCGCTGGTGCACGTCTGCGCGCGAATCCCATTCTTTTTGTCCGCCCAAACCGGATAGGCGCACTTGCGCAATATCGCTCACAGCCAGGTAGGAATGCAGCGCGCCGGTAAAGCGCAACGCTTGCGTGCCCAGATTGCGCACCTCCAGCGTTACGCACAGTTGTTCTGGCAGTAAGTCCACGCACAAGCGGGTTTCAAACTCGGCGGGCCACATCGCGCGGGTGCTGTCATCCGCACGCAGCCCAAAGCACAAACTGTTCGGTGCTTCGCCCGACTCTGCGGCCAGCAAGGCCCAAGGCAGATTGCGCACAAAACCATGTTTGGGCAAATCGCCGCGCTGGTTGAATTGCGGGAAGCAAATGGGGATGCCGCCGCGAATCGCGGTGCGCCCGTCCCACACGGCATGGGGGCTGACGAACAGGCGCTCGCGCCCACCCTGAAGCCAAGAAATGACATGCGCGCCCTGCCGCGCCACCAATACGCTGTCGCCATGGGCCAGCGTCAGACGGTGACAGGGCTGGCCTTGAAAAAGTTCTTCGCTGCGCGTGGCTAGGGCTGCGCCGGACCCAGCCATTGCATCAGCCATTGAGTTCGTCAGCGCGGGCTTGGCCGGCGGCAAAGTCCAGGTCGCCGGTGTAAATCGCGCGCCCACAGATCACGCCCTCCACGCCTTCGTCTTCCACGTCGCACAGCGCTTCGATGTCGGCCATATTGGACAGTCCCCCCGAGGCGATAACCGGAATCGACAGCGCTTGCGCCAGCGCCACGGTAGCCTGGATGTTGATGCCGGTGAGCATGCCGTCGCGGCCAATGTCGGTGTAGATGATGGACTCGACGCCGTAGTCTTCAAACTTTTTACCCAGGTCGACCACATCGTGGCGGGTGAGTTTGCTCCAGCCGTCGGTGGCGACTTTGCCTTCTTTGGCGTCCAGGCCGACGATGATGTGGCCGCCAAATGCGGTGCAGGCGTCTTGCAAAAAGCCGGGGTTTTTGACGGCGGCGGTGCCGATGATGACGTAGCGCAAGCCGGCGTCGAGATAGCGCTCAATGGTATCCAGGTCGCGGATGCCACCGCCTAGTTGCACATCGACTTCGCTACCCACTTCTTTGAGGATGCGGCGAATGGCCGCCTCGTTTTTCGGGTGCCCGGCAAAGGCGCCGTTCAGGTCCACCAGATGCAAACGCCTGGCACCCTTGTCCACCCAAAGCCGCGCTATGGCGACCGGGTCTTCCCCGAAGGTGGTGGATTGATCCATATCGCCTTGTTGCAGGCGAACGCAGTGGCCGTCTTTGAGGTCAATAGCGGGGATAAGCAGCATGGTGCAGTGGCGGTGGGTGGTAAAAATGAAAGGAAGGGATAAGAAAAATTAAGCGAACCATACACGCAAGCGGGCCAAATAGGGCATTTCAAGGCTCCCAACGCAGAAAATTGCGGTACAGGGCCAGGCCCTGCTCGGCGCTCTTTTCGGGGTGGAACTGCGTGGCAAAAATATTATCGCGGGCCAGTGCGGAACAAAAGCGCCCGCCGTAATCGGTCTGGCCAGCGCAATGCGCTGTGTTTTGCGGATCGGCGTAGTAGCTGTGCACAAAATAGAAATAACTGCCGTCGGGTACGCCGGCCCACACCGGGTGCGCGCCCTTACTGTGATCGGCCTGCCAGACTTGATTCCAACCCATTTGCGGTACTTTATAGCGACTGCCGTCGTCCTGCAAGCGCCCATCCAGAGAAAACTTGCGCACCGTACCGGGCATCAAGCCCAGGCCCGGCGTGTCCCATTCCTCGCTATGGTCCAGCAGCATTTGCATGCCCACACAAACGCCCATCAAGGGTTTGTGCGCCGCAGCATGTAGTACAGCGGGCAGCATACCGCTGGCGCGCAGCTCGGCCATGCAGTCGCGCATGCCGCCCTGGCCGGGCAATACCACACGCTCGGCGTCCATCACCTCTTGCGGGCTGCGTGCCCATACCGCTTGCACACCTTCGTGCGCGGCGGCATGCATGACCGCTTGGGTGACCGAGCGCAAATTGCCCATGCCGTAATCGACGATAGCAACGGATTTCATAGCGGGGTGGCGCAAGCCTCCGGGCGGGGAGTCACGTCAGAGCGAGCCTTTGGTGGACGGGATGGTGCCAGCGGCGCGCGGATCGCGCTCCACCGCCATGCGCAAGGCGCGCGCAAAGGCTTTGAAAACAGTTTCGCACTGGTGGTGCGCGTTCTCGCCTTTGAGGTTGTCAATATGCACGGTGGCACCGGCGTGATTCACAAAGCCTTGGAAAAATTCATGTGCTAATTGGGTGTCAAAGCCTCCAATCATGCCGCTCTTAAAGGGCACGTCCATTTCTAGACCGGGGCGGCCTGACAGATCGATGACCACGCGCGAAAGCGCTTCGTCCAAAGGCACATAGGCATGGCCGTAGCGGCGAATACCTTTTTTATCGCCCAGTGCTTGGGCAAAAGCCTGGCCCAGCGTGATGCCCACGTCTTCCACCGTGTGGTGGCCGTCGATATGTAAATCGCCCTGGGCCTGGATGTCCAGGTCGATCAGGCCGTGGCGAGCAATCTGGTCCAGCATATGGTCGAAAAAGCCGATGCCCGTGGACAACTGGGCCTGCCCGCTGCCGTCCAAATTGAGGGCCACGCGGATGCGGGTTTCGGCGGTGTTGCGCGTCACTTCGGCGCTGCGGGCGCCGCCCTCACCCGTGGGCTGGGGCAGCACGCTTACCAGGCTGGAAGCTGTGTCAGTCATAAAGAGGCCTCAAGCGCTGCCAGTAGCAGCGTGTTTTCAGGGGCTGTGCCGACCGTCAGTCGCAGACAGTTGGCCAGCAGCGGGTGCATTGTAGAAACGTTCTTCACCAAAATCTGACGCATTTTCAGCGCCGCATGCAGACGCGCCGCCGCGCCGGGCTCGCCCGATACGCGCAGAAGAATCATATTGGCCTGGCTGGGAAAGGGCTGCAGGCCAGGCAGTGCGGCTAGGGCCGCTAGCAGACGTTCGCGTTCGCTGCAGATGAGCGCCGCTTGTGCGGCAAATACTGGCGCATGCTCGAGGGCGAAGAGTGCGCATTCGGCATTGAGGACGCTGACGTTGTAGGGCGGACGCACTTTGTCGATCTGCGCCAGCAGGGCCGCCGGCGCCAGCGCATAGCCTAGGCGCACACCGGCCAGGCCGAATTTCGATAGGGTGCGCATCAGCACGACCTGGGCGTTGGCAATCGGGTCGCGGCGGATTTCGTCAAGCCACGTGCGGGCCGCAAAGGGCTGGTAGGCCTCGTCCACTACCACCAGCGCGCCATAGGCACTGGCCTGGGCAATCAGGCGGCGCAGGACTTGCGCGTCCCATAAATTGGCGGTGGGATTGTTGGGGTAAGCCAGGTACACGATAGCGGGTTGGTGCTGCGCGATGGCGGAAGCCATGGCCGCTTCGTCCAGTGAAAAATCCGCCTGCAAAGGCACACCTACAAAGCGCAAGCCTTGCAATTGCGCGGACACGGCATACATCACAAAACCGGGCTCGGGCGCAAGAATGCAGGCGCCGGGGCGGGCGCAGGCCATGGCCAGCATAGATATCAGCTCGTCCGAGCCATTGCCCAAGGTCAGTGCGTAGCCCTCGGGCAGGTCCACATAAGCTGCCAGCGCGGCATGCACATCTTGGATGCGCGCGCTAGGGTAACGGTTGAGGGCTACACGGCCCAAGCGCTCGCCCAATTGCGCTTGAAAATCCGGCGGCAAGCCGTAGGGGTTTTCCATGGCGTCGAGCTTGACCATGCCCGTGGCATCTTGCACCGCATAGGCCTGCATGGCCCGCACGTCGTCGCGAATAAAGCGCACATTGGGAGTTGGCGTGTTCATACTTGGTTCCCGTGCATGCGCATTTCGGCAGCGCGCGCATGGGCTTGCAAGCCTTCGCCATGCGCCAACACCGAAGCCGTGTGGCCCAGTATCTGCGCCCCGGCCTCTGACACTTCGATCAAGCTGCTGCGCTTTTGAAAATCGTAGACCCCCAGCGGCGAAGAAAACCGCGCCGTGCCGGAAGTGGGCAGCACATGGTTGGGGCCGGCGCAATAGTCGCCCAGGCTTTCGCTGGTAAAGGCGCCCAGAAAAATAGCGCCCGCATGAACCAGCAAAGGTTCCCACCGGTGCGGTTCACTGCTGCTCACCTCTAGGTGCTCGGGCGCGATACGGTTGCTAATGGCGCAGGCCTCTTGCATGCTGCGCGTGTGTATCAAGGCACCGCGCCCGTTGAGGGAGGCGGCGATGATGTCGCGCCTTGGCATCTGCGGCAATAGTTTGTCGATAGCCGCTTGCACCGCGTCGATGTAGGCGCCATCGGGGCAGAGCAATATGCTTTGCGCCAGTTCGTCATGCTCGGCCTGGCTGAACAAATCCATGGCCACCCAGTCGGGCGGCGTGCTGCCGTCGGCCAGCACCAGTATTTCTGAGGGCCCCGCAATCATGTCGATGCCGACCGTGCCGAAGACGCGCCGCTTGGCCGCTGCCACATAGGCGTTGCCCGGGCCCGTGATTTTGTCCACGCGGGGCACGGTGGCCGTGCCATAGGCAAGCGCGGCTACTGCTTGGGCGCCGCCGATGGTAAAAGCGCGGCTGACACCCGCGACATAGGCAGCCGCTAGTACCAATTCATTGCGCTCGCCGCGCTTGGCTGTCGCGCCGCTACCAGCCGCGCCGCCGGTAGCCACGCTGCCGCGCACCGGGGTGGGTACCACCATGATGATTTCGCCCACACCGGCTACGTGGGCCGGGATGGCGTTCATCAAGAGGCTGGAAGGGTAAGCCGCTTTGCCGCCGGGGACATAAATACCAGCGCGGTCCAGGGGCGTGACTTTTTGGCCCAGCAAACTGCCGTCGGCGTCGCGGTACTGCCAGCTTTCGCCGCAGGCTTTCTTTTGTGCTTCATGGTAGCTGCGTATGCGCGCAGCAGCGTCTTGCAAAGCGCGCTTTTGCGCCTCTGGCAGGCCATCGAAGGCAGCTTTGAAATCGGCTTGCTGCAACTCCAAGTCGGGCATGGACGCTGCCTGTAAACCGTCAAAACGTGCGGTGTAGTCCAGCACTGCGGCGTCGCCGCGGGTTTTCACATCAGCCAGGATGTCGGCTACGCGCTGCTCGATGGCGGCATCGGTATCGGCCGACCAGTGCAGGCGTTGCTGAAACAGGGTTTCGAAATCTGCCTGGGCAGTGGACAGGCGCAGCGGGCGAGCGTTCATGCGAGTGAGCACCTTGCCGCTTATGCGCCGCTCTGGCCTGTTGCGCCCACCACCGCGCCAAAGGCGTCGATGATGCGGCGGATGGGTTCGCGATTGAGCTTTAAAGCCGCCTGGTTCACGATTAAGCGCGCGCTGATGTCCATGATGCGCTCGACTTCGATCAAATTATTGGCACGCAAGGTGTTGCCGGTGGACACCAGATCGACGATGGCATCGGACAAGCCCACTAGCGGAGCCAACTCCATGCTGCCGTAGAGCTTGATCAAATCCACATGCACGCCCTTGCTGGCGAAGAACTCGCGTGCAATCGCCACATACTTGGTGGCTACACGCAGGCGCGCGCCTTGGCGCACGGCATGGGCGTAATCAAAATCAGCGCGCACAGCTACGCTGATGCGGCACTTGGCAATTTGCAGGTCCAGCGGTTGAAACAAACCGGCGCTGCCGCCGCCCCAATCGCCGCCGTGCTCTAGCAAAGTGTCTTTGCCGGTGATACCCATATCGGCGCCGCCAAACTGCACATAGGTGGGCACGTCGGTAGCCCGCACGACCAGCACGCGAACGTCGGCCTGGTTGGTATCGAGAATCAATTTGCGCGAGCGCTCAGGGTCGTCGAGCACGCGTATGCCTGCCGCCGCCAACAAAGGCACGGTCTCTTCAAAAATACGGCCTTTGGACAAGGCAATGGTGATCATGTTTACAGGTCTTTGGGTGTGCCAAACAAATTAACGGATGCGCTCAATGTCTGCGCCCAGACCACGCAGCTTGCTTTCCATGCGGTCGTAGCCCCGGTCGAGATGGTAAATCCGGTCCACCACGGTCTCGCCCTCGGCCACCAGGCCGGCGATGACCAAGCTGGCCGAGGCGCGCAAATCGGTCGCCATGACCGTCGCACCAGACAAGCGTTTGACGCCCCGCACCACCGCCACTTTGCCTTCAATTTGGATGTTGGCTCCTAAGCGCAACAACTCGTTGACGTGCATAAAGCGGTTTTCAAAAATCGTTTCAGTAGTGCGCGATGCGCCTTCAGAAATACAGTTCAAAGCCATGAACTGGGCTTGCATATCGGTGGGGAAGCCGGGGTACTCGGTAGTGCGAAAACTTTGCGCTTGCAAGCGGCCCTGGGCCTCGATGCGAATGCCGCCTTGCACTGCCTGTACCTGCGCACCGGCAGATTCCAGTTTTTCGATCACCGCGTCCAAATGGTCGGCACGTCCGTCTTTAAGAAACACATCGCCGCCGGCAGCGGCGACAGCACACAAAAAAGTCCCCGCTTCGATGCGGTCCGCCACCACCTGGTGGGTGCAGCCTTGCAAAGCCTCCACGCCCTGGATGCGGATGCGCCGACTGCCGTGGCCCTCAATGCGTGCGCCCATGGCGATCAACATTTCGGCGAGATCAGCAATCTCGGGCTCTTGAGCGGCGTTTTCCAAAATGGTTTCGCCCTCAGCAAGCGCCGCAGCCATCAAAAAGTTTTCGGTGCCGGTCACGGTCACCATGTCGGTCGTGATGCGCGCGCCTTTGAGGCGCTTGCGCCCGCCGCCAATGCACGCCAGCATATAGCCGTGCTCCACGGCAATCTCCGCGCCCATGGCCGTCAGGCCTTTGAGATGCTGGTCCACCGGGCGCGAACCAATGGCGCATCCGCCGGGCAGCGAGACCTTGGCATGCCCGAAACGCGCCAGCAAAGGCCCCAGCGCCAGCACCGAGGCGCGCATAGTTTTTACCAACTCATAAGGCGCTTCGGGCGTGTGCAAGGTGCCCGCGTTGATTAACAATTCGCCGCCTTCTTGCTCGCTTACCTGCACCCCCATATTGAGCAAGAGCTTGCGCATGGTGGCGACGTCCTGTAGGCGCGGGACGTTGCGCAGGCGCACCGGCTCGGGCGTCAACAGCGCGGCGCACAGTTCGGGCAAGGTGGCATTTTTGGCGCCGGAAATCTGCACTTCACCGTGCAGGCTGCGGCCACCGCGAATCAAAAGCTTGTCCATCAGCCGGGCCTTAAGAATTTTGAGCTGCCCACTCGGCAGGGGTAAAAGTTTTCATGGACAAGGCGTGTACCTCATCGGTCTGCATACGCGTGCCCAAGGTGGCGTAAACCTGTTGGTGGCGCGCAATGAGGCGCTTACCCTCAAAGGCATCCGACACAATCGTGGCATACCAGTGGCGTCCGTCACCCTCCAGCGCAATATGGGTGCAAGGCAGGCCAGCGGAAATCAAGGCTTGAAGTTGTTCTGCGGTCATGGCAAAAGTAAAGGTTTAGCTGCGAACTTTGTAACCGGTGCGCAGCAAATGCAGGGCAATGGCAAAGACGAGCAGCATCGTACCGCCGACCACTGCCAAGCTTAACCAGGGCGATACATCGCTGACGCCAAAAAAACCGTAGCGCAAACCATCAATCATGTAAAAGAAGGGATTGCAATGGCTGACGACTTGCCAAAACGGCGGCAGCGAATGGATGGAATAAAACACGCCACTTAAAAAAGTCATGGGCATGATCACGAAGTTTTGAAACGCAGCCAGCTGGTCAAACTTCTCAGCCCACAGGCCGGCGATCAGCCCTAGCGTGCCCATCATGGCCGCGCCCATGACGGCAAACAGGAAAATAAACTGCGGCTGGGCAAAGCTGATTTGCGTGAAAAACGAAGCAACAGCATAGACCCCCAAGCCCACCACCAGACCACGCACCACGGCAGCGCCTACATAGGCCACAAACCAGTGCCAATAGGACAAGGGCGTGAGCAGGATAAACACCAGATTGCCCATAACCTTGCTCATGATGAGCGACGAGGAGCTGTTGGCAAACGCGTTTTGCAAAAGGCTCATCATCGCCAAGCCTGGCACCAAAAACGCGGTGTAGCTGACCTGGTCATACACTTTCACATGGTCTTCCAAGGCATGGCCGAAAATCAGCAAATACAGCATGGCGGTGAGCACTGGGCCGGCAATGGTTTGGAACGCGACTTTCCAAAAGCGCAGCACTTCTTTGTAGAGCAGGGTTTGCCAGCCGTTCATGCAGCTGCTCCTGTGGTGACGCTCACCTGCTGGATCGCTTTTCCGGAATGCTTTTGCATCACGTCCAAAAACACGTCTTCCAGATCGGCTTTGCGGATTTCTACGTCCTCGGCATGTAAACCGGCTTCGCGCACGGCTGCCAAATAACGTTCGATCTCCAACGCGTCATGCGCTGGAAACTGCACAATGCGCCCGGTGACACGTGCCTGCGTGCGCAAGGCCTCGGGCAGCACACCTTCCACCTTGAACCGCAGCACGTTGCTCGATGCTGCTTGTAACAGGTCACAGGTGTTGTCAAGCGCCACGATGCGGCCAGACTTGAGCATGGCCACACGGCCGCACAAAGCCTCGGCTTCTTCTAGGTAATGGGTGGTGAGCAAAACGGTATGCCCTTGTTTATTGAGTTTGGCAATGAATTGCCACAAGGTTTGGCGTAACTCCACATCCACGCCGGCGGTCGGCTCGTCGAGCACGATCACCGGCGGCTTGTGCACCAGGGCTTGCGCAACCAGAAAACGCCGTTTCATGCCGCCAGACAACTGGCGCATATTGGCCTGGGCCTTATCAGCCAGGCCTAGGCATTCCAGCAGTTCGTCGATCCAGGCGTCGTTGTTGCGCACACCGAAGTAGCCGGACTGGATGCGCAAGGCTTCACGAATATTAAAAAATGGGTCGAACACCAATTCTTGTGGCACCACGCCAAGTTTGCGCCGGGCCTGTGCGTAGTCGCGCTGCACATCACTGCCCAAGACGCTGACGCTACCGGCGCTGGGCCTAGTTAGACCGGCCAGCATGCTGATCATGGTGGTTTTGCCGGCGCCGTTGGGGCCAAGCAAACCAAAAAACTCGCCTTGCTCAATATCCAAACTGACCTGATCAACGGCTAGGAATTTGCTGCCCGGAGGGCCTTTGGGCGAGGCATACGCCTTGGAAATCGACTGGAAGGAAATGGCAGGCATAAACACGAGATTTTACGCCCGCAAGCCTCACAGCCCTCTGTGGCCGGGCGAAAGGCCTAAACCGGCGTGGCTTCCAAGCTTGCAGCGCTTGCTTGATCGCCGCTTTCGAGCAAAACACGCACCCCATAGAGAGCGGCCAAATGCATTAGCCGCTCAGGCGCGCCTTCGATGTGCAGTTGCTTACCTAGACGCAGGCAAGCGCGGCGAAGCTCCAGCAAAACAGCCAGCGCGGACGAATCGAACTCCTGTAAGGGCCGCGCATCGAGTACCACCTGCTGGGTACCGGTTGCAATACCGGCGGCCAATTGCACCAGGCAGGGACCGGCCTGGGCATGGGTCAGAACGGCGGGTAAGGCGAGCACGTCAGTTCTTTTTACTATTGGATTTATTGCGCGCTGCCAGCGATTCGATCAGGCCGTCCACGCCCTTGGCATTGATTTCCTGGCCAAACTGACTTTTGTACGTTTCGACCAACCAGACGCCCATGACGTTGATATTAAAAATCCGCCAGCCGGAGCCCTGACCGGGCGTTTTTTCCAGTCGGTAATCCAACTGAATCGGCTCGCCGCTGCCACGCACTTCGCTGCGCACCACCACTTCTTTGTCCTCGGGCGCAGCACGCAAAGGCTTTAATGCGATGATCTGATCGCTGATTTGGGACAAGGCCCCGGCATAGGTGCGCACCAGTAGAATTTTGAATTCTTCCTGCAAACGTTTTTGCTGCTCAGGCGTCGCCTGGCGCCAGCCCGGGCCAACGGCCGAAGCCGTCATGCGCTGAAAATCCACATGCGGCATGATGCGCGTGTCCACCAGCGTAACGACCTTAGCAATGTCGCCGCTGCGCATGGACTTGTCCGCTTTGATGACGTCCAAGACCTCGGTGGACATGCGCTTGATAAATACATCAGCGGCCTCATCTTGGGCCCATGCACTTCCAGCCGACAGCGCACCCCCTAGGAACATCAGTAATACACCTAGCTGCTTGAAATATCGAAAACTCACTTTTTCTCCCTTCATGTAGCCGCAATCACGGTTGACCCTTGCCTTTCCCGCGCTTCAACGGATTCTACGGTCGATCATCCATGCTGCCTGCGCTTTCCCCGTCGTTTTGCAGATAGACCCTACGCTGCAAATAGGAATCCCGCTTAAAGGAGTACTGGTCCAGGGCCACTGCATTGACGACATCGTCAACCTGCAGGTAGCTAGCCCGCAAATCGGTAAAGCTAACGGCCATCAACAGGTCACGCAGCACCACATCATCCACATGGTTCGCCAGGTTGCCCTTCCAGTCCAAGGGATACACCACGACCTCGAGCAAAGTACGCGGACCCAGCAAGGGCACCACCACAAAAGGCCCGGAGGGCATGCCCCAACGGTTGAGCATCAGACCGAAATCCGCGGGGTGTTTGTCTATATCCAAGGTACTGGCCACATCGACCAAGCCCAGCAAGCCGACTGTGCTATTCACTGCAACCCGCTTGATGCTGTCCACCGTGGCCTTGGGCCGCAGTGACAATGCATTGTTCGGTATCGACCAAACATCGGCCAGGTTGCCAAAAAAGTGACTAACGCCATTGCGCATCCATCGCGGCAGCAACTCGGTGTAAGCAATGGCTGCGGGGCGCATCACCGCATGATCGAGTACTTCATTGAAAGCGTAGATGCTGCGATTGATACCTTCAAAAGGATCTACCAGGTTGGCCGGCTTGGCCGTTTGCGCCCAGGCGCCTGATGAAGCACAGGCGATCGCCCCGATACAGGCCCAGGACCGCAAGCGGCCAAGAAAATAAATACTCTGCATTAGTCTGCTTCTTTGGGCCCGGCACTCGCTGCGGCTTTGCTATACAAAAACTGGCTGATCAGGCTCTCGAGTACCACCGCCGATTGGGTGCTGGTGATCATGTCGCCAGTGGCCAAAATCGCTTCCTCGGCGCCCGCCTCAATACCGAGGTATTGCTCGCCGAGCAAGCCGCTGGTCAAAATTTTGAGCGAGCTGTCTTTAGGAAAACGGTAACGACTTTCCATCGCAATGTGCACCTGGGCTTGGAAACTTTTATCGTCGAACACAATTTTTTCTACCCGCCCCACTACCACACCCGCGCTGCGCACCGCTGCTTTGGCTTTGAGACCGCCCACGTTATCGAACTTGGCCGTCACTTTATAGGTGGACTGGAAATTGAGGCTGAGCAAATTGGCCGACTGCAGGGCCAGAAACAAAATGGCCACTGCGCCGATGAGCACAAACAGGCCAACCCACAGGTCATTTTTGGAGCGTTGCATGCGAATTCTTTCTGGATAAGCGATCGCTAAATCGTAAACATCATGGCGGTGAGGACAAAGTCCATCACCAGCACCGACAAAGAGGCCATCACCACGGTGCGGGTGGTGGCGGCGGCAACGCCTTCGGGCGTGGCCTGCGCAACATAGCCCTGTAAGAGTGCGACGTAGGTAACGGCAAAACCAAAGATGATGCTCTTGATGATGCCATTGCCCACATCACGCCAGACGTCCACGCCGCCCTGAATCTGGCTCCAAAAAGAGCCCGAATCCACGCCTATCATCACCACGCCGACAACCCAGCCGCCCACAATGCCCATGGCGCTAAATACTGCGGCGAGCAAAGGCATGGCGATTACGCCGCCCCAAAAACGTGGTGCCAGTACGCGCAGCACCGGATCCACTGCCATCATTTCCATGACGCTAATTTGTTCGCCGGCTTTCATCAAACCGATTTCTGCGGTGAGCGAGGTACCGGCGCGCCCAGCGAAAAGCAAGGCGGTGACGACGGGCCCCAATTCCCGCACCAGGCTGAGTGCCACCAGCAGACCCAAGGCCTCGGAAGAGCCATAGCGCTGCAAGGTGTAGTAGCCCTGCAAGCCGAACACAAAGCCCACAAACAAGCCGGAAAAAGCAATAATGACCAGCGAGTAATTGCCCAAAAAATGGATCTGGTCGCGGATCAGCCCAAAGCGCTGCAAACTGGACTTGAGGGTAAACAACAAACGCACAAACAAGCGCGCGCCGTAGCCAATGTGCGCCAACTTTTCGCGCACCGCACAACCCAGATTACGCAGGGCTTGGGCGATCATGGTGCAGGCTCCATGCCAAAGTCTTGCAACATTTCTGGCGCAGGGTAGTGAAAGCGCACCGGGCCATCGGTCAAGGCATGCACGTACTGATATACCAAGGGGTCGGTGCTTTCGCGCACATGCTGGGGCGTGCCTTCGGTGGCGACACGGCCGTTGGCCAAAATCACCACATGGTCGGCAATACCAAAGGTTTGCTCCAATTCGTGGGACACAAAAATACTGGTCAGGCCCATGGTGTCATTGAGCTGGCGAATCAAATGCGCTGAGGTACCCAGGGAAATCGGGTCCAGGCCGGAAAAGGGTTCGTCATACATCACCAGTTCCGGATCGAGCGCTATCGCGCGCGCCAAGGCAATGCGCCTGGCCATACCGCCGGAGACTTCGCTGGGCATCAGGTCGCGCGCGCCACGCAGGCCAACGGCCTGCAACTTCATTAACACGATGTCGCGAATGAGCGGTTCGGGCAGCGTAGTGTGTTCGCGCAGAGGGAAAGCCACATTGTCAAAAACCGACAGGTCCGCAAACAAGGCGCCAAACTGAAACAGCATGCCCATGCGCCGGCGTGCTGCGTACAAAGCACTCTGCTCCATAGCGCAAATGTCCTGGCCATCAAAAAGCACCCGGCCGCTTTGCGCCCGGATCTGCCCGCCGATCAGGCGCAGCAAGGTGGTTTTTCCGCCGCCGCTGGCACCCATCAGCGCAGTCACTTTACCGCGCGGCACGCTAAAGCTCGTGCCATCCAAAATGAGGCGTTCGTGGTAAGCGAAGCTCAGATTGTCAATGCGTACAAGGGGATCGGAGGCGGCAGGCATGGTGCGATGGGGTAAGCCCGCATCATAAGTGCTAGGCCGGCGTCAAACCTGCACTACGGCACTGTGGGCGAGGACTTAGGTCCGACATTTACTAAGATTTACACACGCGGGCATACGCCTAGCGCGGCAGCTCGCTGGTGCCCATCAAAAATTCATCAATCGCACGTGCCGCCTGGCGCCCCTCGCGGATTGCCCATACCACCAAGGACTGACCACGCCGCATATCACCCGCGGCAAACACCTTGGGCAGGTTGGTGACATAGGCGCTCGCGCCTTCGGTGGACGCTTTGGCGTTGGAGCGGCCGTCCTTGACTACACCGAAAGCGTCCAGCACGCTGGCCACCGGATGCACAAAGCCCATAGCCAGCAGCACCAAATCCGCCGGGTAGGTTTTCTCCGTACCAGCCACTTCCACCAACTTGCCAGCTTTCATTTCCACTTGCACCGTGGTCAGACTTTTGACTTTGCCTTTTTCACCAGCAAAGGACTTGGTGGACACCGCAAATTCACGCACACAGCCCTCTTCATGGCTGGAACTGGTGCGCAATTTCAGGGGCCAGTAAGGCCAGGTGAGGGGCCGGTCTTCCACTTCGGGCGGCTGCGGCATGACTTCAAACTGGGTGACGCTGGCTGCGCCATGGCGGTTGCTCGTGCCTACGCAGTCCGAGCCGGTATCGCCGCCACCAATCACGATCACATGTTTGCCGTCGGCACGCAATTGGCCGGGAACTTTATCGCCGGCATTGACTTTGTTTTGCTGGGGCAAAAACTCCATGGCAAAATGGATGCCCTCGAGTTCACGGCCGGGCACAGGCAAATCCCGCGACTGCTCAGAACCACCAGCGAGCAATACCGCATCGAAGTCTTTTTGCAATTGCGCTGCGGACACGGTTTCCTTGGCCCAGTTGGTGACTTTGGAATCCTTGGGCCACTCGCCCACCAGCACGCCAGTGCGCACGGTCACACCTTCAGCGTGCAACTGCGCCATGCGCCGGTCGATATGGCCCTTGTCCATTTTGAAATCAGGGATGCCGTAGCGCAGCAAGCCGCCGACCCGGTCATTTTTCTCAAACACGGTGACTGCATGGCCCACGCGCGCCAGTTGCTGCGCCGCCGCCAGACCGGCGGGGCCGGAACCGATAACCGCGACTTTTTTGCCCGTCTGCTGCGCGGGTGGCTGTGCCTTCACCCAGCCTTCAGCCCAAGCGCGGTCGATGATGGCATGCTCGATCGACTTGATGCCCACCGCATCATCATTGACATTCAAGGTACACGCCGCCTCGCACGGCGCAGGGCAAATTCGGCCCGTGAACTCGGGAAAATTATTGGTGCTGTGCAAAACCTCAATTGCCGCTTGCCAGTCGTCGCGGAACACCAGGTCATTGAAGTCCGGAATAATGTTGTTAACCGGGCAGCCGCTGTTACAAAACGGTGTGCCGCAATCCATGCAGCGAGCGCTTTGGGTCTTGGCTTGCTGGTCATCCAGACCAATCACAAATTCTTTGTAATTTTTTACCCGCTCGGGTACTGGGGTATAGCCCTCTTCGACACGCGCAAACTCCATAAATCCGGTAATTTTTCCCATGATGCTCGTCCTATCTATTTGGTAATTCGGGCTTATACCGCGGCGCTGCGCTTGGCCTTGGTCACGGCAGGAGCGCTGGCAATTGCCGATTTTTTGGCATGAATCTCCCCCAAGGCGCGCTTGTATTCCAATGGGAATACCTTGACGAATTTGCTGCGCGCGCTATCCCATTGGTCCAGCAATTCGCGGGCGCGTTTGCTACCGGTCCAGCGGTTATGGTCCTCGAGTAATTTACGCAACTGCGCTTCGTCAGATTGGCCACGGTGCCACACGGCTTTGTCGATTTGCGCTTCTTGCTCCTTGCCGCTGAGCACCGGCTCCATGCTGACCATGGCCGTATTGCAGCGGCTAGCGAACTGTCCATCTTCGTCATACACATAGGCAATGCCCCCGCTCATACCGGCGGCAAAGTTGCGCCCGGTTTTACCTAGCACCAGCACGGTTCCGCCCGTCATGTACTCGCAGCCATGGTCGCCAGTGCCCTCGACGACCGCCGTCGCACCAGACAGGCGTACCGCAAAGCGCTCACCGGCCACGCCGCTGAAAAAGGCTTCACCGCTCGTAGCGCCGTACATGACGGTATTGCCAACGATGGTGTTGCGGATAGCTTCGCCCCGGAAATCAATACTCGGGCGCACCACTACGCGTCCGCCCGACAAGCCCTTGCCGGTGTAGTCGTTGGCATCGCCAATCAGGTACAGCGTCACACCATGACACAAAAAAGCGCCAAAAGACTGTCCGCCCGTGCCTTCGAGCTGGATACGAATGCTGTCATCAGGCAGACCTTCGGGGTGCACCTTGGTAATCGCGCCCGACAGCATGGCTCCCACCGAGCGATTCACATTGCGCGCTGCTTCCATGAACTGTACTTTTTCACCTTTGTCGATAGCGGCACGGCTTTTTTCGATCAGACGCACGTCCAGCGCATTTTCCAGGCCATGGTCCTGCACTTCATTTTGGAAACGGGATACGCTGGCAGGAACTTGGGGCTGCGCAAACAGGCGGCTGAAATCCAGGCCACTGGACTTCCAATGGTCGATGCCCTTGCGCATGTCCAGCAGATCGGCGCGGCCAATCAAATCGTCGAATTTGCGTATGCCCAACTGCGCCATGATGTGGCGCACTTCCTCAGCTACAAAGAAAAAGTAATTTACGACATGTTCGGGCTTACCGGAGAATTTTTTGCGCAACATCGGGTCTTGCGTCGCCACGCCTACTGGGCAGGTGTTGAGATGGCATTTGCGCATCATGATGCAGCCTTCTACTACCAGCGGCGCAGTGGCAAAGCCGAACTCATCGGCGCCGAGCAAGGCACCAATGGCCACGTCGCGGCCGGTTTTCATTTGGCCGTCCACCTGCACCCGGATGCGGCTGCGCAAACGGTTGAGTACCAGCACTTGCTGCGTCTCGGCCAGGCCGATTTCCCAAGGGCTTCCGGCGTGTTTGATAGACGACCAGGGTGAGGCACCTGTGCCGCCATCATGGCCGGCAATCACCACATGGTCGGCCTTGCATTTGGCCACACCGGCAGCCACCGTACCCACGCCGATTTCGGATACCAGCTTGACACTGATGTCGGAATGGGGAGCGACGTTTTTCAAGTCATGAATCAATTGCGCCAGGTCTTCGATGGAATAAATATCGTGGTGGGGGGGCGGCGAAATCAGGCCCACACCCGGCACCGAGTAGCGCAGTTTGCCGATGTATTCGGACACTTTGCTGCCCGGCAACTGCCCGCCCTCGCCGGGCTTGGCGCCTTGGGCCATCTTGATCTGAATTTGGTCGGCGCTGACCAGGTATTCCGCCGTCACGCCAAAACGGCCCGAGGCCACCTGCTTAATTTTGGAGCGCATCGAGTCGCCCGCTTGCAAGGCATAGTCAACCTCGAAAATTTCCTTGCCCAAGAGATCGGACATGGTCTGACCTTGCTTGATAGGAATACCTTTAAGCTCATTGCGGTAGCGCAGCGGATCTTCACCGCCCTCACCCGTATTGCTCTTGCCGCCGATGCGGTTCATGGCCACTGCCAAGGTGCTGTGCGCCTCCGTAGAAATCGAGCCCAGCGACATGGCGCCGGTGGCAAAGCGCTTAACGATTTGCGCAGCGGGCTCCACCTCGTCAATAGAAATGGCTTTGGCCGGATCGATACGAAATTCAAACAAACCGCGCAAAGTGAGCTGCCGGCGCGTCTGGTCGTTGATGATTTGGGCGTACTCTTTGTAAGTGCTCCAGTTGTTGGCGCGCGTGCTGTGTTGCAGCTTGGCAATTGCGTCGGGCGTCCACATATGCTCTTCACCGCGCACGCGCCAGGCATATTCGCCACCGGCATCCAAAGCATTTGCGAGTACCGGGTCTTTACCGAAGGCTAATTTGTGGGTACGAATGGCTTCCTCAGCGATTTCAAAAACGCCTATGCCCTCGACTCGGCTGGGTGTTCCGGTGAAGTATTTGCGCGCGGTTTCGCTCGACAGACCGATAGCCTCGAACAACTGCGCGCCGCAGTAGCTCATGTAAGTGCTGACACCCATCTTGGACATGATTTTGGAAAGGCCTTTGCCTACAGCTTTGACATAGTTGTAGATGGCTTTGTCAGCACTAAGCGCACCGGGCAGGCCCTCGCTCATCTGCACCAGTGTTTCCATCGCCAGGTAGGGATGTACCGCTTCGGCGCCGTAGCCTGCAAGCACCGCAAAGTGGTGCACCTCACGCGCGCTGCCGGTTTCCACCACCAGCCCAGCCGTGGTGCGCAAGCCTTCGAGCACCAGGTGCTGGTGGATGGCGGACAAAGCCAGCAGAGCCGGTATGGCGACCTGGGTGGCACCCATGGCGCGGTCACTGACGATCAGGATGTTGTTGCCACTCTTGATGGCATCGACCGCCTCGGCGCATAGCGAAGCGAGTTTGGCCTCCACGCCCTCGTGGCCCCAGGCCAGCGGGTAGGTGATATCCAGGGTGTAGCTGCGAAACTTGCCCTGGGTGTGGCGCTCTATGTCGCGCAATTTGGCCATGTCGGTGAAGTCAAGCACAGGCTGCGAGACTTCCAGGCGCATCGGCGGGTTTACCTGGTTGATGTCCAACAAATTGGGCTTTGGGCCCACAAAAGACACCAAGGACATCACGATGGCTTCGCGAATCGGGTCAATAGGCGGGTTGGTGACTTGGGCAAACAGCTGTTTGAAGTAGCTGTACAGCGGCTTGTTTTTATCGCTGAGAACGGCCAAGGGGCTGTCATTGCCCATTGAGCCCAAGGCCTCTTCGCCCAGACTGGCCATTGGGGCAATCAGGAACTTCAGATCTTCCTGGGAATAGCCAAAAGCTTGTTGGCGGTCAAGCAAGCTGGCCGCATGGGGCGATGCAGCCAGCGCAGCCTCGCCACTCGCCACATGGTCGATCTTGATGCGCAGATTTTCAATCCACTGTTTATAGGGACGGCTATTGGCCAAACCTGATTTGAGCTCTTCGTCATCGATCATGCGGCCCTGTTCCAGGTCGATCAGGAACATTTTTCCAGGCTGCAAACGCCATTTGCGCACGATTTTGTTTTCCGGCACCGGCAGCACGCCAGATTCAGACCCCATGATCACCAAATCATCGTCGGTAATGCAATAGCGCGAGGGACGCAAACCATTACGGTCTAGCGTGGCCCCGATCTGGCGCCCATCGGTAAAAACGATGGAAGCCGGGCCATCCCAAGGTTCGAGCATGGCCGCGTGGTATTCGTAAAAAGCGCGGCGCCGTTCGTCCATAGTGCCGTGGTTCTCCCAGGGCTCGGGAATCATCATCATCATCGCCTGGCTGATGGGGTAGCCGGCCATGGTCAGCAATTCCAGGCAGTTGTCAAACGTGGCGGTGTCGGACTGACCGGCAAAGCTGATCGGATAGAGCTTTTTCAGGTCAGCGGCCAACACCGGCGAGGACATCACACCTTCGCGGGCTTTCATCCAGTTGTAATTGCCTTTGACGGTGTTGATTTCGCCGTTATGCGCCACATAGCGGTAAGGGTGGGCCAGCGGCCACTCGGGAAAGGTATTGGTGGAAAAACGCTGGTGCACTAGGCCCAGTGCCGACACGCAGCGCGCATCTTCCAAGTCTTTGAAGTAGGTGCCCACCTGGTCGGCCAGCAACAGGCCCTTGTAGATCACCGTCCGGCTGGACATGCTAGGAACATAGTATTCCTTGCTGTGCTTAAGGTTGAGGTGCTGAATCGCCGCGCTGGCGGTTTTTCGGATGACATAGAGCTTGCGCTCAAGCGCGTCTTGCACGATCACATCGTTACCACGGCCGATGAACACCTGGCGTATCACCGGCTCTTTTTCTTTCACCGTGGGGGACATGGGCATGTCGGCATTGAGCGGCACATCGCGCCAGCCCAAGAGCACCTGGCCTTCGGCCTTGATTGCGCGTTCCATTTCCTGCTCACAGGCCAGACGTGAGGCGTTCTCTTTGGGCAAAAATATCATGCCAACGCCGTATTCGCCAGCGGCGGGTAACTGCACCCCCTGGGCTGCCATTTCTTCGCGGTAGAGCGCATCGGGCACTTGGATCAATATGCCGGCGCCATCGCCCATGAGTTTGTCTGCGCCCACCGCACCGCGATGGTCCAGGTTTTCCAGAATCTTGAGCGCATTGCTGACAATGCTGTGGCTCTTCTCGCCCCGGATGTGCGCCACAAAGCCCACGCCACAGGCGTCATGCTCTTGCTCCCCCGCATACAAACCAAATTGCTGCAGATGCTCCCTCTCGGCCGCCGTGGTCATAACCCGCTCCTGGAAAAATTACAAAGGACGACAAGCATACTGCAATGCAACATCGCCGATTGAAAAATAATTGGGGTCAGAATCTAATTAAATCCGCAAGAAATAGGATGTTAAATAATTAGGGGCAGGTTAAATTCAACGCGAGTAGCCTTGTTCTTATCAAGTTTTATCGACCTAGCGCCGGTTTCAGGGAAAAATTGCGCCAACGCACCCTACGCAATATTGCGATAAACCCCGCTATTGCGGAATGTCGGACATCGCCATAGGAGGCCTACCGGCCTTGGACTTGCTGATGCGGCGGCCGGTACGTTTTTGCAAATCTGCAACAAAATCCGGTTCACCTAGCGCCCAACCGCTGAGGGTTGCATCGGTCAGGGCTTGCTGTGCGACGCCATCCACCCCGGACTGCACCCAGGCCTGGTAAGCGGCCTCGCGGGCGAAGGGGGTGTTGCCCATTTCCCAATACAGAGGGTGCGGACTAACCAAGGGGTCGACGCGCACCCCGGTGTAATGCGCAAAAGAGGACCAGGGATAGTCTTGCGGTTCGGCCACCATGCCCGCGCGCACCGGATTCAAGTCGATATAGGCCATGCATTGCAATAAGTAGCGCTCCGTTTGCAGCACGGTGGAGCGGTAACGCCCTTCCCACAAGGTGCCGGTACGCTCTTGTTTGCGGTTGAAATAGCGCACATAGCTACGGCCCACAGCTTGCATCATGCGTGGCAGGCCCTCGGCTTCCTCGGGGGTGAGCAACACATGGAAATGGTTGCTCATCAGCACGTAGGAATGTACTGCCACCTGGCAGTCGCGGGCATGCGTGCGCAGCAAGTCCAGCAAATACCGGTAATCGGCGGCGCTGGCAAATATCGCCTGCCGGTTGTTGCCCCGCTGAATGATGTGGTGCGGATAGCCAGGCAGACTGAGGCGAGGGAGGCGGGCCATAGGAGATGGAGTGGAATTCCCCGATCTTATCCCTAACCTGTCCCTAATTTCTAGCGTCGACCGACGCCAGCACGTTAGCGCGGAGCCCGGGTCACGCGTATTTTGTTGCCCGAGGTGACAATGATGACCGGATCACCGGCCAACAGCGTTTCATTGCCCTTGGCCTGTACGATGGCGCGGCGATCGCCATTACGCAATTGAACGATGATTTCAAAGGCCTCTTCTCTGGTGGCCATGCGCTCTATCGCATTACCGGCCACTGCAGCAGCCACCCCGGCCAAAATGCCCAGACCGACTTGTTCACGCTGGATGCTGCTACCACCACTGCCGACCATGGCGCCCACAACACCACCTGCGGCTGCACCCATGCCGGTCTGACTGCCGTCAACCGTGACGGGCCGGATGCTGATAATCACGCCGTCCTGCACCTGCGAGGCCACTTGGGCATCCTGGCGACTGATGACATCCGGGCTGCTGGTGGCACAAGCGCCAAGCGCGGCCACGAAGATCACGATACCCAGCCTTTGAACCCTATGTTTCATACAAATCCCTTTTGTGATGCTAAAAATTTTCGCTCGCGCCGAACGGCGTCTGCGCCAGTCCCAATTGTTGCCGAGACGCTACGCTATTGTGGCGCGCCGCAGCAGTTCGGCTTTACCCTGGGAATTTTCCGCCCGTAATGTAAAGCGCGTGTCAACCAGGGCTTTGAGGCCGAACTGCGCACCGATTTCCTGTATGCGCTGCGCTGCGGAGTGCTTTTTTTGGCCGGTATAGCGGGCCAAAATGAGTTCATTTTTCATGCTGTGTTCCCAGCCCACTAGTTCGGTGACGGTAACCTGGTAGCCATTGGCCTCCAAATAAAGGCAGCGCAGCACATTGGTAATTTGGCTGCCTATTTCGCGCGTATGCAAGGGGTGGCGCCACAACTCGGACAAGGGCGTGCGCGACAACATCAGCGCTTTGTTGCTGCCCAAATGGCGCGCTGCTTCCGCCTGGCAGCAAGGAACTAGCGCAAAAGCACGCGCCTGTTTGGCTAGGCCAAAGGCAATGGCGTCGTCGGTCGCGCTGTCGCAAGCATGCAAGGCGCTAACCAGATCGATGCGCGACGGCAACAAAGCCGAATGCGCCGATTCGGCCACCGTCAGGTCCAAAAAATGCATGCGCGTAAACCCCAGCTGCGCGGCCAGCGCGCGCGACTTGTCCACCAGGTCGCTGCGGCTCTCGATGCCATAGACCTGGCCCTTGTCCAGATTTTTGAAAAACAAGTCGTAAAGAATAAAACCCAAATAGGACTTGCCTGCGCCGTGGTCGGCCACGCTCAGGTCGGGCATACCATCCGCGTCCACCACTGGCCTAGACTGCGCTAATTCGCGCAACAAAGTTTCGATGAACTGGTACAGGTGATAGACCTGCTTGAGCTTGCGCCGCGAATCCTGGTTGAGTTGACCTTCGCGGGTGAGTATGTGCAAATGCTGTAGCAAGGCAACAGACTGGCCGGGGCGCAGCAATTCGGCAAGTTGCTGATCGCGTGCCGCCTGGCGCCCGCCCGGCGACACGGCTTGCGCGGCTTTGCCCGCGCGCAATGCTTTGCCTGCAATCGTGTCACTGGGCTTCATGGCCTGCACTCCATTGTCCGGGCCGGTGCAGCCACATCCAGCGCAAGCCAGCCCGCGGCACCCAGGTCGCGCAGACGCGCGATATTGCGCTCATAAATCAAGGCGGCGTCGGGATACGCCGCCACCGCACGGCCCACGCTGTCTTCGCGCAGCAGATGCAAGATCGGGTAGGGGGCGCGGTTGGTGTAATGTGCCATGTCACCCGCAGGCGCTTGCGCAAATTCGTACTGCGGATGGAAGCTGGCGATTTGCAAGGCCGAGTCCAGGCGCAGCGAGCGCAGCAACTTGTCTGCCCTTTGCACAAAGCCATGGAAGTCCCAAAAATCAGGAAAGGCATTAGGCGCGATAAGCAGGGTCGTGTCGCGCTGCTGCGGGTCTTGGGCTAGCAGGTCGTGCAAAGCCAAGGCCAGGTCGGCCTGCACATCGGCCGTGTCCTGCGCCCAGGTCAGCGCATAGTGAATCTGCCCTTTGACATGCACCGCTTTGGCAAAAGGACAAAGGTTGAGCCCGATGACCGCACGCTCCAACCAGCGTTCGGTGGTCTGCAGCACTTCGGATGCGCGATCCCTTGGGGACTTCATGCCAATAGCACGCGGCCCGTAAGGCGTTGGTGCTCGCGCGATGCAAAACGGTCGGTCATGCCTGCAATGTAGTCGGCCACGCGCCGGTACATCTGCGCTGGGGGTAAAGCAGCATCAGCGCCTGATTGCATGGAAGCCGGGTCGTTCACATAAGCCTCAAACAAATCACTGACCACCTGGCGCGCCCTGTCCATGGTCTCTTGCACCCGCGGATGGCGGTACAGAGCCGTGAACAAAAAGGCTTTGAGCTGCGCGGTGTCCTGCTGCATCGCAGGGCTAAATTGCACCAGTGGCGGGCAAGCGCGCACGGCCCGCACATCCGCTGGCGCGGCCCGGGCGATAGCGGCCTGCGTGCTGTCCATCAAGTCATAAATTTGACTACTAAGCATCAGGCGTACCGTCTCGTACAACCAACGCCGCGGCGTGTGGGTAAGGCGCGGATGGGCGCGCGCGGCCTGCTCGCTAAAGCATGCAAACAAGGGTACTTGCTGCACTTGCTCCAGCACTATCAAGCCCGAGCGCACGCCGTCGTCAATGTCGTGGGCGTTGTAGGCAATCTCATCGGCCAGGTTGCATAACTGCGCCTCCAAACCGGGCTGCGCGCGCCGCAAAAAGCGAAGGCCCACACCGCCCTGCCCATCGGCATAGGCTGGCTCTTGGGCTTCGATCAAGTCGGCATGGTGGCGAGAGCAATGTTTCAAGATGCCTTCACGGGTTTCAAAGCACAGGTTCAGGCCGTCAAACTCGGGGTAGCGTTCTTCCAGATGGTCAACCACGCGCAGGCTTTGCAAATTGTGCTCAAAGCCGCCGTGCATGGCCATGCAGGCATCGAGCGCATCCTGCCCGGCATGGCCAAAGGGCGTGTGGCCCAGGTCATGCGCTAGGGCGATGGCCTCGACCAAATCTTCATCCAGTCGCAGGGTACGCGCCATGGAGCGCCCCAGCTGCGCCACCTCCAACGAATGCGTCAGGCGGGTACGAAACAAATCGCCCTCGTGGTTGAGAAATACCTGGGTTTTATAGACCAGCCGACGAAAGGCGGTGGAATGTACGATGCGGTCACGGTCGCGCTGAAACTCGCTGCGCGTGGGCGCCGGGCTTTGCGGGTGGCGCCGCCCGCGGCTGCGCGCCGGATCACTGGCGTAGGGCGCGCGCATCAAGCCGCACAGCAACGGTCGATGACCGCGCGCACCAGGGCGTCCTCAGCGCCGCGCATGCAGGCGCGGCCCGGTCCGTCGATCAATACAAAACGGATAGCACCGGCTTGGGCTTTTTTATCCACGCGCATCAGAGCTAGGTAGCGGCCAGCGTTATCTTGCGCATCTAACACCGGGCCGCGTACTGGCAGACCGGCAGCGGCGATCAAGCGCGTCAAGCGCTGCACAAAGGGCTGGTCCACCAAGCCCATGGCCTGCGAAAGGTGCGCCGCCATCACCATGCCGCAGCCTACCGCCTCGCCATGCAGCCAGTCGCCATAGCCCAGTCCTGCCTCTATAGCGTGGCCGAAGGTGTGGCCGAAATTGAGAATGGCGCGCAAACCGCCCTCACGCTCGTCTTGGGACACCACCTGCGCCTTGATCTCGCAACTGCGCAACACGGCGTGGGCCAGAGCGTGAACATCGCGCGCCACCAGCTCGGCAATGTGGTCCTCGATCCAACCGAAAAACGCCATATCGGCAATCGGGCCATATTTGATGACCTCAGCCAACCCGGCACTGACCTCGCGTGCCGGCAGGGTTTGCAGGGTATCCAAATCGCAAACCACACGCTGCGGTTGATAAAACGCACCCACCATGTTTTTACCCCGGGGATGGTTGATACCCGTCTTACCGCCCACCGAGGAGTCCACTTGGGCCAGCAGCGTCGTCGGCACTTGCACAAAAGGCACGCCGCGCATATAGCTGGCAGCTGCAAAACCAGTCATATCGCCCACCACGCCGCCGCCCAGGGCAAACAATACGGTTTTGCGGTCACATCCTTTGTGCAGTAGTTCGTCAAAAATCAAATTTAAGGTTTGCCAGTCTTTGTGACCTTCTCCGTCGGGCAATACCAGTAAATACACCTGGGCATAGTGTTGCTGCAAAGTAGTTTGTAGTGCACGGGCGTAGAGTGGTGCGACCGTGCTATTGCTCACGATCAGCGCCGCGCTGGCAGCCGGCAGGCCGGCAAAGCTGGCGGCGTGTGAGAGTAAGCCACTGCCAATGTGGATGGGATAACTGCGCTCGCCCAGTGCGATGGTAAGAGAGTGCAAAAGCGGGGACGTCATAGCCGCTTAGTTTAGGCGCCTGGGCGCTGTGATGTGCAGCTGGCTCAGAATCGACTGCGACAGGCTGGACACCGAGGGACGCCCGGTTTCGACCGTATGGTGCGCCGTCTCGCGGTAAAGCGGGTCGCGCTGGGCGAACAAATCGCGCAGGCGCGCGACCGGATCAGCTACTTGTAACAAGGGGCGCTTTTGGTCGTAGCGCAAACGGCGCATTAAGTCCTCGGGCTGCGACTGTAAGTACACCACGGTACCGGCAGCGCGCAAAGCGTCCCGGTTGGCGGATCGCAAAACGGCGCCGCCGCCTGTGGCCAGTACGCCCGGCGCCTGGGCGCAGAGCTGGGCGATCACTTCCTGCTCAATATCGCGAAATCGTGCTTCACCTTCGCGTTCAAAGAATTCGCGGATAGAACAACCCAGCCGGGCCTCGATGACCTGGTCTGAATCGAGAAAAGGCTGCTGCAGGCGCCGGGCTAAATGCCGACCTACGGTGGACTTTCCAGAACCTGGGAGGCCGACGAGGATGATCAAAATAGTGTGTGCCGTAAAAATACTGAAAATGCGGCGAAGCGAATGCGTGCTTTTGCTAGAACAAAAGAATCTAAGCGCGGTGGCGGCATTTTAGGATCATTCGCCGACCAAAAGTACCTTCAAACCCGGCAGATGAAATACCGCAAATTGCACTGCGCGTCGGGTAGATTAAGCGTAGATCTCCTTTGCGCGAGATCGTCAGATAAACATCGGCGCGAGGCCACCAAGTCATTAATTAATTAACTTGGGCGTAATAAATACCAAGGTCTCGCTTTTCTTGGTAACTTTGGATTTGTTTTGAAACAAAAGGCCCAGACCGGGCACATCGCCTAAGAAGGGCACTTTGTTATCCCTGTCTTGTTGCTCTTCGGTATAGATGCCTCCGATCACCACGGTGCCTCCGTTGTCCACCAGCACCTGCGTTTTAATATGTTTGGTATCAATAGAGGGGCCGAATGCGGTGAGGGCGCCCACACTATCTTTGGAAACATCCAGCTCTAAGCTGATATTGCCGTCTGGGGTGATTTGCGGCACGACGTCGAGCTTGAGCACGGCTTTGCGGAAGCTGACCGCTGTGGCACCGCTACTGGTAGCCATTTGGTAAGGAATTTCAGTGCCTTGTTCAATGATGGCCTTGGTTTTGTCATAAGCGATGACGCGCGGACTGGAGATAATTTTGCCGCGTCCGTCAGATTCGAGGGCCGATAATTCCAAGGCCAGTACCCGGTTGGATGCGGCACTGAATAAGCTCACGGCAAATGTGGCCGCGGATGCGCCTGCGTAGGCGCCGGCAGGCAGGTTGACAAAGTTGCTACTGGCATCCATGGTCGTGGTCGCTCCCGAAGAACCTAAAACATTGGCGTAGCTGGTGCCGAAAGCTACGCGGTTTTCGCCTGCCAATTGGAAACCGCCTTCGCCACCTTTAGCGGCGCGCATGTCCAAGCCGCCCAATTTGACACCCAGATTTTTGGCAAAGTCGCTGCTCGCTTCCACTATGCGTGCTTCGATCAGCACCTGTCGCACCGGCACATCCACCTTGGCGATCAGCTGCGCCACCTGGTCAAGCTTGATCGCCACGTCGGTGATGAAGAGCTGGTTGGTCCGTGGCTCGCCAATCACACTGCCACGCGAACTCAGGATCCGGCCTGCCGCGCCACCGCCACCGCCAGCCATCAATTGCGGCGCGACGTCGGAGGCTTTGGCATAGTTAAGTTGAAAGGACTGCGTCCGTAGGGGTTCAATTTTTTCATTGCTGATTTGCGACTCAAACTCCAGCTTTTCTTTGGCGGCGATTTCCTCTTTGGGTGCGACCCACAACACATTTCCGTTTTTGCGCATGGCCAGGCCTTTGCTGCGCATGATGATGTCTAGTACCTGGTCCCAAGGCACGTTTTGCACCCGTAAGGTCAGGGTTCCAGTGACCGCATCGGAGGCGACCACATTGAAGTTGGTGAAATCGGCAATCACTTGCAGTACCTGGCGCACATCGATGCTCTGGAAGTTCAGCGACAGCTTTTCGCCAGTAAAAGCATCGTTTTCTGCGGTCTTTTTAGAGTCTTGGTTCAACGGCCGAATTTCAAGTACCAACTCGGTGTCGGTCTGGTAAGCGGTGTGTTCCCACGCGCCCAGCGCTGTGATTTGCATACGCACGCGCCCCGCGTTCTGGTCCGTGGTGATGGATTGGATGGGCGTGGCGAAGTCGGTCACGTCCAGCCTTTTGCGCAGACGATCAGGCAGGCTAACATTGCTCAAGTCGACCACCAAATTGCTGCCCACCTGGCGCACATCAGCGCTAACGTGTTTACCCGGCAGGCTCACAAGCACACGCCCGGCCCCGTCACTGCCCCGGCGGAACTGGATATCGCTCATGGGCGCAGGCACTGCAAGGGCTAGGGCAGCAGCTTCTGCCGGGGATACCGTACTGGATGGACCGCTTAGCGCCGCGCTGACTGCCGGTGCGGCGGAAGTGGACGACTGCGCCGGCGCTGCGCCACCTATCGGCTCCAAAGTCACCATCAGACTTTTACCCACCACGTCCAGCCGGTAATTGGCCGCTTGGCGCAGATGAATTACAACACGGCTGCGCGTATCGGACTGGGCCACGATAGCGGAGTCCACCAAGGTCTGGGGCATCGCGATGCGGCCCATGCCCATGGCACTGCCAAGGCCAGGGAAATCCAGGACAATACGCGCGGGGTTGCGGGTAGAAAAGGCCTTGGGCAAGGCTGTCAATTCCTGGGCGAAGTCGATGCGCACTTGCTCGGCGCTGCCGCTGCGCTGGGCAGTGACGGCCATTACCGAGTTTTCCGCAAGGGCTAGCCTGACCCCAAGAAGACAGGTCCATAGGCAGGCCGCGCAAGCAACGGCCCGTATTAAACGGCTCTCTATCGTCATCAATTGACCCCTTGAAGCCGAAGGTAAGTTTTGCGCTCTAACCACTTGCCTTCGGCATCTTGTGCAACTTCCTGCAACGCAATGCCCGATTCATCCACGCGCCATACTTTGCCGAAGTTCTTTCCGATGTACTGGCCGAGAAACACCTGGTGCAAGACTCCATTGGCGCGTACCAGTGCGACGTAACGCCCTTGCTTTTCCAGCATGCCCACGAAGTGCATGGACTCCAGCGCAATGTCTTCCAAGGGCTGGCGGGTACGCGACTTATGTAACAGGCTTATATGGGGGTTTACCGGTGCGGCTTGCGCACTCGCTAGCGCGAGCAAGGAGTGCTTGGTGAACGGATCCTTGCGCTCGCCTTTCAAATAGGGCAAATGTTTGAACACTTGGGGCGCTGCCAGGCTTCTGGCGAGGGGTACGCCGGCCTGGCGCTGCTCTTGCATCCATTGACGCAAGTCATCCTGGCGCGAGGGCCCGCAAGCCGTCAACAAGAAGCAGAGCACCAAAAAACCAGCGCGCGACAGCCATTTCATTTGCCCACCTCTACTCCGCTGGCCCGCGCCGCCTGCTCATCCGGGTCCAAATGGCGATAGGTTCGCACCGTAGTTTCCAGGATCAACGCCCCTTGTGGCCGGGACCAGATAGTCATATTGCTAAGGTTGACGATACGCCCTAGGTTTGCAAGGTCGGCGGCAAAGCGGGCGACATCGTGGTAGCTGCCATGGGCACGAAAGGTGACCGGGATGATGGCGTAATACGGCTTATAAATCGGAGCTTCGGGCTTGAACAATTCTTGCTGCAGGTTCTGGTCACGCCCCATCTGGCTGATGCTAAAAAGTAAACTGGACATTTCTGTGCTGTTGGGCAACTGCTTTTCCAAACCTTTAACGGTCAGCGCAACTTCGTCACGCTGATTTTTCAAGACCTGGAGCTGCGCGGCCTTGCCCAACTTGTCGGTAAATTCAGCGCGTAAGCCATGTTCCTTGTCAACCGATTTGTGTAATTCGTCAGCCTGATCGCTTAAGGGGTAGAACCACAATAAGCCTACCGTCAGGCAATACAAGCCCACCAGCAAAAACATGCGCGGCACCAGAGGCCATGCGGACGGATTGCCAAAATCTAAGCTGCAAAAATGTGCGTAAATTGCTGCGCCTAATGATGGAAAAAGGTTTTTGTTCATGGGTAGTTTGCGCCATCAATGCATAGCATTCAGACTTTGGGCGCATCTGTTTGCGCCGCTGCGGATGCTTCAATCGAGGGCAGCGCTGACGCGGACGCAGCCGGCTCACCCATGAAATTGACCTTTACCAAAAACTTATACGCTGTGACAGGCAATTTCCTGCCAGGGTCGATGTGCAGGGCTTCACTGAGCAGAAGTTCAGGTTTGGAAAATAAAGCGCCACCCTGACCCAGCTTGTCCAGAAACTGCGACAAGTTCTCATTGGTTTGTGCCGTACCCTCAAGCGTAATTTCCTGGCCCTTCTGCACTAGTTTGCTCAAGGCTATGCCCGGGGGCAGGATGTCGGCGAGCTCAGAGAACAAGCGTACCGGCGAATTGCGATCCGCCTGAATATCTTCAAACGCCTTTTGACGCGCGAGCAGGGTATCAATTTGAGTTTTCACATCTTGAATTTCAATGATCTGGGATTCGTAACGCCTAATTTCTTGCTCCAACACCGATATATTGACTTGCTGTGCGGATGTGGAGAAACGCAACAAACCATACATCGCAAGCGCTGTGACTCCCCCCAGAATGAGGGTCAACACCAGAGATGCATTGAATTGGTCTTGCTTGAATTTGCGCAAGGCCTCTCGGTGCGGCAAGAGATTGAACGCAATCACAAACTAAACCTCCGCAAGGCCAAGCCACAGGCACCGATAAAAAGTGGCGCGTTTTGCAGGCAAGGCCTATCTCGCACTTGGGGTGTCAGTTGCATGCCTTCAAAGGGGTTGATCAAGGTACAAGGCGACTGCAGCGTCGTGGAAATAGCAGCGGCTAAGCCGGGAAGCATGGCGCCGCCGCCGCTTAGAAAAATCTGACTCACTTTGTTATAGGGCGTATTTTTAGAGATGAACTGTATGCCGCGCTCCAGCAGCTGTGTGCTCGCGTAAACATAGGGCAGAAGTACCGATGCGTCAAAATCCGGCGGCAATGCGCCGGAGATTTTTTTTGTTTCCGCGTCCTCATCGGACAAGCGGTAGTGCGCGGCAATGCGCTGGGTCAACTGTTCACCACCAAGGGCGAGGTCATGTTCATACACGATCGCTTCGCCTACTGACACCTGCATCAGCGTACGACCCGCACCCACTTTAAGCAAAAGTACCACTGCATTTTTCTGCGCTGGCAAATGGATGTCCACCAGTCGCCTGGTCGCCAGGCGCAAAGCATAGGATTGCACATCCACCGCGCTGGCTTCTAGTTCGGCCAGTTCTACCAGCTCTTGCAGGCTTTGAACGCGGTCACGGCGTGCTGCGGCGATCAAAACGTCCACCATTTCCGCGCGCTGTGGGTTCGGCCCCAGGGTGCAAAAATCTAGGTTGACCTCATCCAAGGCGAAGGGAATAAAGTTCAGCGCTTCTTCCTCGACCTGCGCCTGCATATCCTCGGGGTTCAAATCCGCTTGCACCATGATTTTTTTGGTGATAACCGCAGACGATGGCAAAGCCAAAACGACTTTTTGGGCTCTTATCCGGTTTTCTTGCAACAAGGAGCGCAGCGCCTGGGCTACCTGCTGCATCTTGACTATATGACCGTCAACAACATGGCCGCTTGGCAGACGGATACTGGCCAGTTGCTCCAACACAGGCTGTTCCATGGACCCGCTGAGGCCTACGACTTTGATGCCCCACGCGCTGATGTCCATCCCGAGAATGGCCTCCTGACGCCGGCCAAAAAGTGCCTTCAAATCCATGGCTTCAAGCTCAATTGATGAAATTGTCGTTTTCTTCTCGTTGATATTTACCAATAGTATATTTAAACTCAGAAAATCTTGCATGCATCGTTGCGAATTTTCCCCTTCGCCGCTGCGCTACCATAGGGTTCCCGCTGTCTAGGGCGCAGTTCAAAGCGCAGTGGTGGGAGTTTTCTGGCCATAGCCTTGCGCACATCGCGCAAGAAGCTTTTGGTTTCTACTCTTTAGACCTTGGTATTCATGGCCGAATCGCCCCCTCCTCCATCGGCTAAGCCGGCAAAGAAAAAAGCGTCAGACACGCGCACCGTTTGGGGCTGGATGGGCTATGTGCTTCTGTCGCTGGCCGGGCTCGCTGCGGCCGGTGTAGCCTCGATTCTGTTGGTGGTAGCCATCGTAATGGCGCTGGCCTACCCTAACTTGCCCGACATTTCGGATTTAGAGGACTACCACCCCAAGCTTCCTTTGCGGGTGTTTTCATCCGAAGGGGACTTGATCGGGGAATTCGGCGAAGAGCACCGGACGCTCACGCCCATCAATGAAATCCCGCTGGTCATGAAAAATGCGATTTTGGCGATCGAGGATGCGCGATTCTTTCAGCACGGTGGGGTAGATTATGTGGGCATGGTGCGCGCGGCAGCGGCTAATGTGGGGCGCTCAAAAAGCCAGGGCGCATCCACCATCACTATGCAGGTGGCGCGCAATGTCTACTTGTCTTCCGAAAAAACCTTTACCCGCAAAATTTACGAGATATTGCTGACTTTTAAACTCGAACATAACCTCAGCAAAGACCAGATTCTGGAAATCTACATGAACCAGATTTTTCTGGGGAATCGGGCCTACGGCTTTGCAGCTGCCTGCGAAACCTATTTCGGTAAGCCCCTGAAAGATATCAGCATTGCCGAGGCCGCAATGCTGGCCGGTTTACCCAAGGCACCGTCTGCATACAACCCCATTAAGAACCCGCGCCGCGCGCGCATTCGCCAGCAATACATTATTGAGCGCATGCTGGAGAACGGTTTCATTACGGCCGAGGAGGCCAGAAGCGCTAAGGCCGAGATCTTGCATGTGCAAACCGCCGCCAACCGCCCGCAGGTGCATGCCGAATTCTTGGCCGAGATGGTGCGCCAACTGATGTATGACCAATATGGCGATCAAACCTACACCCGGGGTCTGGATGTGGTCACCACGGTGAATAGTACGCAGCAGGAGGCCGCTTACAAAGCGTTGCGCCGGGGCATCATGGACTTTGAGCGGCGCCAGGTCTATCGCGGGCCGGAGAAATTCATCAAGCTGCCCAGCGACGCGCAGGAGTTGGAAGATGCGATCGACGAGGCGCTGGACGAGCATCCTGATAATGGCGACGTGCTGGCGGCTGTGGTCTTGCAGGCCGATGGCAAGCGTGTACTGGCCCAAAGACAGGCCGGCGAGGTGGTAGAAATTAGCGGCGAAGGCTTGAAGCCGGCCCAGTCAGGCCTGTCGGATAAGGCGGCGCCCAATATCAAAATCCGCCCGGGCGCCATCATCCGCGTGTCCAAGTCACTGAAAGGCTCCTGGGAAATTACCCAGTTACCGGAAGTTGAAGGCGCTTTTTTTGCGATGGACCCGCGCGACGGCGCTATCAAGGCGTTGGTGGGTGGCTTCGATTATGGAAAAAACAAATTCAACCACGTGACCCAAGCATGGCGCCAACCAGGCTCCAGTTTCAAGCCTTTCATCTATTCGGCGGCTCTGGAAAAAGGATTTACCCCCACCACGGTGATCAACGACATGCCTTTGTTTTTTGATGCCGGCACCACCGGTGGGCAACCCTGGGAGCCGAAAAACTATGACGGAACGTTTGAAGGCCCGATGCCGCTGCGCAAAGCGCTAGCCAAGTCTAAGAACATGATTTCCATCCAAATTTTGGAATCCATAGGCACGCAGTATGCGCAGGACTGGATTAGCCGCTTTGGTTTTGATGCGGAAAAGCACCCGCCCTATCTCACCATGGCGCTGGGCGCCGGTTCGGTGACGCCCATGCAGCTGGCAACCGGCTACTCGGTGTTCGCCAACGGCGGTTATCGCGTCAGCCCCTGGCTTATTTCCCGGGTTAGCGAACAGCGCGGCAAAATATTGCTGGAAACGACTAGGCCAGTGCTCGGTGAAGCCAACGTCGCCATTGAGCCGCGCAATGCCTTTTTGATGTCCAGTCTGTTGCAAGAGGTAACGCGCTCAGGCACCGCAGCCAAGGCCCAAGCAACGCTAAAGCGCCCGGATGTTTATGGCAAAACCGGTACCACCAACGACTCCATGGATGCCTGGTTTGCGGGTTACCACCCCACGCTGACGGCAGTGACCTGGATAGGTTACGACACCCCGCGCAAGCTCGGCGATAAAGAAACTGGTGGCGGCCTAAGCCTGCCGGTTTGGATCAGCTTTATGGAAACTGCTTTGAAAAACGTGCCCATCATGGAGCCAGAGGCGCCCGAAGGCATTGTGCGGGTCAGCAACGAGTGGTATTACGAAGAGTTTTCCAAGGGTGCCGGCATAGGCGCTGTAGGCGCTGGTGACAAAGCCCCTGCTGGGGCCCCGATCTCCGCCGCCTCCCGGCCAATGACGCCGTCCGAAGAACAGCGCAGCATTTTGGATTTGTTCAGAAACTGATCAGGGCGCAAACTGCAAGTGCACTCCCGCCTGCGCGCTGGCATCACTTGTTAACAGTGCAAAAAAGTCGCCCTGCCCTTTGGTGTCCTGCCAGTGGCCCTCGCGCCAAGAAAAATGGTAGCCACCCGAGCGCGAGGCCATCCACACCTCGTGCAAAGGTTTTTGCAGATTGATGATGATCTGGCTGCGGTTGGCAAACACCAAAGTCACCATGGCACCTACGCGCTGGTTGTCAATATCGGCCGTGCCCTGATCATTGATTACATCGCACACGGTTTCGACGCTGCGCAAGAGGGATTCGGCCAGGTCCATGAACTCGGGGTCGGTCATTACAATTTCACCATGTCAAAAACAAAAAAATTAAGAAGCAGCTGGTGCCTGTGTCTCACAGCCACTCTGTTATTGAGTGCCTGCGGGCAAAAAGGGCCCTTATTTCTGCCGCCTAAAGCAGCGCTGAACACCATCCCTTGCCAAAGTCCCACCAGCCACACCATAACGGATCGGCAGCCTAGCTGCCGCGCAGCATGAACAATACCTTGCCCGGAGCTCCCTATTTCCACTATGGCAACAAAGGCCTGATGGTGGAGGACCTCGCCCTTGAGGCCCTCGCCCAGCAACACGGAACGCCTTTGTATGTCTATTCCAAAGCGTCTATGGTTGGAGCACTGGCCGCTTACCAGGCCGGGTTTGCGGGACGCAAAGCGCAGATTTGCTATGCCATGAAGGCTAATTCCTCGCTGGGGGTACTGCAGGTCTTTGCCCGTGCCGGCTGCGGTTTTGATATTGTCTCTGGTGGCGAGTTGGCGCGGGTGCGTGCAGCCGGTGGCGACCCAGCCAAAGTCATTTTTTCGGGCGTCGGCAAAACCCGCTCTGAAATGCGCGAGGCGCTGGCCGCGGGCATTGGCTGCTTCAATGTGGAAAGCGAAGCGGAGATCGAGGTCCTGAACGGCGTCGCCGTGTCTATGGGCGTGCGCGCGCCCATAAGCATCCGGGTCAACCCCAATGTGGACCCCAAAACCCATCCCTATATTTCCACCGGTCTCAAAGGCAGTAAATTTGGAATCGCCCATGATCGCACCCTGGCGATATACCGGCACGCTGCCGCGCTACCGGGCTTGCGTATCGTGGGGATTGACTGCCATATCGGCTCGCAAATCACCGAAGAGGCGCCTTACCTGGACGCAGCCGACCGTATGCTTGATCTGGTACAGGCGATTGAAGCGGCAGGCATTGCCTTGGAGCACATTGATTTCGGCGGCGGCTTGGGCATTCAATACCAAGACGAGGCACCACCGACGGCCGATGCGCTATGGGCCAAATTGCTGCAAAAAATCGATGCGCGCGGCTTGGGCGAACACACCTTGATGATCGAGCCGGGCCGCTCCCTGGTGGGTAATGCTGGCGTGTGCCTCACGGAAGTGCTCTACCTCAAACCAGGCGAGCAGAAAAACTTCTGCATCGTGGATGCCGCCATGAACGACTTACCGCGCCCCGCGATGTACCAGGCCTACCACGCGATTATTCCGCTGGCGCCATCAAAAACTCCAGCCCAGGCCACGCTGTATGACGTGGTCGGTCCGGTGTGCGAAAGCGGCGATTGGATTGGCCGGGATCGGGAGCTGGCGGTGCAGCCCGGCGAGCGACTGGCGGTAATGTCCGCCGGGGCGTATTGCATGAGCATGGCCAGCAACTACAACACCCGCACTCGCGCCGCCGAGCTCTTGGTGGACGGCGACCGGGCGACCGTCATCCGCCAGCGGGAGTCGCTTACGGACTTGTTCCGGGGCGAGCAGCTGTGCGCATGAATCGGCGACGCAAGCGCCAGGCCAGCAAAACGCCAATGATGGCGGCATAAATCGCCACCTGGTCAAAGTTGCGCTTACCCGCGCGCATCCAGAAAAAATGCAAGATGGCGAGCAAGGCGATCAGGTACACCGCCCGGTGCAGACTACGCCAGCGCGCCGCGCCCATCTGACGAATGGCCGCATTGAAAGACGTCAGCGCCAGAGGAAGTAAGAGCACCAAGGCCAGCAAGCCGACAAGAATAAAGGGGCGCTGCGCAATATCGTGCAACATGTCTTCCCATTGCCCGCTTTGGTCCAGCCAGACGTAGGCGACAAAATGCAGTAGTGCATAGAAAAATACAAACAGACCCAGCATGCGGCGCAAGCGCGCCAGTCCAGCCCAAGCCGTGACCTCACGCAAAGGGGTCACTAGCAAAAGCACACACAGCATGCGTAAAGTCCATAAGCCGGTGCCGCGCAACAGAGCTTCAGCGGGATTGGCGCCCAGCGCATCCTGCAGCAAAGCAAAGAGCCAATAAGCCAGTGGCAGCAAGGCCAGCCCAAACACACTGGGTTTGGCAAAGCGCGAAGCAAGAGCGCGCTGCATCAGCATGGCGAACAACAGCGGCGCTTAGTAAAACTTTTTCAAATCCAAACCGGCGTATAACTGACCTACCTGTGCCTCGTAGCCGTTAAACATTAGGGTCTTGCGCTTTTTACCAAAAATACCGTCCTCGCCGAGCCGGCGCTCGGACGCCTGACTCCAGCGTGGGTGGGCCACCTCTGGGTTGACGTTGGAGTAAAAACCATACTCTTGCGGCGCGGCCTTGTTCCAGGCGGTGGCCGGTTGGCGCTCGGTAAAACGAATTTTGACAATGCTCTTGGCGCTCTTAAATCCGTATTTCCAGGGCACCACCAGACGCACGGGCGCGCCGTTTTGGTTGGGAAGTATTTCGCCATACATGCCAAAAGCTAATAGCGTCAGCGGATGCATCGCCTCGTCCAGGCGCAAGCCCTCGGTATACGGCCAGTCCAGTGTACGGCTACCTACAAAAGGCATCGTTTTAGGATCCGCGAGGGTGACAAACTCCACATATTTGGCACTTCCCAATGGCTCTAAACGCTTGATCAGTTCAGCGAGCGAGTAGCCGACCCAAGGGATGACCATGGACCAGCCCTCGACACAGCGGAGGCGGTAAATCCGCTCCTCCATGGGGCTGAGGGCCAGTAAGTCCTCCAAGGCCCAGCGCCCGGGTTTTTTCACCATACCCTCAATATCTACCGTCCAGGGCGTGGTTTTCAGGGTGTGCGCATTGGCGGCCGGGTCGGACTTATCGGTGCCGAACTCGTAAAAATTGTTGTAGCCGGACGCGTCTTTGTAAGCCGTCAGTTTGTCCATGGTCTGCGCACCGGGCAGCAGGCTAGTCTTGGCAGGCAACGGAGCCAATTTGCCGGGTCTTTGCGTCGGCGCAAGCGCTTGCGCTGCACCGAAGGAAGGTAGGGCTAAGGCGCTGGTACTGGCGAGCAAATGGCGTAGCGCGCCACGGCGGCCTTGCATCCATTCGCGGGGGGTGATGTCAGAACTTGGAATTTTCACAGGGGCTCCAGGCAAAAAATGATGCCGCCGCAAGCGCCCTAGAAGCGGCGCGCATCAGACGAAGCACGCTTACCGCAGGCCGGCCACGTAATCCGCTAGGGCTTTGATTTCGCGGTCATTGAGCTTGGCCGCAATCTGGCTCATTTGCAAGTTGTTTTTACGCACACCATCACGGAACGCTGTCAATTGGGCCGCTGCATATTCGGCATGCTGACCACCGATGCGCGGGTACTGCGCGGGAATGCCAGCGCCATTGGGGCTGTGGCAACCGGCACAGGCCGGCACTTGGCGGTCAGCAATGCCGCCACGGTAAATTTTTTCGCCCAAGGCCACATTGTCTTTGTCCTTGGCAAAACCAGTCTTCGCGGCTTTGCTGCCCACCCAGAAAGCAATATTGCGCATGTCGTCCTCGGACAAGGCGCTGGCAAAACCCATCATGATAGCGTTGGCACGCTTCCCAGATTTGTATTCCTGAAGTTGTTTCACCAAATACTGGGGATGCTGCTGGGCCAGTTTGGGGAAAGTCGGGGTACCCGAATTGCCATCCGCTCCATGGCAGGCCGCGCAGACCGCACCGTAGGTGGCTTCGCCTTTTGCCAAATCGGGTTTGGCAGCTTTGGCAGGCTCTGCGCCATGGGCCGGGGCAAAAAATGCGCTGACGAGCATGGCTGCGACAAGAAAAAATGGGGCAAACAACTTCATGGTGCTAGAGCTCTTTGGTAGGGCGAAAACCCCACCATTCTACAATGCGACCCTGGGCCTGCCCGCCATAACAACCACAAGCCCATGACTACCCCACGCCCGTCCACTCCTTCCCCGCCAGCCATAGCCGCCGCGCCGCCCAAGAGCGCAGCCCTGCAAGCGCTGGGCTGGTTGCACACGGCGCGCTTTCTCACCACCGCGCCGCAATTGCATTTTTTGCCCGAGTTGGACGTCCCAGAAATTGCTTTTGTCGGGCGCTCCAATGCCGGCAAATCCACCTGCATCAACACCTTAACCCAGCAAAAACAATTGGCTTTTGCCTCCAAGCGCCCCGGACGCACCCAGCATATCAACCTGTTTGCATTGGGCAAGCAAGGCCTGATGGACGCAGTACTCACCGATTTGCCCGGCTATGGCTACGCAGCCGTGCCCAAGCAGGACAAGATCCGCTGGCAACAAGTCATGGCCAATTACCTGGTCAGTCGCAAAAACCTCCAAGCCATTGTGCTGATGTGCGACCCGCGCCACGGAATGACCGAGCTGGACGAAATATTGCTCGACGTCATCCGCCCCCGGGTGGAAGAAGGTTTGAAATTTTTGGTGGTACTGACCAAGGCTGACAAACTGACTCGTAGTGAGGGCGCTAAAGTCTTGTCGATTACGAAGTTACAAGCGGGCGGTGGCGAAGTGCGGCTTTTTTCCGCCACCAAGCGTACCGGCTTGGAGGACGTGGCCACGCTTTTGTGGGATTGGGCCCACCCCGCTAGCCCGGTGTCGCTGTCCGCCGAACCGACTGCCAGCTAAACAGAAGGCGCACAAGGCCTCTCCCAGCCTAGCCCTTCCCAAAAGCGTAGATGCTAGGCGCTCCCGGCGGGCGCGTCTTAAAGCGCTTGTGTACCCAGTAATACTGGGCCGGGTCCGGATCAATCCATTGCTCAATGCACTGGTTCATGCGCAAGGTGTCGGCTTGCAAGTCCTGGCTGGGGAAATCCGCCCAGGCATCACTTAAGCGGACTTCATAACCACCGGGAACCAGGTGGCTGACCAAGGTGCAGACGCGCGCGCGACCAAGCTTGGCAAAACGCGCCAGCGTCGGCACGGTAGCGGCAGGCACGCCGTAAAACGGAATCCAAAGCGCCCCCTCGGCACCGAAATCCATATCCGGGGACAAGTGCAGACGGATGCCTTTGCGCAATCCGCGCAGCACCGGCTGGGGGCCGTCTTTGCGAGCAATCGAGTGCACCTTGCCCGAACGATTACGCCCTTGCACCATCCATTCTTCGGCCCACACATTGCTCAAGGGCACATAAATGCATGCCGTGCTGATTTGCTGCAACTCAGTGAGTACCACGCCGCCAACATCCAGGCCCACCATATGCGGCGCTAAAAATATCAAAGGCTGGGGGTCTTCCAGTTCGACCAGCGCCCCGTCAAAATGGATGCGTTCACGCAGCAAGGCTACAGGCGCGTGCCATAACCAGGCGCGGTCTAGCAAAGCTTGGGCAAAAAGACGGAAGTGCCTGCGTGCAATAGCCCTGCGCTGCGCCAGGTCCAAGTGCCCAAAGCAGGCCGCAAGATTGGCCTGCACGACCGCGCGGCGGCGACGGGCAAAGACATACAGAAGCATTCCCAGGGCACTGCCTATAGCGCGCAAAATCGGCAGCGGCACATAAGCCAGCAACTGCATGACCCGGATCAAGGGGTTCACGCGAAAGACTCCTGCCGGGGTTGCTTGTAGCGTTCGTAGCCCCACAAGTACTGGGTCGGGCATTGGCGCACCAAGCCCTCCATGGCGCTATTGACCTGGGCCACCATGGAATCCAGATCTGCTTGCAAGTCCACCCCCAACTTGCAGGCATGGATGCAATAACCCTGGCCCCAAGGCAGGCGCTCGCCCCAGGCTATGACCACATCGGCACCGGTTTGCAAGACCAGTTTTGCAGCCAAGGTCATGGTGTAGGCCGGGCGTCCCCAGACAGGCGACCAAATACCCATGCCCAAGGGCGGCACCTGGTCTGGCAAGAGGCCAACGGCCTCACCTTTGCGCAAAGCCTTGAGCAATTTACGCACGCCCTGCAAGTTGGTAGGCACGGTCAGCATGCCCTGGCGGCTACGCGAGGCCTCCAACATGGACGCCAGCCACGCTTGGCGCGCCGGACGGTACAGCACCGTCATAGGCCCATAGCGCTCACCAAACAGCGCCGCCGCAGAGGGCGCTGTCACTTCAAAACAGCCTAAGTGCGGGGTCAAAAAAATCACGCCGCGCCCGCTGGCATAGGCGGCCTGAATCGCTTCCTGCCCGTCCCACTGCACCGGAACCGGCGCGCCAAACCACAAGCGGGGCGATTCCAACACGCTGCAACCGGCCTGCCCGATCGCGCCAAGGGCTACGCGCCAGCTATAGCCGGCCTGCTGCAACTGGGTGTGAAATCGCTGGCGGTAATCCTGCGAAAGTGCATAGCTCACATAACCCACCAACCAACCAGCGCCATGCAATAGCCACAGAGGGCAGCGCGCGAGCAGACGGATCAAAAATGGCATAGGGCTTTGCTAGAATGAAAGGGTCGCCGAGTTAAACGAGCAACTTGCAGGGCGACGACACGATCGACCAGCCCTGCCGGCCAATTGTGCCTTGTCCTTTGGGGCAAATCTGCTAAAGCGTTCGCCAGCTCCCGGGATTGGCAACGCATGTCAACCTCAAATTTTTTAGGAGAGCACCCATGGCGAACGATTTTCTTTTTACCTCCGAGTCGGTGTCCGAAGGACATCCCGACAAAGTATCCGACCAGATTTCGGATGCGATTTTGGACGCAATTTTCAAGCAAGACCCCAAGTCCCGCGTTGCCGCGGAAACCCTTTGCAACACCGGTCTGGTGGTGCTAGCCGGTGAGATCACGACCAATGCGCATGTGGATTACATCCAGGTGGCACGCGATACCATCAAGCGCATCGGCTACGACAACACCGAGTACGGCATCGACTACAAAGGCTGCGCCGTGCTGGTCGCCTACGATAAGCAATCCAATGACATCGCACAGGGCGTGGACCACGCCAGTGACGACCACCTCAACACCGGCGCCGGTGACCAGGGCCTGATGTTCGGCTACGCCTGCAATGAAACGCCCGAACTGATGCCCGCACCGATTTACTATGCCCACCGTCTGGTCGAGCGCCAGGCCCAGCTGCGCAAAGACGGACGCCTGCCCTTCTTGCGTCCGGACGCAAAAAGCCAGGTCACCATGCGCTATGTCGATGGCAAGCCGCATAGCATCGACACCGTCGTGCTGTCCAGCCAGCACAGCCCCGAGATGAGCAATGGCACGACCATGAAGCAAGAATTCATCGACGCGGTGATCGAAGAAATCATCAAACCGGTCTTGCCCAAAGAGTGGCTGAAGGACACCCGCTATCTGGTCAACCCCACCGGCCGCTTTGTGGTCGGCGGGCCGCAGGGCGACTGCGGCCTCACCGGACGCAAAATCATTGTGGACACCTACGGCGGCGCCTGCCCGCACGGTGGCGGCGCCTTTTCCGGTAAAGATCCAACCAAAGTGGACCGCTCCGCAGCCTATGCGGCGCGCTATGTGGCTAAGAACATTGTGGCGGCCGGTTTGGCCACCCAGTGCCAGATACAGGTGGCTTACGCCATCGGTGTGGCCAAGCCCATGAACGTGACGGTCTATACCGAAGGCACCGGGGTAATTTCTGACGAAAAAATCGCCGCCTTGGTCAGTGAACATTTTGATCTGCGCCCTAAAGGCATCATCCAAATGCTAGATCTGTTACGCCCGATTTACGAAAAAACCGCGTCTTACGGCCACTTCGGCCGTGAAGAACCCGAGTTCACCTGGGAACGTACGGACAAAGCTGCCGCGCTGCGTGCAGCGGCAGGTCTATGAGGCCTAGGTTTGCGCCAGCAATCCGGGGCTTTGCGTGCAAGCACAAAGCTGCCGTGCTGCGTGCAGCGGCAGGCCTGTGAATCAACAGACGCATGAAGCTGCAGACACAACGCCTGATAGACCGCTGGCTGGGCCAGTTGCTATGTGGTGCGGTGTCGGGCTGGGTGCGGCTTTGCAGTTTATGGCGCAAGCCTGCGGTGATGCCGCAGGATGCGCGCCACATTCTGGTGATCCTCTTGTCGGAGATGGGCAGCATCGTCTTAGCCGGGCCGATGTTTGCCGCGCTGCGCCAGCGCTACCCGCAAGCGGCTATTCACATACTGCAACTGAAAAAAAACCAAGAAGTCACGCGCTTGCTGGCGCTGACCGAAACCGCGCACATGCATACGATTGACGACCGCAGTGGCCTTGCACTGGCGAGCGACATCCTGCGCGTGAGCGCACAACTGCGCGCTTTGGGTGTTGACGCGGTTATCGACTGTGAGTTGTTCTCGCGCGTCAGCGCGCTGCTGTCCTTTGCCTGTGGCGCGCCTGTGCGCAGTGGTTTTACCCCGCATACCCAGGAGGGCCTGTACCGCGGCAGCTTTATTACGCATGCGATTCCCTACAACCCCTACCAGCACATCAGTCTGCAATTTTTATCGCTGGTCGATGCCCTGCAGGCGGACAGCATGCCGCGCAATAAAGCGGCGCCCATCCGTGCTCTGCCCCAAGACAGTGCGTTGTCCGTGCCGTTTACACCTATAGAACTTTCGGCTTACCGGGACACCTTGGGGCAGGACCATCCGGCCACCCAAGCCAAACGCTTGGTGCTCTTGTATGCCGGTGGCGGCATCCTGCCCGAACGCGCTTGGCCTCAAGCGCACTATGCGCGCGTGGCGCAAGGGCTGTGTCACCAGGGCTACGCGGTCGGCTTGATTGGCCTCAAGGACGATGCCGCTTTAGCGCAGCACCTCAAGACCCAGATCGGTAGTGATTTATGTATTGACCTGACCGGCTATACCCGCAGCATCCGCGAGCTGTTGATGTTGTTTTATGCCGCCGATTTACTTATCACCAATGATGGCGGTCCTGGACATTTCGCAACCTTGACGCCGATCCAAACCATGGTTTTTTTCGGGCCCGAAACCGGTAAGCTGTACGGGCCGCTAGGCAAGCGCAATGTAGTGCTTGAATCCGGTATCGCCTGCTCGCCTTGCCTGAGTGCTTACAACCACCGCCTGACGTTTTGTGATGGCGACAACCAGTGTCTCAAGCGCATCGCGCCCGATCCCGTGCTGGACCAAGCGCTGACCTTTTTGCAAGCGCAGCGCGGTGCGCAAGCGACGGCGCCCAGTGCATGAATGCGCAAGCCCTCTGGCGTGAACGCCTGCTGGCCCTGCTGCGCTGGCTGTTTGGCATCCGTTACATTAAATTCGGATTAGTAGGGGCCAGTGGCACCGTCGTCAATATCGTCGTGCTCTATCTGGGCCACGAATATGTTTTTCAAAGCTTAGAGGGACCCCAGGGCAAGCCGTACGCCTCGCTGGCACTGGCGATTGCGGTGGCCACCGTCAACAACTTCACCTGGAACCGCCTCTGGACCTGGGCCGACCGCGTGCAGCACAGACCCAGCGAAGCGGAGACAGACCCTCTGCCCGCCACGGGTTTGGCAGTGCAGTTGTTCCAATACGCACTGGCGTCCTGGTTTGGCATCGGCCTGCAATACGTGATCACCCTGTGGCTGGCGCACAGCATGCATTACATGTTGGCCAATGTGATTGCCATCGTCATCGCCAGCGTAAGTAATTTCTTAGCCAACGACCGCTGGACCTTTCGTAAGCGCTAGAGTGCTCCGCATGGTGCCCATCACGCAGCCCCGCACACCCGCGACAGAAGGCGCACTCTGGCCCTGGTGGGTCTTGCTTTTTTGCGCCGTAGGTCTGTATTTTTTCGGACTCGGCAGTCCTTATGCGCCGACCAATGGCGACGAAATGGTCTATATCCATATCGCCCGCCTCACAGCAGCGTCGGGGCATTGGTTACCGCTGGTATCCGACCTGGAAAACATGCGCAATACCAAACCGCCCTTGCTGTTCTGGCAAGCCATCGCCAGCGGCGACTGGAGCGCGCAAGCTAGTTTGTTTTCTCTGCGCTGGCCCAGCGTGGCTTACACCATGTTGACCACCGTCGCTTTGGGCTGGATGACGCTGCGCATCAGTGGCCAATGGCGTAGCGCGCTGCTGGCAGCGATCATTTTTTTGGCCTTTTTTTCCACCTACCGCTACAGCCGGGTGTACCTGACCAGCGCGCCCGAAACCTTTTGGCTAGCCTTGCCTATGTGGTATTTGTTGTGGCAACAAAGTGCGCCTAGGCGCAGCGCATGGCCCCCGGCCGCATTCCCTTCTCAAGCCGGCCCGTGGCCCGCTCCAGCCTACCTGCTGGCGGGCCTGGTTATGGGCGTGGGGCTTTTGTACAAGTCCTTCGCCCTCATCGCGCCAGCGGCAGCCACGCTGGGCTGCGCCCTGTGGCTGAGCCAAGGAAGTCCCCGCTTCAAACCCTTGGTGCGCACGGCAGCGGGCGTGGGTTTGAGCGTGGTTGTCGCACTGGGCGTTTTCGCACTCTGGTTCGTGCTGGACCCCGATCCGCAGGCGGTATGGCAGGAGTTCGTAATCGGCGAAAACGCCGGCAAGCTGCAAACCGGCGGCTATTGGCAAGCAGCCTTGAACGGGGACTATCCCGTATGGCAGCAAGCCTTGGCCTACCCGGAAAACGCCGGACTGCTGCTGCCCGTGGCACTGGGCCTGTGCTGGTACGCACTGCGCTTTGCTTGGCTTGGCCATTGGCGGGCCTGGGTCGGTACACCGCAGGGCACGCTTTTGATCTGGCTGCTGGTGTGGCTGCTGGTCTTTAGCATCCCCAGCCAACGCTCAGCGCGCTACGTCATCGCGGCCATGCCGGCCTTTGCCATCCTGCTGGCGATGTACTGGGAGCGTCTGGCGCGCGGCTGGTTTTTTGCCGTTTTACTGGTCGGCGCGATCGCTTTAACACTGTTGGCCCGCATTGGCTGGGTTATGCACGGGTTGGGCTTAGGCTCAGACTTTGAGCTCGGTCTCACTTTAATGTGCGCCGCGCTGGGCTTGGCCGCCTGCCTTAGCGGTTTCTTGGACGCGCGCTGGACGCGCAACAGTAGCTTGGTGGCCACGCTCGCGCTCTATGCCAGTTTCAGCGCCCTGACCGCGCCACTTTCGGGCCCGCAAGCAGGCTACAGCGCAGCCATTCAATCGCGTATGCAAACGCTGCGTATCGCAGTGCCCAATGGCTTTAACGGGCAATACGAGCGCTTTGCCTTTCTGCTGCCGGGCAGTACCTTGGTTCCCTATGACGTTCAAGGCCGCAACACCGCCAGCCTGCGCCCGGATCTGCCTGGCGCAGAGCGTCTTGACTATTTGTTGGAACGCTTTGACGCGGTGGTATGGATCGATGCCGAAACAGCGCAGACGCCATTGACTTGCCTGCCGCGCTGCGAGCTGCTGGCGCAGCGCTGGCATGTGAAAAGCCGCCACCGTGCCGGGGAAGTAAACCTATCCAATCTGTGGCAGCCCCAGGAGTGGTTGTTTGGCAAAGAGCTGTTAATCATCAGCAAGCCCTGAACCGCCGGCTTCGCCCATCAGGCGCCCTAGCGTTTGCGGTAGCGCACGAGCACATAGCCATGCAGGCCGAGGAACAACCAGGGATCGAGTACCGCGTCCCACAAATTGCCGGTGGGCCAACGGGACACCCAAAACAAGGCCAGCACCGGTAACAGCACTTTGGATGGTGCTTGCATTAGCGTCGCTAAGCGGCCACTTGCGATCCATGGCCACAGGGCCACCAGAAAAATGAACCCATCAGCCAGGGGATGAAAGCCCCAGGCATAGAGGCTCCAGGGCAAATACGCAAAGACATCCAACAGCAGCAACCAGCCCATGGCGATACCGAAAAGCGCATAGCGGTCTTGCCATGCAAGGCTGCGCTGTCTGGAACTTGCAGGGTCAAGGTGTTGCGCACTTTGGGGCCATCTGCGCTGCGCCACACTGCGCCATAGGTACGACAGGGCCAAGCCGATAGCCATGAGACTGGGTGTCTGAAATGCCAGCCCCAGCCAATAGCTCAGGCCCCAAGGACCGGGAATGCAGGCCCACAATGCACCTACCAAGGCCAGCAGGCGGCCCTTGTCGCGCAGCCAGCGCGCATCAGAGCATTGCATTAGGGCCATGACGAGCGCCGCCAAGACCAAGGCCCAGCCCGCTTGCCTGAGCATGGGCAGCAAAGACGGCTGCGGCAATAGGGGTGCCGCATCCTGCACCAGACGCAGCCCAAAGGACCAATCGACCCAGCTCATGGGCGACCTTTGTCAGGCACTGCCCGCACCTGCGACACCCAGGCAAATCGCTGCCAGGCAATCGACTGGCGCTGGTCGGTATAACTCACCCAGACTTGGCCATCGACCAAGGCCATGGCTGGGTAGGAGTATTCGCTTCCCGGTGGCCCGTTTTCCAATTCCACCATGCTGCTCCACAGGGTTCCGTCTAGCGAGGACGCCATGCGCAAGCGGTCACGGCCGCTTTGTTGCGGGTTGTACACCAGCAAGTGCTGCCCGCCTGCCGTCAACGTGGCGACGCTGGCGTTGGGGTTATCCAGGGGCAAGTCTTCGGCGTCTGACCACTGGACGCCGCCATCGCGGGTCCGGGCCACACGGATGCGCCCCGCAGGCCCGCTATCGCGCATCAAAGCAAGCCATTCGCGCGGGTCCCGTGCCAGTAAGGCCGGTTGCAGCATATGGCCTTGGGTTGACATCGGCGCCATCGCGCGCAGCGCACCTTGCGCATCCAGGCGCAGGGCCACCGGGTATTTGCGCGCCAGTTCAAAGTAGGCTGGCAACACCAGGCCGCCGTCGGCCAAGGGCAAGGGGGCAGTGCGCACCAGGTAGCTGGTATTCCAAAGCCAGGACAATGGCAACACCGCCACAGCCTCCCAGGCCCATGGCACCTGCAGCGTGGGTGCAGACTGACGCAAATGCACCACCCGCCCTGCCGCCCAGCCGCCTAAACCGGTGGCCACAACAAACAAATGCACTTGCCCCTGTCCATCCAGCCAGGCTACCGGATTGCCAATACGGCGGATACCAAACCCCAGCTGCGCCCCCATCTGCCAGCGGTCTACCACCATGCGGGCGGGGGACCAGCTGCCACTGGCACGGTCCAGTGCCGACATGGCGATCTGTACATTGGGCGCACTCTCGCGGTCCCCGGCAAACCAAAAAGCCAGCAGCGCCGATGGATGCGTGGCCGGCAGTGCAAGCAAGGCGCTGGCATGCGCAGCGGGCACGCCCTGGGGCATGGGGATATGGCCCTGCCCCGTACGCTCCCAAAATCCGCCCGCAAGCGCGGCTTGCCCCGAGCTTGGAACAGCGCCTGTCGCTTGGGCTTGGGCTCCCTGCGCGGCCTGCGCAGGCACCAGCGGCGCACGCCGGCCGGCATCGGCCAGACACAGCAGCGCGGCAATGGCCAGCGCCGTAGCGGCGCGCAACAAGCGGAGAGAAAAACCCATTGGCGCATCTTAGCGGTCGGGCCTGTGACCACCTATCGCTTGCGCCCAAGGCATTCATGCCGATGGAGCGGCGGGCCGCGTGCATGTAAAGGTGAGACCTGCAAGATCTGCCGCTACAGCGCAGCCCGGCCACTAAACTGCGCCCTTCACGCGAGGTAGCGTGCCCCTGCAATCGAGGCTATTCATCTATGGCAAACCACAGTATTCTTGCGATCGCGCCTTTGGGATTTCCCTGGCAAACCACAGACCCGTTTTTGTTCTGCGTCCACCACGACGATGCCTATCCGCCCGGCAATGAAAACATGGGGCCTATGGCCGACCTAGGCGGGCGCAATATAGGGCAGGACTTTGAAGGCAAAGACGGCTGGCGCATGTACCACGGCACCACGGTGCCGGGCTTTCCGGCCCATCCGCACCGCGGCTTTGAAACCGTGACCATCGTGCGCCAGGGCTTTATCGACCACTCCGACTCGCTAGGTGCTACGGCCCGCTTTGGGCCGGGCGATGTGCAATGGCTGACCGCCGGTAAAGGCATCGTGCACTGCGAAATGTTTCCGCTCCGCCAAACCGAGAGCGCCAACCCCGCCGAGTTATTCCAAATTTGGCTCAATCTGCCAGCGCGTAAAAAAATGGCCGAGCCGCACTTCACCATGCTCTGGGCCGACAATGTCCCCTTGCTTGAATTGGCCGACGCCAACGGGCGCAAGACTTCAGTTCAGGTCGTAGCCGGAACGCTGGAACAGGCGCGCGGTGCAGCGCCTCCGCCAGACTCCTGGGCCTCTGAGAAGGACTCCGACCTGGCCATTTGGACTATCCGCATGCAAGCCGGCGCGCAATGGACCGTGCCAGGCGCAAGCCACGCGCAATCGCGGCGCCGCCTTTACTATTTTCGAGGCAGCGGGCTCACCGTCAATGGCCAGACGATTGCATCGCAATCGGTGCTGGAAGTGCAGGCACAAGATGCCCTCGAACTGCAAGGCGGCAACGACGAGACGCAATTGCTTGTGCTGCAAGGCCGCCCCATCGGTGAGCCGGTGGCGCAGCACGGCCCCTTTGTCATGAATACGCAGGCTGAAATCCACCAGGCCTTTGCCGACTACCGCCGCACCGAATTTGGCGGTTGGCCTTGGGGTCGCAGCGATCCGGTGCACCCGCGTGATAAAGGGCGCTTTGCCCTGCATGCCGACGGCCGCGTCGAAGAGCGCTAGGGCGGTGGCGCGGCGCTTGCTGCAAAATGCGCGACTTACCCAAAACGCTCGGATACGCCATGTCACTGATTCCCGCCACCATCCTCACAGGCTTTTTAGGTTCGGGCAAGACCACCTTGCTCAAGCGCATACTGACCGAGGCACACGGCCAAAAAATCGCGGTCATCGAAAACGAATTCGGTGAGGAAAACATCGACAGCGATATTTTGGTCAGCGACACCCAGGAACAAATTATCCAGATGAGCAATGGCTGCGTCTGCTGCACCATCCGCGAAGACTTGCGCACCACCTTGCAAGACTTGGCAGAGAAAAAGCGCAAAGGCGAACTGGACTTTGACCGCGTCGTCATCGAAACCACCGGCCTGGCCGACCCCGGCCCGGTAGCGCAAACTTTTTTCATGGACGATGAGATAGCCGAGTCTTACCTTTTGGATGCCATCCTGACCTTGGTGGATGCCAAACATGCGCCCGATCAGCTCAACGAACGCCAGGAAGCGCGGCGTCAGGTGGGTTTTGCGGACCAAATCTTTATCAGCAAATCCGACTTAGTCAGCGCTGACGCCTTGCATGCACTGACCCACCGCCTGCAACACATGAACCCGCGTGCACCCCGGCATATTGCGCACTTTGGCGCCATGGACATTAACAACGTGCTGGATTTGCACGGCTTTAACCTCAATGCCACCTTGGATATCGATCCAGAGTTTCTGAGCGGCAGCGGCCATGCGCATGCGCATGCGGAACATGACCATGACCATGAGCATGATCACGGTCACGACGCTGCGGACCACGTACACGGCCCCGATTGCGACCACCCTTCGCACGCCCACGAGGCACACCACGGACACCATCATCATGTCGATGACGATGTCAAAAGCTTTGTTTTCAGATCCGAGCGCCCTTTTGATCCGGGCAAACTGGAAGACTTTCTAGGCGCCATCGTCAATATTTACGGCCCGCGTATGTTGCGCTACAAAGGTGTCTTATTTATGCAAGGCAGTGAGCGTAAAGTTATCTTTCAAGGCGTGCACCAGTTGATGGGCAGCGATCTGGGCCCTCTTTGGGGTGCTGACGAAGTCAAGTCCAGCAAATTGGTGTTTATTGGTATCGACTTGCCCAAAGATATTTTGTTGCAAGGCATGGAACAGTCCCTTGTCTGAGCGTTTTTGCAGCCGCTTACGGGCTTACAACAAGCGGTCTTAACTTGCCTGTACACTCGCGCGCCGAACAAGGAGGCAGCCCGGCGGGGCGGGTCAGTAGCTGAACTTCCCGCAATCGGGGCCCATGGGTTTCTATTAGGAGACACGAATTGAACGCCACCAGCACTAAGAACGCCAAACCCAGCACGGCAGCCAAACACGTGCCCGCGGCCAAGCCCAGCGCGACCAAGACCGCCAAGACCCCCGCCGCACCCGCCAAAAAACCGGCTGTAAGGCCTGCACCGATCTCTAAAACACAGGCTAAGACCAGCGCGTCAGCCACGAAAAAAATTGTGACTACCTCCAACAAAAAAACCACACCGGCACCGGCGCCCAAAGCCGCAGCACCGGCTGCAAAGAAATCCGCTGCCGGCACCACAGTCGCATCCAAAGCCCCTGCGGCCACTGCAAAACCGGCGAGCAATGTGCCGCCAATAAGCAAAGCGGCAGCCGCGGCCGCCACGGTGCTTGTGCCGGTGGCGCCCAAAGTGCCAACGCAGCCCAGCAATGACCCGGCAGCGGTGCCGGTCAAATCAGGCAGGCCTTCGTCGCGGCTGGCGCAATTGACGGTTCCTTCTATGGCCCAATCGGTTGCCTCCACTGCAGCCAAGGCCAGCTTCGGCCACGCCTACGAAGCAGAGCCGGTTGCGCCAGTCATTCCAACACCGGTCAAGAAAGACCCCAAGTTGGCCAATAACTGGAAAACCAAGCCGGTGGACCAATTGAGCGACGCCGAATTGCAGGCCATGCCCGATTCCGAGTACATGAACGAGGTACAAATGGCTGCCTTCCGGCTCAAACTGGTAGTACTCAAGCGCGAGATCCTGAGCAATGCCGGCGAAACCACCGAGCATTTGCGCGAAGACACATCGGTGGTACCAGACCCCACCGACCGCGCTACCATCGAAGAGGAACATGCCCTGGAGTTGCGCACCCGGGACCGCGAACGCAAATTGCTCAAAAAAATCGAACAATCGATTACCCGCATTGATGCTGGCGATTACGGCTATTGCGATGAAACCGGCGAGGCCATCGGCATCGGACGTTTGCTGGCCCGGCCCACGGCCACGCTGTCGCTAGAAGCGCAACAACGTCGCGAGCTCAAGCAAAAGATGTTTGGCGATTAATGCCGCTTCTTGGGCCTGGGCAATGATGCCGAGTCGCGCCCTTCTATCCAAGCGCCATCAGCGTTAAGCGGCCAACAGACACAACGCCGCACCCCACAAACTATTCACCCGTTACTTGCAATGCAATTGCTAAGTACTTAATTTAGAACGTCTTTTCTGCGGTTTTTAGACGCAGATCAGGTTCTAAGTCTTTGATTTCATTGGAAAAAACTTACAAAAACCTTGTCTCCAACACCAATTTGCTGGTAAAGTGCAATTAAGTGCAAATAAGTGGAGGAAAGTGCCAAAAACATGGCCTTTCGCTCGTTCAGTTGGAATAAGAGGTTTTTGTGGTGTTTCAAGGTGCTTCTTCGCTCACGCTCGACGGCAAAGGGCGCCTGTCCGTGCCGACGCGGCACCGCGACGTGCTGAGCGCGACCGCGCAAGGATTGCTCACCATCACCAAACACCCGCACGGCTGCTTGATGGTCTTCCCGCGCCCCGAGTGGGACTTGTTCCGTGACCGGATTTCAGCCCTGCCCATGTCGGCGCAATGGTGGAAACGGATTTTTCTGGGTAACGCTATGGATGTGGAGCTTGATAGCACAGGGCGCATCCTCATTTCTCCCGAACTGCGCCAAGGCGCAGGCATCGCCAAAGACACGGTCCTGCTGGGCATGGGCAACCACTTCGAACTCTGGGACAAAGTGGCCTACGAAACGCAAGAAGCCAAGGCCATGCAAGAGCAGATGCCTGACGTATTCAAAGACTTTTCCTTCTGAGCGCGCCCATGGACGCGCTTGCGCAACACACCACTGTTTTGCTTACAGAAGCGGTTGACGCGCTGTTGACGCCTGCGGATCCCTCGGACAGCAGGCCGCAGGACGGCCTGTACGTCGATGCCACCTTTGGCCGTGGCGGCCATAGCCGTTTACTGCTGACGCGCTTATCGCCAAGCGGGCGCGTACTGGCTTTCGATCGAGACCCGCAAGCCGTCGTGCAAGCGGCCAGCCTCCAGGACGTGCGCTTTTCCATACGCCAGCAAAGTTTTTCCCACATCGCTGAAATGCCAGAGGCCAGTGCCTCGGGCATTTTGATGGACCTGGGTGTGAGCTCACCGCAAATTGACACACCCGCGCGCGGATTCAGTTTCCGCTTTGAGGGTCCCTTGGATATGCGCATGGACACCACATGCGGGCAAAGTGTGGCGCAATGGCTGACGGACGCCAGCGTCGAAACCATAACGGAGGTAATACGTGACTATGGCGAAGAGCGGTTTGCTGGCCAGATTGCAAAGGCGATTGTCGCGCGCCGGCAGGAACACGGACCGATTGAAACGACCACCGAGCTTGCCCAACTCGTGGCTGACACAGTCAAGACCCGCGAGCCGGGTCAGAACCCTGCAACGCGCACCTTCCAGGCTTTTCGGATTTTCATTAATGCCGAACTGGAAGAGCTCCAACAAGCCCTAGAAGCGGCGCTGAACGTGCTAGCTCCAGGCGGACGCCTGGTGGTGATCAGCTTTCATTCTTTGGAAGACCGCATTGTCAAACAGTTTATCGCGCGCCATTCCAAGGACGAATACGACCGGCGCCGCCCTTTTGCGGCGCCTCGCGCTATGCGGCTTCGCGCCCTGGGCCGTAATCGCCCCGGCGCTGCCGAGGTGGCGGCTAATCCGCGCGCACGCAGCGCCATCATGCGCGTGGCGGTACGCAATGACACCGTACAGGGGCTGGCGGCATGACGCGCATCAGCCTTTTACTGATCTTGGCAACCCTGGCCAGTGCCATGTATTTGGTGAGCGTGCAGTATGAGTCGCGTCGCCTGTTTACCGAACTCGAGCGCGCCCAGCGCGAAGGGCGTCGCTTGAAAACCGAGTTTGAACGGCTGGAAGTAGAAAAACGCAGCCAGGCCACACCCGCACGCGTAGAACGTGTGGCGCGCGAAAAACTGCAAATGCACCAAGTCACGCCAGGTATTACGGTGTACATGGGTCTGGCCCACAACCCTGAGCAGCATCCGTGAGCCGCAGCATCCGCTACACCGCCAGCCCCTTGCTGACCAGCCGCACGCCGGTATGGCGCAGCAAGTTGGTGGTATCGGCGCTGGCGCTAGGCTTTGTGGGCCTGGGCGCGCGCGCCGCCTACATCCAGGTGTTTAACAACGACTTTTTCCAACGCCAGGGCGAAGTGCGCTACAGCCGTACCCTGGAACTTCCGGCCGACCGGGGCCGCATCCTAGATCGTAACGGCTTGATACTGGCTTCCAGTGTCCCCTCGCCCAGCATCTGGGCCATACCGGAAGATGTGGAGTTAGACGAGACCCAACGCGCCAACCTGGCCAAGTTGCTGGAACTGCCGCTAGCCGAACTGAACAAAAAACTGGCCGACGAGGACAAAAGCTTTGTCTGGCTCAAGCGCCATGTCGAGCCGGAAAAGGCCAAACAAATCGCCCAAGCCGGTTTCAAAGGGATTTACCAGCGCACCGAGTTTAAAAGGCAATACCCCGAAGGCGAAGCCGCCGCGCATGTAGTGGGCTTTACCAATGTGGAAGACAAGGGGCAAGAAGGCATAGAACTGCTCTACAACAGCACCTTGCTGGGTCGCGCCGGTTCGCGCCATGTGATCAAGGACCGTTTGGGGCAATCGGTCGAGCAAGTGGGCGAAACCGTGCCGCCGGTGGCCGGCAAGGATGTGCAACTGAGCATAGACACCAAAGTACAGTTTTTTGCCTACCAAAAACTGCGCGATGCCGTGGTGAACAACCGGGCGCAAGCGGGCAGTATTGTGGTCTTGGATGCCCTGACCGGCGAAGTGCTGGCCCTGGCCAATTACCCTAGCTACAACCCGGAAAAGCGCCTCAACCTGAACGGCGCGCAACTGCGCAACCGCGCGCTGACGGATACCTTTGAACCAGGCTCGGTGATGAAACCTTTCACCATCGGTTTGGCCCTAGAAAGCGGGCGTGTCAAAACCTCGACCATCATCGACACCGCACCCGGCTCGGTGACGATTACTGGCGCCACTATCCGCGATTCGCATCCCCATGGCGCCTTGAGCGTCGAACAAGTGATTCAGGTGTCCAGCAATGTGGGCACCACCAAAATCGCGATGCAAATGCCGGCCAGTGAAATGTGGGAAACCTTCTCCGGCGCGGGCTTCGGCCAAAAGCCGCAAATCGAATTCCCCGGCGCGGTACCGGGCAAGCTGCGCCCCTACAAAACATGGCGGCCGATTGAGCAAGCCACTGCCTCTTATGGCTACGGTTTGTCGGCCTCTTTATTCCAGATGGTGCGCTCTTACACCGTGTTCTCGCATGACGGGCAAATCATCCGCGCGACCTTGCTAAAGAATGATGAGCCGGCCATTGGCATTCCCGTATTTTCCAGTGATACCGCCGCCAAAGTACGCAAGATGCTGCAAATGGCCGCAGGTCCCGGCGGCACCGGTCAGAAGGCGCAGACCGCAGGGTATTCGGTGGGCGGCAAATCGGGCACGGCCTACAAACAAATCGGCAAAGGCTATGGCAGCGAGGGCAACCGCAAATACCGCAGCTGGTTTGTCGGTATGGCGCCGGTTGACAAGCCGCGCATCATTGTGGGCGTCATGCTCGATGAACCTAGTGCAGGCAAATACTACGGCGGCGAAGTGGCCGCGCCGGTGTTTAGCGAGACGGTGCAGCAAACCCTGCGCGTCATGGGTGTGCAACCGGATATCAGCATCCGCCCCCAAATCGTAGCCAATGCGGTGGAAGAAAGTTTTTGATGCAAGCGCACTTGCACACGCCTCAACAAGCAGCGGCCTGGCTGCGTGAACGGGTGACCGGGCAATTACAAACCGACCACCGTAAGCTGCACGCAGGCGATGGTTTTATCGCCATGCCCGGCCTATCGGTCGATGCACGGCAATTTGTACCGCAGGCATTGCACGACGGCGCTGCCGCCTGCCTGGTCGATGCCCAGGATGCGGCCCAGTGGCGCCTGGAGGATGCACGCGTCGCACCCTATGCCCGGCTAAAAAGCGATTGCGCACACATTGCCGCCGCTTTTTATGAGCACCCCTCGCGCCGCGTGCAGGTGCTGGCAATTACCGGTACCAATGGCAAAACCTCCAGCGCTTGGTGGCTCTCCCAGGCACTCAATGCCATGGGCACCCAACCGGTATGCGCCCTGATAGGCACGCTGGGTATCGGCATAGCCCCTGTCAACGCGGCCAAGTCCAGTGCGCTAAGTTCAAGCGGGCTGACTACGCCGGACAGCGTACTGCTGCAACACAGCTTGCGCAGCTTTGCAGAACAGCGCTTGGACTATTGCGCCTTGGAAGCGTCCTCCATCGGCATCGAAGAGGGTCGCTTGGACGGCACACGCATACGGCTTGCGTTGTTTACCAATTTCACCCAAGACCATCTGGATTACCACGGCACGATGCAAGCCTACTGGGCTGCCAAACGGCGCCTATTCGCCTGGCCCGGCCTGCAAGCAGCGGTGCTCAATATCGACGACGACCAAGGCGCGGTATTGGCGAGCGAACTGGCCGCACAAGCGCCTGAGATCGACCTGTGGACCGTGTCCACCCATTTGGCGGCCCGCTTAAAAGCACGCGATATCCAGCAAGGTCCGTTGGGCTTGGAATTGGTCGTCGTCGAAGGCACGCAGCGCTGCCTGTTGCGCACCCGCATCATCGGTGGCTACAACGTTTCTAACTTGCTGGGCGTGATCGCCAGCCTGCGCGCGCTGGGCATAGACCTGTCCACCGCGGTACAGGCCTGCAGCAACTTGCCGCCGGTGCCTGGCCGCTTGCAATGCCTGGGTGGGCAGCACGCACCGCTGGCGGTAGTGGACTATGCGCACACGCCGGACGCTTTGCAAAAAACCTTGGAAGCGCTGCGCCCGGTGGCGCAGCAGCGCGGTGGCGCGCTATGGTGTGTCTTTGGTTGTGGCGGTGATCGCGACAGCGCCAAGCGCCCACTGATGGGCGCCATCGCTGCCAGTAAAGCGGACCGCATCGTGCTGACCAGCGACAACCCGCGCATGGAAAACCCTGCCAGCATCATCAGCCATATCCTGGCCGGCATGGGCGGCCAGCCGCACATACAAGTGCAAACGGACCGCGCGCTGGCGATCGCCGAGTCGCTCACGCAAGCGGACGCTAGCGACGTGGTACTGATCGCGGGCAAAGGCCATGAAGCGGCGCAGGAAGTAGCCGGACAAAAATTTATCTTTTCCGATGTTGACCATGCCGATATCGCGCTGGCCCTGCGCGCTTCAAGGGTCGCAGCATGAGCGCCGCGCTGATGACCCTGGCCCAGGTACAGCAATGGCTGCAAACAGCCAGCGGCCACTTGCCGGTCGCGCTGCATGGCGCGCCCGATACCGACATCCTGCGCGTGCACACCGACAGCCGCAGCCTGGAACCCGGTGATCTGTTTGTCGCGCTGCGCGGTGACACCTACGACGCGAATGACTTTTTGCACCAAGCCCAAGAGCGTGGTGCCAGCGCCCTGCTCTGCCACGGTGGCTTGCCCGCCAGCCAGTACCCGAAGGGCCTGCCGCGCATCGAGGTGACAGACAGCACGCAGGCCCTTGGCCAACTGGCACAAGCTTGGCGCGCACAATTTACGCTGCCCCTGATCGCAGTGACCGGCAGCAATGGTAAGACCACGGTCACGCAAATGATTGCCGCCATCTTGCAAGAGCACGCACCCGATGGCGCGGCGCTGGCGACGCAAGGGAATTTGAATAATGCTATTGGTGTGCCCTTGACTTTGCTACGTCTGCGCGCTAAGCACCGTATCGCCGTGGTCGAGCTAGGCATGAACCACCCGGGCGAAATTGCCCAACTCGCCGCCATGGCCCAGCCCACGGTGGCCCTGGTGAACAACGCCCAACGCGAGCATATGGAGTTCATGCACACCGTCGATGCAGTTGCCGCAGAAAACGGCGCGGTGCTGCAAGCGCTGCCCCCAAGTGGCTGCGCAGTATTTGGGCTGGACGATCGCTATACCGGCCACTGGATGGCGCAAAACAAGGCTCGGCAGCTACGAGGGTTTGCCGCAAAAGCAGTAGCAGATCACGACGGTGTCTTTGGCGAACAAGCCGTATGGCAAGACGGCGGCTGGTCGGTGCAAGCGCGCTGGCGCCAAGGCGTTGCCAGCGGAGTTTTGCACTACCGCTTGGATATCGCCGGTACGCACAATGTGCGCAACTCCTGGGCTGCCGCTGCCTGCGCCCTGGCCGCTGGCGTCAGCCCGGCAGCCATTGAGCGCGGTTTGCAAGCTTTCGTACCGGTCAAGGGTCGCTCGCGGGCACTTAGCCTGGTTTGGGGCGGGCGCCGCATCAGCCTGGTCGACGACAGCTACAACGCCAACCCCGACTCGGTGCAGGCCGCTATCGATGTATTGCACGAGTTGCCCGCGCCGCGCCTATTGGTACTGGGCGATATGGGCGAGGTCGGCGACCAGGGTCCGCAATTGCACGCGCAAGCCGGCCTTTATGCCCACAGCCAAGGCATCGAACACTTGCTAGCCACAGGAAGCTTGAGCCAATCTACCGTCCAAGCCTTTGTTCTGGCCGGTGGGCAGGCGCAGCATTGCCTCGATACGGCTGCTCTGACGCACGCAGTAGCCCAGGCATTGGCGCACAGTGCCAGCGTGCTAGTCAAAGGTTCGCGCTTTATGCGTATGGAAAAAATCATAGAAGCCTTGCAGGACAGGGCCAGCGCCCAACACACGCCAGGGGAGTCTGTACATGCAGCCTGAGTACTTGAAAAAGGCCACACCATGCTGCTAAGCCTGACGCAGTGGCTGCAAGCACTTTACCCCGAGTGGGGGTTTTTGCGGGTGTTTCAATACCTGACATTGCGCGCCGTCATGGCCGCTGCCACGGCGCTGGTGATTGGTTTGGCCGCAGGTCCTGCGGTGATACGGCGATTGCAGTCGCTCAAGATCGGTCAGCCCATCCGCGGCTACGGTATGGAGTCGCACCTCAGCAAAAGCGGCACCCCCACCATGGGTGGCGTACTGATCTTGATTGCGATTGCCAGTTCTACTCTGTTGTGGGTGGACCTGTCGAACCGTTTCGTCTGGATTTGCCTGATCGTGACCCTAGGCTTTGGCGCGATCGGCTGGGCCGATGACTGGCGCAAAGTGGTCAACAAAGACCCCGAAGGCATGCCCTCGCGCGAAAAATATATGTGGCAATCCATCATCGGTGTTGTGGCCGCCTTATGCTTGGTTTTCAGTATCTCGGAAAACTCCAATGGCCGGGTGCTGGAGTTGTTTGTCAACTGGGTTAGCTCCGGTTTTGACGTCAGCTTGCCACCCAAAGCGGGGCTGCTGCTGCCCTTTTTCAAGCAGGTGAGCTATCCGCTGGGCGTGCTGGGCTTTGTGGTGCTGACCTATCTGGTGATTGTGGGCTCGAGCAATGCGGTGAATTTGACCGATGGCCTGGACGGCCTGGCCATCATGCCGGTGGTGATGGTGGGCTCAGCGCTCGGTGTGTTTGCCTATGTCACCGGCAGCCTGATTTATTCCAAGTACCTGTTCTTGCCGCATATTCCGGGCGCGGGCGAATTGCTGATTTTCTGCGCTGCGATTGCCGGTGCCGGCCTGGCGTTTTTATGGTTTAACACCCATCCGGCGCAAGTCTTCATGGGCGATGTTGGTGCGCTGGCCTTAGGTGCTGCGCTGGGCACCGTCGCCGTCATCGTACGTCAGGAAATCGTACTGGCCATGATGGGCGGAGTCTTCGTGGCCGAGGCCTTGTCGGTGATGCTGCAAGTGCTGTACTTTAAGTACACCCGCAAAAAATATGGCGAAGGCCGCCGCTTCTTCCGCATGGCGCCTTTGCACCACCATTTCGAAAAGCAAGGTTGGAAAGAAACGCAAGTCGTAGTGCGCTTCTGGATCATCACCATGCTCTTGTGCCTGCTCGGCCTGTCCACCCTGAAGCTGAGGTAGACGTATGAACATGCAAGGGCAACAGGTGTTAGTCGTCGGTCTGGGAGCTTCCGGCCTGGCGATGGCACGCTGGTGCGCGGGCGAAGGGGCGCAAATCACTGTGCTAGACGACCGCGCCGCGCCGCCGCACGCTGCGACCCTTGCACAGGACATTCCATCGGCACGCCTGTTGCACGGCACACTCGATACGCAAGCCTTGGCATATGGGCCCTTTCAGCGCATTTGCATCAGTCCCGGACTGGCCCCACATCGCATCAGCGCCTTGGTCGATGCTGCCCGTGCTCAGGGCCTATGGGTAGGCAGCGAACTAGGCTTATTTGCGCAAGCCCTGCGCGAATTACAAGAAGCGCAGGCCTACCAACCCAAGATCATCGCAATTACCGGTACCAACGGCAAAACCACCGTTACCTCACTGACCGGGCAATTGGTCGCTCGCGCCGGAAAAACAGTGGCCATCGCCGGCAATATCGGCCCGACTTTGCTGGACACCCTGGCCCAGGCGATACAAACGCAGGCCTTGCCGCAAGTCTGGGTATTGGAGTTGTCCAGCTTTCAGCTGCATTACGCAGAAGACTTTGAGCCCACCGTGGCGACGGTACTCAACCTGAGCCAGGATCATCTGGATTGGCATACCGACTTGGCGGACTATGCGCGCGCCAAGGCCCGCATCTTCGGTAACAAGGCCTTGATGCTGCTCAACCGTGACGATGCACAGGTGATGGCCATGCTGCCCGAGCCGCTGCGTGTGAAATTGCAAAAGCCGGTGCTACGTGCCCATCTGTGCTTTAGCGCGCAAACGCCCCTACACGCCGGCGACTATGGCCTGGAAGAAGTCAATGGCGTGGTCTGGCTGGTGCGGGCAGCGCCTGCGGACGCAACGCACAAGCGCGGGCGCAACGCGCCCGAAGAGGACTTGTTTTTGCAACGTCTGATGCCGGCCGATGCGCTGCGCATCCGCGGCCGGCATAACGCTTGCAATGCTTTGGCCGCGTTGGCACTGGCCAGCGCCACCGGCTGCGCAATCGGGCCTATGTTGTTCGGGCTACGCGAATACAGCGGCGAGCCGCACCGCGTGCAATCGCTGGGCGTAGTGGGCGCAGTCGAGTACTTTGACGACAGCAAAGGCACCAATGTCGGCGCTACCGTGGCCGCCTTACAGGGTCTGGGCCAGGACCGTGCGCTGGTTTTGATCTTGGGCGGCGACGGCAAAGGGCAAGACTTTGCGCCCTTGGCAGCTCCGGTGCGGGCGTATGTGCGCTCCGTGCTGCTGATAGGGCGCGATGCCGCGCGCATTCGCCAGGCTTTGGCAAGTACCGGTGTCCGCTTAAACGATGCTACTTCGATGGACGATGCCGTCCAGCAAGCGGCCCATCTGGCGCAAGAGGGCGATGCGGTGTTGATGTCACCGGCTTGCGCCAGCTTTGATATGTTCCAAGACTATGTGCACCGCGCAGCCGTGTTTGCGCAAGCCGTGCAGTCATTGGCTTTGGCACAAGGGCAGATGCTGGAGCCGGCGCTATGACTCTCGCCGCCAACCTGTGGAGCCGTTGGGGTCTGGGCAAGTCTGCCCAAGAGAGCGAGGCACTGCCGGTGCGGCTGGGCCGTCGCGCCAATTACGCCCCTACGCAAAACAGCAGCCGCGTCAGCAGCCTAGACCATGCTTTGATCGCCGTGGTTTCCACGCTCTTGGTGTGGGGCGCTGTCATGGTGTACTCGGCCACCATCGCCATGCCCGACAACCCCAAGTTTGCTGGCTACACGCACAATTATTTTTTGCTGCGTCACTTGGCCTCGATTACCGTGGGTCTGATCGCCTGCTCGATTGCCTTCCAGGTACCGGTACAAACCTGGGAAAGGCTGGCGCCCTTGTTGTTCATGGCCTCCTTGGTGTTGCTGGTAGCTGTGCTGATTCCGTTCATTGGCAAAGGCGTCAACGGCGCCAGGCGCTGGATATCGCTGGGCATTACAAATTTTCAGCCCTCAGAATTGGCCAAGTTTTCCGCCGTGGTCTATGCCTCGGGCTATATGGTGCGCAAGATGGAAGTCAAAGAAGACTTTCTGCGCGCGGTCTGGCCTATGGCCGCTGCTGTGGGGGTGATGGGTGTTTTATTGTTGGCTGAGCCGGACATGGGCGCCTTCCTGGTGATCGCCGTCATCGCCATGGGCATCTTGTTTTTGGGCGGCGTCAATGCAAGCATGTTCTTTCTGATCTCGGGCGTGCTACTGGCGGCTTTTGCGCTGATGATTGCCTTTAACGACTACCGCCGCGCGCGCATATTTGCCTACCTGGACCCGTGGAGTGAGCACAACGCGCTGGCCAAGGGCTACCAGCTGACGCACTCGCTGATCGCGCTGGGGCGCGGCGAGGTGTTCGGCGTGGGCTTGGGCGGCAGTGTGGAAAAACTGCATTGGCTGCCAGAAGCACATACCGATTTTCTGGTGGCGGTGATCGGCGAAGAGTTTGGTCTGATCGGCGTGCTGGCGCTGATTGTTTTATTTCTGTGGATGACGCGGCGCATTATCCATATTGGCCGCCAGGCGGTGGCGTTGGATCGGGTCTTTGCCGGCCTGGTGGCTCAGGGCGTGGGTATTTGGATGGGCTTTCAGGGCTTTATCAATATGGGCGTGAATCTGGGCGCGCTGCCCACCAAAGGGCTGACGCTGCCGTTGATGAGTTACGGCGGTTCAGCCATTTTGGTCAATTTGGTGGCGCTGGCCTTGGTGCTACGCATTGACTATGAAAACCGTAAGCTGATGCAGGGCGTACCGGCATGATGGCGACCCAACCAAGCCGCACCCCTTGCGCCCTGGTGATGGCCGGCGGCACGGGCGGTCACATCTTCCCTGGCCTGGCAATTGCACAAGCCTTGCGCGATAAGGGCTGGCGCGTGCATTGGCTGGGCGCACCTAACAGCATGGAAAGCCGCTTGGTGCCAGCGCGCGGTTTTACACTGGAAACCATCGCATTTTCCGGCGTGCGCGGTAAAGGCATCAGCAGTCTCCTGTGGCTGCCACTGCGCCTGCTGCGCGCCTGCTGGCAAAGCCTGACGGTACTGGGCCGGGTGCAGCCTGATGTGGTATTGGGATTTGGCGGCTACATCAGCCTGCCCGGCGGCTTAATGAGCGCGCTTAAACGCATACCCCTGCTGATCCATGAGCAAAACTCGGTCGCCGGAGCTGCTAACAAAGTATTGGCCCGCGTGGCACGCCACGCATTTAGCGCCTTTCCCGCTGCACTGGGCGCAGCGCAGCATGTAGGCAACCCTTTGCGCGCCGAGTTTTTGGTGCAGGGCGCGCCGGACCAGCGTTTTTCCGGTCGAAGCGGACCTTTACACATTTTGGTGTTGGGCGGCAGCCTAGGCGCCAGCGCGCTCAACCGCATCGTGCCGCAAGCCCTGGCTTTATTGCCCGCTGACCTGCGCCCTAGTGTTATCCACCAAAGCGGCGAGCAGCATATCGATGCCCTGCGCACCCATTACGCGCAAGCCGGTGTACAGGCCACGCTTGTGCCGTTTATCGACGACACGGCTAGCGCTATGGCGCTGGCCGACCTGATCATTTGCCGCGCAGGCGCCAGCACCGTGACCGAGATTGCGGCAGTGGGCGCGGCGGCTTTGTTCGTCCCCTTTCCTGCGGCGGTGGACGACCACCAGACGCATAACGCCCGCTTTCTGGTGGACCAGGGCGCCGCCTGCCTGATGCCGCAACACAGCTTGACGCCCGAGGGCCTGGCCCATTGGCTGCAGGCCTGCGACCGGGCCACTTTGTTGCGCACTGCGCGAGCAGCTAAAGGTCTGCAAAACCTGGCTGCCACTGCGGCCATGGTGCAGGCTTGTGAGGAGATCGTGGCATGAAACACGCGGTACGCCATATCCACTTTGTCGGCATCGGCGGCTCGGGCATGTCGGGTATTGCCGAAATCTTGCACAACCTGGGCTACCGCATCAGCGGTTCGGACCTGAGTGACAGCGCCACACTGCAACGTCTAGGCTCTTTGGGTATCCGCACCTTTGTCGGCCACCATACCGAGCACGTGGCAGGCGCCGACGCGGTGGTGACCTCCACCGCCGTGCAAGCCACCAACCCTGAAGTGCTGCAAGCGCGCGCCATGCATATTCCGGTGGTGCCACGGGCGCTGATGCTGGCCGAACTGATGCGGCTTAAACAAGGTATTGCCATTGCCGGCACCCACGGTAAAACCACGACTACCAGCCTGGTAGCCAGCGTGCTGGCTGAAGCCGGCCTGGACCCCACTTTTGTCATCGGCGGACGCCTGAATAGTGCCGGTGCCAATGCGCGCCTGGGTCAGGGCGATTACATCGTGGTCGAGGCCGACGAGTCCGATGCGTCCTTCCTCAACCTGCTTCCGGTGATGGCCGTGGTGACGAATATCGACGCTGACCATATGGAAACCTATGGACACGACTTTGGCCGCTTGCAGCAAGCCTTTGTCGATTTTCTGCACCGCATGCCGTTTTATGGGACCGCCATACTGTGCACCGATGATGCCGCAGTGCGCGCTATCGTGGAGCAGGTGACCTGCCCGGTTACCAGCTACGGAATCAACGCCGACGCCCAAGTGCGCGCACTCGATATCCGGGCAGTGCATGGGCAAATGCATTTCCGAGTGCAAAGGCGCAACGGCGTCACTCTGCCCGACCTGGATATTGTGCTTAACCTGCCCGGGCACCATAACGTGCTCAACGCCCTGTCGGCCATCGCAATTGCAGTAGAGCTCAACATCCCCGATGCGGCGCTGCAAAAAGCCTTGCGCGAATTCAAGGGCGTGGCCAGGCGCTTTCAGCGCTATGGCGACCACGCCCTGCCCGGCGGCGGCAGCGTGACGGTGGTGGACGATTACGGCCACCATCCGGTGGAAATGGCAGCTACGCTGGAAGCGGCACGCGGTGCATTTCCCGGTCGGCGACTGGTCCTGGCCTTTCAACCGCACCGCTTTACCCGCACCCGTGATTGTTTTGAAGACTTCGTCAAAGTCATGGGCTTGGCCGACAGGGTGCTGCTGGCCGAGGTGTACTCCGCGGGCGAGGCAGCTATCGTGGCCGCAGACAGCCGCGCCCTGGCCCGCGCCATGCGGGTGCGCGGCAATACCGATCCGGTGTTTGTAGATGCCATTGGCGAGATGGCCGCTACCGCGGTTCGCAATGCACGGGATGGCGATGTGTTGCTATGCATGGGCGCGGGCTCCATCAGTGCGGTACCCGGACAGATCGTGGCGCTTTTGCACCAAAGCGTACCGCGGGAGGGCAGCCTATGAACACGGCCACCCCATTACAGGCCAGTGCCATGGGCAAAGTCGCGGTATTGATGGGCGGCAGTTCGGCTGAACGCGAAATTTCTTTGCTTTCGGGCCAGGGCGTGCTGACGGCCTTGCGATCACGTGGTATCGATGTCCATGCGTTTGACCCGCAGTTGCGCTCCTTGTGGGAACTGAAAGACCAAGGCTTTAGCCGTTGCTTTATCGCCCTGCATGGCCGCCATGGCGAAGACGGTACGGTGCAGGGCGCGCTCGAACTGATGGGCATACCCTACACCGGCTCGGGCGTGATGGCATCGAGTATCGCGGTGGACAAAGTCATGACCAAGCGCATTTGGCTGGCCCAGGGCTTAGCTACACCCGCGTACCGGGTGCTCGGACCGCAAGGCCAGAGCGATGCGCAGCAACTGCTGGAGCTGGCCCCCGCCCTGGGTCTGCCCTTTATCGTCAAGCCGCCGCATGAGGGTTCATCGATTGGCGTCACCAAGGTGAGCGATGCAGCACAGACCATAGAAGCGGTCGGCCTGGCCGCTCGCTATGACCGCGATGTCTTGTGCGAAGAATTTATTACTGGCCAAGAGTTGACTTGTCCGGTCATTGGCAGTGGCGCCGACGCGCGGGCTTTGCCCATCGTGCGCATCGAGGCGCCAGAGGGCGCTTACGACTACCAGAACAAATACTTCACCGACGTGGTGCGCTACCACTGCCCCAGCGGCCTGCCGCCCGCGCAGGAGCAAAGTATCCAAGCCATGGTGCTAGACGCTTACAAGGCGCTGGGCTGCCGGGGCTGGGGCCGCGCCGATTTGATGCTGCGCGCCCATGACAGCCAGGCCTTTTTGCTAGAAATGAACACCTCCCCGGGCATGACCAGCCATTCGCTGGTACCCATGTCTGCGCGCACTGCCGGCATTTCCTATGAAGACCTGTGCCTGCAATTACTGGCCGGTGCGGCGCTGGATGCGGACAGTACGAAAGGGCAAGCCGCATGAAGCGCAGCGACACCACGGCCCTTGATGTTCGCCTGATGAATATAGCCGCTACCGTGTTGTTTGGGGCGTTTGTGCTGGCCTGCGCGCTGGCGCTCACACGCTGGGTCGCCACGCACAAGGTGTTTGCATTTCAAAGTATCACGGTCATCGGTGATGTCAGTCATTGCAACGCTGCCACCGTGCGTGCGCATGTGGTCTCACGCGTGAAGGGTACTTTTTTCAGTATGGATTTGGGCAGCACCCGCGATGCCTTTGAAGCCATTCCCTGGGTGCGCAAAGCGGTGGTGCACCGCGACTTTCCGAACCATCTGCGCGTGAAGTTACAGGAGCATCAGGTAGTCGCTTATTGGGGCGATGAAAGTGAACAGCGCCTGCTCAACAGCTATGGCGAGGTGTTTGATGCCAATGCCGGCGAAGTGGAGCAATACGGACTGCCGCGCCTCCATGGTCCGAAAAACCAAAGCGCGCTGGTGCTCGCTGCCTACCGATTGATAGAGCCGCAGTTCTCCGCATTCAACCTGACGATCGAAAGCCTGGACTTAAGCGTCCAGGGCAGTTGGCGCATTGCCCTGGCTGGTGGTGCCCTGATCGAAGCCGGGCGCGGAGACAGTGAAGCGCTGGCTAAGCGCACTCAGGCGTTTTTGAAAACCCTCTCGCGCGTGGTGGCCCGCTACAGCCGCCCGCTGGGTTCACTCGAATCAGCCGACTTGCGGCATGAAAACGGTTATGCCATCCGCTTGCGTGGCGTCAACACGATAGCGACAGCACCTTCCCCCACTCCATGATGAATAACACAACAGGTAACTAGCTATGGCCCGAGAATACAAAGACTTAGTCGTGGGACTGGACATCGGAACCGCCAAAGTGATGGCGGTAGTGGCCGAGGTGCTGCCCGACGGCAGCCTGCGTCTGGCAGGTTTCGGCTCGGCACCCAGCAGCGGACTCAAGCGCGGTGTGGTGGTCAATATTGACGCGACGGTACACAGCATCCAGCAGGCGCTCAAGGAAGCCGAGTTGATGGCCGATTGCAAAATCACTCGTGTCTATACCGGAATAACCGGCAGCCATATCAGGGGCTTGAACTCCAGCGGCATGGTGGCCATCAAAGACCGGGAAGTGAGCCAGGCCGATGTCACCCGCGTGGTCGAAACCGCCAAGGCCATCCACATCTCCAGCGACCAGCGCTTACTGTTGGTCGAGCCGCAAGAATTTGTGATCGACGGCCAGGATGTGAAAGAACCCATTGGCATGAGTGGCATGCGCTTAGAAGCCAAAGTCCATATCGTCACCGGCGCTCAAAGTGCGGCGGAAAACATCATCAAGTGCGTGCGCCGTTGCGGCCTAGAAGTCGAGCAACTCATGCTCAACCCCCTGGCCTCTAGCCTGTCGGTGCTGACCGAAGACGAGCGCGAGCTCGGCGTGGCGCTGGTGGACATCGGCGCTGGCACCACCGACATTGCCATCTTCACCAACGGCGCTATACGCCACACCGCCGTCATCCCGATCGCCGGGGACTTGATTACCAGCGACATCGCCATGGCGCTGCGCACACCGACCAAGGACGCCGAAGAAATCAAAGTCGAAAGTGGCCATGCGAAGCAAGTCTTGGTAGACCCGGAAGTGCAAGTGGAAGTACCCGGCCTGGGCGACCGTGGCCCGCGCATGCTCAGCCGCCAGGCCCTCTCCGGTGTGATTGAGCCCCGCATCGAAGAAATTTTTACCTTGGTCAACCAGGTCATGCGCGAGTCCGGCTACGAAGAAGTGCTGTCCTCGGGCATTGTGCTGACCGGCGGAAGTTGCCTGATGCCGGGCATGGTGGAGCTGGGCGAAGACATTTTTCTCAAGCCAGTGCGCCGGGGCATTCCCCAGTACGCCAATGCCTTGTCCGACATGGTGGCGCAACCCCGTGCCGCCACGGTGATGGGATTTTTGGAAGAGGCCCGTATCGCGCGTATGCGCGGCATCAAAGTGGCCCAAAAAGGCGGCAGCGTAAAGAGCGCTTTTGCCCAGATTCGTGATTTTTTTGCAGGAACTTTCTAAATGAAAAACGCCCCGCACGCGCGCCGCCGTCGTTGGTACCACAGCGCTTCGCTTTATCTGTGGATGGCGCGCGCAGGACCGCCCCCAGACCCTGTTTGCTTCCCTGACCCTTTCTTATTTTTTTCCATCGCCACGCAACCATTAGGAGCCTCACATGACCATTGAACTCATCGAAGAAGAAATCTTCAACCAGGGAACCCTCATCAAAGTCATTGGGGTGGGCGGCGGCGGTGGCAATGCGGTTGAGTACATGATTCAGTCCCATGTCACTGGCGTGGAATTCATCTGCGCTAACACCGATGCGCAGGCGCTGAACCGCAGCACCGCACACCGCACGATTCAGCTAGGCGAAACCGGCCTGGGTGCAGGCAGCCGCCCGCACAAAGGTCGCGCTGCGGCGGAGTTGGCCGAAGCGGACATCCGTAGCGCCATCGAAGGCGCAAATATGCTGTTTATCACCGCCGGCATGGGCGGCGGCACCGGCACCGGCGCCGCTCCCATCATTGCGCGGGTGGCCAAGGAAATGGGCATCTTGACGGTGGGCGTGGTGACCAAGCCTTTTGAATTTGAAGGCGGCCCGCGCATGAAAAACGCGGACGAAGGCCTGGCCGAACTCGAAGCCAATGTCGATTCGCTGATCGTAGTGCTCAACGAAAAACTGCTCGAAGTGCTGGGCGACGACATCAGCCAGGATGAAGCCTTTGCCTATGCCAACGATGTGTTGAAAAACGCCGTTGGCGGTATTGCCGAAATCATCAACGTGCCCGGTCATGTCAACGTGGACTTTGAAGACGTGCGCACCGTCATGGGTGAGCCCGGTAAAGCCATGATGGGTACCGCCCTGGCCAAAGGCCCGGACCGCGCGCGCATTGCTGCCGAGCAAGCCGTGGCCTGCCCGCTGCTTGAAGGCATAGACCTCTCTGGCGCCAAAGGCGTGTTGGTGCTGATCACTGCGGCCAAAGGCTCGCTCAAATTGAGCGAGTCCAAGCTGGCGATGAATACTATTCGCGCCTACGCCTCGCCCGAAGCCCATGTCATTTACGGTACCGCTTACGATGATTCGCTGGGCGAAGACGTGCGCGTCACCGTGGTGGCCACGGGTCTGAGCCGGCCGCGCCGTACTGCGCCTCCGCTGCAAGTGCTGCGCACCGGCACTTACGATGCGGCGCCATCGGCCATGGCCAATACGCACGCTGCCATGTCCGCCAATACGATGCAACGCAGCATGGGCAACCACACGATGGCGTCGGCCTCGGGCATGGGCGGCAGCACCGGCATCAGCGCCCCGGCACCCGCGAGCGCCTCCACCGACTACGGCACGCTCAGCACCCCCGCTGTCTGGCGCGGTAGCCGCACAACCGCAGCGCAAAAAGTGGATGCGCTGTCCAGCGGCGGCATGGACGACTATGAAATCCCGGCCTTCTTGCGCAAGCAAGCAGATTGATTTTTTCATTGGCCACCAGCGACTTCTGTCGACAGCCGGTCGGTGCGGGCACATAGCCCCATCGATCGGCTGTTGAAGGGCGCGCTTTTACAATTGCCCCGTGCTGCAACAAAGAACCCTCAAGTCACTGACCCGCGCCGTTGGCGTGGGCCTGCATAGCGGTCAGCGTGTTGAAATCACTTTGCGGCCGGCAGCGCCCGGAACCGGTATCGTGTTTCGGCGTGTCGACCTTCCCCACCCGGTCGATATCGCGGTCTCACCGCAAGCGGTCACTGATACGCGGCTCGCTTCTACCCTGTCGCACGGCGACGCCAAAGTGCATACGGTGGAGCATTTGATGTCGGCCTGCGCCGGCTTGGGTGTGGACAATTTATATGTTGATATCAATGCCGAGGAAGTTCCTATCCTGGACGGCTCAGCGGCCTCCTTTGTTTTTCTGCTGCAAAGTGCCGGCATCGAATTACAAAGCGCAGCGCGCCGCTTTATTCGCGTCAAAGCGCCCATCCGCGTGCAACACGGCGAGGGAACCGATCTGAAGTGGGCCACCTTGGAGCCCTACCATGGCTTTAAGCTAAGTTTTGCCATCGACTTTGCGCATCCGGCCGTGGACTCCACCGGGCAAAGCGTGGAGTTTGACTTAAGCCAGGGCTCTTACGCGCGTGACATTGCACGCGCCCGCACTTTCGGCTTTACCAAAGACGTAGAAATGATGCGCCAAAACGGCCTGGCTTTGGGCGGCGGCCTGGACAATGCCATCGTCATGGACGACTACAAAGTACTCAATTCCGATGGCCTGCGGTATGACGATGAGTTTGTAAAGCACAAGATTTTGGATGCCATGGGCGATCTGTATTTGCTGGGCATGCCTTTGCTGGCGCACTACCGTGCCCACCGCTCGGGCCATGCGCTGAACAACCAATTGCTGCGCCAGCTGCAAGCGCAGCCGCAGGACTGGGAAGTGCTTACCTTTGACGACGAACGCAGCGCCCCCAAAGGCTTTGCGCAATTGGCACCGCCCTGGTAATGAGGCCGCGCAGCCGCAGCCTCAGTGGCTGCGCCCCGACTTGTAACCGGCGCCCGTGCCAATACCCTGGGCTTTTGCAATGCGTGCCATGGCCGCGCCAGCATGGGCATGGGTAATCGCCAAACCTAAAGCGTCGGCCGCATCCGGGCCAGGCAGGCCGGGCAAGTCGATCAAGCGGCGTACCATCTCACGGATTTGCATTTTGTCGGCGCGCCCATAGCCGGCCACCGCTTGCTTCATTTGCAATGCCGTGTATTCGGCAACCGGCAACTTGGCATGGACCAAGGCGCTGATCAAGGCCCCACGCGCCTGGCCCAGCAGTAAAGTGGACTGCGGGTTGACATTCACAAATACGATTTCTACCGCCGCACAATCGGGCTGGTAGCGCTGCACCACTTCGGACAAACCGTCAAACAAAGCATGGATGCGGTCGGGCAAGGCCTGACTAGCCAGACCTTGGGTGCTGATAGTGCCGCTGGCCACATAGCGCAGGCTGCTGCCTTGCTGGTCCAGCACGCCAAAGCCGGTGGTACGCAGGCCGGGATCGACGCCCAAAATTCTCATGGCGTGGGGGCGCCGGGCAGCCGGGCATCGGACATGCGGGCGACGATGACATTGGCGCGCGCATTAAGGTATTCGGAATTCGGCAGTTTTTCAAAGTAACGAGGCCGAGGCAACATCACGGCTAAGCGCGCCGCTTCCCAGGAACTCAGTTGTGCGGCGGACTTGCGGAAATAGTGACGCGCTGCGGCTTCGGCGCCAAACACGCCATCACCCCATTCCACGCTATTGAGGTAAATTTCTAAAATGCGTTGCTTGCTCAGCAGCTTTTCCATGAGCAGGGTGATGACCATTTCCTGGGCTTTGCGCACCAGCGTGCGTTCGCCGGACAAAAACAAATTTTTCGCCAACTGCTGGCTGATGGTCGAGCCACCGACGACTTTGGCCGGGCGGGTTTCACGGCCATTTTTGGCTTTGGCCGCCCGCTGTGCAGCACGTTCTTCGGCCTTGCTGTTTTTTGACCAGGCTTTTTCCACTGCGCCCCAATCGATACCGTCGTGGCTGGCAAAGCTGTCATCCTCGGAGGCGATCACCGCGCGCTTGAGCGCCTGGCCCAGTTGCGCATCAGCTTGCCAGCGCTGGCTCCAGCGAACGCCTCCTTGCTCCTGCCACTGGCGCCAAACCTGCGAGCGCTCAAAACTGGTGGACTGCGGATCCACCCAGGCCATGGCGGCGATGCGCAGCGCGAAATAAAGTTGTAAACCCAGCACCGCCAAACACAGCAAACCGAGCAAGCGCAACAAGGCCATCAGGCAAGCCCCAAGGCCCGGGAGCGCAAGGCTTCGCCGCCAGTGAACGAAAAGCCCGCCACCGCTTGCGTAGGCAAGGTCTTAGGCGGGGTCTGGGGTGTCCAGTACATCGACGGCAATGGTAATCGGGCCGACCAAGTCTTCTTCGTCTTCGCCCTGCGCGCCAGGCGCAATCGCAGCCGCATCGCCTGGGTCACCAGCCTCCTGCAGGCTGTCCAGACGCTCCACCACGGTGGCGCTCACATCCAGGGTCATGAGATCAATCGTGCCCAGGCGCAATCGCACTTTCGCACCCCGAGGCAGACCCGCCCCAGCGGCAATGGCCAGCACCAGCGGTACCTCGTCGGCGCGGGCCATGCCCTCTTTGATCACGGTGGCGAGCAGCTCGGTAACAGCGTTCTGGCGCAGGTATTGCAGCGTCCAAAAACGCTCTATGGCAGCCTGGTAGCCGTTGTAGGCGGCGTAGGTGGCTTCGAAGGCGGAGATGATGGAAAACAGTTGCGCGTCTTTAGGCTTAAAGGGCGCGGCCAGCGCCGCAGTGCTGCCGTGGCGCACACAGGCGATGATTTGCCATTGGTTCACCAGATCGGTGTAGCGGCGCAGCGGCGAGGTGCTCCAGGCATAGCTGGGTACGCCGATACCGGCGTGCGGCAAGGCCTTGGTGCCCATGCGCACTTTGACGCCCGGCGCCATCGAGGCTTGGCTGCGGTAAATCGCGGGTACGCCCAGACTAGCCAGCCATTGGCCCCAGGTACTGTTGGCCAAAATCATGGCCTCGGCCACGATCAGGTCTAGCGGTGCACCGCGCTGGCGCACGCTGATCTGCACGCTCTCGTTGCCCGCCGGCTCCCCGGCCAGCAGGTCTGGGAGGCGGAAGTTGTAGTCCGGCCGGTTAAAGCTTTCGGGCTTGCCGCGCACGATTTCGCGCCGGGCCTTATGGGCGCAGGCAAAGCGGTGCAAAAAGGCCAGCTGGGGTTGCAAAGCCGTAGCCGATGCGCGCTGGCTATCGTCGCTGCCCTCGCCGGGGGCATGCGCCGCTTGCAACCATGCTTCGGTGACTAGGCTGTCGAGCTGGTCGTGGCGCAAGTTATGGCTAATGGGCAGGCTTTCAATGCGCGTTTCACTGTGCTTTATTTCCAGCGTCTGCTCGTCCAAGGTGACATAGAGCGAGAGCGCCGGGCAACTGCGACCTTGCTGCAAGGTATAGACCTGCACCAGCGCATCGGGCAGCATGGTCAGCTTGTAGCCCGGCATATAGACGGTGGACAAACGGTGGCGGCCCAGGCGGTCGATATCACTATCGGGGGCAATAGCCAAACCGGGCGCGGCAATATGTACGCCCATGGTGACCGTGCCGCTACCCAGGCCTTGTAGCGACAAAGCATCGTCGATTTCGGTGGTGGCCGAGTCGTCAATCGAAAAAGCAGCCACCGGCGCCAGCGGTAAATCATCCGTGGGCGCAACCGCCGCCATCGCAGGAAAAGCCGTGCCCTGCGGAAAGTTTTCCAGCAAAAAGCGCTTCCAATGGAACTGGTAAGGTGAATCAATCGCGCCGCTGGCCAACAGCAAATCTAAGGGTGCAGTGCGGCTGTCGCGCGAGGCTTGCACCACGGCTTTGTATTCGGGCGCGTTTTTATCGGGCTTGAACAGAATTTTGTACAGCTGCGCGCGCACTGGCGCGGGGCAGTGGCCTTCGGTAAGTTCACGCGCCCATTGCGCGATCAACTCGGTTTGCAGGCGCTTTTTTTCAATCGCCGCCAGGGCTTGGGCCACGATATCGGCTGGCGCCTTGCGGAACAAGCCCTTACCCGCACGGCGAAAATAATGCGGCGCTTCAAACAAACGCATCAGCATGCCCGCTTGCTCGAGCACGCTGGCTTTGTCGCTGAAGTAATCGCGCGCCAAATCGGAAAAACTGAAATCGCCCTGTGGGGCAAACTCCCAGGCCAACTCCAACTCTACCGCTTGGCTGATGGCAAGCGCCTGCTCCATAAACTGCGCAGGCGCAGGTTTATCAAAGCGCAGCATCACATTGGCAAGCTTGACCTTGAGGCGCTTGCCACTGTCAAGCTCCACTTGCGCCGAGGCATCGCTTTCGGACAAGAGCCTTGCGGCCAAGAATTTTCCGGCTTCATCAAACATCAGGTACATGGCCGGATTGTCCCATGGCGTCTTGCAGGGGCGGCGCGATAATGAGGCGATGTCCACTTCCTTTGGCAAAGTCTCGCTGCGCAGTCGCTTCATGCCCTTGTGGGCCGGCCTGGACGGGCCCTTGGCCTTTATCGTGTTTTGCCTCGCCTCTGCCGGTATGCTGGTGATGTATTCATCGGGCTATGACTTCGGCAACCGCTTCTCTGACCATGCGCGCAATATGCTGATTGCCGCCGCCGTCATGTTTGTCGCCGCGCAAATTCCACCACAGCGCTTAACGACGCTGGCCGTACCGTTATATCTATTGGGCGTGGGTCTCTTAATCGCGGTAGCAATTTTCGGCGTGACCAAAAAAGGTGCGCGCCGCTGGCTGGATGTTGGCGTGGTGATTCAGCCCAGCGAGATTTTGAAAATTGCCATGCCCTTGATGCTGGCCTGGTGGTTCCAAAAGCGCGAAGGCCAGTTGCGCCCCTTGGACTTTGCCGTGGCCGCGGTGCTGCTGGCGCTACCCGTGGGCCTGATCCTTCGCCAGCCCGATTTGGGCACCGCCCTGCTGGTATTGCTGGCCGGTCTGTCGGTGATTTTTTTCGCCGGTGTGGGTTGGAAATGGATTGCCCCGCCGGTGGTGTTGGGACTGGTGGGCGTGCTGCTGCTGATCGCTTTTGAACCGGCGCTCTGCGCCGACGGCATGCGCTGGCCGGTCTTGCACGACTACCAGCAGCAGCGCATCTGCACCTTGCTAGACCCCACGCGCGACCCGCTGGGCAAGGGTTTTCACATCATCCAGGGCATGATCGGTATCGGCGCTGGCGGCTTTTGGGGCGCCGGCTATATGCAGGGCACGCAAACCCATCTTGAATTTATTCCGGAACGCACCACCGATTTCATCTTTGCTGCGTTTTCCGAAGAGTTCGGCCTGTTTGGCAATCTCTTGCTCGTGGGCGGCTTTATTGCCCTGATATTGCGCGGCCTGGCGATTGCGCTGGAGGCGCCGACCCTTTTTTCGCGTCTGTTAGCGGGCAGCGTATCCATGATTTTTTTCGCCTACGCCTTTGTCAATATGGCCATGGTCAGCGGCATCTTGCCCGTTGTGGGTGTGCCCCTACCCTTTATCAGCTATGGCGGAACCGCCATGGTGACCCTGGGCTTTGCCTGCGGCATCCTGATGTCTATATCCAACGCCCGGCGATTGGTGCAGTCCTGAAGCAGCGCCCGAGCGCGGGCGCCGCTACCCTTGCCCCGTCAGCGGCAAGGCCATGAAGCCCCGCCTAGAATGGCGTGATGATCTCTCGCGAACCCACCCTCGAACGCCTGGCCACCGCCAAATCCCTGTTGCTCACGCCTTTTGGCCTGGACGAAGGCCACCTGAGCCGCGCCTTGGCAGAAATCAAAGCGCACAAGGTGGACGAAGCAGACCTGTATTTTCAATACACCCGCTCCGAAGGCTGGAGTCTGGAAGAAGGCATTGTCAAAACCGGCTCGTTCAGCATTGACCAGGGTGTGGGGGTGCGCGCGGTCAGCGGCGAGAAAACCGCTTTTGCCTACTCGGACGATATTTCTGAAGCTGCGCTGCTCGATGCCGCGCGTACGGTGCGCAGTATTTCGCAAGCGGCCAGCCAGCGCCGTATCAGCGTGAGCAAACCCAAGATTGCGCGCAGCCGCTCGCTCTACCCCGACCAGGACCCCATTGCCACCATGGACAGCGCCGCCAAAGTGGCTTTGCTCGGGCGTGTGGAAAAACTGGCTCGCGCCAAAGACCCGCGTGTATTGCAAGTCATGGCCGGCCTGGCGATGGAATACGACGTGGTATTGGTAGCGCGTGCAGATGGTGTGCTGGCCGCCGATGTGCGTCCTTTGGTGCGCTTATCTGTCACCGTGATTGCGGAACAAAAAGGCCGGCGCGAAGTGGGCTCCTCTGGTGGTGGCGGCCGTTTTGGCCTGGCGTATTTTGACGATGTACAAATCAGCAAATACGTGGACCAGGCAGTGCACGCAGCACTCACCAATTTGGAGGCGCGCCCCGCGCCAGCAGGCGAAATGACGGTGGTGTTGGGTTCGGGCTGGCCGGGCATTTTGTTGCACGAGGCCATTGGCCACGGCCTGGAAGGCGACTTCAACCGCAAGGGCTCCAGCGCATTTAGCGGGCGCATTGGCCAGCGCGTTGCGGCCAAAGGCGTGACGGTACTGGACGACGGCACCATGGCCGAGCGGCGCGGTTCACTCAATGTCGATGACGAGGGCAATACCAGCGCGCGCAATGTACTGATTGAGGACGGCATTCTCAAAGGCTATATCCAAGACGCCATGAATGCGCGCCTCATGGGTGTGGCGCCTACTGGCAATGGGCGGCGCGAGAGCTATGCCCATGTGCCCATGCCACGTATGACCAACACCTATATGCTGGGTGGGGACAAGGCGCCAGAGGAGATCGTGCGCAGTATCAAAAAAGGCCTGTACGCCGTCAATTTCGGTGGCGGGCAGGTGGACATCACTTCGGGCAAATTTGTGTTCTCAGCCAGCGAAGCCTATTGGGTGGAAAACGGCAAAATTTTATACCCCGTCAAAGGCGCGACCCTGGTCGGCAGCGGGCCAGACTGCTTGAAACGCGTCAGCCTGATTGGCAATGACATGGCCCTGGACAGCGGCGTAGGCACCTGCGGCAAAGACGGCCAAAGCGTGCCCGTGGGTGTGGGCCAACCCACTTTGCGCATCGATGGGCTAACCGTGGGCGGTACCGCCTAAGACACCAAGTCTGCGCAAGACCTGCTGTGTTACATTCACTTCTATGCATTCGCAACACTTTTACTTTAGCTACTTTTGGTTCTCCAACGCCCCCGGCGTGAGAGGGTTCTGAACGCAAGCATTTAAACAGCGTACCGAATTCCCCGAACCGCCGGCCTCCCCGGCGGTTTTTTTATGCCTTATTTTTTGAACTACCTGTAAGAGGAAATCTGCAATGACCGCCAGCGCCGACCGCACCAGCATTACCGATGACGAACGTATCAAGGACATTACCGTGCTGCCGCCCCCCGAACATTTGATCCGCTTTTTCCCCATCAGCGGCACGGCCGTCGAAGCCCTGGTCTCAGCCACCCGCAAGCGCGTACAGAACATCATGAACGGCAAAGATGACCGCCTGCTCGTCATCATCGGCCCCTGCTCCATCCACGATCCCGCAGCCGCGCTGGACTATGCCAAGCGCCTCAAAGACCAGCGTGACCATTACGCCGACACGCTGGAAATCGTCATGCGGGTGTACTTTGAAAAACCGCGCACCACCGTGGGCTGGAAAGGCCTGATCAACGACCCCTATTTGGACGAAAGCTTTCGCATCGACGAAGGTCTGCGCATCGCGCGCCAATTGCTGATCGACATCAATCGCCTGGGGCTGCCCGCAGGCAGCGAATTCCTAGACGTCATTTCACCCCAGTACCTGGGCGACCTGATCGCCTGGGGCGCCATCGGGGCACGTACGACAGAGAGCCAGGTGCACCGTGAACTGGCCTCGGGCCTGTCAGCGCCGATTGGCTTTAAAAATGGCACCGATGGCAATATCAAAATCGCAACCGATGCGATCCAGGCCGCGGCCGGCGGCCACCACTTTTTATCGGTGCACAAAAACGGCCAGGTGGCGATTGTGCAAACCCAGGGTAACCCAGATTGCCATGTGATTTTGCGCGGCGGCAAAGCACCCAATTACGATGCAAAAAGCGTGGAAAGCGCCTGCCAAGACCTGGCTAAAGCGGGACTGGCGCAAACCCTAATGGTCGACTGCAGCCACGCTAACAGCAGCAAACAACACCACAAACAGTTGGAAGTAGCCCAAGACATCGCGGGGCAGCTGGCGCAAGGTTCGACCCGTATTTTTGGCGTGATGGTGGAGAGCCATTTGAACGCCGGGGCGCAAAAATTTACGCCGGGCAAAGACACGGTGGCCAACTTGCATTACGGCCAAAGCATTACCGATGCCTGCTTGGGCTGGGACGATTCGCTCAGCAGCCTAGAGACCTTGTCGCAATCGGTCAAAGCGCGCCGCGTGCGCCGCAGCACTGCGGGTTAACTAGGTCCGTGTCAGGATACGCCGGGGTAAGCGCGGCCGCGCTGCTTTGGCCGTAGGCGCGCTTGAGGCTCGCTTTTTTGAGCCTGTGCTTGAAGTGCACAAAGCAGGCGGGACTGCGCTTGCCGCCGAGCCTAAGGCAAGGGTGGCGCAGCCCGCTGCAAGGACTGCAGTAACTTGGCGTGAATGCCGCCAAAGCCGCCGTTGCTCATGCACACGATGTGGTCGCCGGGCTGCGCCGCGACGCACACCTGATCAATCAGCGTATCCACAGACTCGGCAACGAGGGCGCGGGCGCCCATAGGCGCCAAGGCCTCTTGCGCGTCCCAGCCCAAGCCACCGCTGTGGCAAAAAGCCAAATCCGCCTCTTCCAGACACCAGGGCAATTGCGCTTTCATGGCGCCCAGTTTCATCGTGTTGGAGCGCGGCTCAAACACCGCGAGGATGCGCGCCGCGCCCACCTGGCGGCGCAAGCCATCCAGCGTGGTACGTATCGCGGTGGGGTGGTGCGCAAAATCGTCGTATACCGTGACCCAGAGCGCGGTCTGCCGCCCTGCCAGTGCCACGCGTCCGCGCACTTCCATGCGACGTTTGACATTTTCAAAACTCTGCAGGGCCAAAGCCGCGCGCGCCGGGCGCACGCCCAGATGTTCTGCCGCCGCGATAGCGGCCAGGGCGTTGAGCTGGTTGTGTACGCCGCCCAAGGCCCATTGCACCCGTGCGACCTGCGTGCCCTGTTGGAGCACCGCGAAATCTTCGGGTTCGCCTTGTGCGGAGAAATCGCTAACTGCCGCACCAAAACTGCGCACCTCGCTCCAGCAACCCATTTGCAACACGCGCGCAAGGCTTTCTTCCAAGCCATTGACCAGCACCCGCCCATTGGAGGGCACCGTGCGCAGCAAATGGTGGAACTGCCGCTCAATGGCCTGCAGGTTGTCAAAAATGTCGGCGTGGTCGAATTCCAGGTTGTTCAAAATGACGGTGCGGGGCCGGTAATGCACGAACTTGCTGCGTTTGTCGAAAAACGCGGTGTCGTATTCGTCGGCTTCGATCACAAACGCGGCGCCTTGCCCCAGGCGGGCCGAAACGCTAAAGTTCAAGGGCACGCCGCCGATCAAAAAGCCTGGCTCAAGCCCCGCGTGTTCCAAAATCCAACTCAGCATCGCGGTGGTGGTGGTTTTGCCATGGGTACCGGCAACCGCCAGCACATGGCGACCGGCCAGGAGATGCTCAGCCAGCCACTGTGGGCCACTGGTATAGGGCAGGCCCTGGTCCAAAATCGCTTCCATCAGTGGGAATTTGGCGCTGCCGTCGGTGTCTCGGGCACGGCTGACCACATTGCCCACCACATAGATGTCCGGCGCCAGGGCCAGCTGCTCGGCAGCAAAGCCTTCCATCACCTCGATGCCCAGCTCGCGCAATTGATCACTCATGGGCGGATATACACCGGCGTCACACCCCGTCACCCGGTGGCCAGCCTCGCGCGCCAAGGCCGCCAGGCCGCCCATAAACGTGCCGCAAATCCCCAATATGTGTATGTGCATAGCCCAATTTTACCGGCCACCCTTGGCCGCACAGGGCCCATCCCGTGCCCGCACCCCAAGCTCGCAACCGGCCAGGAACAGGGCGTCCGCGCGCTAGGCCACGGTAGATTAACCTGCATCGTGGTCCAGCCGGCGGCTAGCAACGCTTGCCGCTTGCTTCATCGGTGCACAATGCAGCTATGGACAGCATCAAAGCGGAAATAGCGGCGGTGGCGGCGCGCTCAGTGGTGGAGGAAGGGCTGGACTTCGGCGCGGCCAAGCGCCGTGCGGCCCAGCAACTCGGCCTCTCACCCCGCCAGGGCCTGCCTGACCACGAAACCATGGAACAGGCGGTGCGAGACTACATCGCTATCTTTTGCCCTGAAAGCCAGGCACAGGAACTCGGCGTGCTGCGTGGTATCGCCATGGATTGGATGGAGCGCTTAGCCGGTTTTCAGCCCCATCTGGGTGGCGCGGTCTGGCGTGGTACGGCCACCCGCCACTCGGACGTTTACCTGCAGTTATTCTGCGAAGACTCCAAAATAGCCGAAATTACCCTGATCGATAGGGGCGTGCGCTTTGCGGCCAGCCAAGTCACCGGTTTACATGGCGAGACGGTCGATGCACTGAGTGTGCAAGTTTGGTGTGAGGCGTTCAAATCCTATATCGGTCTGCACCTGCTTGTGAACGACTTGGACGGCATCCGGGGCGCGCTGCAATCGGACGCGCGGGGGCGGCGCTGGCGGGGTGACGCCAAGGCCTTGCGCACTTTGATGGACAATAACGCGTATGCAGCCACCTGATTTACCCACATCCGTACCCCCCGCGCAGAGCCGCCGCTGGGCTTTGGGAGCGCTTGCGGCAACCGCTCTGGGCGCCGGTATTGCCGCCTCCTGGTGGCGGCATCGCCCAGCGCAGGATGCCGCACCGGCCAGCTTGTGGGCGCGCCAATGGATCAGCCCACAGGGCCATAACTTTGCCATGCAAAGCTTTCAAGGACGACCGCTGCTGGTCAATTTTTGGGCTACCTGGTGCCCACCGTGTATTGAGGAACTTCCGCTAATTGAAGCCTTTTTTCAGCAAAATAAAGGCAACGGATGGCAAGTTCTTGGGCTGGCCGTAGACAAACCCGAACGGGTGCTAACTTTTTTAAACACCAGCCCGCTGTCCTTTGCGATTGGTATGGCCGGACTCGAAGGCACCGAGCTAAGCCGAGAGCTGGGCAATTTGACGGGAAGCCTGCCCTTTACCGTCGTGTTCTCAAGCGATGGCCAGATCGCTCAGCGCAAACTCGGGCGCATAGTGCAGCAGGATCTGGACCAGTGGCGTGGCTTAAGATAGCGGCTAAACAAGCCTAATGCACAAGAGCCCTATGCCGTGTGATGCGCCAATTTAGGCTGCGTTAGAATTTTTTAGATAATTTTAATTAATTTAAAGTATTTTTATACGCGTTCGACGCGATGGCATTGCCAATCGGCCCTGTCAAATGCAAGGAGGATCCATGGATTTACGCAAACTCAAAACTCTGATCGACCTGGTCTCCGACTCCAATGTGTCGGAGTTGGAGATTACCGAGGCCGAAGGCAAAGTAAGAATCGTCAAAGGCTCGCAAGCCATCGTCCATAGCTATGCACCGGCGATGGTGGGTACGCCGCACACGCAAAGTGTGCCCCAGGGCGCGCCACCGGCAGCGCCTGCTGAAGCGTCGGCGCCCGAGGTCAGCGAACTGCATACCGTCAAGTCGCCGATGGTTGGCACTTTTTACCGCTCCTCCTCCCCCGGCGCCAAAGCGTTTGTGGATGTCGGCGATATGGTCAAAGAGGGCGAGACTATTTGCATTATTGAAGCCATGAAGATTCTCAACGAGATTGAAGCGGACAAATCCGGCAAAGTGGTCCAGGTAAAGTGCGAAAACGGTCAGGCAGTGGAATACGGGCAAGCCCTGTTCATGATCGAATAACGCCAAGCCATGTTTAAAAAAATCCTGATTGCCAACCGTGGTGAAATTGCGCTGCGCATCCAGCGCGCCTGCCGCGAGTTGGGCGTTCGCGCGGTGATGGTGTATTCCGAGGCCGACCGCGACGCGAAATACGTGCGCCTGGCTGAGGAAGCAGTCTGTATCGGACCGGCGGCGTCGAGCCTGAGCTATCTGAATATGCCGGCCATTATTTCGGCCGCCGAAGTGACGGACGCTGAAGCCATCCATCCCGGCTATGGCTTTTTAAGTGAAAACGCCGATTTCGCCGAGCGGGTCGAAAAAAGCGGTTTCCAATTCATCGGGCCCACACCTGACTGCATCCGCATCATGGGCGACAAGGTATCGGCCAAACAGGCCATGATCCGCGCCGGAGTCCCCTGCGTTCCCGGCTCGGAGGGCGAGTTGCCCGATGACCCCGTCCAGATCCGCCGGATTGCAAAAAGCGTGGGTTACCCGGTCATCATCAAGGCGGCAGGCGGTGGCGGTGGCCGCGGCATGCGCGTGGTGCATACCGAAGCGGCGCTGATTAATGCCGTGGCCATGACCAAGGCGGAGGCCGGGGCCGCCTTTGGCAATCCTGCGGTCTATATGGAGAAGTTTCTCCAAAACCCGCGCCATATTGAAATCCAGATTTTGGCCGACTCCTTTAAGAATGCGGTGTATTTGGGCGAGCGCGATTGCTCCATGCAAAGGCGGCACCAGAAGATTCTCGAAGAGGCCCCTGCCCCTGGCATCAACCGCAAGCTGATTGAGCGTATCGGTGAGCGCTGCGTTACCGCCTGTAAAAAAATGGGCTACCGCGGCGCGGGCACTTTTGAATTTCTGTATGAGGCGGGTGAGTTTTATTTCATCGAGATGAACACCCGCGTGCAAGTGGAGCATCCGGTCACTGAGATGGTCACCGGCGTGGATATCGTCAAGACCCAGATCATGGTGGCCGCGGGCGAAAAACTGCCGTTTACCCAGCGCCAGATCACCATTTCCGGGCATGCCATCGAATGCCGCATCAACGCCGAAGACCCTTTCAAATTCACGCCCTCCCCTGGCCGCATCACCACCTGGCACGCCCCCGGCGGGCCCGGTGTAAGGGTAGATTCGCATATTTATTCCAATTATTTTGTTCCGCCTAATTACGACTCCATGATTGGCAAACTTATCGTCCACGGCGATACGCGTGAGCAAGCACTGGCGCGCATGCGCACCGCTTTGCTGGAAACCGCGGTAGAGGGCATCAGTACCAATATCCCCTTGCACCGTGAACTCATGGTGGACGCCAAGTTCATGGCCGGCGGTACCAATATCCACTATCTGGAGCATTGGCTTGAACAGCACAAGCGCTGAAGCAAGTCTGTTTGAACTGCGACTGGTGTGCCCGCAAAGCCAGGTCGAAACCCTGAGCGATGCCTTGCAAGCGCTGGATGCCCTGAGCGTCAGTGTGGAAGACGCCGACGCCCACACTGAGGCGGAGCAAGCTTTGTTTGGTGAACCGGGCATGCCGGCGCCGCAGGACGGATGGGAACGCTCAGTGGTGCTTGCGCTCTTTAGCGAGCAAAGCCAGGCGCTAGAAGCCGGCCGGCTATTGCAAGCACAAGATTTTTTTGATGGCTGCTCGCTGCAAGGGGTGACTGCGATCGCTGACCAGGACTGGGTACGGTTGACACAAGCGCAGTTTGCGCCAGTGCAAATTACACCGAGTTTTTGGATTGTGCCCAGTTGGCACCAACTCCCGTTGGCCGCCAGCCACAGCATTGTGCTCGACCCGGGCCTGGCCTTTGGTACCGGAACCCACCCCACCACGCGCATGTGCCTGCATTGGATCGCCCGCAATCCTTTACCCGCCACAGTCTTGGACTACGGCTGTGGTTCAGGCATATTGGCCATCGCTGCCGCCAAATTCGGCGCTAGCGCGGTCTGCGCAGTCGACATCGATCCAGCAGCGGTGCAAGCCACCTTGGACAATGCCAAGAATAATGCCGTTCGCCTAGAGGCCGGCTTACCCGATGCAGCTACTGGAAGCTACGCCTTGGTAGTGGCCAATATTTTGTCCTCGCCCTTGAAAGTGCTGGCCCCGCTTTTGTGCAGCCTGACGCAGAGCGGAGGCCGATTACTCTTGTCCGGTATATTGGAGCGTCAGGCTGAGGACTTGCAAGCCGCCTACGCGCATTTTTGCCAATTACAGGTACTGGATACACAGGAAGGCTGGATCCTGATGAGCGCGACTTTGGATTGAAAAGCGCGCTCGAGCGTGCGCCCACATTATTACTGGCCTGCCCGGCCACCCGTAAGTGCATGCGAATGGGTAGCGGCACTGGCGAATGCACATGCGCCGCAAGCGGAAAATCTCAGTAGGCACAGCATAAAAAAAGCCCAGCACGCGCGAAGCATGCCGGGCTTGGCTTCGAAGCTGCAATAAATCAGGGCTTCGATGCGCTCGGGAAAGGCCAGGCAGCCTTAGGGTTGAGCTTGGTCTGCGCCGCAGGAGCAGCAGGCTTTGCATGCGCAGCTGCCTTCTTAGCCGGTGCGGCTTTCTTTGCAGGCGCTGCCTTCTTAGCCGGTG
>JBBAPX010000001.1:267374-451401 GCA_040400575.1 Rhodoferax sp.
GCGCTGCCTTCTTAGCCGGTGCGGCTTTCTTTGCAGGCGCTGCCTTCTTAGCCGGTGCGGCTTTCTTTGCAGGCGCTGCCTTCTTAGCCGGCGCGGCTTTCTTTGCAGGTGCTACCTTCTTAGCCGGTACGGCTTTCTTCGCAGGTGCTACCTTCTTAGCCGGTACGGCTTTCTTCGCAGATGCCGCTTTTTTTGCGGCTGGTTTTTTTGCAGTTGCCATGACTATCTCCTTGATCAATTTACAAAGAGCACTTTTTGCCGATCTTTTTGACAAAAAGAGATCCATGTGGTTGGGTTGGTTCCCAGCAACATGAACGGGGGGTCACAGTCCACAGGCGGTCGGGGTACGCCGCCACGGAACCGTGAAATTGAGATACAGGACTCAAAGCATTATTCCCAGGACAATGCTCCGCCTGATTGGTACTCGATGACGCGGGTCTCAAAGAAGTTGCGCTCCTTCTTGAGGTCTATCATTTCGCTCATCCAGGGGAAAGGATTCTCTTCATGGGGGAACAAGGCCTCCAAACCAATTTGCGTAGCGCGGCGGTTGGCGATATAGCGCAAATAGCCCTTGAACATAGACGCGTTCATACCCAATACGCCGCGCGGCATGGTGTCTTCGGCGTAGCGGTATTCAAGCTCGACGGCTTTTTCGAACAAAGCCTTGATTTCAGCTTTGAATTCCGCCGTCCACAAATGCGGATTTTCCGCCTTGAGTTGGTTGATCAAATCAATGCCGAAATTGCAGTGCATAGACTCGTCGCGCAAAATGTACTGGTATTGTTCGGCAGCGCCGGTCATTTTGTTCTGCCGCCCCAATGCCAAGATCTGGGTAAAGCCCACATAAAAGAACAAACCTTCCATCAGGCAGGCGAACACGATCAAGGACTTGAGCAAGGTTTGGTCGGTTTGCGGCGTACCCGTATGGAAATGCGGGTCCATGATCGCTTCGATAAACGGAATGAGGAACTCGTCCTTGTCCCGGATCGACTTGACTTCGTTGTAGGCGCTGAAGATTTCGCCTTCGTCTAAGCCTAGGGATTCAACGATGTACTGGTAAGCGTGGGTATGAATGGCTTCTTCGAAGGCCTGGCGCAGCAAAAACTGACGGCACTCGGGTGCCGTGATGTGACGGTAAGTGCCCAGCACAATATTATTGGCCGCCAGTGAATCGGCGGTGACAAAAAATCCCAGATTGCGTTTGACCATGCGGCGCTCGTCCTCCGTCAGACCGTTAGGGTCTTTCCACAGCGCAATGTCGCGGGTCATATTGACCTCTTGGGGCATCCAGTGGTTGGCGCAAGTGGCCAGGTATTTTTCCCAGGCCCATTTGTATTTAAAGGGCACTAACTGGTTCACATCCGTCTGGCCGTTGATGATGCGCTTATCCGAGGCGCGCACGCGCTGCGGCGTTGCAGCGGACGCTGTTTGCGTTTTGACGGCAACCGGCGCTGCGCTGGGCATAACCGGCGAGTCCACAGCGGCAGCCATGGCCTGCGGGTTTAACGCCGGCGCACGAGCATAGGCTTCACTGTCCGCATCTAAGGGGTTCACCGCGAAAGGCTGCAGTGAGGCCGGTTTTACTTCTTCATCCCAAGTCAACATAATGGTTCCAATATTTCTAAATTAGTACAGCACGGTCTGGCGTGCCAGCGAGTTAATAAGTCAGCGCTGAAATTTCAAGTCGGTCATTCAAATCCGTACGGCGTCATTGGCAGGCTTCACAGGTGGGATCGTCTACGCCGCAGAATTTGATATCGGTCGCCGCGTTGCTGCTCATTTCCATTTGCTGCTGGGCCACCGCCGCTGCGGCTGCCAGCAAAGACCCGCCCGAAGGCGCGGTAGCTTGCGATGAGGCCACTGAGTTCATGCGACCCGAACTGACGGTGGATTTCTCCGCATGCGTAGCCGACATGGTGCGCAAATAATAGGTGGTTTTCAGACCGCGCAGCCAAGCCAGTTTATAGGTTTCGTCTAGTTTTTTGCCCGAAGCACCGGCCATATAAATATTGAGCGACTGGGCTTGGTCAATCCACTTTTGACGACGGGCTGCAGCCTCCACCAGCCAACGGGTTTCTACTTCAAACGCGGTGGCATACAACTGCTTGATTTCATACGGCACCCGGTCCATGGGGCTGAGTGAGCCATCAAAGTGTTTCAGGTCCATCACCATCACGTCATCCCATAAGCCAATGCGCTTGAGATCGCGCACCAGATAACTGTTGACCACCGTGAATTCGCCCGACAAATTTGATTTGACCGACAAATTACCAAAGCAAGGCTCGATCGACGCGTCCACGCCAATGATGTTGGAAATGGTTGCCGTTGGAGCGATGGCAACGCAGTTGGAATTGCGCATGCCGTCCTTGGCAATTTTTCGGCGCAGCGCATCCCAGTCCATGGTCGATGAGCGGTCCACCTCGACATAGCCGCCGCGCTCCTTCGCCAACATGTCCAGCGTATCCAGGGGCAAAATGCCGCGATCCCACAAAGAGCCTTTGAAGCTGGAATAGCTGCCACGCTCTCGCGCCAACTCGGTGGATGCCCAGTAAGCGTAATAGCTGATGGCCTCCATGGAAGTATCGGCAAATTCCACCGCAGCGTCGCTGGCGTAGGGAATGCGCAAAGAGTACAGACTGTCCTGAAAGGCCATCACACCCAGTCCTACCGGGCGGTGGCGTACGTTCGAGTCGCGGGCTTTTTTGACCGCGTAGTAATTGATGTCAATCACGTTATCGAGCATACGCATCGCCGTGGTGATAGTGCGCTTCAGTTTGTCATGGTCCAAAGCACCATCTTTGATGTGTTGCAGCAAATTGACGGATCCCAGGTTGCAGACCGCCGTCTCGGTATCCGAGGTATTGAGTGTGATTTCAGTACACAAATTACTGGAATGGACCACGCCGGCATGCTGTTGGGGCGAACGGATATTGCAGGCATCCTTGAAGGTAATCCAAGGGTGCCCGGTTTCAAACAACATCGTCAACATCTTGCGCCACAGGTCACCCGCTTCCAAGACCCGTGCAGGTTTGATTTCTCCGCGCGCGGCCTGCTGCTCGTAAGCCACATAAGCCGTCTCAAATTCGACGCCAAATTTGTCATGCAAATCAGGCACGTTAGACGGCGAGAACAAAGTCCACTGGCCTTTTTCCATCACGCGGCGCATGAACAAATCCGGCACCCAGTTGGCCGTATTCATGTCGTGGGTGCGGCGGCGGTCATCGCCGGTGTTCTTGCGCAACTCCAGAAACTCTTCAATATCCAGATGCCAGGTTTCCAGGTAGGTACATACCGCGCCCTTACGCTTACCGCCCTGGTTCACTGCCACCGCGGTGTCGTTGACCACTTTGAGAAAGGGCACCACGCCTTGCGATTCGCCATTGGTGCCTTTGATGCGCGAGCCTAGCGCACGCACCCGTGTCCAATCGTTGCCCAGGCCGCCGGCAAACTTGGACAGCAATGCGTTTTCTTTGATAGATTCGTAAATACCATCTAAATCGTCTGGCACCGTCGTCAGATAGCACGAAGACAGCTGCGCGCGCAAGGTGCCGCTATTGAACAAGGTCGGCGTGCTCGACATAAAGTCGAAGGACGAAAGAATCTCATAAAACTCGATGGCCCGCGATTCGCGCTCGGCTTCGTTGAGCGACAGACCCATGGCAACGCGCATAAAAAAGGCCTGCGGCAATTCAATACGCGTCTTATTGTGGTGCAGGAAGTAGCGGTCATACAAGGTTTGCAGACCGAGGTAGTCAAATTGCTGGTCGCGCTCTGCACGCAAGGCACCACCCAATCGCTTGAGGTCGAAATGCAATAGCTTTTCGTCCAGCAGCTCGTGTTGCACGCCTTTTTTAATGAAGTCGGGGAAATAATCAACATAAGCCTGCTGCATGTCCGCGGCGGGCACGTCCTGGCCCAAGACTTCGCGCGAAATCGTATGGAAGAGCAATCGTGCGGTAGCGTAGGTGTAGTCAGGGTCTTTCTCGATCAAGGTGCGCGCCGCCAAAATAGACGCCTTGTACACCTCATCGACAGGCACGCCGTCGTACAGGTTACGCAGAGTCTCAGCAATGATGGGGTCGGCCTTGACTTCGGAGCCCAAATTCGAGCAGGCGTTGCGGATGCGCTCGGTCAATGCCTCCATATCCAAAGCGACACGCTGACCACGGTCCACCACATGCAAAGTCGGCGCAGCGGGCGCTGCTTGCACCTGCTGCTTAGCGCGTTCCTGCGTACGCCTTTCGCGGTACAAGACATAGGCGCGCGCCACCTCATGGTGTCCGCCACGCATCAAGCCGAGTTCCACCTGGTCCTGCACATCCTCGATATGAAAAGTTCCACCGCCGGGACGCGAGCGCATCAGCGCGCGAATCACTTGCTGGGTCAAAGCATCCACCGTCTCGCGCACACTGGCCGAGGCCGCGCCTTGGGTGCCATGCACGGCCAGCGAAGCCTTCATGATGGCGACCGCAATTTTGTTCGGCTCGAAGGGCACTACCGAGCCGTTACGGCGGATGATCTGGTAACTTGTCAGAGGGTTGGGGTTGGTTTCGTTCGAAAAATGGGCGCTCTGGGGTACGGCCATCGTGGGCGCCTGGGAGAGAGTCGAAATTGATTGCATGATTTGCTTTTTTTGATCCGAATAGAGGTCAACGAAGTCCGGCTGGATGAGGCGCGGCGAGATACATAGTGGGCACCGTTGGCTGCCTGCCCACACTATATATGGTGTGCGGTCGGCTGGCAAGCCACTACCAGTAGTGTACTGGCTATGATTTCGATAAAAATAGTGCGAAAGCTGAAAGCCAAGCCGAGCAGGGGCCTGTGCACCAATTTTTCCCCATCGTATGCGCAGCCCACAAGGCCTGGTTGAGCGGTACTTTCGGCGACAAAATGGGCGCAGCGCAAGGGTTTTACAGGCATCGACCAAGCAACAGCGCCAGTAAGCTTGACTTTGCGACTACGGCCCTGGGCGTTTTGCACTGTTTTGGGGCTTGTTGCGAAAAACCAAGAGCCGAACTTTTTTTAGCCTGGCAGTTCCAAGTTCAATTGCGAGGCGACGTCCGACAAACGATGCCATTCAAAACCTGGCCCTGGATCTATTTTCCGGCCGGGCGCCACATCACTGTGACCGGCAAGGTGGCGCACCGGGTACTGTTCAGACAAGGCGCGCAGCAATCTACGCAGGCCTGCGTACTGGGCGGGCTCAAAAGTATCGCCCTCCAGCCCCTCGAGCTCAACGCCAATCGAAAAGTCGTTGCAGTTATCACGCCTTTGAAAAGAAGAAGCTCCTGCATGCCATGCGCGGTCCTCACAGCTGACAAACTGCCACAAGACGCCATCACGGCGAATCAAAAAATGGGCCGACACCTCGAGTCCCCGCAGGGTTTGGAAATAAGGATGGGCATCCCAGTCAAGCGTATTGGTAAACAAGCGCTCTACTGCGTCACCCGTGTAGACGCCCGGTGGCAGACTGATGGAATGCAGCAACACCAGATCCAGCACCGCGCCCACCGGCCTGGGACCGAAGTTGGGCGAAGCGCAATGCTTGGCGCCGGCATACCAACCCTGCGCCCAGGTCAGCCCTTCAGTAGTAAAGCTCTGGTCTGGGGGCATGCGCTTTAATTGTCTGGGGCCGCGCCAGTGCCGGGCTCAAGACTCGTGGAGCCGCTTGTGCGCTGCACTGCAATACACACCGGCCTCCCCTTGCGTGGCCTCTTGAGCCACCACATGCGTGCCACAGTGGCTACAGGCCAGCATTTCGATCGGGCGTTGGGGCGAACCGGGTTTGGGCTCCCGGTCTTTGGCGGCCCGCCGGGTTCGCCACTGCCATGCAATCAGCAAAGCGAGCAGCAACAACAGTAAATACTTCATACCGACCGGCCCAAAATCACTTCCAACACAAAGCGTGAGCCCACATAGGCCATAAACAAAAAGCCAGTTCCCGCATACAAAAGATAGACCGCCCGCTTGCCGCGCCAGCCAAAGCGCGAGCGCCCTAGCAATAAGACCGCAAAAGTCAGCCAGGACAAGACAGAAAAAACGGTTTTATGGTCCCAGCGCCAGGCATGTCCATGACCATAGACCAAGTCACCGAATTCATAGCCCACGACCAGCGTGGCGGACAACAGCACAAAGCCCGCAGCAACAAAGCGATAGGTGAGCCGCTCCAAAGTAAGCAAGGGCAGCCCGCTTTGGGTTTCCACGCCCATACGCATACGCGCTTCAGCCCGGGTCATAAACCAAGCGTGGACCGCCGCCACGCCAAACAAGCCGTAACAAGAAATGGCCACCGCCATATGCAGCGGCAACCAGGCCGAAGCCGTCACCGGCAAGACCTTGCCCGGGAAGAGCCAGGCCAAGACCACCGACAGGGCTCCCAAGGTGCTCAAGGCCCAGCGGGCCGGCAACTGCGGAAACACCTGACTCTCAACCGCATAGCTCGTGGCAATCAGCCAGGCTGTCACCGACAAGGCAGGTGCAAAGCCAAAGCGCGTCGGCACATCCACAAAAGCCATTACCAGCGTCGCGGCGTGCGCCAGCCAAGCGATGGCGACCCAGGCGCGGGCGGCCGATGCGCCCTGGCTGCGCGCGACCAGCGCCGGCCAAAGATAGGCCAGGACCGCCAGAATGCTCAAGGCCAAGCCCGGGGACAATGCGCTGTCTAAAATCATGGTGACAGTTTAGCCTTTTGTCCCCCCGCCGGGCACAGCCTAGCGACTGCAGCCTCTGCCAATACCCCACACTGGAAAACTATGGCCTCCGCCCTTACTGACAAACTGTCCCGCCTGGTCAAGACTTTGCGAGGCCAGTCCCGCATCACCGAGGACAACGTGGGCGAGATGTTGCGCGAGGTGCGTATGGCCTTGCTGGAGGCGGATGTCGCCCTGCCCGTGGTGCGCGACTTCATTGCCCGGGTCAAAGAAAAAGCCCTGGGCCGTGAGGTGCTGGGGTCTTTGCAGCCCGGCCAGGTCTTGGTCAGCATCGTCAACCAAGAATTGGCAGCCACTATGGGCCAGGGTGTCAGTGACATCAATCTGGCGGTACAGCCGCCGGCCGTGATTTTGATGGCCGGTCTGCAGGGCGCCGGTAAAACCACCACCACCGCCAAGCTGGCCAAGCACCTGATCGACAAGCGCAAGAAAAAAGTGCTCACCGTGTCAGGTGATGTATACCGCCCAGCGGCGATCGAACAGCTCAAAACCGTGACCGCCCAGGCCGGCGCTGAATTTTTTCCCAGCAGCGCGGACCAAAAGCCCGTGGCCATTGCGCTGGCAGCGCTGGACTATGCCAAGCGCCATTTCTTTGATGTGCTGTTGGTCGATACCGCCGGTCGCCTGGCCATCGACGAGGTCCTGATGCGCGAGATCCAGGAATTGCATGCCGCCCTGCACCCCATTGAAACCTTGTTTGTGGTGGACGCCATGCAAGGCCAGGACGCTATCAATACCGCCAAAGCATTTAAAGACGCTTTGCCTCTCACTGGCATCATCCTGACCAAAACCGATGGCGATTCGCGCGGCGGTGCGGCTCTGTCGGTGCGCCACGTGACGGGTGCACCGATCAAGTTCGCCGGCACCAGCGAAAAAATAGACGGGCTGGAAGTCTTTGACGCCGACCGCCACGCCGGACGCATTCTGGGCATGGGCGATATCCTGGCCCTGGTCGAACAAGTCACCGCCGGGGTGAATGTGGAGGCCGCGCAAAAGCTGGCGGCGAAAGTGAAAAGCGGCGCCAGCTTTGACCTCAATGATTTCTTGGGCCAAATCCAGCAAATGAAACAAATGGGCGGCCTGTCCAGTCTCATGGACAAACTACCCGCTGCCATGGCGGCCAAAGCCGGTCAGGTGGATATGGACAAGGCGGAAAAAGACATCCGGCGCAAGGAAGGCATCATCCACAGCATGACGCCACTGGAGCGGCGTAAGCCGGACCTGATCAAAGCCACCCGTAAACGTCGCATTGCCACGGGAGCCGGTGTGCAGGTACAGGAGGTCAACCGCATGCTCAAAGAATTTGAGCAAATGCAGGACATGATGAAAAAAATGAGCGGCGGCGGGATGATGAAAATGATGAAGCGCATGGCCTCGATGAAGGGCATGCCCAAGATGCCCTTCTGAAGCGACGAAACAACTGTGTGCCCAAACCGCTAGTCTTGCGGCGTTGACTCGAGCTTTTGCACATCTAGCCCCAGGCCGCTCAGCCGAAGTAACAAACTCGCATAGGTTTGCGCATCGATGCGCGGCGTGCGAGACAGAATCCATAAATACTCCCGCCCCGGTTCGCTCACCGCCACCCACTGGTAGTTATCGTCCAGCGCAATGACCCAGTAGTCACCCCACACCACAGGAATCATCGACAACCATTGCGGGGCAAAACGCACCTGTAATTTGGGCGAACTCGCACTGCCGATCTGGCGCGCTGCGCCGATGGCCTCGTCCATTTCCCCGGAGGCCAACTTGCAGCGATTAACCACCTGCAGTGAGCCGTCGCTACGCAAACTGTATTGGGCGCGCGTATGGCTCACACATTTTTTTTGAAACCAGTTGGGAAACTTGGCAATTTCGTACCAGGTCCCCATGTAGCGCGGTATGTCAATCGCACTCACGGTGGGCAATAGCGCCGCCGCAAAGACGCCCCACGATGCAAACAAGCCGGCCAGCGCGATGCAGGCCGCAAACTTACGAAAAACCATGGCTATGCCCCTCTTGCGTCATGACTTCGCCGCGCAGTGAATAGGTGCGCGTCTCAGTGATGCGTACCTCGATCAATTGCCCAATCAAGCGCGCAGGCCCAGCGAAATTGACCACCCGGTTGCATTCTGTGCGCCCCATCAACTCGCTCCCATCGCGTTTGGCGTGTCCTTCTACCAAGATGCGCTGTACGGTGCCCAGGCGGCTCTGGCTGATGTGCGCAATACTGGCATTGATGGCCGCTTGCACTTCGTGTAAGCGCCTGAGTTTTTCCGCATGGGGCGTGGTATCTGGCAAATTAGCCGCCGGGGTACCGGGCCTAGGGCTGTAGATAAAACTAAAGCTGTTGTCAAACTGCAAGTCATCGATCAGATGCATGAGCTTGCCATGGTCGGCCTCGGTTTCTCCCGGGAAGCCGACAATAAAGTCGCTGCTGAGCGCCAAATCAGGCCGTATAGCGCGCAACTTACGCACCGTGCTCTTGTATTCCATGGCCGTATAGCCGCGCTTCATGGCCATCAGGATACGGTCAGCGCCATGTTGCACCGGTAAGTGCAGGTGACTGACCAGTTGTGGCAGCGTGGCGTACGCAGCGATGAGTGCTGGGGTAAATTCATTGGGATGGCTGGTGGTAAAGCGCAGTCGCTCAATGCCGGGTATGGCCGCCACATAGTCGAGCAGGGTTGCGAAATCCGCCATCTCTGCGCTGGCGCCCATGGGGGAGCGGTAGGCATTGACGTTTTGCCCGAGCAGGGTGATTTCCTTGACGCCCTGGTCAGCCAATCCAGCCACCTCGACCAGCACGTCTTCAAACGGCCGATGAATCTCTTCGCCACGGGTATAGGGCACTACGCAATAGCTGCAGTATTTGGAGCAACCCTCCATCACACTAACAAACGCAGACGCGCCGTCCACCTTGGCTGGCGGCAAATGGTCAAACTTTTCAATCTCCGGAAAGCTGATATCTACCTGCGGTTTATTTTGCAAATTCCGCTGCCGAAGCATCTCCGGTAAGCGGTGCAAGGTTTGGGGGCCAAACACCAGATCCACGTAGGGTGCGCGTTCAATAATCGCCGCACCCTCCTGGCTGGCCACGCAGCCACCGACCCCTATTTGGGCACCTTTTTTGCGCAACTGGCGGGCCCGACCCAAATCTGAAAAAACTTTCTCTTGGGCTTTTTCGCGAACCGAACAGGTGTTGAACAAAATCAGGTCCGCCTCTTCCATCACGGTGGTTTTCTCGTAGCCGTCAGCAGCGCCTAACACGTCTGCCATCTTGTCCGAGTCGTACTCGTTCATTTGGCAGCCAAAGGTTTTGATGAAGACTTTTTTATTCATATCGATTACGCGCTATGGACATGGGCGTTGGCATTGGTATGGCTGCGATTACCGCAGAGCACGGTCGAGGGATGACTGCGGCGTAGATGGGCAGCGTGGAAGTCCGCCCGTGTGGCTTGGAGGAGCATGTCAGGGAATTGAGGGCCCTGTGTCGGCACTCGCAGCGCCTGCGCGGCAATACAGCGTTTCATGGTGTTGTCCAGAGGCTGAAGAGCATGAAAAAGGGCACCGAAGCGCCCTTTTCGACCCAGAAATTGGTGGTGATAGGTGGATTTGAACCACCGACATCAGCATTATGAATGCTGCGCTCTAACCAACTGAGCTATATCACCGGAGGCAAAATTATAGCCATAAGCCAGCGGCAGGGGCCACGGCTAGCGGTGGGTGAAGACCGGTTGGCGCTTATTCATGAAGGCGTCCATACCTTCTTTCTGATCGGCCGTCGCAAATAAGGCATGGAAAAGGCGGCGCTCAAAATGCACGCCGTCAGCCAAGCCACTTTCAAAGGCACGGTTGACGGCCTCCTTGGCAGCGCGGGTCGCTAGCTGGGAGTAAGCGCAAATCATCAATGCAGCGGCCAGGGCTTCTTCCATTAATTTGTCCAAGGGCACTACGCGGCTTACCAAGCCGGCGCGCTCGGCTTCCACGGAGTCCATCATGCGACCGGTCAGCGCCATATCCATGGCCTTGGCTTTGCCCACGGCGCGGGGCAAGCGCTGCGTACCACCGGCGCCGGGTATCACGCCTAATTTGATTTCAGGCTGGCCAAAGCGCGCGTTATCGGCGGCAATAATAAAGTCGCACATCATGGCCAACTCGCAGCCGCCGCCCAAAGCGAAACCACTGACCGCTGCGATCACCGGCTTGCGGACGGTACGCAATATCTCCCAGTTACGTGTGATGTAGTCACCCTGGTAGACGTCGGCGAAGCTGTACTGGGCCATGGCGGCAATATCTGCGCCCGCCGCAAACGCTTTTTCACTTCCGGTTATCACCATACAGCCAATGGCTTCATCGACGTCCCAGGCCTTGAGTGCCTGACCCAGTTCATCCATTAACTGGTCATTGAGCGCATTGAGTTGTTGGGGCCGGTTTAAGGTAATGATGCCGACTTTGTCGGCTTCGGTTCGGGTTTGGATGAGTTGGTAAGACATGATCGCCTGGCGCATTCATAGGAGTTGTGTGCGCACTATACCCAAGGCATTTCCCCCAAGGCATTTTCCCGCCAAGCGCCCCAGCGCATCACACGGCAGGCCACTGATCTTCAGTGCGCTTGGTGCAAGCCAAGCGCCAGGTCCAGGCTTTAGCAGGCAAAACCACTGGCAGACGAAGCAAGCGCTTGTCGCGCGAAACCAAAGCGCTAAATCGCTTTTGATCGCCCAATAAGGGCACTAAATCATCCAGTTTGCTCAGGCGCCAATCCGATGCGCTGCCGCGCCCGGCTGCCACGCTAACACCTAGCCATTCATCGCCCGCCATCCAGCCCGCCGTCTGTGCCGCACCACCGCTGAGCACCATTTTGATCTTCACCGCAGCGCCCACATCCTCACTGCGTATGCCCAGACGCTGCGCCATCGCAGCCGGCTCTTCATGCACCTCTAGGCCCTGCCCGTTTAGCAAAGCTTTCAGCGGTAATTCGCGGGTGCTGTGCACCCAGGCTTTGATTTCACTGGTCCATGACCGACCCGAGAGTTCGCGCAATACCACAAGCAAATCCTCTTGCGCCATGGGACCGCCTGCACAACGGATCCAAAGCGCACGCATGACCGCGTCCAGGGTGGTTTTGCCTTCTGCGCGGAGCTTCAAATCCAGGCACAGCGCCACCAATGCGCCTTTGGAGTAATAGCTCACCGTGAGGTTGGGCGTGTTTTCGTCCGGGCGGTAGTATTTGATCCACGCGTCAAAACTCGCCTGGGCCACGCTTTGCACCAAGCGGCCTGGTGTTTGTGCTACCTGATTGATGGTTTTGCCCAGCAGCTTGACATAGCTGGCGTCATCGATGAGCCCGGCGCGGCGCAAAAGCAAGTCATCGTAATAGCTGGTGAAGCCTTCAAAAAACCAAAGCAGATCGGTGTAGTTTTCTTGCGTGTAATCGTAGCGCTCGAAGACGGTGGGCCGCAAACGTTTCACGTTCCAAGTGTGGAAATACTCATGGCTTATCAGCCCGAGCAAAGTGGTGTAGCCCTCGCTGGTCTTGGCATCGCCGACACGCGGCAAGTCGCGCCGATTGGCGATCAAGGCGGTGGAGTTGCGGTGTTCCAGGCCACCATAGCTCTCATCGACAGCATGCAACATAAACACATAGCGCCTAAACGGAACCCGCTTGGCCAAGCCCTTTGCAGGGACGGCGCCCGGCGCATGCCAGAAGCAAATCTGGGTTTCGCAAATCTTTTGCGCGTCGCGCATCAGGCGTTCACCGTCCATCGACGGCAAGGCACCGGCCACGACAAAGCGGTGCGGCACGCCGCAGGCTACAAATTCACCACTCCAAAATCTACCCATTTCCACGGGGCAGTCGGCTAATTCATCGTAGTCGGCCGCCAGGTAGCGGCCAAAACCTGCTGCGTCGGTGCGCTGCGGCGTCAGCCCGGTGGCCACCTGCCAGCCTTGCATGCCGGGCCCCTGCACCAACTCCAAAACATGGGGTCGGTCGGTCTGGTCCTGCGCCATCAAGCACATACTGGTCGCGTTGAAAAATCCGCGCACATCGGTCAAGCAGGCGGTGCGCACTGAGTTATCAAATGCATACACCTGGTAACGCACCTCCAAAGGCAGCGCGCTGTCACAAGCCACCATCCAGCCGGCTTTATCAGACTGGCTCACTGAGGCCGCGCGTCCGCCCTGGCTGCATTGCAGACTGTGCAGGTGCCGGGAAAATTCGCGCACCAAATAACTACCAGGTATCCAGACGGGCAAGCGCAAAGACTGACTGCTGGCGGGCGCGGCAATCGTCATCGTGACTTGCCACAGATGCGCCGAGTGACTGAGCGCTTCCACCCGGTAATGCACTGCGACCTGCCCACTTTGAAGCGCGGTATGAGAGAGGCGTGCGCGGCTTGTTGTCATCGGTAGCTCCCCTGTGAATCGCTCAGCTCTTAGCTGCTAGGGTCAGCATTTGCTCTACCTTTTTGGCGTCCACCGCGCCAGGCACGCGGCTGCCGTTGGTAAACAGCAAGGTAGGCGTACCGTTAATCTTGTGTTTGCGCCCTAACTCAACATTGCGACTAAGCGCCGTAGCGTCGCAGCCTGCAGCAGCCGATGTTGCGGACTGATCGCGCAACATCCAGTCCAGCCAAGCCGTAACCCGGTCTTTGGCGCACCAAATAGCTTTGGATTTTTCTACCGAATCCGGTCCCAGAATCGGGTACAAAAACAGATAAACCGTGACGTTATCGACCTTCTGCAAGTCGCGCTCAAAACGCTTGCAGTAGCCGCAATTAGGGTCTTCAAAAACGGCCAGCTTGCGCTCGCCGTTACCACGCACCATGACAAACGCATCTTTGAGCGGCAAGGTCTCAAATTTAATGGCCGTCAATTTTTCCACCCGCTCTTCGGTCAAGTTACGCTTGCTGCGGGTATCGATCAAACTGCCTTCAATCAAAAAGTCAGCCTTGGCGTCGGTGTAATAAATTTCGCTGCCGTCGACCCGCACCTCGTACAGCCCGCCAATTTCTGATTTGCGCACTTCGTCAATTTGCTTGAACTGCGGCAGGCGCGCGGGCAGGTTCTTGCGAATGACGTCTTCCTGAGCCCAGGCCGCTTGCGAAAGGGTCCAGGTACAGACCAGAGCCATCAAAGTGTGGATGATTTTCATAGTGATTGGGGTCTTAGTTAGATGAGGCGGGCAAGCCCATGGCCCTGCGCGCCACCCATTGCTTGATGGGGCCACTGCGGGAAAAAGCGGACAAACCCCAGTTACGCGCCGAAGCAAGCAAGGGGTTTTGCTGAAAGAAAATATGCTGCATGGCGTCACCGGTGCCGCCGACCAGGGCCAGTGCTGTCTTACGCTCGCGCACGTAAGCACCCAACAAACGCGTATCGCCCACACCGCGCCAGTAGGGGCGTGCATCGAGCAATTGGGCCAATGCGGCCACATCACCCAAGCCCAGATTCAAACCCTGACCGGCCAAAGGATGCACGGTATGCGCCGCATCGCCGGCCAACACCCAGGCACCTTGCGCGTTCGTACCACACCACTGCTGCGCACTGGCGCTTTGTAAGGGCCAGACGCTGCGGGCACTGACAAGCTCTAAGGCGCCCAGGGTCTGGCTACTGATCAGGCCCAATTCCTGGCAAAACGTTTCGCCCGACGCAGCCTGCATGGCCCGCGCACGCTCAGGGCTCAGTGACCAAACCAGCGCGCAACTGCGGCCTTGTTCGCCATCCAAGGGCAGCATGGCCAAAATTTCGCCTTGGCCTTGGTGCTCCGAAAACCATTGATAGGCCACTTGCTGGTGGGCCACCGTGCAGGTAACGCGTGCCGCCAGGGCATGTTGCGGATAGGCTTGGACATCAAAATCCACGCCATATTGCGCGCGCGTGCTGCTGGCTTTGCCTTCGCAGATGACGGTCAGCGCAGCATGGCAGGGCTCGTTCATCACGGTCACTAGACTTTGAAAACCCAGCGCCTGCACCAGCAGCGCTTCCAGTGCGGGTACATCAACCATCCAATTAAGCGCCGGGACGGCCTGATCGGCTGCGTCAAATTGCAGTGCGCCGCCCTTATCGCCAAACACCCGCATAGACAAGACCGGGGTGGCATGCCGCGCATCGGGCCAGCAGCGCAAGGACTGAAGCAGTTCGCGTGAGGCCGCGTTAAGCGCATAAGCGCGCACGTCGCTGTGCCCGCTGATGGGTTCTGCAGCCAGTGGATCGACTAAGGCCACGCGCAGGCGCTTGGCCGCCAATTGCAGAGCCAGCGCGCGTCCGACGATGCCGGCGCCACGTATGCAAACATCGAAAGGTCGTGCCATGCGGCCATTGTAGGAGCGGCTTGCAAATCCCTAGCCGATTCGGCCCCATACCAGCGCAGACCCAGCATATGGCGCGAAATCTGCCAAAAACACCTTTATTACAATGCAGCTTGCCCCGGCATACGAGGGGGCGCACTCCATGCCCAAGCGCCCTTTTGCGCATCTGCACCTCCCGAAACGAAGGACTCTTCCATGAAATGCGGCATCGTAGGCCTGCCCAACGTCGGTAAATCGACCCTGTTTAACGCACTGACGAAAGCCGGCATCGCGGCGGAAAACTATCCCTTTTGCACTATTGAGCCCAATGTGGGCGTGGTCGAGGTGCCCGACCTGCGCTTGGCGCAACTGTCGGACATCGTCAAGCCCGAGCGGGTGGTGCCGGCGATTGTGGAGTTTGTGGATATTGCCGGCCTAGTAGCCGGGGCCAGCACCGGAGAGGGACTGGGCAATAAATTTCTGGCCCATATCCGCGAGACCGATGCCACTATCAATGTCGTGCGTTGCTTTGAGGACGACAACGTGATCCACGTTGCCGGTCGGGTGGACCCGATTGCTGACATCGAAGTCATCCAGACCGAACTCTGTCTGGCCGATCTCTCCAGTGTGGAAAAAGCCTTGCACCGCGTGACCAAAACGGCGCGCTCGGGAGACAAAGAGTCCATCAAGCTGGTAGCCATCTTGGAGAAATGCCAGGCTGCCCTTAACGAAGCCAAACCCGTGCGCACCTTGGACTTCAGTAAAGAAGAGTTGCCACTGCTCAAACAATTCTTTCTTATCACCGCCAAACCCGCCATGTTTGTCGCCAACGTGGCCGAAGATGGCTTTGACAACAACCCCTTGCTGGAGCGCCTGCAAGCCTTTGCGGCTGCGCAAAACGCACCGGTCGTTGCGATCAGCGCCAAGCTCGAAGCCGAGTTAAGCGAAATGAGCGATGAGGACCGCTTGCTTTTCTTGCAAGAGCTGGGGCAAAGCGAACCCGGCCTGAACCGCCTGATCCGTTCGGCCTACCGGCTTTTGGGCTTGCAAACTTATTTCACGGCGGGCGTGAAAGAAGTGCGCGCCTGGACCATCCAGGTGGGCGACACCGGCCCGCAGGCCGCCGGTGTGATTCACACCGACTTTGAAAAAGGCTATATACGCGCCCAGACAATCGCCTTTGAGGACTTCATTCAATTCCGTGGCGAGCAAGGGGCTAAGGATGCGGGCAAAATGCGGGCAGAAGGCAAGGAGTACGTGGTCAAAGACGGCGACGTGATGAATTTTCTGTTTAGCTCCTAAGCACCATCGAACGCCATCAATTTCGGAGACCACTATGCCCGCATTGCTACCCCATATCGACCCGGACGGATTGCTAGAGTTCTCCGTCGTCTATACCGACCGCGCGCTCAACCATATGTCCCAGCGCTTTCAGGGGGTGATGCGCGACATTTCTGGCATGCTCAAAACGGTGTATCGCGCGAAGTCCAGCGTGCTGGTCCCAGGCAGCGGCACATTTGGCATGGAAGCAGTAGCGCGACAATTTGCGACCGGTAAAAACGTACTGGTCATCCGCAACGGGTGGTTCAGCTACCGCTGGACGCAAATTTTTGATATGGGCCATATCCCGGCGCAGTGCACAGTGCTCAAAGCCCGTCGCGTGAGCCAAGACAGCCAAGCAGCCTGGATCCCCTGCCCCATCGAAGAAGTGGTCGCCAAGATCCTGGCCGAGAAACCTGCTGTGGTTTTCGCACCCCATGTGGAAACTTCCGCTGGCATGATCCTGCCGGACAACTACCTGCGCGCAGTAGCTGATGCCGTACACCAAGTGGGCGGTTTGTTTGTATTGGACTGCATTGCCTCCGGCACTATTTGGGTGGACATGCAAACGACTGGTGTGGACGTGGTGATCACCGCGCCACAAAAAGGCTGGAGCGGATCGCCCTGCTGCGCCATGGTCATGCTCAGCGAGCGCGCCCGCAGCGCGATTGACAGCACGACCAGCAGCAGCTTTGCCTGCGACCTGAAAAAATGGCTGCAAGTCATGGAGTCCTATGAAAACGGCACCCACATGTACCACACCACCATGCCTACCGATGCGATCACGCGTTTGCAAGAAGTGATGCATGAGACGCAGGACTATGGCTTTGACAAAGTCTGCGCAGAGCAATGGGACTTGGGCCACAAAGTGCGTGCACTGATGGAGAGCCGGGGAATTCGCAGCGTGGCAGCGCCCGGTTTTCATGCGCCGGGCGTCGTGGTCAGCTACACCACAGATACCGCGATGCATAACAGCAAAGGCTTTTCGGCGCTGGGCCTGCAAACCGCAGCCGGTGTACCGCTGCAGTGCGATGAGCCGGCAGATTTCATGACCTTTCGCATCGGCCTGTTTGGTCTGGACAAACTGCACAACGCCGACCGCAGCGTAGCGCACTTGGCGGCAGCGCTAGACGAGATGGGCTTTAAAGAGCAAAAAGCAGCTTAAAGCTAAGTTAGCCATAACGCCCCTTATGGTGTGCTTGTGAGAGCGCGGCAAGCCATTGCCCTGTGCAAACCTGGGTAGCGCTCAGGTTTGCTGCCACATTTAACGCCGCTTACGCGGCGCCTTCGCCTTAGCCGCAGCCTTTTTGGAAGCAGTGGCGCCCTGTTTGCTGCGCGGGGCTTTGGTCGCTGACGCTGCTGTGGCCGGCTTGCCACGACCATTACGCGTTGGCGGCGGTAACTTATCCACATGGCTTTTGCCCAAGGGCATCAAACTGCCTTGCACCAAGCGAAAGTCAATCTTGCGGCCATCGAGGTCCACGCGGCTAACCTGGATATCGACCCGCGTGCCGATGGCATAGCGAATACCGGTGCGCTCCCCGCGCAATTCCTGACGCACTTCGTCAAAGCGGAAATATTCGCCGCCCAATTCGGTGATGTGTACCAGGCCTTCCACATACATCGCGTCGAGCGTAACGAACAGGCCAAAAGAGGTGGCGGCCGTCACCACGCCACTGTATTCCTCGCCCAAATGCTCGTACATGTATTTACATTTAAGCCAGGCTTCCACATCACGGCTGGCTTCATCGGCGCGGCGTTCATTGGCACTGCAATGCAAGCCCGCAGCCTGCCAGGCTAGACTTTCCGCGCTGAGTTTTTTCGGCTTGGTACCGGCTTCCACGCCTTTGGCAGACTTGCCCTTTTCTAAGCGTCGCGCCAGCTTGGCGTGCGCTTCGCCAGGCAGTGGCAGCACCGGCAAGTGGTAGCGGGTCTCTGCCAAGACCGCCTTGATCACGCGGTGTACCAAGAGGTCTGGATAACGCCGAATCGGGCTGGTGAAATGCGTATAGGCATCAAAGGCCAGGCCGAAATGCCCACTATTGGCTGGCGTATAAATCGCCTGCTGCATAGAGCGCAACAGCATGGCGTGAATTTGTTGCGCGTCAGGCCGGTCTTTGGTGGACTGGGCTATGGACTGGAAGTCGCCGGGCTTAGGGGTTTCGCTTAAGCTGATGCCCAGGCCCAAGGCCTTGATGTAAGCGCGCAAGGCTTCGAGTTTTTCCGGCGTCGGCCCCTCGTGTACACGGAACAAGCCCGCGTGTTTGCTTTGCATAATGAAGTCCGCGCTGCAGACATTGGCCGCAAGCATGGCCTCTTCAATCAAGCGATGCGCCACATTGCGGGTGCGTGGAACAATTTTCTCTATGCGCCCGTTCTCGTCACACAGGATTTGGGTCTCGGTGGTTTCGAAGTCCACAGCGCCGCGCTGGTGCCGCGCTTTAAGCAAAGATTCATACACACCGTGCAGGTGCAGCAAATGCGGTACCAACGCTTTACGTTTTATAGCTTCGGGTCCGCGGGTATTTCCCAGAATGGCTGCCACCTCGGTATACGTAAAGCGTGCATGGCTCCACATCACCGCCGGATAAAACTGGTAGGCCTGTACCGTACCATCCTCGGTAACCAACATATCGCAGACCATGCACAAACGGTCTACCTCAGGGTTGAGCGAGCACAAACCGTTGGAGAGTTTTTCCGGCAGCATGGGGATGACCCGGCGGGGGAAATAGACGCTGGTGGCGCGGTCATAAGCATCGATATCGATGGCCGCACCGTTTTCCACATAGTGGCTCACATCGGCAATCGCGACCAGCAAACGCCATCCCTGAGTGGCGTTTTTGCCGCGGCCCAGAGTGGCCGGTTCACAGTACACCGCGTCGTCAAAATCGCGGGCGTCCTCACCATCAATCGTGACCAGGGGTATGTCACTCAGGTCCACGCGCCCAGCAAGATCTTGTGCCCGCACGATGTCAGGCAAGGCCTTGGCCTGGGCCAGGCAGGCTGCGGAAAATTCATGAGGCACGCTGTATTTGCGCACCGCGATTTCAATTTCCATGCCTGGATCATCCACTTCGCCCAACACTTCGCTGATGCGCCCTACCGGTTGCCCATACAAGGCCGGCGGCTCCACCAGTTCTACCACCACCACCTGCCCAGCGCGTGCATTGCCGGTCGCGCCGCGTGGAATCAAGATATCTTGGCCATAGCGCTTGTCCTCCGGCGCCACTAGCCAGACGCCGCTCTCTTGCAACAGACGTCCAATAATGGGCTGGGCCGAGCGCTCCAAAATCTCGAGCACTCGGCCTTCGGGCCGACCCTTGCGGTCGCTGCGCACGATGCGCGCCGTGACACGGTCTTTGTGCAGGACAGCGCGCATTTCATTGGGCGGCAAATAAATGTCTGGAGCCCCGTCGTCGCGGGAGATGAATCCGTGGCCGTCGCGGTGCCCTTGCACCACGCCTTCCACCTCGTCCAGCAATCCACTGGTTTGACTAGCAGTTTTGATACAATCGCTCTCTTTCCTGAAATGCCCAGGTGGCGGAATTGGTAGACGCACTAGTTTCAGGTACTAGCGAGTAACTTCGTGGGGGTTCGAGTCCCTTCCTGGGCACCATCTGATACTGCACCCCTCCGGTTTTCATCTTTGGAATGCATTAGCGAGGCAATATTGTCACACTTTGCATACCGGCTCGCAGTGTAGTCCACCCACTTTTCATTTGTCTGTCTCAGCAAGCTGTGCCTGCCCGGCACCAGTTGGCGGCGTAAACGCAGTCAAAGCAATAGCACCGAGCACCAAGGCGCCTCCCAGGTACACCGCCTGCGGCGGTACTTCGCCATGCACCATCCAGACCCACAAAGGGTTGAGCACCGCATCGGCCATAGTGATCAAAACCATATGGCTAGTGGCCACACTGCGCGCGCCATACATATACAAAACCAAGGGAATCGCCAGTTGAACTAAGCCCATCAAGAGCAGAACCGCAATACTTTGCCAAGGCGGCACGATGACCAAGCCCAGTGCCATGATGGCGGCAAAAGTCACAAAACCGCCCAGCAAAAATGCCGGCTCCATGTCAAAGGCGCGGTAGCGGCGCAGCGCCACACTTTGGGCTGCAAAACAGGCGGCCACCGCCAAACCGGTGAAGGTGCCAGCCAAACCTTGCACCCGGGCATCGCCCTCACCCAACGCAATAGCAGCCAAACCTCCGAGCGCCAGCAACATAGCAAGATAAAAAATAGGCGGCGTACGCTCGCCCAGAAAAAAGCGCGCCATCAGTGCGGCAAATAGACCTGAAGTCGCCGTTAGGCAGGACACCGCCGCCACGCTGGCAAGGCCCAGCGAGACAATGTACAGCGAAGAGCCCAGCGCAAAAAAACCGGCCGAGATGAGCAAGCCAGCAACAGGGCTGCGACGCAGCAATGCCAGGCTGCCTCTTCCGTAGCGTAAGGCAATCCACAAAGCCATGGACAGGCCCAGGCCCAGTCCGCGAAACGCATTGAAAGACCAGGGGTCTACGTCCGGAAGCCAGCGCACGAACACGCCGCTCAGACTCCAAAACAACGTGGCGCCCGCCACCAACAAGACGCCACGCAGGGAGGAGCCGGTATCCATCAACAAGTTGACTGAATCAAGCGCACCGCGCCAGGGATGCTAGCTCTAGGCGACTGCGTAATCAAACCCCTATGAACGCCCGTTAAAGGCTTGCGCACGCACTGGCTCATGCGTTAGCGCCCTCACCCGCGTTATCTGCACCTGTATCGCTGCCGGCGCGGCGCGCGCGCGCAACACGGCCACGCGACAGGTTGGCACCCGGGGCCGCGCCACCGGCCCGGCTTTGTTCGCCGCCCCATTGGGCACGCGCGCCGTTAGATACTTCGCCCAAGCTAGCATTGATGTCCGCCAGCGAGGGTGCGGGGCCCGGCGTATGCGCTTCTAAAGCGTCGCGCATGGCGCGCAAATGTTTAGCCGAGGTACCGCAGCAGCCGCCAATGATGCGGGCTCCCGCATCCAGCGCCATGCGCGCATACAGGGCCATGATCTCGGGCGTGCCGTTGTAGCAAATTGCACCGTCCACATATTGGGGTACGCCGCAGTTGCCTTTGGCGACCAGCACCACCTCCGGCCCCATGGACTGCGCCAGATTGTGGATGCAGGCCACCACTTCGGAAGCACCCACGCCGCAGTTGGTACCGCAGGCAGCCAGTCGGGGTGATAAAGTTTTTTCGATGGCAGAAAAATCGCTGGGCGAAATACCCATCATGGTGCGGCCATTGGTGTCAAAGCTGAGGGTGCAGACAATCGGCAAACCGGCCACGCCCGCACCGGCAACCGCCGCTTCCACTTCCTCGCGCGAGGACATAGTTTCAATCCACAACACATCAGCACCACCGGCTTTGAGCGCCAGCGCCTGCTCGGCAAACGCGGCCTTGGCCTCGTCAAAGGTCAAGGGGCCAATGGGCTCCATGATTTCGCCGGTAGGGCCCATGCTGCCGGCCACCGCAATCGTACGGCCGCTGGCATCGGCGACTTGTCGGGCAATCTGCGCAGCCAGGGTGTTGAGCTCGCCCATGCGGCTTTGGGCATTGTGTAATTTCAGGCGATAGACGGTACCGCCAAAGCTGTTGGTCAGCAATATATCGGCGCCAGCATCGACAAAACTTTGGTGCAGTGCGGCGATACGCTCTGGGTGTTCGGTGTTCCACAGCTCGGGCGCGTCGCCCGACATCAGGCCCACATCAAATAAATTGCTGCCCGTGGCGCCATCGGCCAGCAACCAGGGCCGGGTGGCCAGCAAATGGGTAAAACGGTTGTCCGTGGCGGACATTGGACTCTCAGTCATTCCAGGCATGGCGCGCTCCACAAAGTTCATAGAGATACCACGCAAACTACAGGGGGAGAAATCAAGAACTCACCGCACTGGCTGCGTGGGTGAGCGCCGTTAACAGCAAGCGGCGAGGCACCGCTTCTTCCGAGCCTCGTTCATGGGTATGAACTGCAACGCTCCTCGGAAGCTCAAATTTTAACCGAGCCGCCTTTTGCATCAGTGGGAAGTTCAGCGTTGCTGCGTTTCCCAATTCGGATGCACAAAAAATGGCACGGGCGCGGGTGCAAGCGGCGTCTGTCCCCGAATCAGATCCGCGATTTTTTCGGCCAACATGATAGTGGGAGCGTTCAGATTGCCACTGACAATCAAAGGCATTAAGGAGGCATCGACCACCCGCAATCCGCTCAGGCCGTGCACCCGTCCCTGCGGGTCTGTGACCGCCATGGCGTCGGTGCCCATACGACAGGAACCTGAGGGGTGGTAGGCAGTCTCGGCGTTGTTGCGGATGTGCTCGTCAATTTCATCGTCGCTTTGCACCTGCGCGCCGGGCGAAATCTCTTCGCCCCGGAAATCTTCCATGGCAGTCTGGGCAAATATTTCGCGGGTAAGGCGCACGCCGGCGCGCATTTCTTTGCGGTCCTGCTCGGTGCCCATGTAATTAAACAAAATGCGCGGCGGCTGCAAAGGGTCGGCACTGGCGATTCGCACCCAGCCCCGGCTGGTCGGGCGCATAGGGCCGATATGCGCTTGAAAGCCATGTCCTTGTACCGGCGAGCTACCGTCATAGCGGATGGCCATGGGGACAAAATGGTATTGCAAATCGGGGTGCTTTACCCCCGCATCGCTGCGGATAAAGCCGCCGGACTCCATATGGTTGGTGGCGCCCAGGCCGCTGCGCTTGAGCACCCACTCCACACCGATGCCTAACTTGGCCAGCGGGCTCATGGCTGAGTACAGCGTGACAGGCTGTGTGCAGCGCACCTGCACATAAGTTTCCATATGGTCTTGCAGGTTTTCGCCCACACCGCGCAGGCCCAGCAAAACGGGCACCCCCAGGGGCTCAAGCAAACCCGGATGCCCAATGCCCGAGAGTTGCAAAAGCTGGGGGGAGTTGATGGCGCCGCCACACAAAATCACTTCGCGCCGGGCGCGCAGTTCCTGCGCCTGGCCATCCCGCAAGGCTTGCACGCCGACCGCACGCAGTGCTTCAGGCGGGCCTTCGAACAGCACTTTGGCGACCAAAGTGTTCTTTTGTAAAACTAAATTTTTGCGCTTCAGGGCGGGCCGTAAATAGGCCATGGCGGTACTCCAGCGTCGGCCTTTGTGCGTGGTCATGTCCATGGGTCCCAGGCCCTCCTGCTGGTAACCATTCATATCTTTGGTGACCGGGTAACCCGCTTGCTTGCCCGCTTCGATAAAGGCGCCGTACAGTGGGTTACGCAGGGTGGCGGTACTGACTTTGAGCGGGCCGCTGTCCCCCCGGTAGCTATCGCCGCCGACCGCGCGCGCTTCGGCCTTTTTGAAGTAGGGAAGGCAATGCGCATACGACCAGTCCTGCATGCCGCTTTGCAAAGCCCAGCCCTCGTAATCCAAAGCGTGGCCGCGCACATACACCATGCCGTTGATGGACGAGGAACCACCCAGGGTCTTGCCACGCGGGCAGTGGATACGCCGCCCGTTCATAAAGGGCTCGGGCTCGGACTGGTACTGCCAGCTGTAGCGCGGATTAGCCATGGGGTAGGCGAGCGCAGAGGGCATGTGGATGAAGATGCTGTGGTCATTACCACCGGCTTCGATCAGGAGCACGCGCACCTGGGCATCCTCGCTCAGGCGGTTGGCCAGCACACAGCCTGCCGAACCGGCACCCACAATGATGTAATCAAATTCGGGCAAAGCCATGTGTTTTCTTTCTTAGCCCAACAGCTAGCAACATCGCAAGCGCGACCCTAGGCGCATGCAAGCGCGCAGGGCCTCATGCCCTGCGTGCACCGCGACGGCTGCGGGCATTTTGCTCTGTCACCACCGCTAGACGCTCAGGCAAGGTGACAACATCCTGCAAGCGTTCGAACGGATCGTTTAAATGGGGAATAGCCATGGCCTCGACAAAAAACTCTTGGAAGCGCGGCTCTACCGCAGTTTCTATTTTTTCCACCCGACGCACCAGGTCTTCAATCACTTTGCGCGAGCCCTTGTCCAGCAAGGCAATGCGCGCGCCGGTACCGGCGGCGTTGCCCGCCGAGCTAACCTGCGTTAGCACGCAGTCGGGAATCATGCCCAGCACCATGGCGTATTTCACGTCGATATGGCTGCCAAAGGCACCGGCCAAACGAATGCGGTCCACTTTGTCCACACCCATACGCTCCATCAAGAGGCGCACACCGGCATACAAAGCAGCCTTGCCCAGTTGGATGGCGCGTACATCGTTTTGCAAAATGCGCAGCGCAGGCTTTTCTGCTGTCGCCGGTGCCAGTTCGTAGCAAAAGGTGCGGCCGTCGGCCTGCACGCGACTTGAGCGCGCGGCGAGGTTGCCGTCTATCGTGCCTTCATGGCGGATGATGCCTGCCAAATACATCTCGGCCAGCGCTTCGATAATGCCCGAACCGCATACGCCAGTCACACCACTATCGGCCACCGCCTCGACAAAGCCGGCTTCGTCGGACCACAAATCGCAGCCAATCACTTTGTAGCGCGGCTCTAAAGTGGCAGGATCGATGCGCACGCGCTCTATGGCACCAGGTGCAGCCCGTTGGCCGCAACTAATTTGCGCACCTTCAAAGGCCGGACCGGTAGGACTGGAACAGGCCAGCATGCGCTGGTTATTGCCCAGCACGATTTCGGCATTGGTACCCACATCGACCAGCAAGGTGACCGGTGAATCTAAATCAGGCCGCTCGGCCAGAATCACGCCCGCCGTGTCGGCACCCACATGGCCGGCGATGCAAGGCAGCACGTAAATGCGCGCATTGCGGTGCACCGCAAAATCGATTTCCGAGGCCCACAAAGTAATGGAGCGGTCGGTCGCCAACGCAAAGGGCGCACCGCCCAGCTCCACCGGGTTGATGCCCAGCAGCAGGTGGTGCATGATGGGGTTGCCAACAAAGGTGGCTTCCAAAATATCGGTGGGCAAGGCACCGACGCGCTGCGTTACTTCCAGCGCCAGGGTGTTGAGTGCTTCGCGCACTGCGACCGTCATTTCCACTTCGCCACCCGGGTTCATCATGACGTAGGAGACACGGCTCATCAAATCTTCGCCAAAGCGGATTTGCGGGTTCATGACACCGGCCGAGGCCACGACTTCACCGGAGGACAGATCGCACAAATGCGCAGCAATCGTGGTCGAGCCCACGTCCACCGCCAAGCCATAGGCTTTTTCATGTAAAGCCGGCCAGACCGCCATGATTTGCTTGCCGGCATGCACCGCTACGGTGACTTTCCAGCCGCCGCTGCGCAAAGCCGTTTGCAATTGCTGGACCACGATGATGTCGCAGGCCAAATCGGTCAGGTCCCACTCGAATTCCAAAGCGTCTTCCAGTCGCCGCAAATCGCCTGAGGGGTCGTGCATATCGGGCTCTTGCACTTCGACAAAATACAGGCGGATGAGCGGGTCCAAATGGATGTCATGCGCCTCGGCTTCTTTGCGCACAACTTGTTTATGCACCTGGCTGCTCGAGGGCACGTCGATGACTACATCACCCTGCACTTGCGCGCAGCAGGACAAGCGGCGGCCCGTGGCCAGCGGCTGGGTGGCGCAATAGTCTTGCTCCACCTGGGACACCGGCGACAAATGGTCGGCGCTGGAGACCAGCCCGTGCTTGGCAAACTCGCCTTCTGAAACAAGCACCTGACAGCGGCCGCAAATACCACGTCCGCCGCAAACCGAATCAATATCCACACCGAGCGAACGCCCAGCTTGCAAGATTGAAGAACCGAGGGGAAAACGGCCGCGCCGCCCGGAGGGCGTGAAAACGACCAGCGCATCAGCAACTTGCATAGCTACTTAACTCTCGCGGCGGCGGCGGGTGCCGGTTTCCCGGCGGCCCCGGCCCATTTCGCCATCGGCACCCATCACAGGTACTTCGCGGAACTTGCGTATCCAACGGAAGCAATCGGGGTCATGGCCCATCATCACGTCGGCAGCCATGATGGCGCGCACCACTTCGGCGTGCATGGGGTTGGTAATGGCCGAGGTCATACCCGAGGCCATCGCCATGGTGAGGAAACCGGCATTGATGCCATTACGTTCAGGCAATCCAAAGCTGACATTGGATGCGCCACAGGTGGTGTTGACTTTGAGTTCGGTGCGCAGGCGGTGCACCAGACGCATGACTTGCACGCCGGCCTGGTTGATGGCGCCAATCGGCATGACCAGCGGGTCCACCACCACGTCGCAAGCCGGGATACCGTAATCGGCTGCGCGCTCGACAATTTTCTTGGCTACCGCAAAACGCACATCCGGGTCTTGCGAAATACCGGTTTCGTCGTTGGAAATAGCCACTACCGCAGCGCCGTATTTTTTGACCAAGGGCAGCACGGTTTCCAGCCGGTCTTCCTCGCCAGTCACAGAATTGACCAGCGCCTTGCCTTTGTACACCGCCAGGCCTGCTTCCAGCGCGGCGACGATGGACGAATCAATGGAGATAGGCACATCGGTCACGCCCTGCACTAGCTGAATGGCTCGGGCCAGCATGCCCGGCTCATCGGCCAGCGGGATACCGGCGTTCACGTCCAACATATGCGCACCGGCCTCAACCTGCGCCAGCGCATCGGCGATAACGCGGCTGTAATCACCGGCCATCATTTCAGCAGCCATAATTTTTCGGCCGGTAGGGTTGATACGCTCGCCGATGATGACGAAGGGGCGGTCAAAGCCGATGACGACCTCGCGGGTTGCAGAGCTGATGATGGTATCGGTCACGTTACATCCTGTGGATTAGAAAAAATACGCTAGAAAAATGGGGGTCAAACAGTCGCAAGCTCTGGCGGCGGAATGTGCGGTACTTCCGCCGCAGCACCGTCACGTCCGGGATACCAGGGCACACGGCCTTGCAGTACACCCGAGTTAGTCACGATCTCGGGTACCGAGTCTTCCTGCCGGTAAGCCATGATGTGCACGCCGGCTACGCCTTTGATTTCTTTGACTTCTTGGATGATTTCAGTGCAAATTTTGCGTCCTTCGGCGGCCGGTTTTTCCGCACCAGCCATGCGCTTGATGATGGCATCGGGGATGTGTACGCCCGGCACATTGCTACGCATCCACTCAGCCACTTTAGCCGAACGCATGGGACCCACGCCCACCAAAATAAAGACTTTGTCCAAGAGGCCCAGATCTTCCACTTCTTTCATGTAGCTGCGCAGGCGCGGCACGTCATAGCAATACTGGGTTTGTATAAATTGGGCACCAGCTGCCACTTTTTTCGCCAGGCGCTGGGCCCGCCAGTCAAAAGGCTGTCCAAAGGGGTTGGCCGCCGCACCGAAAAATACGCGTGGTGCAAAAGTGACTTTGCGCCCGCTTTGGAATCGGTGGGCATCGCGCATGTCGCGGCCAATTTCCAAAAGCGACATGCAATCGAGGTCAAAAACCGGCTTGGCCTGCGGATGGTCGCCGCTTTGCACGCCGTCGCCACTCAGGCAAAGCATATTGCACACACCCATGGCCGCACCGCCCAGGATGTCGCCCTGAATCGCAATCCGATTTTTATCGCGACAGGAAATCTGCATCACCGGCGCGTAGCCCACCCGCGTGAGTAACGCGCACACCGCCAGGCTGGACATATGGCAATTGGCGCCGCTGCCATCGGTGGCATTGATGGCGTCAACATAGCCGTCAAAAACCCTGGCGCGACGATAGACCTCGCTGGGGTCCGCCGAATCGGGCGGCTCCAGTTCCGCAGTTATGGCAAAGCCGCCACCACGCAGCACGCGCTCCAGGCGCCCGGGCGAGGTGTGCCCAGGCAATATGGGTAAGGGGTAGCCGGGCACCGGCTCGTCGTCAAACCTCATGCTTTAGCCTCCTGCTTTGGGCCTTCACCCTTTTCGCGCGCCACGCGCAGCCAAGAAGAGCTACCCTTGAGGCGCCCGTCCACTGCGAACTGCACCACTTTGATGGCCTCACGGCCCGCTTGCATGCGCTGGCTGCCTTCAAAACCCTCGACCCAGACACAGCGCATTTCGGGTTTTACTTCGCAGTTGCCATTGGCGCGCACACCGCCACAAGGGCCGTTACGTATAGTTTTGGGACAATTCATGGAGCAGGACATACCGGTACTTGACAGCGCACACTGGCCGCACATCTGGCAGTCAAACAACAGACCTTTTACCGCTTTTTCTACCACGGCCACCGGCGCTTCCAGGCGCTGGTACCCAATGGCTTTCCACAGCGGATGCAAAGCCACCATTACCCGTTCGAAGCCTTGGTAAAAAATTTCTAGGCCCCGCGCATGGCGCACTGACCAGCGGCGTACCGCGTACATCAGTGCTCCCCCTCGGGCAGCGGCACTGCTGCCTCTTCGGCGGAAATTACGGTAGGCGTCGGCAAGGTGTCATCAACGCCATGGGCGCGGATGATGCGAAGCAAATCCTCATCCGAATAGCGCGCCTCGATGCGGGCCGCTTCGGCATTGGCCTGTTCCTGAATGTCGTCACCACATTCACGCGGTTCGCTGCGTTTCCAATCGGCCAGGTAGTCGCCAGCGCTGGACTTACCGGCCCGCATGGCCGCACGGTCCACGGCTTCCTGAAAGCGATGCGAGAGCTGCACCTTGCCGGTTTCGCGTCCGCGCTTGACCACCACCTGCGCAGGCAGGTCACGCCATGAAATCACAATCAGTTTTGCCATTGGATGACTTTCTCGCTTCCTATTTTCAATTCGGTTTCCATCTCACCATAGCCGGTGACACGGTAGGCAAACGCCAAGCCCAGGCGCTTTGCGGCTGCCTGGCCCAGTGCCATGCCCTCAGGGCTTTCCTTTTGACACAAATACATCAAGGTGGTGTAGTTGCCAAAATACACGGGCAGCAACTGCGGATGTTTATCGATACCCAGTCCGTGCATGATCAATCGCTCAAAATGCCGCAACAAAAAATCGGTTAAATAAAAAGTCCCCAACTCAGCCTCCGCCATCTGGGCAAAGGCCGCGGACCCGGCATAAAACTCATAACAATGCGCCCCGGGCAAACGCTGCACACCTTCTGCTTGCAGCACCGCGTCGAGCAGGCCACCGGTTCCACAGTCGGCATAGGCCACAAAAATATGCGGGTACTGGGCCTTGAACCTCTGGATTTTTTCGTGCACCAGACCAGGGATTTTTTCTGGTCGGTTATGCAGTTCGGCAGGCAGGCAGGTCACATCCATATGCCACCAGGCATTGGCTTGGCGTAGCGCGATGATCTCGCGAGCCAGCGCGCCGCAGGCAATCACCAAAGTGTTTGCAGCAGCGGCCATGCCGGCATCGCGACTTAGGCGCGGGCCGCAGCGCGACGCGCGGCAATCAGGGTCTTGGCAGTCTCCACAGCCACACCGGCATCGCGGCAATAGGCGTCTGCCCCCACGGCCTTGCCAAACTCTTCATTCAAAGGCGCGCCGCCGACCAGCACAATATAGTCGTCGCGCAGACCTTTTTCCTTGAGCGTGTCGATCACCACTTTCATATACGGCATGGTGGTCGTGAGCAAAGCGGACATGCCCAGAATGTCGGGCTTGTGCTCTTCCAGCGCCGCAATGTATTTTTCGACGGCGTTGTTGATACCTAAGTCAATGACTTCAAAGCCGGCACCTTCCATCATCATGCCGACGAGGTTTTTACCGATGTCATGAATGTCGCCCTTGACCGTGCCGATCACCATCTTGCCGATGGGCTCCACGCCGGTTTCCGCCAGCAGCGGCCGTAAAATTTCCATGCCGCCCTTCATGGCGTTGGCCGCTAGCAGCACTTCGGGAACAAACAAAATACCATCACGAAAATCCACGCCGACGATGCGCATGCCCTCGACCAAAGCGTCATCGAGCACGCGGCTGGCAGACCAACCACGGCCTAGCAAAATATTGGTGGCTTCAATCACCTCTGCGCGCAATCCGTTGTAGAGGTCGTCATGGACTTGTTCGGTCAACTCCTCGTCGTTTAGCGAATTCAAATCCAGATCGTCAAATTCTTCAGCCACAGAAAGACTCCTTCGGTTGTGTACGGGATTTGCCCGGGGCAGGGCACGCACTTGCGAACAGAATGTACGTGCCGCGCTGCGCAAAGCCTGATAGTTTAGCGACCCGTGATTGTCGCTATACGACAGGGTGACAATGCCTGTGCAATGCAAGCAATTGCAGCCCTGCAGCGCCTCAGTGCGTCGGGCTTGGCGCCTTGTCTGGCGTAAGCAGTGCCAGGCGGCTGTTGCGCCGCTCAGCGCTGGGCGTGTGGCCGAACAAGTCGCGGTAGCACTTGGAAAAATGCGGCGGCGACTGGAATCCACAGGCCAGCGCAATCTCCATGACCGACATCGAAGTCTGCAATAGCAAGCTGCGTGCTCGGCGCAGGCGCATGTCTAGGTAGTACTTGGTCGGCACTTCACCCACGTAACGCTTGAACAAGCGCTCGATCTGTCGGCGCGACACACCCACTAGCGAGGCAATTTCGTCCAAGGACAAGGGTTCCTCCAAATTGGCCTCCATCAGGGCGGCGGCTTCAATCAGGTTTTCGTGAAAAAGGCCGACCCGCGCCATCAAGGGCACGTGCTGGCGGTCTTGGTCGTTGCGGATGCGATCCAGAATGAACTGGTCTGAAATCATCGGCGCGATTTCGCGACCCAAGTGGGTCTGAATAATATGCAGCATTAAGTCCAGGGGCGCGATACCGCCGGTACAGGTATAGCGGTCTCGGTCGATGGCAAATAACTGACGCGAAAATACAACTTTAGGGAAGCGCTCTTCCAAGGCGGTCATGTTCTCCCAATGCACCACCGCTTTGTAGCCATCGAGTAATCCGGCCTTGGCTAGCACATAGCCGCCGGTGCACAGCGCCCCGAGCGCTATTTGGCGCTGCGCGATGCGCCGCAAGGCCGAGGTCACTTCCGCGGTGCAGGCCGCCTCAACCTCCACTCCACCGCACACAAACACAATGTGTGCCGTGCCCATATCCGCCAAGGCCACCGTAGGCGCCAGGGCCAGACCATTGCTAGCCGCCACCGGGTGTCCGCCAAGACTGGCCAGCGTCCACTGGTACACCTCTTGACCGGCTACGCGGTTGGCCATGCGCAAGGCCTCCACTGCGCTGGAGAGGGCAATGAGCGAGTAATTCGGCAGGGTTAGAAAAACAAAGCGGTAGGGCCGCGCCGCGGCCAATGGCAAAGCCACCTGGCGGTTCATGACCGCACCCGCACCGAGCCACTGCGGCCTAGCTGGCGGCTGCTCACCTTGCAAATGAAATCCAACACCGGCAATCCCCAATTGGAATGAAAGAAGGCGTATTGTGTCCGGTTTGCGACCTGTGCTGCCGATTTTCCTTATTCGAAAACGACCAGGGCCGTCGCAAAGCAAGAAAAAAGCCTCGAAACATCGCTGTTTCGAGGCTTTCTATTTGGTGCGGCTGGCAGGAATTGAACCCACGACCCCTTGGTTCGTAGCCAAGTACTCTATCCAACTGAGCTACAGCCGCGAAGCTAGAAATTCTAGCACAGGGGCTATTTTTTTCATCCCGTGCTTAGAGGTCTGAGCCCCAGCGCGCAGGAACGCTGGCGATGCTGCATCGTATTGGTGGATTGCCGGTAAGCCGACCGTTGTCAAATTCAGGGTTTAGGGGCCACACTAGAATACTTTCACTTTTTCACTCACTAGCAAAGGACCCTCCTATGAGCCTGCAATCCATCACCGAAGCCATGCGTCAAAAAATGGGCGAGGACAGTGGTTTGGGCGCTAGCCTGAAATTCGATTGCGGCGCCGACGGGATCATCGTGATTGACGGCAGCGTGGTACCCAACACCATTTCCAATGAAGATCGCGAAACCGACTGCACCATCGGCATCAGCATTGAAAACCTGCAAGCCATGCTCGACGGCGAACTCAATGGCGTCAGCGCTTTTATGAGCGGAAAAATTAAGGTCGAAGGCGATATGAGTGTCGCCATGAAGCTGCAAAGCGTGGTCTAAGACCCGCCAGAGCGCGCAAATGCGCTCTGCTGCGTCAAAGCGCTTTAGTGGCAGCGACGGCTACCCACGCCGTGCCGCGTACTGCTCCGAACTATTTGGTGGGCCCACCAGGACTTGAACCTGGGACCAAAGGATTCCGGTTTGTGTTGCTTTCGCAACTCCCTGGACTTTGCCTTCACCGTATGCATTGCTGCACTTAGGCGGGTGCCGTCAAGTCTCTACACCTTCAAGGTGATTGCTCACCAAGCTTGGCTCGGCGTTGGCATATGCATTGCTGCACTTAGCTTTCTCCGACTTTGACACCATCCCTTACACAGTTTCCACGCGTAAGGCACATTTGAAAAATATGAGTCCTCTGCTCTAACCAACTGAGCTATAGGCCCGAACCGCCATTCTAACGGGCAGGCATGTCGGCGGCCTTTAGGCGCACAGGCCAATACAGCTGGCTGCGAACGAGGTCAATACATTGAATAGAAGAGAAATTAAACATATTTTTTAACAAAATAAACAAAATAAACAATTTATTTACAATATATCTATTAAACTATTTTCATTCCGCAAACGGCAGCATGCCCGTGCCGATGCGGCCCGGCCCTAAGGGGCGACTTCGTTGACGTGCCGCAGCGGTACGATAAAAAAAGAGATCAGCCGGGGCCGTACTGCACGTGCCCCGGCAGCATCTTGCGCAGCCAAAGCGCTCAATCGCTGGTGAGAAAAAGCGACTGCAAGTCACTCAGAAAATCAAAACCGCGCACCGTTGGACGCACCCAGACAGCGTCCTGCTCGATCAAGCCTTGGCGCTGTGCCTCGTCCAAAGTGGCCCGCACGGCGCTAAGCGGCATGCCGGTACGGTCCGAAAAATCCTGCAAGGCAAAGCCCTCACGCAGGCGCAAGGCATTGAGCATGAATTCGAAAGGAAGATCTGCGCGGCGCACTTCCTCGCTGCCCGCCAATGGCCGCCCCGCCAGTGCCTGCTCCATGTACAAGCGTGGCTCCCGGTAGCGCGTCTGCCTTACCACGCGGTGGGCAAAGCTGATTTTGCTGTGCGCACCGGCACCCAGGCCGAGATAGTCGCCGAACTGCCAGTAGTTGAGGTTATGGCGGCAACGCATACCCGCTCGCGCATAAGCCGAAACTTCGTAACGATCCATGCCCGCCAAGCCTAGGCGCTCGGTGATACGGTCCAGCATGGCGTACGCCAGATCCTCGGGCGGTAATTCGGGTGGGAACTTGGCGAAATAGGTATTGGGTTCGAGCGTCAAGTGGTAGATCGAGACATGCGGCGGGCTAAATGCCAGGGCCTGGTCCAAGTCCTGGTCGAGTTGCGCCAGGCTTTGGCCGGGCAAGGCGTACATCAGGTCGAGATTGAAGGCGCTAAAGCTGCGCGCCGCCTCTTCTAATGCGGCGCTCGCCTGGGCGCTGTCATGTACCCGGCCCAGCGTCTTTAGGTGCTGGTCGTTAAAGCTTTGCACGCCCACCGACAAGCGCGTGACGCCAGCCTTTGCAAAAGCGCGGAAACGGTCCTTCTCAAACGTGCCCGGGTTGGCCTCCAAGGTGATTTCGCAATCGGGCACCAGGCGAAGGCGGGCGCGGATAGCGCCTAGCAGCCGGTCGATGCTCTGCGGCCTGAACAAACTGGGTGTCCCTCCGCCAATGAATATCGAATGCACAGACCGGCCCCACACCATCGGCAAAGCGGCTTCTAAATCGCGTACCAAGGCATCTGTATAAGCATCTTCAGGCAATGGACCCTGGGGAGCGGCATGCGAGTTGAAGTCGCAATAAGGGCATTTTTGAATGCACCAGGGCAAATGCACATACAGCGACAGCGGCGGCAGGCTAGGCAAATGCAACACGCCGGGGCGCATCAGGTGCTGTACGTCGTAGGCTTGGTCGCCAGGCGTGGCACCCTCACCTACGGGCGCACTGATCGCTATGGGAATCATGCCACGAACCAGTTGGCGCGCATCAAGGCCAGCATCTGCTTGGCGGCCATACCGCGGTGGCTATTGGCATTTTTCACTGCTTCGGGTAACTGGGCAAAGGTCTGGCCGAATTGTGGGATCCACATCACGGGATCAAAGCCAAAACCGTTGCGGCCCACGGGTGCGCGGGTGATTTCGCCGACCACGCGGCCCACGGCGATCAAAGGTTCTGGGTCTTGCGGGGAGCGCACTGCCACCAATGTGCTGACCAGGGCAGCGCGGCGGTTGGCGATGGATTGCATTTGCTCCAGCAGGGCCAAGACATTGTTGTCGTCGCCTTTGGCGTAGCCGAATTGGGTGGCGTAATACGCGGTGTCCACGCCCGGCAGCCCGCCGAAAGCGTCCACACACAAACCTGCGTCGTCAGCGAGGGCTGGCAGGCTTGTGTGCTGCGCGGCATTGCGGGCCTTAGCTAAGGCGTTTTCTACAAAAGTGCGGTGCGGCTCCGGGCATTCGGGCACGGCCAGTTCACTTTGGCAAACCAGCGTGCAATGAAGTGGCGCAAACATGGCTTGTAGTTCGCGCAACTTGCCCTGGTTATTGGAAGCCATAACGATTTTCATAGGGGGTGCAATCGGCTAGCCGTCCAAATGAACAGGCCACTAGGCTTGTGGCGGCCTGCAAGGTTGGGCTGCGACGTGGATTGCAACAGACGTTGGTCGCGCAATGACAGCCCGATGGTCTGCAAAGTCTGAGGGGGCATCACAGCGCCCGCTTTAGGCACCCGTGGCTAAGGCCAAGGGCCGTGCCAGGGCCTGTTTTTGCAAACCCATCAATTCCACAATGCCTTTTTCCGCCAGGTGCAGCAAGGCGTCCATTTCAGCGCGAGAAAAAGGCGCGCCTTCTGCCGTTCCCTGCACTTCCACAAAATGCCCTGCGCCGGTCATGACCACATTCATATCGGTATCGCAAGCCGAATCTTCGGTGTACTCCAGGTCGAGTAATGGCGCGCCCTGCACGATGCCCACGGAAATCGCGGCCACCGACGCAACAATCGGGGATTGATGGATCTTGCCGCTGGCCAGCAGGGTCGCCACCGCATCCTGCGCCGCGACAAAGGCCCCGGTGATCGCCGCGGTGCGGGTACCGCCATCGGCCTGTAGCACGTCGCAGTCCAAGGAAATAGTGCGCTCGCCCAGCAGCTTCAGATCGAATACGGCGCGCAGCGAGCGGCCAATGAGGCGCTGAATTTCCTGCGTACGACCGCTTTGCTTGCCTTTGGCCGCTTCACGGTCGCTGCGGGTGTGGGTAGCGCGCGGCAGCATGCCGTACTCAGCGGTGACCCAGCCCTCGCCACTGCCGCGCTTGTGCGGCGGCACTTTTTCTTCCACGGACGCAGTACACAACACCCGGGTCGCGCCAAACTCGATCAAGACCGAGCCTTCGGCGTGCACGGTATAGCCACGGGTGATGCGCACCTTACGCAATGCATTTGCGGCGCGCGCGCCACTGCGGATAAATTCGGTCATGGATAGCTTTCGAAAGGGAACAGGCGCAGCAACACGATGCTGCAGGGTGCAAGATGGGCCAGACAAGCCCTGATGCCGGGCTGGATTATCGGTCGCTTCCCAACGCAGCATTGGGACGGAAACTTTGCCGTTGTACCAGTCACAGTCCACACAGGCGGGTTATTCTTGGGTGCCAAACCGACCCATCAAGGAATTACCCATGCACGTTAACAGTATGACCGGCTACGCAAGCGCGCAAAGTCAGTCGGTCACGGGGACTCCGTCCGAGCACACTGCAACCACGCCAGCTGGGCGCCTGGGCATTGAAATCCGCTCGGTCAACAGCCGCTTTTTAGACCTGAGTTTTCGTCTGCCCGACGAACTACGTCCCAGTGAACCCGTATTGCGCGAATTGCTGAGCGCCAAACTTAAGCGCGGCAAAGTGGAAGTGCGTGCCGCGATAGAAATGGAAAAGTCAGGTCATGTGGCAGCGCCCTCGCCCAATCTGCTGAAAAAACTCCAACAGACCCAGGCCTTGGTTCTGGAGAGCCTGCCCCAGGCCACCCTGCTCAGTGTGGCTGACGTGCTGCGCCTGGCTGGCAACGAGTCGCAGAGCACGCAGGATTGGAGCGAGGAGATCATCACGCTGGCACGCCAAGGGCTAGATGCTCTGATGGGCGCCCGCTCCCGGGAAGGCGAAAGGCTGGCGCATATGCTGCAGGGCCACATCGCCCAGTTGCGCGGTTTGGCAGCCCAGGCTGTACCGCTGGTGCCACAGGTGGTAGAACAGCAAAGGCTGCGCTTTGTCGAAAAATGGCGTGAAGCCATGGCCATGGCGACAGGCGGGGTGACGCCCGAAGCTGCGCAGGACCGGGCCCTCACCGAGGCAACGGCCTTTGCCATCCGCATCGACGTGGCTGAAGAACTGACCCGGCTCAAAGCGCATCTCGACGAATTGGAATCCTTGATTACGAAAGGCGGCGAGATCGGCAAGCGGCTCGACTTTTTGATCCAGGAGTTGCACCGCGAGGCCAATACCATGGGTTCCAAGTCCGCTGCCCTGCCCCTGACCCGTATTTCGGTCGACATGAAGGTGCTCATCGAGCAAATGCGCGAGCAGGTGCAGAACATAGAATGACCGGCACTTCACCCTTGCCCAGCGCAGCTATGGAATATCCGGGAAATCTGTTTGTTGTCGCAGCCCCTAGCGGAGCGGGCAAGTCCAGCCTGGTGCGCGCTTTGCAGGAACTCGACTCCCATGTGCAGCCCTCGGTATCCCACACCACACGGGCGCCGCGCGGTCAGGAAAAACACGGGCGCGAGTACTTCTTTGTTTCAGAGCCCGAATTTGATGCCATGGTGCTGGGCGACGCCTTTGTGGAGTGGGCGCATGTGCACCAGCACCGCTACGGCACCTCCAAAAAAGCCATCGCCGAGCGCATGGAACAAGGTGCTGATGTGATTTTGGAGATCGACTTCCAGGGCGCCATTCAAATCAGGCAGGCTTTTGCCAATGCGGTGTGCATATTTATCCTGCCGCCTAGTTGGGAAGAGCTGCGGGCCCGGCTGGAGCGGCGCGGCGAAGACAGCACGCAAACCATCGAGTTGCGCATGAAGAACGCCGCCGTGGAGGTCGCCCAGGCCGGGAAATTCGACTTCGTTATAATCAATGAGTTATTTGACCGCGCGTTGTTCGACCTGAAAGCGATTGTTCACGCGCAGCGGCTCAAATTTGCAGCCCAGGCGCGCAGCCGTGCTGACACCTTCCAAGCGCTCAACATCCCCTAGTTTTTCCGGAGAATTGCATGGCCCGCATCACTGTCGAAGACTGCCTCGCGCAGATCCCTAACCGTTTTCAATTGGTCCTCGCCGCCACCTACCGCGCGCGCATGCTCAACCAGGGCCACACCCCGAAAATCGAAAGCAAGAACAAACCCGGTGTTACCGCTTTGCGCGAGATTGCAGCGGGCAAGATCGGTATTGAGATGCTGAAAAAAGTACCCTTGTAATCACTTACTACATGCACCAAAAGGCCCTAACAAGGGCCTTTTTTTATGTCAGGAAACGATGTAGGCGGCGCTGCCCGTCGACAGCAATGTGCCCTCAGGTCCAAAAAACTCCATGCGCGTGGAAGCGACGCGCGAGCCTAGGCGCAAGACCTCTGCTTGCAGATCAAAATATTCACCAATGCCTGGTCGCAGGTAGTCGATACGCAGGTCGATGGTGCCCAAATTGGCAAAACGGCGCAGTCTTTGCAGGGGCGCTTCGTCCATATGACGCGCTCCGATTGCGGCCATCACGGCCAAGCCGCCCATCGCGTCAAGTCCGGCGCTGATCACTCCGCCGTGGATGCGGTTGTAGCTGAAATGTCCCACCAGCTCCGGCTTCATCTGGATACGGGCGCGCACCCGCGCAGGCCCTAAATCGTGAATTTTGAGACCCAGTACCCGGTTAAAGGAAATCATTTCCTCGAATATTTTTTTGAGCCCGCTAACAAACTCTTCCTCAAACACAATGTCCTCCAGCGGCACTGGCGAACGCTTGCGCGCTGCTGCCGATGCGGCGCCGGTTTTGAGCGCGGCACTTAGTGCCAGCGAGGAAGAGGCATCAGGCGCCGCCGATCGCTGATCGTGGGGTGCGTTAAGGGCGCCAGCGTGGGACAAGTCAGAAATTGGCATCCGCTGATTGTCACAGGTCTAGGCAAGTGGCGTGTCTAAGGTGGCCACACCCCTAGCTTGGATAAGACAAGCTGCGCTGTTACAGAGCGGAGAAATCAGGTTTTCGTTTTTCCAAAAACGCCGAAAAAGCTTCTTTAGCGTGCGGTGACTGGAGCAAACGCCCGAAGGTAGCGCCTTCCTCGGCAATCTGTGCAAGCACCTGCGCTAGCTGGCCTTTTTTCATGAGCCGCTTGGTTTCCATCAGGGCCGGAAGCGGTTTGGCCGCGAGTTTGAGCGCCTGCCTGCGCGCCAATGCGTTGGCCTCCGATGGCGGCACGACGCGGTTGACCACGCCGAACTCCAGCGCGGTCTCGGCCGACAGGGGTTCGCCCAGAAGCAAAGCCTCGGCGGCCCGGTGGTAGCCCATCAATTGGGGCGCCAGTAGACTCGAGGCCGCCTCGGCGCACAAACCCAGGTTCACAAAGGGCATGGAAAAAGCCGCGTTGTCACCGGCATAGACCAAGTCGCAATGAAACAACATCGTGGTACCCACCCCCACCGCCGGTCCGCAGACCGATGCGACCAAGGGCTTGGGAAAGGCCGCAATGCCGCGCAGAAAACGCGATACATCGCTGTCGGCCGCATCCACCGAGGGCGGACGGCCCAAAAAATCAGCGATATCGTTACCGGCGCTGAAAATCGCTGGATCGCCTTGCAATACCAACACACGGACGCTAGACGCTGCCGCCGCCTCCAGCAGGGCATCGGCGATAAAGCCGTACATGGCTTGGGTGAGCGCATTTTTTTTGTCTGCTCGATTGAGCGTCAAGGTCATGACACCGTCGGAAACATCTTTCAATACGTCTTGCATCGCTACCGCCCCAGCGGGACGCCTTATTCTTTGAAATACACCAGTTGGTGTGTCGTGGCCAGCATGGTGCCGGCCTCACTCCATAAATACCCGCTTTGATCGAAAAATCCATCGCGAAATACTTGCCCACGCGCCTGCGCCAACAGATAACCGGCGCCCACCTGCGTGAACTGCTGCGCATCCGCATGGAAATACACCGTCATGGAAACGGTACCGGCCGGCACGTGTTTGGCGCGGCGCAACCAGACGCGGGGGAAAAAAATATCCGCGTAGGCCGCGATGGCCGGATAGTCCAGCGCGCGGCCGGCACTGTCGCGCACCCACAAGCAGCTGGTGCTGGCCAACTCGGGGGGCAGAGGATTTTCCTGACCATCCCATATTTGCGGTAGCGGCCCCTCCAAGCTGCGCATTTCGTAGCGGGAAAACCATTCGACCATGCGGGGCATCTTCACCACCGGCACCTCCTGGGGCGGACGTACAAGCGGCATGGGCTGGTCGTTCGCCCCCCAGGTACTGCGGCGTGCAGCCGTAAGGGCGGTTCCCGTCAACACGCAAGCCTGCGTGCCGTCAGCTTGGGTTTGATGAATTTCAAAAGTCCAGTGCTGCGTGGAGCGGTTGGTACGCGCCACCGAAAGGTGCAGGTGGTAAGGGCCCAAGGCAATCCCCGCCACATAATTAATCGTCAGGGACAGCGGAGTACCCAAGCACTGTGCATGGTCCATGATGGCACGCACTACGGTGGCTGCAGTGATGCCGCCAAACGGTCCGACCATATTGGCCCAAGCGGGCGTGGCCTGACCTAAAAGGACCCCATCGTCCTGGGGCGTTAGCACCAGGGCTTGGTCAAAAGGATGCAAGGGCGCCAACTTATTCCACACGCACCCAAGTTTGGGTGCGGCCGAGCATAGGGGTTCCAATGTAACCGCGTACCTCGAGTTTTTTCCCACCTTCGATCGGTGTCAGTTTGAGGCGGTAGTCGGTGCCGTTGTTGGGATCCAAAATCTTACCGCCTTCCCACACATCTTTTCCTTCGAGTTTCTTGCCACCGCGAATAATTTCTAGGCCAATTTTTGGTTTGCCCTTGCGGTCATCGGTACATTTTTCGCAGTTAGGTTCCGGGTCAGGATTAGCCTCCAAACCGCGCACTACGACACCGGAAAGCTCGCCTGCGGCGTTGTTAGCAATGCGCACTTCGGCTTTGGGCTTACCAGTCTTATCGTCAATGGTGTTCCAAAGGCCCAAGGGGCTCATCTGTGCAAATGCCACTCCGCTGAAGGCTGCAAGCAGTCCGATTACTGTCATTTTTTTCATCGTGTTTTCTCCTAGGTTTCGTTTTAAGGGTGGGTGACTGTAAGGCGCTTTAGACCAGCGCCGCGTCCGTGTCCATCAGCACTGCGCTGCCCTGACGGGCGGTTTGCATCAGGCTGGTGGTTTCAGGAAAGAGTTTGGCGAAGTAAAAACGCGCGGTTTGCAGCTTACCCAGGTAAAACGGGTCGACATTACCCGCTGCGATCTGGCGCAATGCCACCTGGGCCGTGCGGGCCCAGAAATAGCCCAGCGTCCAATGGCCGGCAACGCGCAAATAGTCCACCGCTGCCGCCCCCACTTCGTCAGGGTTTTGCATGCCTTTCATGGCGATATCCATGGTGAACTGCGTCATTTGCTGACCTAGGTCGGCCACCGGCTTGATGAATTCGGCCATTTTTTCGTTGGCTGCTTCCTCCTGGGCCAACTCCATGACCAACTTGCCAAATTTGCGCAGCGTGGCGCCGTTATTGCCCAGTATTTTGCGGCCCAGCAAGTCCAGCGACTGGATGGTATTGGTGCCTTCGTAAATCATGTTGATGCGCGCATCACGCACATACTGCTCCATGCCCCATTCTTTGATATAACCATGGCCGCCAAACACCTGTAGGCAAGTCGAGGTGGCGATCCATCCGTTGTCAGTGATGAAAGCTTTCACGATCGGTGTCAGCAGCGCCAGCATTTCACCAGCATCTTTGCGTACCTGCTCATCCGGGTGACTGTGTTCCTGTTGCAAGAGCATGGTACAAAAGCCTTGCATAGCGCGTCCGCCTTCGGCATAGGCTTTCGCAGTCAGCAGCATTTTGCGCACATCCGGGTGCACGATGATGGGATCGGCGGCTTTGTCCTTGGCTTTGGTGCCCGACAGCGAGCGCATTTGGATGCGGTCCTTGGCGTAGGCGAGCGCATTTTGGTAGGCCACTTCGGTCAGCGCCAGCGACTGGTTACCGACGCCCAGACGGGCCGCGTTCATCATCACAAACATGCCGTTCATGCCTTTGTTGGGCGCGCCCACCAAGGTGCCTACGGCGCCGTCCAAAACCATCTGGCAGGTCGCGCTGCCTTTAATGCCCATCTTGTGCTCCAGGCCGCCACAATAGATACCGTTGCGCGCGCCCAGGCTGCCGTCGTCATTGACCAAAAACTTGGGCACGATGAACAGGCTCACGCCTTTGATGCCGGCAGGCGCATCGCTCAAGCGGGCCAGCACCAGGTGCACAATGTTTTCGCTCATATCGTGCTCACCAGCACTGATAAATATTTTGTTACCCGTGATGCGGTAGGTGCCATCGGGCTGCGCCTCGGCGCGGGTGCGCATCAGCCCCAAATCGGTACCGCAATGGGGTTCTGTCAGGCACATAGTACCGGTCCACTCACCGCTGACCATCTTGCCCAGGTACATGGTTTTTTGGGCGTCCGTACCATGGGTGGCCAAAGACGCATAGGCCCCATGGGTCAGCCCGGGATACATGGTCCAGGCCTGGTTGGCGCTGTTGAGCATTTCATAAAAAAAATGGTTCACGATCAAAGGTAAGCCCTGGCCACCATAGGCCGGGTCGCTGGACAGCGCCGGCCAGCCGCCAGCCACATACTGGGCATAGGCTTCTTTGAAGCCCTTGGGTGTCGTCACCTGGTGCGTGCTTTGGTCTAACTGGCAGCCTTCGGCGTCACCGCTTATATTGAGTGGGAACAGTATGTCGGAGGCAAACTTTCCGCCCTCCTCCAGGACGGCGTTTATGGTGTCCACATCCATGTCGGCATGCGCTGGCATGGCTTTGAGGTCATCCACCACGTGCAAAAGCTCGTGCATCACAAACTGCATATCGCGCAACGGCGGGGTATAGCTGGGCATAAAGAAAACTCCTAAGTTTCTATAAGTCAAGGGAAATCGGTGGGGGCCGCTGCGCAAGCGAGGTTCTGGGTTTGGACGTTTCTTTGCAAAATATTTTCAAAGCCCTGGTTCGCTTGCGCTAGCGAACCGGGCTTTTGCAAAAACCGCGTTTCATAGTGCAAAGCCAATATCAATCCGTGTATCTCAAAGGCAATTTGTGCGGCATCCGCCTGCGCCGCCAAGTGACCGCATTCTTTGGCTTGTACGACTGCGCGAAACAAGGCGTCCTGCCATTGGCGTACCGCTTGGGCCAATGCGTCACGCACCGGCCCCGGGCGGTCGTCAAACTCCACCGCTCCGCTAATAAATATGCAACCGGACTGGATTTCCACCGCAACGCGCTTCATCCAGTTGTCAAACAAGGCGCGCAGACGCGGTAAGCCGCGGGGCTGCTGCAAGGCAGGAAAAAATATTTCCTGCTGGAAGCAGTTGAAATACTCGTCAATCACTGAAATTTGCAGGTCTTCCCGTGATCCGAAGTGCGCGAACACACCGGATTTGCTCATGTGCGTGACTTCGGCCAGTAAACCGATACTCAGGCCCTCTAGGCCCAGCCTGGTACTGAGGCTGACCGCTGCCTGAACAATAGCCTGCTTGGTTTGTTGACCCTTTAACAGAGGCCGTGCGGAATTTTTAGGTTCCGAGACCTCGGGCGTAGGGCTTAGCGCGGCGGCAAATGACATGGGTCGGCGGAGATCATCAAAATAGAACGGTCGTGCTATTTTGCACCAGATAATCCCCGACTTATCTTATCCCTCGGCTTTTCTGGGTATTTTTCTCGTCAAGATGCGCGAATCATGGTGCCACAGGCTTGATCGCTGAGGATCTCCAGCAGCAATACATGGGCTACCCGGCCATCGATGATGTGCACCGTCTTAACGCCGCTTTTGGCCGCCTCGAGTGCGCCGCTAAGTTTGGGCAACATGCCGCCAGAAATGGTGCCGTCGGCGACCAGGGCATCGATCTGCTGGGCGCTTAAATCCGTGAGTAGATCGCCTGCTTTATTCATTACACCGCTGATATTGGTCAGCATCAACAATTTTTCGGCCTGCAACACCGTGGCGAGTTTGGCAGCCACCACATCGGCGTTGATGTTATAGCTTTCATTGTTTTCGCCAAATCCGATGGGGCTGATTACGGGAATAAAAGAATCGCGCTGCAAAGCATGTAGGACTGAGGGATCGACAGTGACGATATCACCCACCTGACCAATATCATGTGCAATCGACGGATCGACTTGATCCAACACTTTGAGTTTTTTGGCACGGATCATGGCGCCATCGCGCCCGCTTAATCCCACCGCCTTGCCTCCAGCCTGGTTGATGAGCCCGACGATTTCCTGCTGCACCTGGCCGGCCAACACCCACTCCACCACACCCATGGTTTCTGCATCGGTAACCCGCATGCCCTGGATGAAGGAACCGGTTTTGCCCAAGCGATGCAGAGCTCTCTCAATTTGGGGGCCTCCGCCATGCACGACTACCGGATGGATACCCACGAGTTTGAGCAAAACAAGGTCTTGCGCAAACGCCGCCTGTAAGGCCGGGTCGGTCATGGCATTACCGCCGTATTTAATTACCATGGTTTTACCGTGGTATTTACGGATATATGGCAGGGCGCGCGCTAGGGTTTCGGCCTTGTCATGGATGCTGGTGGAGGTCATGGCGGTGTCTGTGCGTCAAATGAAGACGATTATCTCCCCGCCGAGCTGATTTGCCAGAGTTCAAATAAGTTGAACCAGACCTTGGCGTTGGGCGCAATGACCCCGACTTGCGCTTGACAGGGCGACGCGCTTGAACGACAAAGCGCGCTAGAAACGCGCTGCTTATGGAGAGGGAGCGCTAGCGACGGCAAACGATTCTTTGCTTTGCCCTTGGGCCACCAGCGAAGCCAGCCACTTGGGCGTCAGACCCCGGCCAGACCAGGTTTCGCCATTGGGGCCGCGAAATTTGGCCGCCACGGGTTGGCTCGATTTACGCGCCGCTTTAGGCGCTTTTGCCACCTTTTCTTTTGCAGGACGCCCGGATTTAGCAGCGCCATTGGCAGTTTTGCGCGTCTGCAAGTCTTTCACGGTGATACCGAAGGCCTGCATTTTCGCTTGAATATCGCGCACAGTGGCAGAAAATTCTTTGGACTTAATATCGGCAGCTTGTTTTTGCAGCTTTTCGATTTGGCCTTGGATATCAATCAAATTCGTCATTAGTAACTCCAGCAAAAAAGTGTGGGTGGTAAGTATAGACGAATTTCATTCCAATGCAATTAAAAAAATCTATCTCCATTGCATTCAATGTAAAGATAATAATATTCACATTTTAAAAACGGTAGTCCGATTTACAGCCGGGAGATTTCAATGGGCTTAGATACTCATTTTTTGCTTTACATCAAGACATTGTCTCGCGTTTCGTCAACCAATAGGGATATGCTGCCTTCAACATGATTTACAAGTTCAAATCCAAAGTATGCGGCGACCTCATCATGCTCGAGGAAAACGGTCAGACTATTTTGGCCATTATTGGAAAAACCGATCCGCACGGCCTTAAAAAAGGCATCCTGTTACCGCAGGATATGCGGGCTGCCATCGCTGCCTTGCAGCAAGCCGTCGTCGAAGAAGAAGCGCATTTCCAGGAAAAAGCCGACGCAGCCCTTGAATCTGGGCGGCCCCTGGCTTCGGGCGTCCAAGGAGTCCGTTTGCGCCAGCGCAGCCTGCCATTTATCCAGATGCTGGAGCGCTGCCAGGCCGCAAACAAAGAAATCGTCTGGGGCGTATAGCCACAGACGATTTCAGGTGGCCTGCGCTCGCTGAGCCGCAGCCGAATCCCGCGATGCGCGGGCCGCAGGATCATTAATCGATATATTCCTTGGCGGCCGCGATCACCGGGCCCCATTTAGCAATTTCTGCAGCCACGAATTTCTTGTGCTCGGCAGGCTCTACGCGCTTATCGGTAACCACGACAGCGCCCAGGGACTCTTGCTTTTTAATGAATTCGGGATCTTTCAATGCCGCCTTTAGTGCAGTATTCAATTTAGCCAAAACATCCGCCGGCGTGCCTTTGGGCGCGTAGAGACCGTGCCAAATGGTGACCTCAAAGCCTTTCAAACCGTCTTCCTGCAGGGTATGGATGTCCTTGAGTGCAGGCGTCGTCAGACGCTTGGCCGTCGTTACACCATAGGCGTTAACTTTCTTAGCTTCGATTTGCACCGAGGTATTGGTGGTCTGGTCGCATAGCAAGTCGATTTGTCCACCGATCAAATCGGTCATTGCAGGCGCGGTACCTTTGTAAGGGATGGTGGTCATATCCACCTGCATTGCGTTTTGGAACATCAGGCCGCACAAATGCGAAGCAGAGCCGACGCCGGCGTTACCCAAATTAATTTTGCCTTTATTGGCATTCAACCACTCGCGCAACTCTTTGAAGTTTTTTGCTGGCATGGTGGGACGGGTGATCAGGGTCATCGGCACATCATTGATCATGCCAAGGTACTCGAAATCCGAATCGATTTTGAAAGGCATATTGCGCATCAAATTAGGCATACTGGCCATGGCAATATGGTTGAGCAAAATCGTATAGCCATCGGGATTGGCCTTGGCTACTTTATTCGAGCCAATCGAGCTACCTGCGCCTAAGACGTTTTCAATAACGATGCTTGCATCACCTAGGGGTTTACGCATGGCTTCGGCCAAGTCACGTGCCACACGGTCTGTGGGGCCGCCGGCCACAAAGGGAACCACGATGGTGATGGGTTTGGACGGGTAGGTTTGCGCAAAACCGGAAAAACTCAGCAGTGCCAAGCTGGCCAATAAAAGTCTCTTCATAGTGGTCTCCAACGGGTAAAAACCGGAGTCTAGCGCCTATTGGCCGCGGCATAAAAAAAAGGACTTGTTTTAGCGCAGACGCGTGCTAAAGAAAGTCCCCGCGGATGCGTAAGCAGTGGACTAAGCGCTTACTGGTAGCTACGGGCGTCCTCAATGACTTTGCCGTCATTGGGCAAACTACCAGGCGCCGCCAGCTCCACCGTGCCGCGCAGTTTGGTCACTTCCCGGATCGCTTCGCTAATGCGGGCCGACAGGCCCTCGCTGGCGCTGGCGCTTTCGACCTTGAGGGTCATCTCGTCCTGCGCCATCGCGCCGCTGACTACCAACCGCGCGCGCAAAACCTCGGGAAAGCGGCGCACAATGTCCGCCACCTGTTTGGGGTGGACAAACATGCCCCGGATTTTGGTGGTCTGGTCAGCACGGCCCATCCAGCCGCGGATACGGGTGTTGGTGCGCCCGCTCGGGCATGGGCCGGGCAGCACAGCCGACAGGTCGCCGGTGCCAAAGCGGATCAAGGGGTAGGCCGGATTCAGACTGGTAACGACCACTTCCCCGACTTCGCCGGCAGCCACCGGGTCGCCGGTGCCCGGTCGGACGATCTCGACGATCACGCCTTCGTCCAGTACCAAGCCTTCACGGGAGGCGGTCTCGTAGGCGATCAAACCCACATCGGCCGTGGCATAACACTGGTAGCCCTGCACGCCGCGCTCTGCCAGCCAGTCGCGCAAAGAGGGCGGGAAGGCTTCACCTGACAGCAAAGCTTTGCGCACGCTCGGCAGCGCCACGCCCATCTCGTTGGCTTTTTCCAAAATGATTTTCAGGAAACTGGGCGTGCCGACATAGCCTGCCGGCTGCAACTCCATCATGGCTGCCACCTGTTGCTCAGTTTGGCCGGTACCGCCGGCAAACACCGTGCAACCCAGCGCATGGGCGCCGGTCTCCATCATCGAGCCGGCCGGGGTGAAGTGGTAGCTAAAGCTGTTGTGAATCAGCTCGCCAGGGCGAAAGCCCGCCGCAAAAATGGCGCGTGCCATGCGCCAGTAATCGCGCTGCGTGCCTTCGGGCTCGTAAATCAGCCCCGGGCTGGCAAATACGCGCGGCATGTGCGCGCCAAAGCGCAGAGCGCTAAATCCGCCGAATACATCGCCACCTGCAGCGCGCGAGGCTTTTTGCAAATCTAATAGTTCTTGCTTGCGCACCACCGGCAAGCGGGCCAAAGCGGCTGGCGAATTGACCTCACTGGCCTGCACGCCTGCCAGGCTACTGGCCAAAGCCGGTGCGTGCGCTTGCGCGTGCGCTATCTGCAAGGACAGGGCCTGCATCCATGCCAATTCACGCGCAGGGTGCATGCGGGTTTCCAGTGCGTCGTAATGTTCAGTCATAGACACTCCTGAAATATTAGGCCAACCAGCGCTTGCGGCGCTTGTAGCTCTTCACGTCTTTAAAGCTCTTGCGTTCTCCTCCGCCCATACCGAGGTAAAACTCTTTCACGTCCTCGTTATTGGCCAAATCGCTGGCCTGCCCATCCATCACCACCCGCCCCGACTCCATGATGTAGCCATAGTCCGCATAGCGCAGCGCCATATTGGTGTTCTGCTCGGCCAGGAGAAAGGTCACTTTTTCTTTTTGGTTCAGGTCTTTGACGATTTCAAACACCTCTTCCACGATTTGCGGTGCCAGGCCCATAGACGGCTCGTCCAGTAAGACCATGGTCGGGCTGGCCATCAGCGCGCGCCCGATCGCACACATCTGCTGCTCACCCCCTGAGGTGTAAGCCGCCTGGCTGGTGCGCCGTGTTTTCAGGCGCGGAAAATAGGCATAAACTTTTTCCAAGTTAGCAGCAATCTCCGCCTTGTTCTTGCGCGTGTAGCTGCCCGTCAGCAGGTTTTCCTCGATCGTCAAATGGGCAAAACAATGCCGCCCTTCCATCACTTGCACGACGCCGCGCTGCACCAGATCGGCGGGCGTCAGGTTTTCGATACGCTCGCCACGCAACTCAATACTCCCTTTGGTAACCACCCCGCGCTCACCTTGCAACAAATTAGAAACAGCGCGCAAAGTGGTGGTCTTGCCAGCACCATTGCCGCCCAAAATGGTGACGATAGCGCCTTGGGGCACCTGCAAGGAAACGCCCTTAAGTACCAAAATAACATGGTTGTAGATGACTTCAATGCCGTTGACATTGAGGACGATAGAGGGGGCTTCAGCCATAGTGGAAATTCCCGTTAAACCTGGGGAAAGAGCGCGCAAGGACGCTCTTTCCCCAGGCCACTCGCGTCGAGCGGCCCGGGTGCTTGTTAGAGCGGTAAACGCTCAGGTTTGGCAGTCCTTGGCATCGCGACGGGTCAGTTTTTTCTCAGCGGCGTACTTATCAGCGTACTGGCGAACCAGCGGTTTGATAATGGAAGTGTCCGCTTCAATCCAATCCGACGCGTACTGCCATTTTTTGCCGTCCCAGGTGTGCACGCGTGCAGACCGTGAGCCTTCGTGGTCCACGCAAGTCGTGCTGATGGGCTTCATCACCGAGTCAAGCTTTAGCGCCTTCAAACGCTTAGCATCCACGGCCAGGTTTTCCAGGCCCCAACGGATTTGCTCGCCGTCCATGACCTTGCCCTTACCGAAACGCTCCTGCGCGCGGCGCACGCCCTCTACGCCAAGCGCTGCGCTGACCATACCCCGGTTGTAGAGCACGGTCGAAACTTCTTCAATCGGACCGGTACCCTGCCCTTTGCCGTGAACGAACTTCTTGATGTCATCAATCACAGCACCACCCTCGCCGGTAGCGACCAGGCCGCTGTAGCCCTTGGCTGCCTCACCAACGTCCTTGACATCAGGCTCGCCAGCAGACCACCAAACGCCATACATTTTTTCACGCGGGTAACCGGTTGCGACAGCTTCTTTCAAGGCCGCAGAATTCATCACACCCCAGCCCCAGAGCAACACATAGTCAGGGCGGTTTTGGCGGATTTGCAACCAGGTGGCCTTTTGCTCAATACCGGGGGCAGTCACCGGCAGCAAGCTCAAATCAAAGCCTTGCATTTTGGCGCGCTCTTGCAACAAAATGATCGGCTCTTTGCCGTAGGGGCTGTCGTGATACACCAAGGCAATTTTCTTGCCCTTCAAATTGCCGCCTTCTTTGGCCGTGATGTGCTGCATCAAAATATCAGCGCCGGACCAATAGGTGCCCATCAGCGGAAAGTTCCATTTAAATATACCGCCATCACTGGACTCGGAACGGCCATAACCGCCGGTAATCAAGGCGTTTTTGTCGTTAGGCGCCTTCTCCGTCAAAGCAAAGGTGATGCCGGTGGAAAGCGGCTGAAAAATCGCTCCGGAAGCCTTACCTTTGAGACGTTCATAACATTCCACGCCGCGGTCGGTGGCGTAGGCGGTATCGCATTCCTCAAAACTGAGTTTCACGCCATTGATGCCGCCATCACGGGCATTGATTAGTTTCAGGTAATCCACAAAACCGTTGGCCCATGGCACCCCATTGGGCGCATAAGCCCCTGAACGGTAGGGTAGAACCGGGAAAAACTGCTCTTTCGCTTGCGCAAAAGACGCCGTGGGCACCAAGGCCGAAACAGCGCCAGCCACCAAGGCGATAGCCAATGTCAGCTTACGAATCGTCATACATGTCTCCTTGAATAATGAAAAAACCAACAAAAAACCCAACCAAAAAAGCAAACTTCAATGCGGGAAAGGCCAAATACGCATCTTTTGCTTACCCACGCTCCACAAGCGCGCCAGGCCGTGCGGCTCCACAATCAGGAACCAGACGATCAGCGCTCCAAACACTATAAATTCGGCATGGGTCAAGGTCGCCGTGTCCACCGTAAAGCCAAAAATATGGCCCAAGACCGGCAGAAACTGATTGATCGCTATCGGCAAGACCACAATAAATGCTGCGCCAAAAAAGCTACCCATCACCGAGCCCATACCACCCAAGATCACCATGAAAAGCAATTGAAACGAACGGTCCACCGAGAAGGCTGCAGGCTCCCAAGAACCGAGGTACACAAAGGCCCATAAGCCGCCGGCCACGCCCACAATGAAGGAGCTGACGGCAAAGGCGCTGAGTTTGGCGTACATGGGGCGAATACCGATGACCGCGGCGGCTACATCCATATCGCGAATCGCCATCCATTCACGACCAATTGCGCCGCGCACCAGATTTTTCGCTAACAAACCGAAGACCACCAAAAAGCACAGGCAGAACAAATACTTGGCTAAAGGTGTGGTGATCGCAAAACCCAGTACCTGCAAATCTGCAACCGAGGCCGTGCCCGAGGCTGAGTCATTGGTAAACCACTTAATGCGCAAAAACGCCCAGTCGCAGAAAAATTGCGCCGCCAATGTGGCCACTGCCAGGTACAAGCCTTTGACCCGCAAACTGGGAATACCGAAAAATATGCCGACCAGCGTGGAGAACACTCCCCCCAAGAGCAGTGCCAGCACCACCGGCATGCCATCGACCCGGACGAAGAAGTTAAAAGCCGCATAGGCGCCCACCGCCATAAAGGCGCCTGAACCCAAGGAAATTTGGCCACAGTAGCCGACCAGTATGTTCACCCCCAAAGCCGCCAGCGACAGGATGAGAAAGGGCACCAAGATAGCCCGGAACATGTATTCGTCAGCCAAGAAAGGCACGCCTACAAAAGCAAAAGCGATAAGCAGCAATACACCGACACGATCCTGCGTGATGCCAAAAATCTGCTGGTCAGCGCGGTAGCTGGTTTTAAATTGGCCGTTTTCTCTGTAAAACATGGTGTAGTCCTTCAGACGCGGTCAATAATTTTTTCGCCGAACAGGCCTTGCGGACGAAACAGTAAAACGATCAGCGCCAGCACATAGGCGAACCAAATTTCGATACCGCCGCCCACATAAGGCCCCAAAAAAACCTCAGAAAGTTTTTCACCGACGCCAATAATCAAACCGCCCAGAATGGCACCAGGTACCGACGTCAGTCCGCCCAAAATAACGACCGGCAAGGCCCGCATCGCCACCGTGGACAAGGTAAATTGCACGCCTAGCTTGCTGCCCCAAATCATGCCGGCTACCAAGGCTACGACACCGGCTACACACCAAACCACTACCCAGATGCGATCCAGTGGGATACCGATGGACTGCGCGGCCTGGTGGTCATCGGCCACCGCACGCAGCGCACGGCCGGTCGAAGTTTTTTGGAAAAACAGGGTGAGCAAAATCACCAAGCCCGCCGCAATCGCGGCGGCAATCAGGTCTTCTTTATTGATCAAAATACCGCCAGGGAAAGTGGACTCAAAAGCCATCATCGGCTCTTTGGGCATACCAATATCGATTTTGTAAATATCGCTGCCAAAAATCGTCTGGCCCACGCCGTCAAGCAAATAGGCAATGCCCAGGGTCGCCATCAGCAAAGTCGTGCCTTCTTGGTTCACCAAATGGCGCAACACAAAGCGCTCTACCGTCCAGGCCACCAGAAACATCACTATGCCGGCCAGGATAAAGGCGATCGAGGTCGTCACCAAACGGTTGTCGGTGATACCGGTCCACAGCGGCACCCACTCGGCAAAACGCGCCATGGCCAGGGCTGCGAACAAGACCATTGCACCCTGGGCGAAATTGAAGACTCCTGAGGCTTTGTAGATCAGCACAAAGCCCAGCGCTACCAGGGAATACAACATGCCGGCCATCAGGCCGCCAAGCAAAGTTTCAAGAAAAAATCCCATGCTTACGCGCCCTCCCCATATTTCCACATGCCACTGTTTTGCATTTTGTTGTGCATCTTCTTGCTCCGCTTTTAGCGACTGGTGCCCAAATAGGCGCTAATCACATCGGGGTTGTTGCGTACTTCATCAGGCGTACCGTCGCCGATTTTTTTTCCGTAGTCCAGCACCACCACCCGGTCGCTAATATCCATCACGACACTCATATCGTGCTCAATCAGCACCACCGTGGTGCCAAATTCATCGTTTACATCCAATACAAAGCGGCACATATCCTGCTTTTCTTCGACGTTCATACCCGCCATCGGTTCATCGAGCAGCAAAACCTGGGGTTCCATCGCCAATGCGCGGCCTAAATCGACACGCTTTTGTAAGCCGTAAGGCAGTTGCCCGACCGGTGTCTTACGGTAGGCCTGAATTTCCAAGAAATCAATAATGCGCTCTACCGCTTCGCGGTGCATGATTTCTTCGCGCTCAGCCGGACCGATACGCAGCGCCTGCAAAAAAATATTGCTTTTGATCTTTAGGTTGCGCCCGGACATTAGGTTGTCCAGCACACTCATGCCTTTGAACAAAGCCAAATTTTGGAAGGTGCGGGCAATGCCCATGGTCGCCACATCATGGCTGTCCATGTGGTTAAAGGTTTTGCCCCGGAAGGTGATAGAGCCCTGCTGCGGCGTGTACACCCCGTTAATGCAATTGAGCATCGAGCTTTTACCTGCACCATTGGGGCCGATGATGGCGCGGATCTCATGCTCGCGCACATCAAAGGAGATATCGGTCAGCGCCTTCACGCCCCCAAAGGCTAGGGAAATATTGCTGACATTCAAAATGACGTCGCCGATTTTCTTACTCATGCTGCGGCCTTTACAGAGGCAAAAATCTTGGCGTCCTCGATCTTCAAGGTGGCGCTCACGCTACCTGTACGCCCGTCCTCAAACTTCACCTGGGTTTCAATAAACTGCTCGCTGCGCCCTTGGTAGAGCGCGTCCACCAGCACCTGGTATTTCTCGGCGATATAGCCACGGCGCACTTTGTTGGTCCGTGTGAGTTCGCCGTCATCCGCATCCAATTCCTTGTGCAAGACCAGGAAGCGACTCACCTGGCTACCGGCCAGCAATGTGTCACGACTGAGGTCAGCATTGACCTGCTCCACGCACTCTTTAATTAGTTGGTAGACCTGCGGTTTTTGCGCCAGGTCGGTGTACCCGGCATACGGCAAATTGCGCCGCTCGGCCCAGTTGCCCACCGCATCAAAGTCGATATTGATCAGCACACACACTTTTTCGCGTCCGTCACCATAGGCCACCACCTCTTTGATGTGCTGGAAAAATTTGAGTTTGTTCTCCACATACTTGGGCGCGAACATCGCCCCGTCAAATACCCCCCCGCGCACCCGGCCCACGTCTTTAACGCGATCGATAATTTTCAAGTGGCCTTGCGCGTCGATAAAGCCGGCGTCGCTGGTGTGGTACCAACCATCCGCACTTAAAACCTCTGCCGTAGCCTCTGGATTTTTGTAATACGCGCGCAGCAATCCGGGCGACTTGACCAAAATTTCACCGTTGTCATCGACCTTGATTTCCACACCTTCGCAGGGCACACCGACGGTATCGGCATGGGCCTGGTCATCGGGCTGCAGGCAGACAAATACCGCCGTTTCGGTCGACCCGTAGAGCTGCTTGAGATTGACCCCAATAGAGCGGTAAAAGCTGAACAAATCCGGTCCGATGGCTTCACCGGCGGTATAGGCCACGCGCACCCGGCTAAAGCCCAAGTTGTTGCGCAAGGGGCCGTACACCAGCAGATTGCCCAGAGCATATAAAGCGCGATCCACCATGGACACCTCCCCGCCGCTACTGAGCACCGGCCCCACGCGCTTGGCCAGGCGCATGCATGCATGGAACAAGCTGCGCTTGATGGCCGAGGCATCTTCCATGCGGATCATCACGCTGGTGAGCAAGCCCTCAAACACCCGCGGCGGCGCAAAATAATAGGTGGGCCCGATTTCTTTGAGATCGATGGTGGCGGTGGCAGCCGACTCCGGGCAGTTCACCACATAGCCACAAGATAGCCATTGCGCGTAGCTAAAAATGTTTTGACCAATCCAGGCCACCGGCATGTAGGCCAGTACTTCCTCGTTTTCCGTCAGGCTGTCGAAACTGGCACCGGCACGGGCGCGGTTAAGCAAGGTGTCATGGCTGTGCACCACGCCTTTCGGGTTGCCAGTGGTGCCGGAGGTGAAAAACATGGCTGCGGTATCGTCGGGCATCACGCGCGCCACCGCCCCGGCGAAAAATGCCGGATGCGCAGCCGCATAGGCCTTACCCGCTGCCTGCAAATCGTCCATGGACTGCAAACCAGGCTGATCGTAATTGCGCAAGCCGCGCGCTTCGTCGAAGTAAATATGCGTTAACTGCGCTGCGCTCTCGCGCACTTCCAGCAGCTTGTCCACCTGCTCCTGGTCTTCGGCAAAGGCAAAGCGCACTTCCGCGTTACTGATCGGGAAAACGCATTCGGCTGCGACCGCATCTTGGTACAGCGCCACCGGAATAGCGCCCAAGGATTGCACGGCCAGCATGGTGGCGTAAAGCCGCGGCCGGTTGGCGCCCACCACCACCATATGCTCGCCCCGGCGCAAACCGGCCTGGTGCAGGCCGGCTGCGAGCTGCTCAACCATGGCTGCCAGCTGCGACCAGGTCAGGGTCTGCCAAATTCCATATTCCTTCTCACGCATGGCCGGCGCGTGAGGCCGCGCCTTGGCATGCTGCATCAGCAATTGCACAAACGTTGTTTGCATCGAAAAAGTCCTTCCGGTATGCGCCTGCGCCTATGCAAAGGGCAGGACGTCATTCACTTTGAATACTAAAAGGGCATTTGACGTTTTGTTGTCGTTTGAACGACAATTGAGAAAAATTTGACTAGGTGTTTTCCCTTCTCTTGCACACAGCTGACGAAATCTACTGCGCCAAGCGCTGGGCAGCGCAAACTGTTGACACCCCACGGAGACCCGCCATGACCTCGGAATCTGCCCTGCACGCGCGCCGCCGGCCGCTCACCGAATCGGAGTTGTTGGCCATCCCCTGGATGCGCTTACTCACCGAGGATGAGCGCGCGCGCGCCGCCACCGACCTGAAGGTCGCCGAGGCCAGCCCCGGCGAGACACTGTGCCGCACCGGCAGGCCCGTTACTTACTGGTTTGGCGTGATCGACGGTCTGCTCAAAATGAGCACCGACAACGCGCAGGGTCAAACCATTACCTACACCGGCATTCCACCGGGCGGCTGGTTTGGCGAAGGCACCGCCTTAAAGCGCGAAAGCTACCGCTACAACATCCAAACCCTGCGCAAAAGCCGTGTGGCGGGATTGCATGTAGATACTTTTCACTGGCTGCTAGACCATTCGATCGCCTTTAACCGCTTTGTGATGAACCAGCTCAATGAGCGTCTGGCCCAATTCATCGCAGCCAGAGAGATTGACCGTATGAACAACCCCGATGTGCGCGTGGCGCGCAGCCTGGCCGCGCTGTTTAACCCGGTGCTCTACCCCGGCGTCGGCGAGGTGCTACGCATCACGCAGCAGGAACTAGCCTATCTGGTGGGCTTGTCGCGCCAACGGGTCAATGAGGCGCTCACCACCTTGCAAGCGCAGGGCTCCATCCGCGTGGAGTACGGAGGACTGCGTGTGCTTGACCTCTCGGCGCTACGCTCCCCATCGGTACGACCCTAATCGAATAATGCAAGCGCTAGGCCTTGCCGCGCAGAGCAAGTCCCTACACTGGCGCATTAGTTTCCTAACCGTGCCAAGGAGGCATGCATGCTACGTTTCGGCATCCTATCGACCGCCAAAATCGGTCGCGAAATGGTCGTCCCCGCTTTGCAAGATGCGCAAAACTGCGTGGTCAGCGCGGTAGCCAGCCGCGACCTGGGGCGTGCCCAGGCTTATGCAGACCGCTTTGCGATTCCCCATGTATTTGCGTCCTACCAGGAGATGCTAGATTCGGACGAGATTGATGCGGTGTACATCCCGCTGCCCACCTCGCAGCACGTCGAATGGACGATTAAAGCCGCTGATGCGGGTAAACACGTTTTGTGCGAAAAACCGATCGCCTTGCACGCCGGAGCGATTGCCGAATTGATAGAGGCCCGCGAACGCAACGGAGTTTTAATCTCCGAAGCTTTTATGGTGACCTATGCGCCGGTTTGGCGCAAAGTGCGCCAACTGCTCAATAGCGGCGCCATCGGCACGCTCAAACAGGTGCAAGGCTGCTTTAGCTACTTCAACCGCGACCCGGACAATATGCGCAACCAGCCCGACCTGGGCGGCGGCGGCCTGCCCGACATCGGCGTCTATCCCACCATCACCACCCGCTTTGTCACCAGCAAAGAAGCGCTGCGCGTGCAAGCCAGCACCGAGCGCGACCCCCAATTCGGCACCGATGTGTATTCCTCGGTACGCGCCGATTTCGGCAGCTTTGAGCTGAGTTTTTACGTTGCCACCCAGCTCGCCGCACGCCAGTCGATGGTGTTTCATGGCACCGAGGGGTTTATCGAAGTGAAGTCTCCCTTTAATGCTGAGCGCTGGGGGCCGGAAGAAATAGAACTCACCAACCAGAACCACGCCCACAGCCAAATATTCCGATTCCAAGACAGCCGCCAATACAAATGCCAGGTCGAAGCCTTTGCCCGCGCCGCTAGCGGTGCGATGGAAGAGCACGTCACGCTAGAGAGCTCGCTACGCAACCAGCAGGTCATTGACGCCATCTACCGCGCCAGCGAACACGGTGGCTGGGAAACGGTATAGGCACAGGCTAAACCAAACGCGCTTGGGGCGCAGCTTCCTAGAATGGCCGTTTAGTCCCCTCTTGGAAAGCCTGCATGTCCCTCCCCCCGAAAACTCCTCAGCCAGCCGGTGGCATGCGCCGGGCAGCGCCGCCGCCTGCGCGCGCGCCGATACCGGCAGGTCAAAGCAATACCGCCGCCATCGGGCCCGATGGCAGCATGCGCTTGAACAAACGCATGGCCGAGCTGGGCATGGCCTCGCGCCGTGAAGCCGATGCCTGGATTGAAAAAGGCTGGGTCAAGGTCAATGGCCAAATCGCCGAGATGGGCATGCAGGTGGCAGCAGATGTGCGCATAGAAATAGACAAAGAGGCCAAAGGCCAGCAGGCCAAGCAAGTCACGGTGCTGATCAACAAACCGCTGGGCATTGTCAGCGGTCAGGCCGAAGACGGGCACAGCCCAGCCATCACCCTGGTGGCACCCCTCAACCGCTGGGCCGAGGACAACGCGCGCTTCTTTTTTCACCCGAGCCAATTGCGCAGCCTGGTACCCGCCGGTCGCCTGGATATTGACTCCACGGGCTTGTTGGTGCTGACGCAAGACGGCCGCGTTGCGCGCCAATTGATTGGCGAGGACCAGCCAATGGAAAAAGAATACCTGGTGCGCGTGGTCTATACCGGCGTGGAAAACACGGCGGCGGCCACTTCAGCGGCAGCTACCTATGCCCCCTTGGCCAAGCCCACGCAATTGAGCCGCATCGACGACGATGACCCGGTCAGCAACGATGTGCAATCGGTATTCCCGGTGGCCAAGCTGCAATTGCTGCGCCACGGTCTGCAGTTGGACGGGCAGGCCCTCAAACACGCCAAAGTGGAGTGGCAAAACCCCGAGCAACTGCGCTTTGTGCTGCACGAGGGCAAAAAACGCCAGATTAGGCGCATGTGCGAGCAAGTGGGCCTCAAGGTGGTCGGTCTCAAAAGGGTGCGTATCGGCAAAGTCATGCTAGGTAATCTGCCGGTCGGCCAATGGCGCTACCTGGCGCCACACGAACGGTTTTAAGGCCCTTGGCCGCGCTAGCTCGCGCGCAAGAGGCTTGAAATTGATCCCCTCGCCCATAATTGCGGGTTGCCCGGCAGTCGGGCATGGGCGCAAGCAAAGCGCAATCCGTAATTTTTGAGGTAATTTCACCCTATGAGTAAGCAAACCCTGTCTTTCCAGGCCGAAGTGGCGCAACTTCTGCACTTGGTGACCCACTCCCTGTATTCGAATAAAGAAATCTTTCTGCGTGAACTGATCTCCAATGCGTCGGACGCCTGCGACAAGCTGCGCTTTGAGGCCATCAATAGCAGCAGTCTCATGGCCGGTGACACCGAGCTGCAAGTTAAGGTCACGCTGGACAAAGACGCCAAGACCCTGACCATCACCGACAACGGCATCGGTATGTCGCAGCAAGAGGCCATCGACAACCTGGGCACGATTGCCAAGAGCGGCACCAAAGACTTTGTCAGCAAACTCAGCGGCGACCAAAAGGTCGACTCGCAGCTGATCGGTCAGTTTGGCGTGGGCTTTTATTCCGGCTTTATCGTGGCCGACAAAATCACCGTCGAAACGCGCCGTGCCGGACTGCCCGAGTCCGAAGGCGTGCGCTGGATCAGTGACGGCGGCGCCAGCGGTGGCGGTGCGTTTGAAGTGGAAAGCATCAGCCGCGCCGCCCGCGGCACCAGCGTGATCTTGCACTTGCGCGAAGACGCCATGGACTATGCGCAGACCTGGAAGGTCAAGGGCATCATCAACAAATATTCGGACCACATCAGCCTGCCCATCCTCATGGAAAAAGAGGAATGGAAAGACGGCGATCTGATAGACCCGAACGATGAAAAAGCCGGGCGCCAGCCTGGCGGCATGACCAAGACCGGCGAATGGGAAACCGTCAACAAAGCCAATGCCATTTGGGCGCGTGCCAAAAAAGACATCAGCCAAGAACAGTACGACGATTTTTACAAGCAAATCAGCCACGACTTTGAAGCGCCGCTGGCCCATACGCACAACCGGGTCGAAGGCAGCACCGAGTACACCCAGCTGCTCTACATCCCCGGCAAAGCGCCGATGGATTTGTACAACCGCGAAAAAACCGCCGGTATCAAGCTCTACGTCAAGCGCGTGTTCATCATGGACGAGGCCGAAGCGCTGATGCCTACCTACCTGCGTTTTGTCAAAGGCGTGGTCGACTCGGCAGATTTGCCGCTCAACGTCAGCCGCGAGCTATTGCAGGAAAGCCGCGACGTCAAAGCCATCCGCGAGGGTTGCACCAAACGCGTGCTGGGCATGCTCGAAGACCTGGCGAAAAACGACAAGTTGCCCGAGGCCAGCGCCGATGGTGTGACCGATGTCGTCAGCGAAGACGACAAAGCCCTGGCCGGTAAATACACGCGCTTTTACAACGAGTTTGGCGCGGTGCTCAAAGAAGGCCTGGGCGAAGACTTTTCCAATAAAGACCGCCTTGCCAAGTTGCTGCGTTTTGCCTCCACCCAGAGCGATGCCCTGAGCGTCTCCTTTGCCGATTACAAAGCGCGCATGAAGGAAGGTCAGGAGGCGATGTACTACATCACCGCTGACACCCTGGCGGCTGGGAAAAATAGCCCGCAGCTGGAAGTGTTCAAGAAAAAAGGCATCGAAGTGCTGCTCATGACCGACCGCGTGGACGAGTGGGCATTGAATTATTTGAACGAATACGACGGCACCCCATTGCAAAGCGTAGCCAAAGGCGCAGTGGATTTGGGCAGCTTGCAGGACGAGGCTGAGAAAAAAGCCGCCGAAGACGCCGCCGAGACCTTCAAGCCCACCCTGGCAAAGCTCAAGGAAGCGCTCAAAGACAAGGCCGAAGACGTGCGCGTCACTACCCGCTTGGTGGACAGCCCGGCCTGCCTGGTCGTACAAGACGACGGCATGAGCACCCAACTGGCGCGCATGCTCAAGCAAGCAGGCCAAAAGGCGCCGGATGTCAAACCGGTGCTGGAGGTCAATGCCGAGCATCCGCTGGTGAAAAAGCTCGATGGTTCGGTGCATTTCCACGACCTGGCGCACATCTTGTTTGACCAGGCGCTGCTGGCCGAAGGCGGCCTGCCGGAAGACCCAGCCGCTTACGTCAAACGCGTGAACGCGCTGCTGGTCTAAAGGCATAGCGCACAAGCGGCGGCGGCGCTGCGAGAATGGCGGTTTTCAACCCATTGCAATAACGCACTATGAAAACACGCCTTCTCGCTTTCACCGCCTTGCTGAGCGCCGCCCTGAGCTGCGCTGCCGACCCCGTGCTCGATGCCGCTGCCAAAGAGGTCGGCGCCCAAGTCACCCCTAGCGGCCTGGTTTATCGTTCGCTTAAAGAGGGCACCGGCGCCAGCCCCAAGGCCAGCGACACGGTCAAGGTCCACTACCGTGGCACCTTCCCCGATGGCCGCGAATTTGACAGCTCCTACAAGCGCAATGAACCGGCTGAATTTCCGCTGGGCGCGGTGATTCCCTGCTGGACCGAGGGCGTGCAAAAAATCAAAGTCGGCGGCAAAGCCAAGCTCACCTGCCCGTCCAGCATTGCCTACGGCGCACGCGGTGCTGGCAATACCATCCCACCTAACGCCACGCTATTTTTCGAAGTAGAGCTGCTGGCTATCTCCGGCAAATAAGCATCGCGTTTATTGCGGCGCAGGCCACGCCCGATAATCGGGCATGACTGCTGCGCCCCTTGATTTCTCCGCCCTGCCTCTGAACGAGGCCACGCTTGCCAACCTGGCGCAACTGGGCTACCACCAGATGACGCCCATCCAAGCCGCCAGTCTGCCCCCGGCGCTGGCGGGCAAAGACCTGATCGCCCAGGCACAAACCGGCAGCGGTAAGACAGCGGCGTTTGCGCTGGCCTTGTTGGCGGGCTTGAACCCGCGTTGGTTTGGCGTGCAAGCCATGGTGCTCTGCCCCACCCGCGAACTGGCCGACCAGGTGAGCGCCGAAATCCGCCGCCTGGCGCGCGCGCAGGACAACATCAAAGTGGTGACGCTCTGCGGTGGTGTGCCCTTGCGCGGCCAACGCGCCAGCCTAGAGAACGGCGCGCACATTGTGGTCGGCACGCCCGGGCGCATCATGGACCACTTGGAGCGCGCCAGCTTGGATTTGGCAGGCCTTAAAACCCTGGTGCTCGATGAAGCCGACCGCATGCTGGACATGGGCTTTATGGACGACATCCGCACGGTGGTGCGCCAGACGCCGCCCGCGCGCCAAACATTGCTGTTCTCGGCCACCTACCCCGAAGGCATTGCCAGCCTGGCCAAAGATTTTTTGCGCGAGCCAGTGCATATCGAAATCAAAGCGCAAGCCGCGCAGGTCACCATTGAGCAGCGCTTTTACGAAATCACGCGGCCCCAAAAGTTTGAAGTCGTCGCCAAACTGTTGCTGCATTTTCGCCCGGTCAACACCCTGGCTTTTTGCAATACCAAGCAGCAATGCAAAGACCTGGTGGACTATTTGCAGCAGCAAGGCATTGACGCCCTGGCCCTCTATGGCGAACTGGAGCAGCGCGAGCGCGACCAGGTGCTGGCACAGTTTGCCAACCGCAGTTGCGCGGTACTAGTGGCGACCGACGTGGCCTCGCGCGGCTTAGACATCGACCAACTTGCCGCCGTCATCAATGTGGACATCACCCCGGACCCACAAGTGCATGTGCATCGCGTAGGCCGCACCGGACGCGCAGGTGCTGCGGGCTTAGCGCTGAGTCTGGCAACGCTGAACGAAATGGGCCGCGTGGGTGCCATAGAGGTCTACCAAAAAATGTCCAGCACTTGGTACGGCATGGACACCCTCACCCCGGCCAGTAACCAACCCTTGCTCGCACCCATGGTGACGCTCCAAATTTTGGGTGGCCGCAAAGAAAAAATCCGCGCTGGCGATGTACTGGGCGCGCTGACCAATACCGAGAGCGGCCCGGCCTACACACGCGAACAAATCGGCAAAATTCAGATCACCGAGTTTTGTACCTTTGTGGCCGTAGCCCGCGACATCGCCCAAGCCGCCTGTTCCAAGCTCAACGCCGGACGTATCAAGGGCAAAAGCGCTAAGGTGCGGCTTGTCTAGTCGCGGCTAGGATTGTTGGGTTCCCCAAAACTACCGATTGAGATACAAACACCATGCCCCAGGCCACTCCCGCCGTCCCGCCGCTGTACCGCGAATTTACCCAGCAAGCGCAGATCGATGCGCAGTACAACACCTCGCTGACCCTGCCAGACCCGGCCGCGCCCGGGCGCCATTATGTGGAGCGGGCGCAGCACGCACGCGCCACCTTACGCTGCACGCTGGACATTCCCTTTGGGCCGACGCTGCATGAAACCTTGGATATTTTTCCGGCCGAGCAAGCGAACGCGCCCGTGTTTGTGTTCATCCACGGCGGCTACTGGCGAGCTTTGACGAGCAAAGAATTTAGTGGTGTGGCGCTGGGTTTACAAGCGCGCGGCATCACCACGGTGGTAGTGAATTACGCCCTGTGCCCGCATGTGACGATAGACGAAATCACGCGCCAAGTGCGCGCTGCGGTGGCCTGGACGGTGCGCCATATCGCTGAGTACGGTGGCGACCCGGGGCGCATCGCAGTCGGTGGACATTCGGCGGGCGGCCACCTGACGGCCATGTGTCTGCAAACGGAGTGGGCGCGGGACTACGGTCTGGCGCAAGACCCGATCAAAGCGGCCGTCTGCATCAGCGGGATTTACGACATCACGCCGCTGCGCTTTAGCTATTTGCAGCCCATGATTCAGCTGGACGATGGTGTCATCCGCCGCAATAGCCCGGCTTTTATGGCGCGGCCTTGCAAAACCCCTGTATGGATAACCTGGGGCGGGGCGGAGACGGCTGAGTTTGACCGGCAAGCGCGGCTTATGCACGGTGCTTGGACGGCGCAAGGAAATAGCGCTGAGTTGCGTGCGCTAGATGGCGCCAACCATTTCACGGTGATTCATGGTTTTGAAAGCGCGGACAGTGCTTTGTGCAACTGGTTGGTGCAGCAGCTTGGGGTTTGAAGCTGGATTTTGCCCCCCGCTTCCCCCCCGCCCCTTCACCCCCGCCGGGGTGAAGGGGAGCTTGAATACCCAATTTGTTTGTTTTGGGCCGGATAGGGGTGCTAGTGCGAAAGCTTGCGGTGCGGTTTTGTTAGCCCCGATTGGTGAACGTGGCAGTCCTAGTGAATGGCTTGGGGCTTGGGGCTTGGCGCGGCTGCGCCAGCCGCACGCGCAGCGGCGTGTGCGAGGTGAGCGAGGCGAACGAGTACACGCTCCCCTTTGGCCATTGGCCGTGCTGAGCAACGCAGCGGCGCACGGATCAGGGCGGGCGCTTGTTTGAGCGTAGCGAGTTTGCGCACGACCCCGGGCGATGCGAGTAGCGCAAGGTACCCCGCAGGGGCACGGCCTTGGGCTCGCCTTTTCTTTGGCTACTTTCTTTTGGCGAAGCAAAAGAAAGTAGCTCGGCCAACAGGGCCGAAACCTGACTTCCCACCTCCACCCCACAAGTGGTAATCTAACCCCCATGCAAGCCACCCTGCCCGCCACACCTTACCGCGACCGCAAGCGCTACGCTTGGCTTTTGTCGCTGTTGGTCCCCACCACCGTGCTGGTGGGCCCAGGCTTGATGGTTTGGTCAGGCGATGCCCGCTTGCTCTGGGCGCCCGTTTTGTTTTTCTACGGCTTTATTCCCTTGATCGATTACTTCATGGGGGAAGACCTGAGTAACCCGCCCGAATCGGCGGTCCCGGCCTTGGAAGCAGACCTTTTTTACCGCTGGATTACCTACCTTTTGGCGCCGGTGCTATGGGCTGCGTTTATTTTCAGCGCCTGGTTTGTCGCGACACACGATTTGCCGCTGCACGGCTGGTTGGCGATGGTGATGATTTGCGGCGCGGTCGGCGGTTTTTGTATCAACTTGGGCCACGAATTGGGGCATAAAAATACCGCGTTGGAAAAAGCATTGGCCAAAATCGTGCTGGCGCCTTCGGCCTATGGGCATTTTTTTATTGAACACAACCGCGGCCACCACCGTGATGCGGCTACGCCGCTAGACCCGGCTTCGTCCCGCATGGGCGAGTCGATTTATCGCTTTGTGTTGCGCGAAATGCCTGGCGCTTGGGTGCGCGCTTGGGAGCTGGAAAGCACCCGCCTGCGCCAGGCAGGTTTGCCGGTGCTGTCCTGGCACAACCATATCCTGCAACCTGCTGCGCTCACCCTGCTGCTGTGGGCGACTTTGATGGTTTGCTTGGGGCCGCAGATATTGCTGTTTCTCATCCCGGCGGCTTTCTGGGCCAACTTTCAGCTGACCTCGGCCAACTATGTAGAGCATTACGGCTTGCTGCGCCAGCAAAGCAGCAATGGGCGCTACGAGACATGCAAGCCGCACCATTCCTGGAACAGCAACCATATTTTTTCGAACTGGATTTTGTTTCAGCTACAGCGCCACTCGGACCACCATGCGCACCCGCTGCGGCGTTACCAGTCGCTGCGCCATTTCGAGGACTTGCCCACGCTGCCCAGCGGCTACTTTGGCATGTTTGTGGTGGCCTACATCCCGCCACTATGGTTTTGGATGATGGACCCACGCCTGCTCGATCGCGTGGGCCGCGATACGAACAATATCAACCTGGACCCGGCGCGCCGCGCAGCGCTGGTGCAGCGCTACGGGCTAGTTGAAACGCAAGGCGCTAGCGCCTGAATTACATATTGCGCCGGTATTGCCCGCCGACTTCAAATAAGGCGTTGGTGATCTGACCGAGCGAGCAGACGCGCACTGCGTCCATTAGCACCTCAAACACATTGCCGTTGTCGATGACGGCCTGCTGCAGGCGCTTAAGCATGGCCGGTGCCTCGTGGGCATGCGCGCCGTGGAAGGCCTGTAGGCGCGCCAACTGGCTTTGTTTTTCTTCTGGGGTGCTGCGCGCCAACTCCAGCGTTTCAAGCACCTGCTCGCCATGCGGATTGCGGAAGGTGTTGACGCCGATGATAGGCAGCTCGCCGGTGTGCTTAAGCATTTCGTAATGCATGGATTCGTCCTGAATCTTGCCGCGCTGGTAGCCGGTTTCCATAGCGCCCAAGACACCGCCGCGTTCAGAGATTTTTTCAAACTCGGCCAGAACCGCTTCTTCCAAAAGCTCGGTTAGCTCCTCAATGATAAAAGCGCCTTGAGTGGGGTTTTCGTTTTTCGCCAGACCCCACTCGCGGTTGATGATGAGCTGTATCGCCATGGCCCGGCGCACGCTGTCTTCGGTAGGGGTGGTGATAGCCTCGTCAAAGGCATTGGTGTGCAGGCTGTTGCAGTTATCGTAAATCGCAATCAGCGCTTGCAAGGTAGTACGTATGTCATTGAACTGAATTTCTTGCGCATGCAGGCTGCGTCCGCTGGTTTGGATGTGGTATTTGAGTTTTTGGCTACGCTCATTAGCGCCGTATTTTTCTTTCATCGCCACCGCCCAGATGCGCCGCGCCACCCGTCCCATGACGGTGTATTCCGGGTCCATGCCATTGCTAAAGAAGAAGGACAAATTGGGCGCGAAGTCGTCGATATGCATGCCACGCGCCAAGTAGGCTTCTACGAAGGTAAAGCCATTAGACAGCGTGAAGGCCAGTTGCGAAATCGGGTTGGCACCAGCTTCGGCTATGTGGTAGCCGCTGATGGACACGCTGTAGAAATTGCGTACCTTGTGGTCCACAAAATACTGCGCCACATCGCCCATGACCTTGAGTGAAAACTCGGTGGAGAAGATACAAGTGTTCTGGCCCTGGTCTTCTTTCAGGATGTCGGCCTGTACCGTGCCGCGCACGTTTTGCTTGACCCAGGCGCGGATGTCGGCGGCTTCTTGTACATCCGGTTCGCAGCCTTTTTCGGTACGAAATTTATCCAGATTTTGGTCTATGGCGGTGTTCATGAACATGGCCAATATGCTGGGTGCCGGCCCATTGATCGTCATGGACACGCTGGTGCTGGGGCTGCACAAATCAAAGCCGCCATACAGTACCTTCATGTCCTCGAGCGTTGCAATGCTGACGCCCGAGTTACCCACTTTGCCGTAGATGTCGGGCCGCAAATCCGGGTCGTTGCCGTAGAGCGTGACCGAGTCAAACGCGGTCGACAAACGCTTGGCCGGCATACCCTGGCTAAGCAGCTTGAACCGCGTATTGGTACGGAAGGCGTCACCCTCTCCCGCGAACATGCGGGTGGGGTCTTCTCCCTCGCGCTTGAAGGTGAAGGTGCCTGCGGTATAGGGGTAGTGGCCCGGCACGTTGTCCAGCATCAGCCACTGCAAAATTTCGCCATGGTCCTGGTACTTGGGCAGAGATACCTTGGGAATGACCGTGCCGCTGAGCGAGGTGGTGGTCAGGGCGGTGCGCATTTCTTTGTCGCGCACTTTGACCACCAATTCGGTGCCGGCATAGTCCTGCTGCAATTGGGGCCACTGTGTCAGCAATGCGCGCGCATCGGCGTGCTGCTGCACCTCGCGTTCACCGGCCAGCGCCAAGGCAGCTTCGGCGGCGCGCGCTTTAGCCGGGCGATCCACTTGCAGCATGTCAGCGGCAGCGCGCAGTTGCTGGATTTGGCGGGCCAGGGCGGCCTGGGCGCGAGCGCGCTTTTTGTAGCCGCGTACGGTATCGCTTATTTCAGACAAATAACGGGTTCGCGCCGCTGGCACGATCGGGGTTTGGTTAGAGCTAAAGCGCACAAGTGCCACCGGCAGCGCCCCTTGCGCTGGGGTTTGCAAGCCCAGTTCCTGCAAACGCAGCAACATGGCTTGGTAGAGCGCGGTTACGCCATCGTCGTTAAATCGCGCGGCCATCGTGCCAAAGACCGGCATGCTTTCAAACGGCTGGCCCCAGGCTTCGCGGTTGCGCTGCACTTGCTTAGAGACATCGCGCAGCGCGTCGCCTGCGCCTTTACGGTCGAACTTGTTGATGGCGACGAACTCGGCAAAGTCCAGCATGTCTATTTTTTCCAGCTGGCTGGCAGCGCCGAACTCTGGCGTCATGACATACAAAGGCACATCGACCAAGGGCACGATGGCGGCGTCGCCTTGGCCTATGCCCGAGGTCTCGACCACAATCAGGTCAAAGCCTGCTGCTTTGCAAGCAGCAATCGCGTCGGGCAAGGCTTGGCTGATTTCCGAGCCAAATTCACGCGTGGCCAGCGAGCGCATGAACACGCGCGGCGCGTTCTGGCCTGCGGCCCAGGGTGCTATCGCATTCATGCGGATGCGGTCGCCCAATAGCGCGCCGCCGCTCTTGCGGCGTGATGGGTCGATAGATATCACGGCAATGCGCAAGGTGTCGCCCAAGTCCAGGCGGAAGCGGCGAATCAATTCGTCAGTGAGCGAGGATTTACCGGCGCCACCGGTGCCGGTGATGCCGATGGTGGGCACTTTGGCAGCCGCCGCCTGCGTGCGCAGGGCTTGCAGCAGCTCAGGCGCCACCTTGCCGGCTTCGACGGCCGTCATCAACTGCGCCAGCGCGCGCCAGGCGGCATCGCTATGGCCTTGGATGGCTGCTAATTCTTGGGGCGCGAAGCTGCTTAGCTCGCGGTCGCAACGCATCACCATCTCGCCGATCATGCCGGCCAGGCCCATTTTTTGCCCATCCTCTGGGCTGTAAATGCGGCTCACGCCATAGCTTTGCAGTTCGCGGATTTCAGCGGGGACGATCACGCCGCCGCCGCCGCCAAACACCTGAATATGTGCGCCGCCCCGGCTTTTGAGTAAATCCACCATGTACTTGAAATACTCCACATGCCCGCCCTGGTAGGAGCTGATAGCGATGCCTTGCACGTCTTCCTGCAATGCGGCAGTCACCACTTCTTCGACGCTGCGGTTGTGGCCTAGATGGATGACTTCGGTACCCATGCCTTGCAAAATGCGGCGCATGATATTGATGGCGGCGTCATGCCCGTCAAACAAGCTAGCGGCGGTGACAAAACGCACTTTGTGCGTGGGCCGGTAATTGGCAAGTGCCTTGAATTCTGCAGATAAATCGGTCATGGTGAAACAGCCTCGATGCGGGTACGAAAGGGTTGGCCGGTGGCCGTATTGACGTTTACGTTAACGTCAACTGTAAACCATTACCGGAGCTTGGCGATAATGCGCCCAAACTTTCTTCTGCTTATGACATTTCTAGCGCTCGATATCGGTAATACCCGGCTTAAATGGGCCCAGTACCGCGCAGCGCATCCCGGCGCGGCCTTGCTGGCCCAGGGCGCTGAGTTTTTGGAGAACATCGACAAGCTGGCCGAGGGGGCATGGAGTCGCCTACCCGCGCCACAGCATGTGCTGGGCAGCGTGGTGGCCGGAGACGCCGTTAAGCGCCGCGTGGAACTGCAAATGGAGCTGTGGGACGTTACCCCCCAATGGGTGGTAGCCAGCGACAGCGAAGCGGGTGTTATTAATGGCTACGACCATCCCACCCGCCTGGGTGCCGACCGCTGGGTGGCCATTATCGGCGCCTACCATCGCATGCGGGCCCAAGGCCCGGCCCGGCCGATGGTGGTGGTCATGGTGGGCACGGCAGTCACCGTCGAAGCGGTATCCGCCGACGGGCGCTTTTTAGGCGGCATGATTATTCCGGGCCACGGCATTATGTTGCGCGCTCTGGAGTCCGGCACCGCCGGTTTGCACGTGCCCACGGGCGAAGTGCGCCCTTTCCCCACCAATACCAGCGATGCACTGACCAGCGGTGGCACCTATGCCATAGCCGGTGCCGTGGAATGTATGGTGCAGCATGTGCGCAGTCACTGTGGTGGCGAACCCTTGTGCATCATGACCGGTGGTGCCGGCTGGAAAATGGCCCCGTCCATGACCCGCCCTTTCGAGCTGGTGGACAACCTGATTTTTGACGGCCTGCTGCAGATGGCAGCGCAACGCTTTACGCCAGCCTAGTCTTTTGGCGCCAGCCAAGCCTGTGCCAGACGGACCCAGTAGCTAGCACCCAGGGGCAGCAAGGCGTCGTTGAAGTCATAGCTGGGGTTGTGCAGCATGCAGGGACCCTCGCCGTGGCCGAACTCGCGGTGTGCGCCGTCGCCGTTGGCGATAAAGGCGTAGCAACCGGGCTTGGCCATCAACATATACGAAAAATCTTCCGCGCCCATAGTCGGCTCCTGCACTTGCACCCGGCCGTCGCCCACGATAGAAGCCATCACTTTGCGCGCAAACAAAGCCTCGGCTTCGGAGTTGATGGTGGGCGGGTAATTGCGTGAAAACTCAAATGCGCATTCGGCGCCGAAAGCCGCGGCGGTATGTTGGGCGATCTCGCGCATACGCGCCTCAATTTTGTCCAGCACTTCCACGGTGAAGGTGCGCACCGTGCCCTCTAAAGTACAGCTATCGGGGATGACGTTGGTGGCCTCGCCGGCGTGGATCATGGTGACGGAAATCACACCCGCTTCTATGGGTTTGATGTTGCGGCTGATGATGGTTTGAAAGGCCTGCACCATCTGGCAGGCCACGGGCACCGGGTCGATCGTGTTGTGCGGAATGGCTGCATGGCCGCCTTTACCGCGCACCACGATTTTGAATTCATTGCTCGATGCCATCACCGGACCGGGGCTCAGGGCAAACTGGCCCACATCCCCGCCGGGCCAGTTGTGCAGGCCAAACACCGCGTCCATAGGAAATTTTTCAAACAAACCGTCCCGGATCATCTCGCGCGCGCCGCCGCCGCCTTCTTCGGCGGGTTGGAAGATGACATAGACGGTGCCATCAAAGTCGCGGTGCTTGGCCAGGTACTGGGCCGCAGCAAGCAGCATGGCGGTGTGGCCATCATGGCCACAGGCATGCATACGGCCCGGATGGCGGCTGGCGTGGGCAAAGGTATTGAATTCCTGCATAGGCAGCGCATCCATATCGGCGCGCAAGCCAATAGCGCGCGGCGATGTACCCGCCTGGATGATGCCGACCACGCCGGTCGTACCCATGCCCCGGTGCATGGGGATACCCCAGGCGCTGAGCTGGGCCGCGACCACATCGGCGGTGCGCTCTTCCTTGAAACACAGTTCGGGGTGAGCATGCAAATCGCGCCGCACAGCGGCTATGGCAGGGGCGTTTTGCACAATCGCGTCGATTAATTCCATCACAGGCTTTCGTTTTGCAGTTTTAAAAAGGTCTGACTCGTTCAAAAAATGGAGACAAACCGGGGCAGATGGCGGCACAATGGCTTCTTTCTCTCAGCCATTGTGCGGGCCCGTCCGCGCATCAACACTATGCCAGAAGCCAGCACCATGGCGCACAGCGCCAACCCGAGCAGCACCAGCCACCAGGTGGTAGGCGCCTGCCCACATGACTGCCCGGACACTTGCTCCCTCATCACCACCGTGCAAAACGGTATCGCTATCAAGGTGCAGGGCAACCCGAACCATCCGCAAACTGATGGCGTGCTGTGCACCAAAGTGGCGCGCTACACCGAGCGTAGCTACCACCCAGAACGCCTGTTGCATCCGCTCAAGCGCAGCGGCCCCAAAGGTTCAGGGCAATTCACACCGGTCAGCTGGGACGTGGCGCTAAACGACATCGCTGCGCGCCTGCATACCATCGTGCAAGACCCCACGCGCGGACCGCAGGCCGTACTCCCCTACAGCTACGCCGGCACCATGGGCTGGGTGCAGGGGGATGCCATGTCCTCGCGTTTCTTCAATCGCATGGGCGCCTCCCTGCTGGACTACACGATTTGCTCATCGGCCGGCGCTGCCGGTCTGGATTACACCCTGGGCGCGCGCAAAGGCATGCTGATTGAAAATTTTGCCCATGCACAACTGATTCTGATTTGGGGCAGCAACGCCATCACCAGTAATTTGCATTTCTGGCGCTACGCCCAGGAGGCCAAGCGCGCGGGAGCAAAAATTATCTGCATAGACCCCCGCAGCACCGAGACGGCGGAAAAATGCCACGAACACATCGCCTTGCGCCCGGGCACCGATGCCGCGCTGGCCCTGGCCATGATGCACGAATTGATTACCCACGATTGGCTGGACCACGACTACCTTGCGCGCTACACCCTGGGCTGGGAGCTGTTGCGCGCGCGCGCCCTGCAATGGTCGCCTGCGCGCGCCGCGCAGGTCTGCGGCGTGCCCCAAGCGCAAATTGAATCGCTGGCACGCGACTATGGCCAAGCTATGCTGCACGGCGAGAGTGCGGCGATCCGACTGAACTACGGCATGCAACGCGCGCGAGGCGGCGCTAATGCGGTGCGCGCTGTGGCCTGCCTACCTGCCCTGATAGGCGCCTGGCGTAAACCGGCTGGCGGCATGCTGCTGTCAGCCTCGGGCACGCACGGCTTTGATGACAGCGGCCACACCCGCCCGGATTTGCGTCCCGCAGGGCCCGGCCGCACCATCAATATGAGCACCATCGGCGATGATTTGCTGCGCCCGGCCAGCGCGCAATTTGGCCCGGCCATTGATGCCTTGTTTGTTTTTAACAGCAACCCGGTGGCGATTGCGCCAGACTCGGGCAAAGTGGTGCAAGGCTTTGCCCGCGAAGATTTGTTTACCGTGGTCTTAGAGCATTTTCAAACCGATACCGCGGACTACGCGGACTACATCTTGCCGGCCACCACGCAACTGGAACATTGGGACGTACACACCACCTACGGCCACACCGATGTGCTGCTCAACCGCCCGGCGATTGCGCCCCAGGGGCAGGCCCGCTCCAATGCCGAAATTTTCCGTAATTTGGCGCAGCGCATGGGCTACACCGAGCCCTGTTTTGCCGAGGGGGACGAGGCGCTGTGCCGTACGGCTTTCGATGCGCGCGTCAGCTTCAATACCTTGTTGCAAGACGGCTTTGTCAGCCTGCCCTTGCCGCAAGCACCGTTTGCGCAAGGCGGCTTCCCCACGCCTTCGGGACGCTGCGAATTTTTCAGCGAGCGCCTGGCCGCGATGGGCTTAGACGGATTGCCGGACTACCTGCCCAATTACGAAGAAGCCCATGCCGGCGCGCACTATCCGCTGGCCATGATTTCCCCGCCGGCGCGCAATTTCATGAACTCCACTTTTGTCAACGTGAAAAGCCTGCGTGGCATCGAAGGCGAGCCCAAAATAGAAATCCATGCCCAAGATGCGATGGCACGCAGTATTTCCGATGGCGATAAGGTGCGCGTCTTCAATGCCCGCGGCCAGTACCACTGCAAAGCCGAAATCAGCCCACGGGCACGGCCCGGCGTGGTCAACGGCCTGGGGGTGTGGTGGCGCAAGCTTGGGCCCATGGGCACCAATGTGAACGAATTGACGAACCAGCGACTCACTGACCTGGGGCGTGGGCCCACGTTTTATGACTGCGCGGTTCAGGTGGAAAAGTACCCGGCTTAGCGCATAGCCATTAAATCCTGCTCCACCATCCACAGGCGGTCCTGGCCCCAGTAACCGGGCAGGTCGTTGACCCGAAAACTAGGCACACCCCACAAATCCATGTCTAATAATTCCAGCCGGTTGGTGGCAGCCGCCGCGCGCCAACTGTCGTCCGCCAAGGCCTTGTCCACAAAGGCTTTGTCTAGTCCGCCGCGCAGGGCTATGGCGTACAGGCCGCTGTCCGTTCCTGCGTCGATACCGTCGGCCCACACACCTTGTAAAAAAGACTGGGCCAATTGCAATCCGGCACCGACCTTCATGGCCTGGTGCAAGACCGCATAGCCGCGTTCCACCGGCTTGCCCACCGGGTCCACCAAAAAGCCATAGGGCATGCCCACGCGCTGCGCTTCACGCGCCACATCAGCCACGATGTACATGGATTTTTCACGCGGCACTGCCAGGCCGCGCATCACCATGGGCAGCACAAATCGAATCTGCAGCTGCGCGCCGTAATGCTCAGCCAACTGGCGGGCGCGCGGCAAGGCAATATAGGTGTAAGGGCTGCGGAACGAGCAAAAGTAGTGCAGCTGTGCACTAGGTTTGCGCCCGACATGCAATGCAGGCGCGCCTGGCAAAGCAATATCGCGCACTGGGACCAGCAAAGGAGCGGCCAGATCGCGGCACAAGCCTTCGTCGCGCAAGCGTTGCTCTAGGTAATGCAAGCGGTCTATGCCCCAGTACCACTCGCCACCATAAAAAAACGTGGCGCCTAGGTAATGGCCCAGTTGCTTGCGCAGGGCAGTGCCCACTGCTTTGGCGGCCTGCGTATCGACCTGGCCAAGACCCCGCACTTGGCTCTCGGGCTGCGGCTGCCCGCTCCACAAGCGCTGGCTAATGGCCGCCGCATCCACCACAAAACGGCCGGCCTGCAAGCTAGCGGCCAGGCAGGATTCGGCACGGGCCACGGCAGCGGCATCCGGCGACGCGACTGGCGCCTCTAGTCCATAGGCCTGCGCCAGCAGGGTGGTATCACGCAAAGACCAGTGCCCTAATCGCTCGCGGTCCGGCGCTGCCGAGTCTTCGGGCGGGCTGACCAAATGGGCCAGCAGGTCCACGTCATAGCCATGACCCAAACGCTCTAGCAACTGCACGCACAAATGGCTGTACGGGTCATCGGCCTGATGAAAGTAATGCACTTGCGCCGCTGCACCCTTGATGCGGCGCACCAGGCTGGCGCGCGTACGCTGCGCTTGGCGCACGCCAGGGTGGGTCAGTACACGAAGCACGTGTTTGATAATCGTATTTTTAAGGGCGGACATGGAAGTTTAGGGGGCTAAATCGAGCTTGCGCCCAGACGGCACACGCTAAGAGGCAGCGCTCCAGCATACAGAACTGTAGGGGACCAAGCCCGCGCCCACGACAGGGGTTAACCCGCGATTTGTCGCGCAAAGCGCAGACTGTCAAATGACCCGCAGCAGACACATCGCACCAATGCGGCTATATTGCAAGGGGCTGCGCGCATCGCCCACATTTTTTCTTGGAAGCCTATGCCCTACGCCCACATCCTGCTTGACCAGCAAACACCGATTGCCACCCTGACGCTTAACCTGCCCGACAAACGCAATGCCCTGTCTGCCGAGATGATGCGCGAGATCACCCATGCGCTGCGGGCGGTGGGCGACAGCGATGCGCGCGGCATCATCCTGGCGGCCAATGGTCCGGTTTTTTCAGCAGGCCACAGTTTTACCGACATGGCGGGGCAGGACCTGGACCATTTGCGCGCTCTGTTCGATCTGTGCACGACCATGATGAACACGGTGCAAGCCTTGCCGCAACCGGTGATCGCCAAAGTGCACGCATTGGCGACCGCAGCGGGCTGCCAGTTGGTGGCCAGTTGCGATCTGGCGCTAGCCGCAGACACCGCCGAGTTTGCGATTCCCGGCGGCAAGGCCAGCTTGTTTTGCCATACGCCGCTGGTGGCGGTGGCGCGCAACATCGGGCGCAAACGGGCTATGGAAATGGCGCTGACGGGCGATGCCATCGATGCGGCCACCGCCGCCGACTGGGGCCTGATTAACCGGGCGGTGCCCGCGTCACAACTGGACGCCGCCACACTGGAATTAATCAGTCGGGCCAGCCGGGGCTGTACTGTGTCCAAAGCCATGGGCAAGCAAGGCTATTACCAACAAATCGAACTACCACAGCAAGAGGCCTATGTGGTGTCTGGCGAACGCATGGCCAACGGTGCAGCACGTGACGCGGCACAGCAAAGCTTCAGCGCATTTTTGAATAAGCGTACAGCTTAAGCCAAAACACCCTCAGCCGCTACAAAGGCATAGCCCAGGGTACGAGCAACCGCTTCATAGGTGACTTGCCCCTGCGCAACGTTCAGGCCCTGACGCAGGTGCACGTCATCACGCAAGGCTTGTTTCCAACCTTTGTTGGCAATTGCCAGCGCATGGCCTATGGTGGCGTTGTTCAGGGCAAAGGTAGACGTGCGGGCCACGGCGCCGGGCATATTGGCGACGCAGTAATGCACCACGCCATCGACCACATAGGTAGGTTCAGCATGCGTGGTGGCATACGAGGTCTCAAAACATCCGCCCTGGTCGATGGCCACATCGACCACCACCGCGCCTTTTTTCATAGACGCGACCATGGCGCGCGTCACCAGCTTGGGCGCGGAGGCACCGGGAATAAGTACGCCGCCAATAACCAGTTCTGCATCGAGCACCGCGTCTTCCAGGTTTTGCACGCTGCTGTACAAGGTGTGGATACGGTTGCCGAACACGAGGTCAAGCTGGCGCAGGCGATCCACATTGCGGTCTATCACGGTGACCCGGGCACCCATACCGACCGCTACTTGCAAGGCATGCGTACCGACCACACCACCCCCCAAAATCACCACATGCGCAGCCGGCACGCCGGGCACGCCGCCCAGCAATACGCCCATACCGCCTTTGGACTTTTCCAGATGCGCTGCACCAGCTTGCACCGCCATGCGGCCCGCCACTTCGCTCATAGGCGCTAACAGCGGCAGGCCACCCTGGGCACCGGTAATCGTTTCGTAGGCAACGCACACTGCGCCTGATTTCACGAGCGCCGCCGTTTGCGTAGGGTCCGGCGCCAAGTGGAGATAGGTGTACAAAATTTGACCGGGCCGCAGCATGGCGCATTCCTGCGCTTGCGGCTCTTTGACTTTGACAATCATGTCCGCCTGTGCGAACACGCTGGCGGCATCAGGCACGATCTGCGCACCGGCTGCCTGGTACTGCGCATCCGTTAACCCGATGGAGGCACCCGCGCCGCTTTGCACCAGCACGCTATGGCCGTTAGCGCATAAATCTCGCACGCTGGCAGGTGTCAGCCCGACGCGGTATTCATGATTTTTGATTTCTTGGGGTAGTCCGATGTGCATTTGCATTCTCCGCTAGATTGAGGTGGAGCGCAGTGTGCAGCAGGCCAGTTTGAATTAACAGTTTTATGAGAATTAAGCTATATTCATTAGCGTCGCTAATAATTTAAATAAATGCAAATTTTTGATCCTCACGCGCTCGAATGCCTCGCTGCCATCGTAGAAGAGGGCAGTTTTGAGCGCGCGGCAGTGCGCTTGTCGATCACGCAGTCGGCAGTGTCGCAGCGCCTGCGCACCTTAGAGACGCAGGCCGGCGCGGTACTCATCGTGCGCACGCGGCCACTCAAGGCCACGCCGGCCGGGCGTTATTTGCTGAAGCACGCGCTGCAGTTACGGCTCTTGCGCGCCGACCTGGGCCGCGACCTGCAAGCCCTAGCGCCGCGGGACGTACAAAGCCGGCAAGGACAGGAGCGCATTGCCATCGCTATCAATGCCGACAGCATTGCCACCTGGGTCTTGCCCGCATTGCAAACGCTGGCGCAAGACGGCATGGCGCTGGAAATCATCACCGATGACCAAGACTTCACCCACGAATGGCTGCGCGAAGGTCAAGTGCAAGGCTGCGTCACGGCGCTGGCCAAACCGCTGCGCGGTTGCCAGGTGGTGCAACTGGGAGTGATGGACTACGTGGCAGTTGCCAGCCCAGACTACGCGGACGCGCATTGCCCCAAAGGTTTAAATGCCCATGCCTTGGCCGGTATGCGCTTTATGGCCTTTAACCGCAAAGACGATTTGCAAACCCGCTTTGTACGTAAAGCCTGCGGCCTTAAAAATCCGGGCTTACAGCAAAATTTTTTACCCAGCGCACATGGTCGGGTGCGTGCTGCGCTGCAAAGCTGGGGCGCTACGGTGGTGCCGCTGCTGCAAGTTAAAGACCTGCTCAAAAGCGGCGAGTTGCGCGATCTGGCTCCCAAGGTTCGATTGCCCGTCGCCTTGTACTGGCATTGTTGGAAACTGGAGTCGGCCCTGCTGCAAGCTTTGACCACCGCAGTACGCGGCGGCGCGGCCAAAGCGCTCAAAGCTCAAGTCGTCTGAGCCACCCAGTCCAGTAACTTGAGCCGCTGCACCTTGCCCGAGGGGCCGCGCGGCAGGTCCGCTACAAAGTGAAATACCTTGGGCGTTTTGTAGCGCCCCAAGTGTTCTGCGCAAAAAACTCGCAAGGTCGCCTCATCAGCGGCACAGCCTTCGCGTAAGACGATGCAAACCAAAATCTCCTGTCCGTAATGCCCATCGGGTATACCGGTAGCTGCGGCGTCGCGCACGCTGGGGTGGCGCAGCAGAACTTCGTCGATTTCGCGCGGCGCGATGTTCTCGCCGCCTTTAATGATCAGTTCTTTGATGCGCCCGGTGACAAAGAAATAACCGTCGGCATCGCGGTGGCCTAGATCGCCAGTGCGCAGCCAGCCGTCCGGGGTAAAGCTGGCGCGGGTGGCGTCTGGATTTTTGTAATAGCCCTGCATTACCTGCGGGCCGCGGATGGCGATTTCGCCGGTGTTGCCGTCAGGCACTGGACGCAAGTCCGCGTCTATCACGCAAGCCTCGCAACCCGAGGCTTTACCCACTGCGCCCAGCTTACGCTGCTTGGGGTCATAGGGATTAGAAAACGCAGGCGCCACGGTCTCCGTTAAGCCCATGGTCTCAATGACGCTGATACCAAAGCGCTGTTCAAAGGCCTGTAAGTGCGCTGGCGGCAAGGCCGCAGACGCACTGCGGCAAAAGCGTATCTGCCCCAGGACTTCGCCCTCGGGCACGCTGCCTTCGAGCAGATAAGAAATCATAGTGGGCACGACATTGATCCAAGTGCATTGGGCTTGCACTGCCTGCTGCCAAAAACGGGCCGCCGAAAACTTGGGTGGCATAGCCAGGCTGCCGCCATGGGCCAAAGGAGCGAGCATGGTCACGGCAAAGGCATTGATATGAAAGAGCGGCAACACGGCCAGCACGCGATCGCGGGCACCCAAGCGGTGTTCGGCACTGATGGACATGGCGTTAGCCGCCAGGTTGGACTGGGTAAGCACCACCCCTTTGGGCACGCCGGTGGTGCCCGAGGTGTACATTAGCAAGGCCATGGCCTCAGGCTTTGGCGCGGGAGTGGGAGTCGGTAACAAAGCCCCGAGCAAGCTGTCATCGGCATCCATATCCGGGCTGTACACCAGCAAGGCTACAGGCCGTGTCAAGGTAGTCAAGACCGCTTGCACGCGCTCGGCCCAGTCTGGGCTGGCAATCACCAACTTGCAGTCGCTATGGTCCAGCACATAGCGCATTTGCTCAGGGCTGGAGAGCAGATTAACCGGGTTGACGCACCAGCCACCATGCATAGCGCCCAGAAGCAAGCGCAAGGTGTTCAAACCATTGGGCATGACCAGCGAGACCGTATCGCCGGGCTGCAAGCCTTGGCCCAGTAAAAGCGTCGCTACCTGAGCGCAATACTTCGCCAGGGCAGCAAAGCGGATGCTGTTTGGGGCCTGGCCATCGCCTTCGCCAGCGTCAACTGCCAGGGCGTACAGCGCATCAGGCCGCGCGCTGGTTTGGACCTCCAAGAGCGCGCGTACGGTGCGTGGCAATAAAGCCTCGCTCATACGCGCCCGTATTTAGTGAAATAGTCTGCCAGCAGTTGGTCCTCCGAGGGCATGCGCTCTGGAATAGGGCGCGAAATACGCGTGATATTGAGGTAGTGCCGGTAGTTCATATTCTCGGAAAAATTATTTTTACCCCAGGTGCCACAGCCCATGGACAGGCTGAAGGGCAAGCCGTTGTCAAAGCTGCCGCCGGTGGCGATGCAATGGGCCTGGTCCACGATCACGCGCGAAACAGGCAAACGCAAACCCAGCGCCAGCGCACGTTCGGACCGCGCGCTATGCAAACCCACCGAATGCCCAGCCCCTTGGAATGCATAAATACGCTCCACCATGGCCATGGCGGATTCGAAATCCGGCACGCGGTACAGCGTTAACACCGGGCAAAGTTTTTCGCCTGAAAACGGGTAGTCCTCGCCGGTGCCGCTTTCTTCCACCAGCAACACGCGCGGCTGCAAAGCGGCCACCTCCAACAGGCCCGCACGCTGCGCCACCACGGTCGCGCTTTGGCCGATGACGGCGCTAGAAAGCTTGCCATCGGGCCACATCAGGGCCTGCAAATGGGCTTTTTGTGCGGCATCGAGCAGCACCGCGCCACCCGCTTGCAATGCCTGCAACAAAGCCGGTGCGGCCGCGTCCAGCACCACCACGCTGTTTTCAGACGAACAGCTGGTGGCATTGTCAAAGGTCTTGGAGCGCAGGATGCGTTCGGCGGCCAGGGCCATATCCGCGCTCTCATCGACGATGCCCGCCACATTGCCGGCACCCACCCCAAAGGCCGGCGTACCACTGGCATAGGCTGCGCGCACATTGGCTTGCGAGCCGGTGGCGACCACCAAATCGCAGGCGGCCATCAGCGCGTAGGTAGCCGCTTTGCTAATGGGCGCGGGCAGCACTTGCACCAGATCGCATGGCGCGCCAATACGGTCCAGCGCAGCATGGATGTACTCCAGCAGACGTGCGCTGGTCGCCCAGCCTTTGGGCGAGGGCGCAACAATCACGGCATTGCGCCCTTTAAGCGCGTTGATAATCTTGTTTGCCGGTGTAGCCGCTGGGTTGGTGGAGGGCGTAATGGCACAGACCACGCCCACCGGACGCGCAATTTCGGTAATGCCGGTCGCTGGGTTGTCAGAAATAACACCCACCGATTTCGCGCCCTGCAAATCACGCAACAAGCCCAAGGTTTTGCGGTAGTTTTTGCGCAGCTTGTCGGGCACATTGCCAATGCCGGTGTCTTGCACGGCCAGTTCGGCCAGCGCCTGGTTACGGCCAGGCTCCAAGATCGCCCAAGCCGCTGCCGCTACAAGCTCGTCTACCCGCGCCTGGTCGTACTGTTCGGCAATACGCTGCGCTGCGCGCGCGCGTTGTAGCAAGCTTTGTACTAGGGCCTGCGCCTCTTGCTCGGCAGGACTCAAGGGCGCGTGCGCCGTCATCAAAGCCATGCTCAATCGGCCTTGATGTTGGCGTCTTTGGCCAGCTTGACCCATTTAGGCACTTCGGCTGCGATGACCTTGGCCAGCGCTTCAGGAGTACCACCCACGGCATCGGCGCCTTGATCGAGCAACTGGGCGCGGATGGCAGGCTCGGCTAGCACGGTGTTGAGCGCTTTGTTGAGCCTGTCAATAATCGGGCGTGGTGTTTTGGCTGGTACCAGCATGGCATACCACGAGTCCACCTCAAAGTCCGCCACCCCTGCTTCTTGCATGGTGGGCACATCCGGGAAAGCCGGGCTGCGCTTGGTGGTGGACACTGCCAGCGCGCGCAACTTGCCCGCTTTGACTTGCGCAGCGGCAGCGGGAATGGACACCCAGAGCAAGGGCACCTGGCCGCCAATCACGTCCGTCACCGCCGGGCCACCGCCCCGGTAAGGGATGTGAACCATGGGCGCGCCAGTGCGCAGCACCATCAATTCGCCCGCTAAGTGACCCGGAGAACCATTGCCAACCGAGGCAAACGAGAACTTGTCCGGTGCGGCCTTGGCCTGCGTCACCACATCAGCGACGCTGCGCACCGGCACCGCCATATTGGCCGCCAGCAATTGGGGCAAGGACGCCACCAGGCCCACCGGCTCAAAGTCCTTGATGGTGTCATACGGCAGCTTGGGGAAGATCGCCGGGTTGATGGTGTGGGAGCTCAGAGTGAATAAGACGGTATAGCCGTCAGGGGCCGACTTAGCCACGATGTCCGTGCCCAGCGAGCCGCCGGCGCCGCCTTTGTTATCGATCACGATGGGCTGGCCCAGCGCCGCTTGCAGGCGCTGCTGGACGATTCGCGCCACCACATCCGTGCCACCGCCCGGCGGATAAGGCACCACGAACTTGATCGGTTTGTCCGGGTAAGCGGCATCGGCCAGCGCGGCCAAGGGCCAGGCCAGGGCCAAGCTGAGCAAGGTGCTCATACGCAGGCTGCGGCCCAAAAGGCTGCGGTGGGAATGGGACAGGGGCATAGTTTTCTCCAACGGTTAAGGGCTTCAATGGCACGGTGGCTAGCGCTGGCTGACATTTTGCACGCTTGGGACGCGCTGGCTATAGGGGTTAAACCGACAGGGCCAGTACGCCTAAGGCCCTGCAAACGCATGGCATGGCAATTGCAGAGGCTTAAGTAAGACCCGTAAGCACCTAAGAAACCGCTTCCATCGTCGCAGTTTCGACAGTTTGCGCCCCACCCTTTTTTCGGAGAATCCGCATGCCACAAGCCAGCCGCCGCCTACCCCGCCCCTACTCGCTGCGCTGGTGGGGCAGCGCGCTCAGCTTGGTGATCGGTCTAGCGGGCGTCAGCGCAGCCATGGCGTCCGCCTCCAAGCCGGTTTCGCCCTTGGGCATTGCCGCGATGGACCTTAGCGGCCTCAAGTCCAGCCACAGCTACACCCCGGCATTGGGCGAGAGCCTGGAACGCATCGTGGCCAAAACCATGCCCGAAAGCCCCTTGAGCGCACAGGTGCTGAGCCAAGCCTTTGTGCTGCTCAACCCCCAGGCCTTTGGGAGCAGCAAACCGCAGCGTACGCAAAGCACGGCTGCCCTCAAAGTGCCCAACCACAACCAGTTGCTGCAACTGGTGCTGGCACGCAATCCGGCCGAGCCCGCCTTGGCCCGCGCCCTGGAACCCCTGGCAACCAAGGCCGCCACCGCCGCCCTGCGCCCAGCCGAAAAACGCGAGAACTGGGTGCGCTATGCCGGCGGCCCGGTCAAAACCCCCGCCAGCTTTGACGGCACTGCCACCGATCGCAGTGGCTGGGTGCATTACCTGGGCGCCGCATTCACCCGCAGCTGGAGCGGCGACGCGGCCAGTCGCAGCGAGACCCAAGCCTGGGTGCAATACCCATCGCTAGGCCGCGCTACTGGAGCCCAAGCCGAGGCGAACGCGGACAGCGTCAAATGGGTGCAATACCCTTCCGTGGCGCGAGCCGCCGCACCCGCGGCCCAGCCCGAGTCGCGGCTGGACACCAGCGGCTGGGTGCGCTTTGTGGCCAACCGCATTTACCCTCAGCAGCAATTGGCCCAACTATTTGACTGAGGCTAGCGCCGCGACGCCTTCTGTTATCGACGGGCCTTAGCTTGGGCCTCTTAATGGCTGAACTCTGGTTTTTTTAGACTCAATTTTTCATACCTATTGAAGTAACAATTATTTTTTGCATAATTAAGCAGACCCCAACCCTGCTGCAAGTATGCAAACCCTCCATCGTCAGTCCGGAATGACGCTGATAGAGCTCATGGTGGCCCTGGCCATTCTGGGCATTTTGCTGGCTATCGGCATCCCGAGTTTGCAAGGCCTGAGCGAGACCGAAGCAGTGCGCGGTCATGTGAATACCTTTTTTAGCACCCTGCGCTACGCACGATCCGAAGCCATTCGCAACCGGGCGCAAGTGGTGGTGTGCCCCAGCACCAGCGGCGAAAGTGCCAGCCCCAGTTGCACCACGGCTGACACTGCGCGCTGGCACCAAGGATGGATTGTTTTTGTCAACCGGGATGGCGATAGCAGCTATAGCTATGACGCAAAAAAAGATACCTTGCTACGCGTGCAAGGGGCCATCAACAGCAGTGGCGGGATTGAAAAAATTAGCGGTGGAACACCGAACAAATTGGTGTACCGCAATACCGGCATATTGCTTGCAGGCGGAACGAGTTCGTTTACCTTCGATGCTACGAGCACGAGCGAGCGTCAAAGAAAACGCGTCTGCATCTCCATGCAGGGACGGGCACGCATCTCAGCGAGCCTTAACGCCTGCACTTAAGCGGTGGCAGTCCCGATGCTCGACCCCTGCGCAAGCCCCGCACGTGCTCCTTTACAGGTACCACGCAAGCATCAAACTGGGGCCTCGCTGCTGGAGGTGCTGATTGCGATGCTGGTCATGTCCTATGGCATTGCCGGCATCGCACTCTTAATGGCCGCGACGATTCAGCACAGCAAAACATCGATGTACCAATTGGTGGCTCTGCAGACTGCCACCGAGTTGGCCGAATCTATGCGCGCCAATACCGATGGATTTATGGCCGACGCCTATGGCAAGACCGACAGCTATTCCTCCACCCGTGCCGCAGCCACCGTACCTAGCTGCGCCGTCCCGACCCGATGCACCAGCAGCGAAATAGCCAGCATCGATAAAGCGCACCTTGCCAACCGCTTGCGCTTATCGCTACCCGGCGGCGATTTCCAAATGCTGCGCAATGGCAGCCGGGCGGACATTTGGATTATGTGGATGGAGCCGACAAGCGCCGCCTCCATGGAATCGCGCTCTGCCAATTGCCGCGCCTCAGCCATCAGCGGTGGGAGCGACCCGCCGCGGTGTCTGTATCTGCGGGCTGCCCTATGAATAGACGCACACCTAGGGCGAGCCAAGAGAGCGGCTTTAGCCTGGTGGAATTGCTCCTTGCCATGGCCATAGGCCTGGTGCTGCTGGGAGCCATACTGTCCATCTATATGGGCACCAGCTTGGCAGCCCGCCAAAGTCAGACCGTGAGCCGCATGGCGGAGGATGCTTCCATCGCGCTGGAGACTCTGGCGCGCCATATCCGCATGGCCGGTTACAGCCAGCCCATTTTGATGGTTGGGCGCAATGGCGCCACGGTCGACGGACAAATAGTGCAGATAATGGACAGCAACTTGGCAGGAGCCGGTTTGAAGGGATGCGACGGTGGCTTTAGCAGCACAAGTGCCGCTTGGGACGCGCTCACATGCACCAACGCAAGCACCGAGCCCGACGACATTGCGCTGCGTTACGAAGGTGATAGCTTCAATACCGAAGCGGCCGGCGGCAAAAAAGCCTCCGACTGCCTCAGCCAGAGTGTCCTGAACAATGCCATTTCTGCGGTCAATAGCAATGTGGCATTTGCCCTGGTCGAGTCGCGGTTTTTTATCAGTTCCAACAAGGAGCTTAGCTGTGCGGGTAACGGCAACGCTGCCTTCACAGCACAGCCCCTGGTTAGTGGCGTGGAATTTATGCGCGTGCATTACGGCATTGCCAGCGACAGTATCGATAACCAGGTGGTGCGCTTTGCAACTGCTAATCAGGTCAATGCATTGGGCGGCAATTCTGACCAGAACTGGGCCCGGGTGGTGTCGGTACGCATTTGCCTACAAATGGTGAGCGCCAGCCAAGACCAGGGCAAACCGGTGGACTACCTCAACTGCGACGGCGTCCTCGCCCGACCGTCTGACAAATTTTTGCATCGCACCTTTAGTACGACAGTGAGTTTGCGTAACCGTACAGGGATTGCACAATGAAAAACCGGCAGGATGTGCTTATGGGTAATCGACAAGCGTCGCGCCAAGGTGGCTTCGTCTTGCTGCTGGTCTTGACCCTTTTGGTGGTGCTCTCGGGCGCAGCCATCTGGGCGGCCAAGGCGACGCTATCTACAGAGCAGGTCGCCACTAATTTTCGTATGAACGTGGTCGCTCATGAGTTGGCCGAGCTCGCCTTGCGTTATTGCGAAGATGGCATCATGAAGAACGACACGTTTTTGATAATTCTGCCGCTTCCCCTTGATGCCGCCAGTGGCGCAATGCCCCAGGCCTGGTCCAATTTAGCCCACTGGAGCGCGAGCCCGAGCCAAGTCAATGCCGTGCCAGCAGCGCAATTACAGGACGCCCTTGGCGCTAAACCCGCCACCGCTCCGGTCTGCATGATTGAAGAAATGCGCTTAGTGCCAATTGATATGCAGCGCGTCCAAGGTTTTCTCATCACCGCACGCGGCTTTTCGCAAGACTATAAAGAAGCCAGCGACGGCGCCATCACATCGGGCACCGACGCCTGGGTTCAATCGATGATCCGGTTTTAAGGGGCTGGTATGCGCTCACCCTATTGCTTTACCTACCTCGCGTTTTTCTGCACCTTGTTGGCGGCGGCAATGCAGCAGGCAGTCGCACAAGCACTCCCATTGCATGCTTCATCGTTTAGGTCTCCCGGCAGCGAGCCACTGCTGGTGTCGGATCAAGAAGACGCGATGTATGACTTTTTACCTCCTCCCTCTTCGGGCACACGGGGCAACTATCGACAATTTTTACAGCAAAAGAAGAAGCGCCGCGCCCAGGGTTTTGTGGGTATTGATGGGCCCTGGATAGAAGCCGACATTTATGACAAGCGCATCGCCACCAGTGCGACAGTTACGGGTTGGCGTAAGCTGCTTGTTGGGAGCCGTGCTGCGGGCGCGCCTAAGCTTTTTGCCATCAATGTGCCAGTGCATCCAGAGGGTGATTCCAAGGCCGTCTATGCGCCGGGCGCTGCTGATATTTTGTGGGAGACAAGCAGCAGCGATCGCCATTTTGTGGATTTGGGGACTGTATTGCAAAAGCCCGCCGTAGGCATCATGCGCGATGGCACCTGGGTGGTGATTCTGGGTAATGGCGCTGTGGACAAGAAGGGCAAGGCCAAGCTTTTTATCATCAACGCGCTGACCGGAGCCTTCATTCAATCCATCACCCTACCTGGCAGCGCAAACAATGCCCTGGGCGGCGTGCGCCTGGTGCTCGATAGGCAGCGCCAAATCACTGCTGCCTATGCGGGCGATTTACAAGGAAACCTGTGGAAGTTTGACTTTTCAAGTGCGCGTCGGTCGGATTGGGGGCTGGCATTTGGCAACACCGCGCTCTACCAGGCTAAAGATGCTGCAGACCACGTGGAGCCGATTACCGTGAGCCCTAGCTATGTAGCGCATCCGCAAGGCGGCAACTTGGTGTTGTTTGAGACGGGTAGGTCACTTGACAGTGCGCACGCCAGCAGCCGACAAGTGCAAGGCCTCTATGGGGTGTGGGACAAAGTCCTTACCGGCCAGCAGTCTGGCGCAGCAGCGGATGCTATTTCCACCCAGTCTTCCGGTTCGGCGGCCTCAGGCGCCAGCAGCAAACTGGTACAACAAGCCCTCTCTAGCATAAGCGGCACGCCCTTCTATCGGGCGAGCATGAATGCAGTGAACTACAGCGATAAGCGTGGCTGGTTTATTCGCTTGGACAAGCGTCTAAGCGCTTTGCATCGTGCACCATTACCCCCGCTGGCAGTGGTTAGCGTGGTTTTTCAGGCGCGCTCCCCCATGGACGACGTAGCCAGTGCCTCTGCACCGCGTCCAGGTAAATCGCCTAGCTTTGTGCTCGATCCATTGACAGGCAGTGCAGTGTCCACGGCGCCTACATGGGACGTCAATAGCGAAGGCACACTGCGCAGCACAAGCGTCCAGACCAGCGCCGCTGGCGCCAAGATGTGGCTGCGACGCAGCTGGCGTCAAATCATGAACCGTCCTGTAGCTGGCACGATCACCCCTACGGGCGGCAGCTAAGCGGGATGGTCACACTGTCACGCTTTTCATCACCCATTTCTTCAGCAAAAATTCCTATGAAACAACACGGCTTTACCTTGATCGAACTCATGATCGTGCTTGCCATCGTCGGCATTCTGGGGGCCATCGCGATACCCAGCTACCAGGAATCGGTGCGCAAGTCTCGGCGCGCAGAGGCGCGTGCGCAGTTGCTGGAAGTAGCCCAGTACATGCAGCGCTTTTATTCGCAAAACGACAGCTTTGCAAACAGCAAGGCGGGACTAGCGGCCACGGTACCGGGCGAGTTGGCCATAGTGCCGCGCCATGCTACCTCGGGCTCGCAAAGCTATGACATCAGCTTTTGCGCACCGGCAGCGGGTACCAATAATCCGGGTTTGAGCACTTTCAAAATCCAGGCGGTGCGCAAGAGCGGTGGCCCGATGGAGGACGATAAGTGCGGCGACTTCACCTTAGAACATACCGGCGCGCGCGGCCTGCTCAATGCCACAGACAGCGCTGCGAATTGCTGGCGCTGATCGCGCTTTGCCCAGTCTGCGTTAACGCATGGCTTATGGACGGCTGGAGCGTGCCAACAAGGCAAGCACATCGCCCAAGGCTTGCGCCGCAGTTTGGTTTTGCAAGTCAAGCACCGTGCTACGCGTGAAATACGCACTCAGGTCCAGGCCCAGACCCACGGCGCACAGCCCGATAGCGGCTTCACGCTCCAACTGGCGCGCCGCATGCTGTAAATCGCGGTCCAGGTAATGCGTGTCATTGGCCAGCACGGTAGCGCCATCCATAGGGCTGCCATCGGAAAACACCACCAGCATGCGGCGCTCTGTCTCTTGCGCGCGCAAGCGCTGTGCCGCCCAGCGCAAGGCTTCGCCGTCCACACACTCTCTGAATAGGTCGGGTTTCAGCATGGCGGCCAGGCTCGGCTTGCTACGACGCCATGGCTGGCCACTTTCTTTGAACACCATATGGCATAGCTCATTGAGCCGACCCGGCTGCGCCGGCTTGCCGGCACGGCGCCAATCACGCATCACACGTCCACCGTTCCAGGAGTTGGTGGTGTAGCCCAGCACCTCGGTGGCCACCCCTGCCATGTCCAGGGCACGGGTCAACAAGTCCACCAAGGGCGCTAGTTTTTCCATGTGCTGCTTCATGGAGCCTGAGCAGTCGAGCAACAAAGTCAGGGCGACATCGGCGCGCGCTGCACTATGGGGCAGGCGAAACACGCTTTGCTCGTCCGGCTTGGCCACCATTTGCGCTAAGCGCCGACCGTCGATATAGCCGCTGTCCTGCGCGCTGTCCCAGCCATCGATCTGCGGCAAGGCCAGCAAAGTTTGCAAGCGCCGGGCCAGGCGTGCCGCACTGACGCCACATGCGCGCACGCTGAGGTCTAATTGGCTGCGCAGTTCCTGCAATTGCGCCTGGCGCACTAAGTCGCTAGCGCGTATTTCGCGGTCGTAGCGGGTGCTAAAGACGCGGTAGCTGTGGGCGGCGTCCTGCTGCGCGTGGCGTGCCTCCAGGGCGCTGGCAAAACCGCTTTCCTCACCGGTCTCAAAGTCCACCCAAATTTGTAACCAGGCATCCTCCTCCTCGCTGTCCTCGGGCGCAGTCTTGGCGGCGCGGTCTGCAGCTTGCAGCGCGCCGTCTGCTAAATCAGCGACCACTTGGGCAATGGCAAGCGCATGCTGCGCATATGCCCTCTGGTCAAAGCGACTGCGGCGCAAAGCGGCCAAAGCGTGGCCGATATGCGGCACCAGACCAAAGCGGGTGGCTTCGAGCAGGTCTTCCAAAACACCATCGACCGGCTCGCTGGTCACGCGCGCCCGACTAATTTGCGCAACGGTCAGCAACAACAGCCCCTGTGCTGACTCATGTAAACGCGCGCTGACGAAGGCCTGCGACCAGGCGGTAAAGCGCGACGACATATTGCTGCGCACGCCCGGCCACTGCGCGGGCACAAGTGACTCGACGCGGTATTGCTCCAACACATCAAACACGCGCCGTGCCATAGGCCGCTCGGGCCGCAACTGGCGGTGCAGCAGCACATCGCTGAAACGCAGCCGCAGGGCAATGCCGTCGGCTGCGCCGCGAAAAGAGAGCAGCTTTGCAGATTCCGACAGTGGGGCAAGTAGTTCTCCCGACGAGGCCATGGACAGCACTTGCTCGTCAGACTGCGGCTTCCATTGCGCCTGCGGATGCAAATGCGGCGCAAAGCTGGGCAAGGCGGTATCGCCGGCATACCAATGCGGGCCGCGTGTATGCACCTCGGGCCGGGCGCTCAGGGCGCGCAAGGTGGCGGCGCACAAAGCGTCTAGGCGCTGCTGCCTGCGCACTTGCGCTTGAACGGTGTCGACAGGGTCTGCGCCCATGCTGCTTCGTTTAAGCGGCAGGGAACAATACGCGGTCAAAGCAGCGCTGAAAATATTCAGCCACTAAGTCGTGCTCCGCTTCGTCGCACTTGTTCATATAGGTCAAGCGCAGCGCAGTGGCCAGGTCGCCGAAAATTTGTAGATTTTCGGCCCAGCTAATCACGGTGCGCGGCGACATCAGCGCCGACACATCACCAGCGGCAAAGCCTTTGCGCGTCAGGTCCGCCAGCGCCACCATCTGCAATAGCAAGTCTTGCTGCGCGGACATGGCGGGCACGCGCGCCAGCACGATGGCAGCTTCTTCTTGCGCGCTCAAGTAGTTGAGCGCAGCCACCACGTCCCAGCGGTCGAGCTGCGCATGGTTGAGTCGCTGCGCGCCGAAATACAAACCGTTGAGGTTGCCCTGGCCTATGGTGTTGCTGGTGGCAAACAAGCGAAACTGCGCATGCGGATGAATGACCCGGTTTTGGTCGAGCAAGGTAAATTGCCCGTCACGTTCGAGTACACGCTGGATGACGAACATCACATCGGGCCGGCCGGCGTCGTATTCATCAAAAATCAGAGCCACGGGCCGCTGCAGGGCCCAGGGCACGATGCCTTCCTGAAACTCGGTGACCTGCCGGCCTTCACGCAGCACCACCGCATCGCGGCCCACCAGGTCCAGGCGGCTGATATGGCCGTCGAGGTTGACCCGGACACAGGGCCAGTTCAGGCGCGCAGCCACTTGCTCGATGTGGGTGGATTTGCCAGTGCCGTGCATGCCCTGCACCAATACCCGGCGGTTGTGCGCGAATCCGGCCAAAAGGGCCAGCGTGACATCCGGATTGAAACGGTAGGCACTGTCGATGGCCGGCACCAAGTCCCCGCGCTCGGCAAAGGCCGGCACCTGCAAATCACTGTCTATGCCAAAGGTGCCGCGCACCGAAACCTGGCGCATAGCTGGTGGGGTGGGCAGGGTCATAGGCGCATCCAAAGTGGCGGTTTAAAGGTAGTCGCTTTTGCCATTGCAAGTGCGGGCGACGGACGCGCTGGCCAGCGCCTGGCCGGTACCGGTTTTAGGCCCGCTGTGCGTCATCTTGGGTGTTGCCTGCAGGCGTGGCATCGGCTTCGATCTGGCTTAAGGCCTGGGCTGCGCGATGTAAGGCGGGCAGCAAGGCGAGGGCTTTATCCGCAGTCATACGCATCAAGGGCGCTTGCACCGCAACACACAAATTGGCCCGCCCCAGTGCCGATGGCACGGCTACGGCGACACACAAGAGGCCGGGCAAAAACTCTTCGTTGTCCAGGGCAAAACCCTGGCGCTTGACGGCACGGATTTCGGCCTCCACGGCCTCGGGCTGGGTCAAAGTTTTAGGCGTGTAGGCCTCCAGCGGCACATGGGCCAGCAGGCGCTGGCGCTGGTGGGGTGTCATCTGGCTTAAAAAAATTTTTCCGCTGGCTGAGCAATGCACCGGCACACGCGAGCCCGGGTGCAGGTAAAAGCGCAACGGTGCGGGCGTCTCTACCCGGTCCAGATAAATCACTTCGCTTCCGCTTAAGGCCGTCAGGTTGCAGCTCTCGCCCACATCGCTGACCAGTTTGCGCAGCACGGCATGGCGCGCTCCGTGGGCGGTGTCGTTGAGCAGCAGGTTTTCGGCCAGCCTCCGCAAGCGCAGGCCGGTGCCGTACAAGCGCCCGTCGCCGCTGCGGCTGAGCAAATGCGCCGCTTCCAATTGCTGCAGCATGCGGTGCAGCGTGGGCTTGGGCAAAGCGGTTTCGTCAGCCAGGCTTTGCAGCGAGAAATACTGGTCTTTCGAAGCAATGACCTCCAACAACGCAAACAGGCGCAAGGTGGGCGTGTCCCCGTTGATTTCCGGGGGCAGCGTGGGAGATAAAGCGGTGAGCGCAGGCATGGACGAATGATAGCGAAATATTATCTAACTATCAATAAACGGAATTTTTTGTTTCAAAAATTAGAATTTATGCGCACAAGAAGTCTGTTTTTCGCTATAGTCAGTTTAAATTCCGGTTTCCGGAATGGTTTGTACCATTAGCTCGATATTTTGGTGCAATGCAGCAAATTTTTATCCAGGAGAAGCTTTCCATGCCCCAAGCCCCCCAAGACCATCGCAGCGTCGCCAGCGGCGTGCAAAAAATGACGCCTTCCGAGGCCTTTGTAGAGACCATGGTCGCCAATGGCGTGACCGACATCTTCGGCATCATGGGCTCGGCTTTTATGGATGCTATGGACATCTTCGCTCCGGCGGGTATCCGTTTGGTGCCGGTGGTGCATGAGCAAGGCGCGGGGCACATGGCCGACGGTTATGCCCGCGTATCGGGCCGCCATGGTGTGGTGATCGGGCAAAACGGCCCCGGCATCAGCAACTGCGTGACCGCCATTGCCGCCGCCTACTGGGCGCATAGCCCGGTGGTGATGATCACGCCCGAGACGGGCACCATGGGCATGGGCCTAGGCGGCTTTCAGGAAGCGCACCAACTGCCTATGTTCCAGGAATTCACCAAATACCAGGGCCATGTGAACAACCCCAAGCGTATGGCTGAATACACCGGCCGCTGCTTTGACCGCGCCATGTCCGAAATGGGCCCGACGCAGCTCAATATCCCACGCGATTATTTTTACGGCGAAATCCAGTGCGAAATCCCCAAGCCTATGCGCGTCGAGCGCGGCCATGGCGGTGAGAACAGCTTGGCAGCGGCCTTAGAGATGCTGGCCCATGCCAAGTTCCCGGTTATTTTGTCGGGCGGCGGTGTGGTCATGGGCGATGCGGTGGCCGAATGCGTGGCCCTGGCCGAGCGCTTGGGCGCGCCGGTGGCCAATGGCTATTTGCGCAACGACTCCTTTCCCGCCAGCCACCCTTTGTGGGCGGGCCCGCTGGGCTACCAAGGCTCTAAAGCCGCGATGAAGCTGATAGCCCAGGCCGATGTGGTGATTGCACTGGGTTCCCGCATGGGGCCCTTTGGCACCCTAGCGCAGCATGGAATGGACTACTGGCCCAAAGACGCCAAGATCATCCAGGTAGAAGCCGACCACACCAACCTGGGTCTGGTGAAAAAGATTTCTGTGGGCATCCACGGCGATGCGAAAGCAGTGGCCAAAGAGCTGCTGCGCCGCCTGAGCAGCATGACGCTGGCCAGCGATGCGACCAAAGCGCAGCGCGCCGCCACTATTGCCGCAGAAAAAGCTGCCTGGGAAAAAGAGCTCGACAGTTGGACGCATGAGCGCGATACCTATAGCCTGGACATGATCGAAGAAGCCAAGGGTGAGCGCACGCCCACCGGCGGCACCTATTTACATCCGCGCCAGGTGCTGCGGGAGCTGGAAAAGGCCATGCCCCCGCGGGTCATGGTGTCTACCGACATCGGCAATATCAATGCCGTCGCCAATAGCTACTTGCGCTTTGACGAGCCGCGCAGCTTCTTCGCGCCCATGAGCTTTGGCAACTGCGGCTACTCGCTGCCCACCATGATCGGCGCCAAGGCAGCCGCTATGGACCGCCCGGCCGTTGCTTATGCCGGCGACGGCGCCTGGGGCATGAGCATGTCCGAACTGATGACCGCCGTGCGCCACGACATTCCGGTCACCGCCGTGGTCTTTCACAACCGCCAATGGGGCGCTGAGAAGAAAAACCAGGTGGACTTTTACAACCGCCGCTTTGTAGCGGGCGAGCTCGAAAGCGAAAGCTTTGCGGGGATCGCTAAAGCCATGGGTGCCGAAGGCATCGTGGTGGATAAATTAGAAGACGTCGGCCCGGCTTTCAAACGTGCCATCGACATGCAAATGAAGGAAGGCAAAACCTGCGTGATTGAAATCATGTGCACCCGCGAATTGGGCGACCCCTTCCGCCGCGATGCGCTGTCCAAACCGGTGCGCTTTTTGGACAAGTACAAGGACTACGTATAAAGCGAGCGGCATCGATTACCGGCCGAAGTATGGAGACCACGCATCCGCGACTGCAAGCGCTGATGACCCGCGCCACGGCGCAGGCCGGCACAAGTCCGCAAGCGCTGGGCCTGGTCTATCCCTGCGACGCTTTGGCGCTGGACGCCGCACGCCGCATCCAGGACAGTGGCATGGCGCGTCCGGTGCTCATCGGCCCGGCCGCGCTTATCGCCGCTGCTGCGGATACGGCGCAAGTCGATGTGCGCGATTTCGAGCTGATCGACAGCGGTAGCAGTGCGCCCGATGCGGCTGTGCGCGCCTGCGCTATGGCGCGCTGTCGGGACCTGCGCGCCTTGATGAAAGGCTCGCTGCATACCGATGAATTGATGGCTGCGGTCGTCCATAAAGAACATGGTTTGCGCGGCAGCAGTCGTATCAGCCACGCTTTTGTATTTGACCTGCCGCGTTACCACAAGCTCTTGGCGCTGGCCGATTGCGTGGTCAACATCGCTCCGGACCTGAAAACCAAAAAAGACATACTGGGCAATGCGCTTGGTTTGCTGCAAAAACTCGGCGTCGCACAGCCCAAGGTCGCCATTGTGGCTGCCGTGGAAGTAGTGAACCCGTCGATTCCTGCCACGCTCGATGCCCAGGCCTTGGTGGACATGGCGCGCGCCGGCGCCTGGCCGGGCGCTGTCGTAGAGGGGCCGTTTGGTTTTGACAATGCATTCTCCAAAGAGGCTGCGCAGGTCAAAAAAATGGCGTCGCAAGTAGCCGGTGACGCAGACCTTTTCATCATGCCGGACTTGAATGCCGGCAATATGCTGTACAAAAGTTTCAACTATGTCGGCGGCGGTGACTGCGCCGGACTGGTGCTCGGAGCGCAGGTTCCGATTGTGCTGACCTCGCGCGCCGATTCGCTGCAATCGCGCATGGCTTCGGTAGCGCTGGCGGTACTCGCCGCTGCGCCGGGCTAGGGCAGACACAGCAGTAGGTGGCCGCAGCAAACCCGATAACAAAAATACCAAGAGACAAGCCCATGTTTAAATTTTTGTCCTCCGAGCCTTTGCATCAGCCGCTGGATGCGCCCACGCCAGTCGCTGAGACCACCATCAAATGCACCACCTGCTATATGTGTGCCTGCCGCTGCGGCATACGCGTGCATTTGCGTGAGGGGGAAGACGGCCCCGAGGTGCGCTACATCGATGGCAACCCAAACCACCCCCTCAACCAAGGGGTGATTTGCGCCAAAGGCGCCTCGGGCATCATGAAGCAAAAATCGCCTGCGCGGCTGACACAGCCGCTCTTACGCAAAGCCGGCAGTGCGCGCGGCGCCGCTGAGTTCGAGCCGATCAGTTGGGAGCGCGCCTACGAGTTATTGACCACGCGCCTGGCGCATATCCGTGCCACCGACCCCAAAAAATTTGCGCTCTTTACCGGCCGCGACCAGATGCAGGCTTTGACCGGTTTGTTTGCCCGCCAATTCGGCACGCCCAACTATGCGGCACACGGCGGTTTTTGCTCAGTGAACATGGCAGCAGGCATGATTTACAGCGTGGGCGGAAGCTTTTGGGAATTCGGCGGGCCTGATTTAGATCGCGCCAAAGTGTTTGTGATGATGGGCACGGCAGAAGACCACCACAGCAATCCCATGAAGATGGCCCTCTCTAAATTCAAACGCGAGGGCGGACGTTTTATTTCGATCAACCCGGTGCGTACCGGCTACTCGGCGATTGCCGATGAGTGGATTCCCATCAAACCCGGCACCGATGGAGCGCTCTTGATGGCCCTCTTGCATGAGCTCATCCGCACCGACACGCTGGACCATGCCTTCCTCAAGCGCTTTACCAACGCGCCACAACTGGTGGTGCTGGACCAAGGCATGCGTGAAGGCTTATTCGCCTTTGACCCCAACCCGGAGAAAGGCCCGCCGGGCGATGGCCGCAATCCGCACAACAAGCTGGTGTTTGACAAGACCAGTGGCCAGGTGCTTAACGCCTACCCCGAAGGGATTGCCGAGGGTTGCGACCCGGCGCTGGAAGGACACTACACCCTGGCCGACGGCACGCGGGTGGCGCCCTCGTTTCAATTGCTGCGCGAGCGCGTAGCGAGTTGCACACCCGAGTGGGCGTCAAGCATTACTGGCATCGCTGCCGAGCGCATCGTGGCGTTGGCGCAAGAGATGGGGCATGCAGCCTTGCAACAGGCGTTTGAATTGCCCATCCCCTGGACCGATGCCTGGGGCAAGCGCCACCCCAGCACCCAGGCGCGGCCTTTGGCATTTCATGCCATGCGCGGCCTGGCGGCGCACTCTAACGGCTTTCAAACCGTGCGCGCATTGGCCGTGTTAATGAGCGTATTGGGCACCATCGACGCGCCCGGTGGCTTTCGGCACAAAGCGCCTTACCCGCGCCACATCGTGCCCAATTACCGCGCATTTAATTCGCCCGAGATGATCCAGCCCAACACGCCGCTCAATGCCGCGCCCCTGGGTTTTCCGGCGCATCCGGACGAGCTGGCCATCAACCCGGATGGTTCGCCCATTCGTATAGACCATGCCTTCTCTTGGGAGCATCCGCTGTCGGCCCACGGGCTGATGCACAACGTGATCACCAACGCTACGCGCGGCGACCCCTACCGGATCGACACTTTGATGATGTTCATGGCCAATATGGCTTGGAATAGCACCATGAACACCATGGCGATTCGCGAAATGCTGAACCGCAAAGATGAGCACGGCGAGTTCATGATTCCCTTTGTGGTCGTGTGTGACGCTTTCCAAAGCGAGACCGTAGCCTTTGCCGATTTAGTCTTGCCTGACACGACCTATTTGGAGCGCCATGATGTGATGGGCATGCTGGACCGTCCGATCTCGGAGTTTGACGGGCCGGTCGATTCGGTGCGCGTTCCCGTAGTTAAGCCGCTGGGCGAATGCAAGCCCTTCCAAGAGGTGTTAATCGAGTTGGCCGGGCGTTTGAAATTTCCCGCTTTCACTACGCCTGAAGGCACGCGCAAATTCACCGGCTATCCAGACTTTGTAGTGAACTTCCAGCCCCAGCCGGGCATCGGCTTTTTGATGGGCTGGCGTGGCAAAAATGGCGACGAACATTTGCGCGGCGAACCCAACCCCAAGCAGTGGGAAGCCTACGAACAAAACAACTGCGTGTTCCAGTACCCCATGCCTGAGAGCATGCATTTCATGCGTAACTGGAACCGTGAATATCTTGACTTTGCCAAAGAAAAAGGCTGGCGACAAAAGAACGACCCGGTGCAATTGGCGATTTACTCGGACACCTTGCAAGCCTTCCGCCTGGCTGCCCAAGGCAAAACCGAAGGCCGCCAGCCGCCGGCGCATTTGCGCGCACGCATTGATACCTATTTCGACCCCCTGCCCTTTTGGTACGCCCCCCTGGAAGATGCCGCAACCGATCTAGGTAGCTACCCGCTCAATGCCATCACCCAACGGCCTATGGCCATGTACCACTCCTGGGATTCGCAAAACGCCTGGTTGCGCCAAATCCATAGCCACAACTACCTCAACGTCAACCCGCGCACCGCCCTGGCCGCCGGCATTGCCGATGGCGGCTGGGCCTGGGTAGAAAGCCAATGGGGCAAGGTGCGCTGCATGGTGCGCCACAGCGAAGCGGTAGAGCCCGGTACGGTGTGGACCTGGAACGCGATTGGCAAAGCCGATGGTGCCTGGCAACTGGCACCCGGTTCTGACGAAGCGCGCAAGGGCTTTTTGCTTAACCACTTAATTTCCGAAGAACTGCCGATGCGCGGTACACCCAGTGGCAGGGTGAGCAACTCCGACCCTATCACTGGCCAGGCCGGTTGGTACGACGTGCGGGTGCGCATACGCCCAGCCACCGCCGATGAGGCCGGTGAGACTTTCCCGCAAATGACCAGCATGCCCGCCGTGCCTGGTGTTGTGGGCAAAGCAGCACAGGTGCTGCGCTATTTTGCAGGAGGGAAGAAATCATGATCCAGTGGCTTAAAGACCTGCTGCAATCGCCATTGGCACAAGGCCAAGGCGGCGCGGCGCAAGATACAGCGCCACCCCTACGGGTACGCGCACGCCAGGGCGAAACGCTGGCTAAACAACTGGCCTTGGTAATTGACCTGAACGTGTGTGTGGGCTGCCAGGCCTGTGTCACTTCATGCAAGCAGTGGAATACCTCAGGCAGCGCCGGGCCCTTGTCCGATTTGAATGCCTATGGCGCAAACCCGAGTGGTACTTTTTTTAACCGCGTACAAACTTATGAAGCGGGCGAGTTTCCCGGCACCGACACCATCCACTTTCCTAAAAGCTGCCTGCATTGCGAAGATCCGCCTTGCGTGCCAGTGTGCCCGACCGGCGCCAGTTACAAGCGCGCAGAAGATGGCATTGTGCTGGTGGACTACGACAAGTGCATAGGCTGCAAATACTGCGCCTGGGCCTGCCCTTATGGCGCGCGCGAATTAGATGAAGAGCGGCAAGTGATGACCAAGTGCACGCTGTGCGTGGATCGCGTGTATGACCCCTTGCTACCCGAGGCGGATCGCCAACCTGCCTGCGTGCAGGCCTGCCCCACCAATGCGCGCTTGTTTGGCGACATCAAAGACCCCGAGAGCGTGGTTAGCAAAGCCATTCGTGAACGCGGCGGCTACCAGTTGATGCCAGAGTGGGAGACGCAAGCGGCGAATCACTATTTGCCCCGGCGCATCACGGAGGCGTCCCCGCCCCCTACGGTCAAGGAGTAAGCGCCATGCATCCGGCTTTTTCAATTTTATTTTTCACCACGCTGGCCGGTGCTGCACAAGGCCTTCTGGTCGCGCTAGCGCTAGCGCAGATAAGCGGCGTGTCCATGGACAACCGCTTTGTCCTGCAAGCGATTGCCTTGGGCCTGGTGCTGCTGGTGGCAGGTTTGGCATCCTCTTTCTTGCACTTGGGCCACAAAATGCGCGCCTGGCGTGCGGTGCTGATGTGGCGCACCTCCTGGATGTCGCGCGAAGTCATTGTGCTGCCAGCGTATATTGGCCTGACAGCCTTGTGGTGGCTGGCGCTTTATGGGGACCTCAACAGCGAGCTCTTGCAGGCGCTACCCTGGGCCATCGTTTTGGGCGCCCTGCTGCTTTGGTATTGCACCGCCATGATTTACGCCTGCCTGCGCTTTATCCAGGAGTGGGCGCACTGGAGCACCGTAGTCAATTTCACCCTTATCGGTATGTCCTCAGGCAGCGTCTTAGCTTGTGCGCTTGCGTCTTTCTTCGCGCAAACTGCATTACTTAACGCGCTAGCACCGTTGGCTACCATTGCAACGCTGGTGGCGGCTTTGATGCGCTGGTTCAGCCTGCGCCGCAATAGCGGTTTGCGCCCTGCCTCCACGCTGCAATCGGCCACTGGCATTGAGGCCAAGCGCCTAGTGCAAACTTCCATGGGCATGTCCGCCGGTGCATTCAACACCCGCGAGTTTTTTCACGGGGCCAGCCAGTTGGTCTTGCGCAATGTACGTTGGGCCTTTGTATTCGGTTTGTTCGTGCTGCCTCTAGGCCTGCAACTCTGCGCCCTGAGCAGTGCCAGCACTTGGCCTTGGGTCTGTGCCACCTTAATACAAGCGCCCGCCCTGATCGCCGAGCGCTGGGTGTTTTTTGCCCAAGCAAAGCATCCGCAAAATTTGTATTACCAGGTGGTGGGCTAGGCGATAAAGGCGCTCCGCACAAAGCAAAACACCAACCCGAAGGTTGGTGTTTTGACTCCAGCGCTAGGCTGGCTGATTGGTTGCGCGAGAAGGATTTGAACCTTCGACCTTTGGGTTATGAGCCCAACGAGCTACCAGGCTGCTCCATCGCGCGGTAAGGGTTTTATTATACGCGCTTATGCGACTTCAGCGGCGTCGGTTGCCGCATTTTCGGTGCGCTCGACCAATTCGACCAAAGCCATGGGTGCATTGTCACCAACACGAAAACCCATTTTCAAAATACGGGTGTAGCCGCCAGGACGGGCCTTGAAACGCGGGCCGAGTACATCGAATAATTTGCTCACACTATCGCGATCGCGCAGACGGTCAAAGGCTAAGCGGCGATTAGCCACGGTGGACTCTTTGGCCAGGGTAATCATGGGTTCGACCACGCGGCGCAATTCCTTGGCCTTGGGTACCGTAGTTTTAATGGCTTCGTGCGCGATGAGTGAATTCATCATATTGCGCAACATGGCCAAGCGGTGAGAGCTTGTCCGGTTGAGTTTACGTAGTCCGTGTCCGTGGCGCATAGTAGATTTCCTTTTTTTGATTCGAAGGCAGCCGTATCAGGTACTGCCCGCAGCGCTGGCCCCTAGAGGCCTGCAAGCAAGCGAATTAACGCTTGTCCAGTGTGGCCGGTGGCCAGGCTTCGAGCTTCATGCCCAAAGTCAAACCGCGCGAAGCCAGAACTTCTTTGATCTCATTGAGCGACTTACGACCCAGATTAGGCGTCTTAAGCAACTCGTTTTCGGTACGCTGAATCAGGTCACCGATGTAGTAAATATTTTCTGCTTTGAGGCAGTTGGCCGAACGCACCGTGAGTTCGAGCTCGTCCACAGGGCGCAGCAGGATCGGATCAAACTTGGCTTCGCGTCCCGCGCTGGGCGCACCAAAGCCAGGCAATTCATTGCCTTCGAGCTGGGCAAAAACCGCCAACTGCTCGACCAGAATACGGGCCGAAGAACGCACTGCATCTTCTGCGCTGACCGCACCATTGGTCTCAATATCAACCACCAGCTTATCCAAATCGGTACGCTGCTCGACACGGGCGCTTTCCACCACATAGCTCACCCGCTTAACGGGCGAGAACGAGGCATCCAGGATCATGCGACCGATGGACTTTGTCGGCTCATCGCCATGGCGGCGGACCGAGCCGGGAACGTAGCCGCGGCCTTTTTCCACCTTGATCTGCATGTCCAACTTACCGCCGGTGGACAGATGCGCGATGACGTGATCGGGGTTGATGATCTCGACATCATGCGGCGTCTGGATATCCGATGCAAGCACCACACCTTCGGCATCTTTGCGTAAGCTTAAGGTAACTTCATCGCGGTTGTGCAATTTAAATACCACGCCCTTGAGGTTCAGGAGGATGTTGACCACATCTTCCTGGATGCCATCTATAGATGAGTACTCGTGCAAGACGCCGGCAATCGTCACTTCGGTCGCTGCAAAGCCAGGCATGGAAGACAACAGCACACGGCGCAAAGCATTGCCCAGGGTGTGACCATAGCCACGCTCAAAAGGCTCTAAGGCGACCTTGGCACGGTTCAGGCTGACTTGCTCAACGGTGATCGACTTGGGTTTCAACAAACTATTTTGCATTTCCACTTCCTCTCAATACCCCTGACTCGTTACATCAGTAAGGCTGGTGAAGCACCTACGCAACAGCAACTGCCACGTAGGGACGTATATAAAAATAAACCTAATTAACGCGAATACAACTCAACAATGAGTGATTCGTTGATGTCGGCGCCAAACATATCGCGATCCGGAACGCTCTTAAAAACGCCCTCGGCCTTCTCAGCATTGACATCCACCCATGAAGGGATACCCACCTGGTGGGCGAGCTGAAGTGCCTCGACCACACGGTTTTGCTTTTTGGATTTTTCACGCACGGCGAGCGAATCACCGGCCTTGACCATATAGGAAGGAATGTTGACCGATTGGCCATTAACCGTAACCGCCTTGTGCGAAACCAACTGGCGCGCTTCAGCGCGGGTGGAACCAAAGCCCATGCGATAGACCACATTGTCCAGACGCGATTCGAGCAAGGACAACAGGTTGGCACCGGTATTGCCTTTTCGGCGGTCCGCCTCTTCGAAGTAGCGACGGAACTGACGCTCTAGCACACCGTACATGCGTTTTACTTTTTGCTTCTCGCGAAGCTGCAAACCGTAGTCTGAAGTACGCGCACCCGACGTGCGGCCATGCTGACCCGGTTTGGAATCGAATTTCGCCTTGTCACCAATAGCGCGACGAGCGCTCTTGAGAAACAAGTCAGTGCCTTCACGGCGTGAGAGTTTGGCCTTGGGGCCTAGATAGCGTGCCACTTGAACTTCCTTTTTATGTCATCTGCCGCAATTGCTCGCGGGAGCTGTCAGCCGGAGCTGGCAGCGGTGGGCTTTGTTAAAAATTAGATGCGACGGCGTTTCTGGGGACGGCAACCGTTGTGCGGTACCGGCGTCACATCCGCGATCATGTTGATGCGAATGCCCAGCGCTGCCAAAGCGCGCACCGACGATTCGCGACCAGGGCCGGGGCCCTTGATCTCGACATCGAGGTTCTTGATACCCTGCTCCAAAGCGGCACGACCGGCCACTTCTGAGGCCACCTGGGCAGCAAAAGGTGTCGATTTACGCGAACCTTTGAAACCCTGGCCGCCGGACGAAGCCCAGGACAAGGCATTACCCTGGCGGTCGGTGATCGTAATGATGGTGTTGTTGAACGAGGCGTGCACGTGTGCGATGCCATCGGCAACGTTCTTGCGAACCTTTTTACGCACGCGTTGTGCCGCGCTATTGGTGGGAGCTTTTGCCATAGTGATCTCTTAGTGCGTCTTATTTTTTCAGGGATGCAGCAGCTTTACGCGGACCTTTGCGGGTACGGGCGTTGGTGCGTGTGCGCTGTCCGCGCATCGGCAAACCACGGCGATGGCGGAAGCCGCGGTAGCAGCCGATGTCCATCAAACGCTTGATGTTCATCGTGGTCTCGCGCCGCAAATCACCTTCAATGGTGAACTGGCCAATCGCATCGCGAATTTTTTCCAGATCACCGTCGGTGAGGTCTTTGATTTTCTTGGAATATGCAATGCCGCAGGCTTCGCAAATTTTGCGAGCGCGCGGTCGTCCAATGCCAAAAATGGAGGTCAGTCCGATTTCCGCATGTTTGTGCGGCGGAATATTGATACCAGCGATACGTGCCATATTTTTCCTCTAGAACTCTAGCTATCAACCCTGGCGCTGCTTGTGACGCGGATCTGTACAGATCACGCGCACCACGCCCTTGCGACGGATAATCTTGCAATTGCGGCAAATTTTCTTGACCGAGGCCGAGACTTTCATTTCTATTCTCCTAAAACTACCAAAGTGCCCTGACTTACGTCCTGGTCACTATCACCTGCCACAACCCATAGTTGACAGCATCGCTGCCAACCCCATTTTTGAATTCAAGCCTTGTTTAAGTCGACTTGAAGCTCGCTTTTTTCAACAAAGAGTCATATTGCTGCGACATCAGGTAGTTTTGTACCTGAGCCATGAAATCCATGGTGACGACCACAATAATCAGCAATGACGTACCGCCAAAGTAAAACGGCACGTTGTATTTCAAAATCAGAAACTCAGGCAGCAAACACACAAAGGTGATGTAAACCGCGCCGGCCAGCGTCAATCGCAGCAAAATCTTGTCGATGTATTTTGCGGTGTGGTCTCCTGGGCGGATGCCAGGAATGAATGCACCGCTCTTTTTTAAGTTGTCCGCAGTCTCTCGGCTGTTAAACACCAATGCGGTGTAAAAGAAACAGAAAAACACAATAGCGCTGGCATACAGCATCACATACACCGGTTGGCCGGGGCTGAGCGTACTGGCAATGTCTTTGAGCCAACTCATGGACTCGCCGCTGCTGAACCAGTTGGCAACCGTGGCCGGCAACAAGATAATCGAAGAAGCAAAAATCGGAGGGATGACGCCCGCCATATTAAGCTTGAGCGGAAGATGCGAAGATTGGCCGCCATACACTTTATTGCCCACCTGCCGGCGTGCGTAGTTCACCAGAATCTTGCGTTGTCCACGTTCGACGAACACTACGAAATAAGTCACCAGAATTACCAGCGCGACGATCACCAGGGCAATCGGAATACCCATGGCACCGGTTCGGACCAATTCCAACAAGCCGCCGACGGCACTGGGCAGGCCTGCAGCAATACCGCCGAATATCAAAATAGAAATACCGTTGCCCAAGCCACGCTCGGTTATTTGTTCACCCAGCCACATCAGGAACATCGTGCCGGAGGTCAACGTCACCACCGCGGTAATACGAAAGCCCATGCCAGGGGTCACCACCAAGCCCACTGAAGACTCCAGCGCCAAGGCAATACCCATGGACTGGAATAAAGCCAAGCCTAAAGTCCCGTAGCGCGTGTACTGCGTAATCTTGCGGCGCCCTGCTTCACCTTCTTTTTTCAGTTGCTCAAAAGTGGGCACCACATAGCCCAGCAACTGCATGATGATAGAGGCTGAGATATAGGGCATGATGCCCAACGCAAATACGGTAAACCGCGATAAGGCACCACCGGAGAACATATTGAAAAGGCTCAATATGCCACCTTGTTGACCATTGAAAAGTTGCTGCAATTGATTCGGGTCGATACCCGGCACAGGAATATGCGCACCGATCCGGTACACCACTAGGGCGAGCAACAAGAACACCAAGCGGCGACTTAAGTCGCCGTACTTGCCGTTCTTAGCTGTTTGCGCAGGGTTACTTGCCACGGACTATTCTCAAAACACTTAAGCGATGCTGCCACCAGCCGCTTCGATAGCTGCTTTAGCACCGACACTTGCGCCAATGCCTGTGAGCTTCACGGCCTTGGTCAAAGCACCGGTGTGGATCACTTTTACCACTTTGGCAATCGGTGCGACGACACCGGCTTGTTTGAGCGTGAGCATGTCCACTTCCGGCAGTCCGAGAACTTCCAGCGTGGTCAAGGTGATCTCGGCGTTGTACTTGAGTAAATGGGATTTAAAGCCACGCTTGGGCAAACGGCGATGCATAGGCATCTGGCCGCCTTCAAAACCCACTTTGTGGTAGCCGCCAGCGCGCGACTTTTGACCTTTGTGACCGCGACCGGCGGTCTTGCCCAGACCGGAGCCGATACCGCGACCGACGCGACGCTTGGCGTGTTTGGCGCCTGATGCAGGCTTGATGCCATTGAGTTCCATCATCGGCCCCTTACAGAACTTTGATCAGATAGCTGATCTTGTTAATCATTCCGCGAACGGCCGGCGTGTCTTCCAACTCGCTGGTGCTCCCCATTTTGCGCAGACCCAAACCGCGCACGGTGGCACGGTGGGATTCTTTACAACCAATCGGGCTACGCACCAATTGGATTTTTACGGTTTGAGGTGTAGTCATGACAAGTCTCCGATCAGGCGAAGATCTCTTCGATAGATTTGCCGCGCTTGGCCGCAACCTGCGAAGGCGTGGTGGAAATAGACAATGCGTCCAAGGTGGCACGCACCATGTTGTAGGGGTTGGTCGAACCATGGCTCTTGGCCACGATATCGGTAATGCCAACCACTTCAAACACAGCGCGCATCGGGCCGCCGGCGATGATGCCAGTTCCCTTGGGGGCTGGCGCCATCATGACATTGGCTGCGCCGTGGTGACCCATGACTTGGTGGTGAATAGTGCCGTTTTTCAGGCTCACCTTGATCATATTGCGACGGGCTTCTTCCATCGCTTTTTGTACTGCGGCTGGCACTTCTTTGGATTTTCCTTTGCCCATGCCGATACGGCCATCGCCATCACCGACCACAGTCAGGGCGGCAAAGCCCAGAATACGACCACCCTTGACGACTTTGGTCACGCGGTTGATCGCGATCATTTTTTCCCGCAGACCGTCCTCGGGTCCTTCGACCTTGCCCTGCATTTTTGCTTGTACTTTAGCCATGGTTCGTTCCGATCTGCTTAAAACTGCAAGCCTGCTTCGCGCGCCGCGTCAGCCAAGGCCTTGACCCGGCCGTGGTAGGCAAAGCCCGCACGGTCAAAGGCTACTTTTTCGATGCCAGCAGCCTTGGCTTTTTCAGCCACCAGCTTGCCAACCATTTGGGCTGCAACCACATTGCCACCCTTGCCCGAGCCACCCAGCGCGCTGCGCACATCGGCCTGCAGGCTAGAAACGGTGGCCACAATACGGTCGCCAGTACCGGCGATCACGGTTGCGTAGATATGCAAATTGGTACGGTTGACCGTCAGCCGCGCAACACCTTGGGTTGCAATACGGATGCGGGTCTGGCGCGCTCTGCGAAGACGTTGCTCTTTTTTCGTCAACATAGTGCAGTTCCTTATTTCTTCTTGGTTTCTTTGATGGTGATCTTCTCATCCGAATAACGGATGCCTTTGCCTTTATAAGGCTCAGGAGGGCGTACACCACGAATTTCCGCTGCGATCTGACCTACGCGCTGACGGTCCGCACCCTTGATGGAGATTTCGGTAGGAGTCGCCGTGGCTACGGTGATACCCGCTGGCATCTCAATGTTGACGGGGTGCGAGAAACCGATCGCGAGGTTGAGCTTGTTACCGGTAGCCTGGGCCTTGAAACCGACCCCTACCAGCATGAGCTTCTTCTCAAAGCCCTGAGTCACACCGGTGACCATATTGCTGACCAACTGGCGCATAGTGCCAGACATGGCATCGGCGGCACGCGAGTCATTGGCAGGCGCGAACACCAGTGAGCCGGACTCGTTCGATATTTTCACCAGTGCGTTTTGCGCCAGATGCAAATTGCCACCGGCTGCCTTGACGCTGATCTGGTCTTCCTTGATCTGCACATCAACGCCAGCGGGAATGCTGACAGGACGTTTACCTACTCGGGACATAGTTATTTCTCCAGATTGCAGCTTAGGCCACGTAGCACAGCACTTCGCCGCCTACGCCACTGGCGCGGGCTTTGCGGTCTGTCATCACACCTTGCGGCGTGGTAATGATCGCTACACCCAAGCCGTTTTGGACTTGGGGGATGGCGTCGCTGCCGCGGTACACACGTAAGCCGGGGCGGCTGACGCGCTCGATACGCTCGATCACCGGGCGGCCTGCGTAATATTTCAGGGCGATTTCCAGTTCCGACTTGCCAGCGGCCGTCGTTACCTTGAAGCCGTCGATATAGCCTTCATCCTGGAGCACCTGCGCAATAGCGACCTTCACTTTGGAAGAAGGCACCAGCACGGTGGGCTTGGCGACCATTTGCGCGTTACGGATACGCGTCAACAGGTCGGCGATGGGATCACTCATACTCATATCGGGTTCTCCTACCGCTTACCAGCTCGCCTTGACGATGCCAGGGATTTCACCGGCAAACGCCATTTCGCGAATTTTTGCTCTGGCCAGACCAAATTGCTGGAACGTGCCACGGGGACGACCCGTGATCGCGCAGCGGTTACGCTGGCGCGTGGGATTAGCATTGCGCGGAAGCTTTTGCAAGTCCAGACGCGCTGCGGCGCGCTCGTCGTCGCTGCGCTTGGCATCGCCCGCTATCGCCTTGAGGGCAGCATGTTTCTTCGCGTATTTGGCGACCAGTTTGTCGCGCTTGAGCTCACGCTCGATTAAAGCCATTTTTGCCACTGGTCACCTCAATTCTTGAACGGAAAACGAAAGCCCGACAGCAGTGCCTTGCACTCTTCGTCGGACTTTGCGGTCGTGGTGATACTGATGTTGAGGCCGCGCAAAGCATCCACTTTGTCGTACTCAATCTCAGGAAAAATAATCTGCTCTTTCACGCCGATGTTGTAGTTCCCGCGGCCATCAAAAGCCCGCCCGGAAATACCACGGAAGTCGCGCACGCGGGGCAAGGCCACGGTGACAAAGCGATCCAAAAATTCGTACATTTGCACGCCGCGCAAGGTGACCATGCAACCAATAGCCTGGCCTTCGCGGATTTTGAAACCTGCGATCGCTTTTTTAGACTTGGTGACCACCGGTTTTTGGCCAGCGATTTTCGTCAGGTCTGACACTGCGCTATCCATGACTTTTTTGTCTGCCACCGCCTCACTCACACCCATATTGAGGGTGATTTTGGTGATGCGAGGGACTTGCATGGGCGACTTGAAGCCAAACTTGGCGATCAAATCAGGAGCGACTTTTTCGCGATAGTGTTGTTGTAAACGTGCCATAGTTATGCCGCCTTGATTTCGTCGCCGCTGGATTTGTAAACGCGAACGCGCTTGCCATCGGCCTGTAGCTTGATGCCGACCCGGTCCGCCTTGCCCGATGCCGCATTGAAAATAGCGATATTGGATTGGTGGATGGGCATGGTTTTATCCACGATGCCGCCGGTCGTTCCCTTGAGCGGATTGGGCTTGGTGTGCTTCTTGACTTGGTTCACACCTTCGACCAGCACATGCGAGTCGTCACTGCGCAATGTCACGACGCCGCGCTTGCCTTTATCCCGTCCTGCGATGACGATCACTTGATCGCCCTTGCGAATCTTGTTCATAGCCTGTCCTTACAAAACTTCGGGAGCCAGAGACACGATCTTCATGAACTTCTCGGTACGCAATTCACGCGTAACCGGTCCGAAGATGCGGGTGCCGATAGGCTCTAGCTTGGCGTTGAGCAATACCGCGGCATTGCCATCAAACTTTACCAATGAGCCGTCAGCGCGGCGGATGCCCTTGGCGGTGCGAACCACCACAGCGCTATAGACCTCGCCCTTTTTGACGCGGGAGCGCGGCGCAGCTTCTTTAATGCTCACCTTGATGATGTCCCCTACGCTGGCGTAGCGGCGGCGCGAGCCACCCAGCACCTTGATGCAGAGAACCGATTTCGCGCCGGTGTTATCGGCGACTTCCAGTCGAGATTCAGTTTGGATCATGTCAGTTTTTCCCAACTTGCACCGGAAGCGCCACCCCAGAACACCGGGGTAAACACAGACCAGTCAGTCTTGGGCCCGCTGTCCTCAACCCGAACCGTTCGGGCTGACTCCATATGGGCAGAATCTTCAGCTTTTAAAAGCGAAGCCCACGATTATGCACTATTTTTGGCCGCATCCTCTATTTTGGCGGCCCAATTCAAGGAAGCAGCGAAAAATGGGCGCATATTTCAAGAAAGCCAGCCTCATCCCCATCCAGTCCCAGTTCCTCGGTGACGAGGGCAGCCACTTGGCTGGCGGCGGCGGCGGCCAGCTGCGCATCGAGAAACAAGAGGCGGCAGCGCCGCGCCAGCACGTCCTCCACCGTCAGCGCATATTCATAGCGCAGCGCAAAACGGACCATGGCCTCGGACAATCCTGGGCTGATCCACCGGTCGGCGCCGGGAAGCGACTGAACCAGTGCCTGCTCTGCGCCATAAGAATGCAATCCAGGCGGCAGGCTTAGCGAAGTAAGGGCAGCCTGCGCCGGCGGCGCACCGACCATACGGGCCTGCTGCGTCGTGCAAGCCGGTAACACAGCGAGCAAGCGGGCGTCCTGGCAAGCAGCCAACACGTCCTCGGCCATCACCCGGTAGGTGGTCCATTTGCCACCGGTCACCGTGACCAGCCCGGATCGGCTGATGGCGACCGTGTGCTCCCGGCTCAGGGTTTTGGTGTCCTGATCGTCCTGGTGTTTGACCAGCGGGCGCAAGCCCACCCAAATGCTGCGCACATCGGCGCGGGTGGGCGCCCGGCGCAGATAGTTGCCGGCCTCGCCCAAAATAAAGTCCACCTCTTCCTTGAAGGCCTGCGGCTCGCGGCACAAATCCTGGCGCGGGGTGTCTGTGGTGCCCAAAATGACTTTACCCAGCCAGGGCACGGCGAAAAGCACCCGCCCGTCCGAGGTTTTGGGCACCATCAGGGCGGTATCGCCTTGCAGAAAACTGCGATCCACCACCAAATGCACCCCCTGGCTGGGTGCCACCAGCGGCTTGAAAGCGGCGGCGGACTCCTGCTGGGCGTCTTGTTCGCGCAAGGCGTCCACCCATACGCCGGCGGCGTTGATCACGCATTGACTGCGAACCCGGTAGGACGTGCCGCTGCGCGTATCGGTGCAGCGCAATCCGGCGATGCGACCGCCCTCATACAACAAGGCCTCGGCCTGGCAGTAGTTAACAAGTAATGCGCCTTGCAGGGCTGCGGTGCGGGCTATAGCGATGGCCAGGCGCGCGTCGTTGAACTGGCCATCCCAGTAACGTACGCCTCCCCGTAGGCCTTGGGTGCGCGCCGCCGGAATCAACGCCAAAGTCGCCAGACTGCCTAATAGTTCGGTCTTGCCAAGGCCCGCGTCACCGGCCAGTTGGTCGTAAAGCTTCAGGCCCACCCCGTAAAACGGCTTTTCCCACCAACGGTAGGCGGGTACGACAAAAGCCAGGGGCTGCGCGATATGGGGCGCACTGTGCAGCAGCGTGCGCCGTTCATGCAAGGCTTCGCGTACCAGCGAAACATTGCCCTGCCCCAAATAGCGGACACCGCCATGGACGAGCTTGGTGGAGCGCGAGGACGTACCCTTGGCAAAATCATGCGACTCGATCAGCACGACCTTGAGGCCGCGCATTGCCGCATCCAGCGCAATACCCAAGCCGGTCGATCCGCCGCCAACTACGGCGAGGTCATACATCGCATCCTCACCCAGGCGAGCAAGAATCTCAGAGCGCGGCGCAAGCGATGCAGTGTGCTGGTTAGACATAAATCAAAACCTAGGGACGTGCCATCCCCCACCGGCTAAGTGCACGTCCAAAAAATTCGGGAAAGTGGCCGCACGGCGCTATGCCGCACAGCCACTAAAAAACACGGGCCCTAGGCCCGTAGCGGCTTAGCGAACCTTGCCGGCTTTCCACGCATTGAGCAGCGTGTCGTAGGCAATGGTCTCGCCTTTTGGCTTCTCATTAGCCAGCTTCTTCCAAGGCGCGCCCTTGTCGCTCAGCCATTTGGATGGATCCATCTTGGCATTGAGCTTTGGTGCGCACTTGGCCATCCCTGCGCGCTCCAAACGGCCCATCACCTGGTCCATTTCCTCAGCCAAGTTGTCCATGGCCGCTTGCGGGGTCTTCTCACCTGTCACCGCAACCGCCACATTTTTCCACCAGAGTTGGGCCAACTTGGGATAGTCAGGCACATTGGTACCGGTAGGTGTCCAGGCCACGCGGGCTGGGCTGCGGTAGAACTCCACCAGGCCACCGAGCTTGGGCGCCATGTCCGTCATAGTCTTGGACTGGATGTCGCTCTCGCGGATAGGAGTCAGGCCCACCACGGTTTTCTTCAGCGACGTAGTTTTAGCGGTCACGAACTGGGCGTAGAGCCAGGCCGCTGCGACTTTGTCCGGATTGTGGTCTTTGAAGAAAGTCCATGAACCCACGTCCTGGTAGCCGTTTTGCATGCCTTGTTTCCAGTAGGGGCCATTCGGTCCGGGGGCCATGCGCCATTTCGGTGTGCCGTCGGCATTGACCACCGGCAGACCGGGTTTGATCATGTCAGCCGTGAACGCGGTGTACCAAAAAATTTGCTGCGCGATCTGACCTTGGGCCGGCACCGGACCGGCTTCACCAAAGGTCATGCCAATGGCTTCCTTAGGCGAGTATTTTTTCATCCAATCGATGTACTTGGTTAAGGCATAGACTGCAGCAGGCGAGTTGGTCGCGCCACCGCGAGAAACCGAAGCACCTACGGGCGTGCACTTGTCATCGGCTACACGAATACCCCACTCATCAACGGGCAGACCGTTGGGTATGCCGATATCAGCGGTGCCGGCCATCGACAGCCATGCGTCCGTGAAACGCCAGCCCAGCGAAGGGTCTTTCTTACCGTAGTCCATGTGGCCGTAAATCGGTTTACCGTCGATATTCTTCACATCATTGGTAAAGAAGGCGGCGATGTCTTCATAGGCGCTCCAGTTGAGCGGAACACCCAGGTCATAGCCATACTTGGCTTTGAACTTTTCTTTGAGGTCTTTACGGTCGAACAAATCCGCGCGGAACCAGTACAGGTTGGCGAATTGCTGCGTCGGCAACTGGTACAGCTTGCCGTCCGGCGCGGTTGTGAAACTGGTGCCAATGAAGTCTTTGATATCTAAGCCCGGATTGGTGTAGTCCTTGCCTGCGCCGGTCATGTAGTCCGTCAGATTCAAGATCTTGCCGTAGCGGTAGTGGGTGCCGATCAGGTCGGAATCGCTAATCCAGCCGTCATAAATCGACTTGCCCGATTGCATAGAGGTCTGCAGCTTTTCGACCACGTCGCCCTCTTGAATCAAATCGTGCTTGACCTTGATGCCGGTGATTTCCTCAAAGGCTTTAGCCAATGTCTTGGACTCATACTCGTGTGTCGTGATGGTCTCTGACACCACCGAGACTTCCTTCACACCTTTGGCTTGCAACTTTTTGGCCGCTTCGATAAACCACTTCATTTCATCCAGCTGCTTTTCCTTGCTCAGCGTAGATGGTTGGAACTCGCTATCGATCCATTTTTTAGCTGCTGCCTCGTCTGCCCACGCGCTGTTAGCCAGCAGGCAGGCGACTGCGACAGACACCATTGAATACCGTAACTTCATGCTATGTCTCCTCAATTGATGACAACCCCCTAATTTCAAAGGCAGCTTCGGCTCCAGGGGAATAGGGAGCCGATCCTTCACACGCTCAAATCAACCTTTGCGCATAACCAAGGCCAGCACAGCCATGGACAGTACAAAACTAAACCAGACCGACGGGTCTTCCGGCAGACTCAGTAACACGGCCAAACGCCCGCTCAATCCCAAAAAGGCCAGGTTCACATAAGCGGCGCAAAGCAGACCAATAAACAAGCGGTCGCCCCGCGTGGTTTCCATGGGCAGGAAGCCTTTGCGCATCAGCGTGGGCGATTTGATTTCCCAGACCGTCATGCCTGCAAGCATCAAGCCGATGCAAACAAAAAACACCGCAACCGGTGTCGTCCACGCCATCCACTCAAACATTGCGCCTCTCCTTATCCATCGCGCCCTAGACCCGCCCCATAGCGAAGCCCTTGGCGATGTAGTTGCGTACAAACCAGATCACGATTGCGCCGGGCACAATCGTCAGCACCCCGGCAGCGGCCAGGGTGGCCCAATCCATACCGGCGGCGGACACGGTTCGCGTCATAGTGGCCACAATCGGCTTGGCATTGACGCTGGTCAGTGTGCGCGCTAACAGCAACTCCACCCAACTGAACATGAAGCAAAAGAAAGCGGCCACACCCACGCCCGCTTTAATCAGCGGCAGAAAAATACGCACAAAAAACCGGGGGAAAGAATAGCCGTCGATATACGCGGTTTCATCGATCTCGCGCGGGATGCCACTCATAAAACCTTCCAAAATCCACACGGCCAAAGGCACGTTGAACAAGAGGTGCGCCATGGCTACCGCCAGGTGCGTATCCATCAAACCCACCGTGGTGTAAAGTTGGAAAAACGGCAGCAAAAAAACAGCGGGCGGCGTCATGCGGTTGGTCAACAACCAGAAGAACACGTGCTTATCGCCCAAAAAACTGTAGCGTGAAAACGCATAGGCCGCCGGCAAAGCTACGGTGATAGACACCACGGTATTCATAGCCACATAAATCAGGCTGTTGATATAGCCGGAATACCAGGACACGTCGGTCAGTATCAGGTAGTAGTTTTCCCAAGTGAAGTGCTTTGGAAACAAGGCAAAGCTAGCCAGGATTTCGGTATTGGTCTTGAAGGACATATTGACCATCCAATACACTGGCAACAAGGCAAACACCATATAAGCGATCAGAAAGATAGAGCGCTTATGAAACCGCTGCTCATGCATGACCGGCCTCCTTGGCTTGGGTGCCGACACGCTGCATCCAGTTGAACAACACAAAGCACATGAGCAAAATAATCAGGAAATAAATCAGCGAGAACGCCGCCGCCGGCCCGAGGTCAAACTGGCCTACGGCTTTTTGGGTCAGGAACTGCGACAGAAAGGTGGTGGCATTGCCCGGGCCACCACCAGTGAGCACAAAGGGCTCGGTGTAAATCATGAAACTGTCCATAAAGCGCAGCAGCACGGCGATCATCAATACACCGCGCATCTTGGGCAGCTGCACATACCAAAAAACTGCCAGCTTGCTGGCCCCGTCGATACTGGCGGCTTGGTAATAGGCGTCTGGTATGGAGCGCAAACCGGCATAGCCTAAGAGTGCTACCAGCGGCGTCCAGTGCCATACATCCATGAGCAACACTGTCAGCCACGCATGCGTGGCATTGCCGGTGTAGCTGTAGTCGATACCCATGCCCTGCAAGGCGGCGCCCATCAGGCCGATGTCGGAGCGTCCGAATATCTGCCAGATCGTGCCCACCACGTTCCAGGGAATCAGCAGCGAGAGCGACACCACCACCAAGACCACCGAGGCCCGCCAGCCTTGCGCAGGCATGGACAAGGCCAGCGCAATGCCCAGCGGAATTTCAATCAACAGCACGGCCAGCGAAAACGTGATCTGGCGCAGCAAAGCACCGTGCAGCTCTTCATCGCGCATGATGGCGACAAACCACTCCGTGCCGACAAAAACACGGCGCTCGGGTGAAATAATGTCCTGCACTGAATAGTTCACCACCGTCATCAAAGGCAAGATGGCGGAAAAGGCCACGCACACCAGCACCGGCAAAATGAGAAACCAGGCCTTTTGGTTGACCGGCTTGTTGCTTGCGCTCATGCCACGATCTCCTCGTTACGGTAAAAGCAGCTTTTGTCATTGAGCACCTGGCACCAGAGCGTGCTACCCGCTGCCACAGGCACTTGCATCATGGGTAAGCGGGCCTTAAACACTTGTCCCTGCAGGCTGGCCGTAACAATAAAGTGGGTGCCCACATCTTGCACCTGCTGCACTTGCATGGGCAGAGCACCTTCAAAACTACTACCGGCGCAGCGCACATATTCGGGCCGTATCCCCAGCTTCAAATCGCCGTGGGGTAACTCGCCGCGCATAGCACCAAGCGCTAAGGCCATACCGCACACCTGCAAACCCTGCGGGCCCATTTGCGCAGGCAAAAAATTCATACCTGGCGAACCGATGAAGTGGCCCACAAAGGTATGCGAAGGCCGCTCGAACAACTGCGCCGCCGTGCCCATCTGCACCGCGCGTCCGCGCGTCATCACCACGACTTGCTGCGCAAAGGTCAGGGCTTCCACCTGGTCATGCGTGACATAGACCAAAGTGAGTTTCAACTCACGGTGAATTTGCTTGAGCTTGCGCCGCAACTGCCACTTCAGGTGCGGGTCGATGACCGTCAAAGGCTCGTCGAACAACACGGCGGACACATCCGAGCGCACCAGACCACGGCCGAGCGAAATCTTTTGTTTGGCATCGGCTGCCAGGCCCGATGCGCGCTGGTTGAGCTGGCCGCTCAAGTCCAGCATTTCAGCGATTTCGCCGACACGCTTGCGGATTTTCTCAGCCGGCATTTTGCGGTTGCGCAGCGGAAAACCCAGGTTTTCGGCCACTGTCATGGTGTCGTAAATCACCGGAAACTGAAACACCTGCGCGATATTTCGCTGCTGCGGTGTGGCGCGCGTGACATCCTGCCCATCGAAATGCACCGTGCCTTGCGAGGGCTGCAGCAAGCCGGACATCAAGTTGAGCATGGTAGTCTTGCCACAACCCGAGGGGCCGAGCAAGGCATAGGCCCCGCCGTTTTCAAAGGACATTTTCAAGGGCAGCAAAGCGTAGTCGCTGTCCTGCTGCGGATTGGGTCGGTAGGCGTGGGCCAGATCCAAATCAATGCGGGCCATTTCAATGCACCCCTTCGCGTGTCGGAGCCAAGGCCAGCATACCGGCGCTGTCAAACACATACACATCTTGCGGCCGGAAATAGACCGCCATGGCATCGCCCAAATCAAAGTAATGCACACCGGCCAGCTGCGCCACCATGGCGCCCAGGGCGGTATCTAGATGCACAAAAGTATCCGAGCCAGAAATTTCGGCCAGCGCTACGCTCGCCTTCACCGCAACATCACCGTCACGAGCCTGTACGCGCAGTGCGCTGGCACGCAGACCGGCCGTCACCGGGCCAACGGCCAAGGCACTTGTGAGGGTGACCCTGCTGGCATCGGCCAAGACCAGCGCCTGGTCCTGCACCCGCGCGGGAAAGAGATTCATGGGCGGGTCGCTAAAAGCCGTCGCCACCCGTATTGAGCGGGGCCGTTGAAACACCTCCGCCGTAGGGCCGTATTGCAGCAATTGGCCGGCGTCCATCACGGCGGTGTAGCCGCCCAATAACAAAGCCTCGCCCGGCTCGGTGGTGGCATAGACCACGGTGGAATTGCCGGCCGCAAACAAAGCGCTGAGCTCGTCGCGCAACTCTTCGCGTAGCTTGTAGTCCAAATTGACCAGCGGCTCGTCCAGCAACATCAAAGGCGCGCCTTTGGCCAGCGCCCGCGCCAGCGCGACACGCTGCTGCTGCCCCCCAGACAACTCCGAGGGGTAGCGCTCCAAAAACATCTCAATATGCAGCTTTTCCGCCAGCGCATGCACCCGCTCGCGCACGCCGGTTTCGCCGCGCAAATGCAGCGGTGAGGCAATATTGTCAAACACCGTCATGGATGGGTAATTGATGAACTGCTGGTAGACCATGGACACATTGCGCTGACGCACCGGCACGCCTGCGACATCCACACCGTCCACCACTACGCGCCCGGTGCTGGGCACATCCAGGCCGGCCATGATGCGCATCAAACTGGTTTTACCCGCTTGCGTGGCGCCCAGCAAGACGGTGACTGCATCCGGGCGCAGGTCCATATCCAGTGCATACAGCCAGGGCTGCGCACCCACTTTCTTGCTTACTGCTTGCAGACTCAAGTCCATCTGACAACCCTTGATCGTTCGCACAATTTAGCGCAACGTTAATTCGAATGTGAGAATTATTGTTCGAAATTATTCGTTTTAACTAGGTGTTTACCCTAAAACTATTCCTTTCGGTTCGATTTAAAGTACGAAGGCTATCTTTACCCAAGGCTCGGACCATCTACGTATGAACCCCAACCCACGACAAATCAAGCTCTTAAGCGTAGTGCGGGCGCAAGGCTCGGTCACGGTGGAACGCCTGGCCGATACGCTGCAAGTGACGCTGCAAACCGTACGCCGCGACGTCCAGCGCCTGGCCGACGAGGGCCTGCTGGCGCGTTTTCATGGCGGCGTGCGCGTGCCGGGCTCCACCGTGGAAAACCTGGCCTATCCGCAGCGCGAAATCCTCAACGCCCAGGGCAAAGCCCGCATTGCGCGTGCGGTAGCCGAGGCCGTGCCCAATGGCTGCTCCCTGTTGCTCAATATCGGCACCACCACCGAGGCCATCGCCCGGGCGCTTACCAAGCACGAAGGCTTGCGCGTGATTACCAACAACCTCAATGTGGCCGCCATCCTCAGCGCCAATTCGCAAAGCGAAGTGATTGTGGTGGGCGGCGTGGTGCGCGGACGCGACCAGGGCATTGTGGGGGAAGCGGCGGTGGACTTCATCCGCCAGTTCAAAGTGGACATCGGCCTGATCGGCATCTCGGCCATCGAATCGGATGGCTCGCTGCGCGACTTTGACTACCGCGAGGTGAAGGTGTCACAAACCATTATTTCCCAAGCGCGTGAAGTCTGGTTGGCGGCGGACGCCAGCAAGTTCAACCGCGCTGCGATGGTCGAAGTAGCGCAGCTCTCCAGCATCGACCGCCTGTTCTCGGACGCCATTGCGCCAGAGCCCTTTATGGACCTGATGGCCCAAGCACAGGTACGATTTACCCTGGCGGGCGACTGATACCGCCTTCGGCCCGTCAACCGCCTTTTCCGCCAACTTTGGACGCCCAGCCCCCATGACCTACCTGCTCGCACTTGACCAAGGCACCTCCAGCTCCCGCAGCATCGTGTTCGATGCGCAAGGCCGCATCCTGGCCATGGAGCAGGAGGAGCTGACGCAGTATTACCCGCAGCCCGGCTGGGTGGAGCACGACCCGTTGGAAATCTGGCGCACCCAGTTGGCTACCGCGCGCGCTGTGCTGGCCAAAGCCGGCATCAGCGCGCAGCAAGTACACGCCATCGGCATTACCAACCAGCGCGAAACTACTGTGGTCTGGAACCGCAAGACCGGCCAACCCATTTATAAAGCTATCGTCTGGCAGGACCGGCGCGCCGAACCGGCCTGTGCTGCTTTGCGCGAACGCGGCATGGCACAAACCATTCGCCAAAAAACCGGCTTGCTGGTGGATGCCTATTTTTCAGGCACCAAACTGCAATGGATTTTGGACACCGTGCCGGACGCCCGCGCGCAGGCCGCCCGCGGCGAGCTGGCCTTTGGCACCGTGGACAGTTGGCTCTTGTGGCAATTGACCAACGGCCGTGTGCACGCCACCGATGTGAGCAATGCCGCACGCACCATGCTCTTTAATGTGCACAGCAACACCTGGGACCTAGAGCTGCTGCAGGCGCTCAACATCCCCGAGGACCTAATGCCGCAAGTGCTGCCCTCGGCGGCGCATTTTGGCGACATCGACCCCGGCCTCTTGGGCCACACGATTCCCGTGGGCGGCATGGCTGGCGACCAGCAAAGCGCTTTGTTCGGCCAGGCTTGCTTTAGTGCCGGTATGGCCAAAAACACCTATGGCACCGGCTGCTTCATGTTGATGCACACCGGTACGCAATTCCAAACCTCAACCAATGGCCTGATCACCACCAGCGCGGCGCAGCCTAGTGCCCGACCCGAATTTGCTCTAGAAGGCAGCGTGTTTGTGGGCGGCGCAGTGGTGCAATGGCTGCGCGACGGCTTGGGCGCAATCCGCAGCAGTGCCGAAGTGCAAGCCCTGGCGCAAAGCGTGCCCGACAGCGGCGGTGTGATGCTGGTACCGGCCTTTACCGGCCTGGGCGCACCCTACTGGAACCCGCAAGCGCGTGGCACCATGACCGGCCTGACACGCGGCAGCACACTGGCCCATATCGCCCGCGCGGCCTTGGAAAGCATTGCCTTCCAAAGCGCCGCGCTTTTGCAAGCCATGGCGCGTGATGCGCAACAAGCCGGGGCCGCCGCCGTGACCGAACTGCGCGTCGATGGCGGTGCCTGCGTGAATGATTTGCTGATGCAGTTTCAGGCCGACTTGTTGGGTATCAGCGTGCTGCGCCCTAAAGTCACTGAGACTACCGCGTTAGGGGCCGCCTACCTGGCTGGCCTGTCTACGGGCCTGTACCCGGATACCGCGTCGCTAAGCCAACTATGGCAAGCCGAGCGCCGCTTCGAACCGCAAATCAGCCGTACACAAGCCCAAGAACAGATGCAGCGCTGGGAACACGCAGTGCGGCAAACCACGGCTGCCTAACTGCGGGGCACCCGTGAGGGCGTAGTTAGACTCTGCTTGCCTTTTCACTTACAGAGGACCCATCCATGCAGCAAGGCATCGCATTCATAGGCGGCGGCAATATGGCCAGCGCCATCATCGGTGGCTTGCTAAAGCAAGGCTGGCCTCTCTCCCATATCGACGTCGTCGAGCCCTTTGACGAGGCCCGCGCCAAACTTAGAAGTCAATTTGGCATTAGCGCTCAGGCCAAGGCCGGCAGCTTTTTAAGCAGCGCCGACCTGGTGGTCTGGGCCGTCAAGCCCCAAACCTTCAAAGACGCCGCCGCGCAAACGCAAGCCCACACCCACGCCGCCTTGCACCTGAGCGTGGCCGCTGGGATTCGCAGCGACACTATCGCGCAGTGGATGGGAAGCGAACGTATCGTGCGCGCCATGCCCAACACCCCGGCGCTCATTGGCAAGGGCATCACCGCCCTGTTTGCCCGCGCTGCCGCCAATGAGACAGACAAGGCACTGGTGAACCAGATTTTGGGCAGCACTGGCGAGCTGATGTGGGTGGGCGCAGAGGACCAGATCGACGCCGTGACGGCGCTGTCGGGCTCGGGCCCGGCTTATATGTTTTATTTCATGGAAGCGATGCGCGAGGCAGGCACCGGCATGGGGCTGGACCCCGCGCAGGCCTACCAATTGGCAGTAGCCACCTTCATTGGTGCAGGCGAACTGGCCAAGGCCTCGCCTGACTCGCCCGAAACGCTGCGCCAGCGTGTCACGTCCAAAGGCGGCACAACTTACGCAGCACTGACCGCCATGGAAGCTGGCGGAATCAAACCCGCATTCATCGCCGCCATGCAGGCGGCGCAGGCGAGGGCGCGGGAGATGGGGCAGGAGTTTGGAACTAATTGATTCCTGCGTTGCAAACTTGACGGGCGTCAAGGGGGCATGTCACCGCTGCTGGACCGCGTTTACCTGATTCGTTAAGCGCTCCAACTCGCTAGGATTACTCAGCGGTTTTAAGCCGCCAGCCCCCGCAAATAAACCGAGGCCTGAACCACCTCAACGGCACCCACCAAAAAGGAATGGCGCAAATTGCGCACTACTTGAACGGCTTGAACGGGCCCCTGCTCGCTGGCAAAACGCAGCAAGGCGCGGTGCGGCTTATTGTCGGAGAGTTTGCATTCCACCAATTGCGTAAGGCGCTTGCCTTCGCTAATGGCAAAGTCCACCTCGGCTCCGTCCTTGGTGCGCAGGTAGTGCAAGCCCGCTTCCTGTCCCCGCACGTCATGCTGCCACTGCACTTGCTTGAGCAAGGCGGTGGCCATGAGGTTTTCAAAGCGGATGCCCTCGTCGCCTTCGACCAAACCGGTATCAAAAAAATACACCTTAGGCGCTTGCAAGACCGAACGCCCGATGTTGTGGTGCCAGGGGCGCACGACGAATACGATGTACAAGGCTTCCAAAATGGCCAGGTATTTTTTGAGCGTGACTGGCGATACTGCAAGGTCGCGTGCGATGCTGGCCAGCGACAAAGGCGAGCCCACGCGGGTACGCAGCATTTCGGCGAACAAACGAATCGCCGCTACCTCCTGAATACGCGAGAACTCCAGCACATCGTTGCGCACCAGACCATCGAAATACTGGCGCCGCCAGCGCTGCGCCTCGGTCGCATCCGGGGCCAGGCAGGGCTCGGGAAAGCCGCCGCGCTCCAGCAAATGCGCTAAGGCTGCTTCGGGCTCTGCGCCGGTATGGTCGCACCATTCGCGCACCGAAATCGGATGCAGGCGCAAGCCAAAAAACCGCCCGGCCAGCGATTCGCCACCCTGGCGAAAAGTATCCATGCGCGCACTGCCGGTGACCAGTAATTGTTGTCCTTGGGGCTTGCCGTCGTACACGCCTTTGAGCCAAGCTTTCCAGCCGGGCATTTTGTGCACTTCGTCGAGCACCAGCAGCGGCGCCTGCGGGCTCCAGCGCTGATTCAAAATAATGGCGCGGTCTAGCGCCACGTCGTAATTGAGGTACTGCCCGCCGCGCTGGGATATCAATTGGCGCGACAACGTGGTTTTACCGACCTGGCGCGGGCCGGTCAGAAACACCATTTTTCTGGCCAGATCGGCCTGAACGCACTGGTCAAGATAGCGTTGCATAGGAAATTATTGCGACTTTTATTTATTATATTATCAAAAAGTCGCGACTATTTGATAACTAAATACAAAAAAGTCGCAAATAAGACCCGGAAATTACGCTTCCCCAACCCGCGCTCAATGCCGCGCCGCCGTCCAAAAGCCTTCGCGGCTGTAATGCAGTTTCAGAAAATCGATCCACAAACGCAGGCGCAGCGCCATGTGTTTACGCTCGGGAAATACGGCATAAATGCCGTTGGGCGGCGCGGCAAACTCTTCCAGCACGGGCACCAGCAAGCCGGCAGCCATCTCAGCCTCTACCTCCCAGGTGCTGCGCCACGCAATGCCCCAGCCGCCCAGGCACCAATCATGCAAAACCTGTCCATCCGAGCAATCGAGCGGGCCGCTGGGCTTGAGGTGAATCACCGCATTGCCCTCTGCCTTAGGTAGGGTGAAAGCCCAGCCCCGGGTTTGTGAAGCGTCGCTGGACAGCGTTAGGCAGTCAAAGCGCTGCAAATCCGCAGGCTGCTGTGGCCGCCCATGGCGCGCAAGGTAATCGGGTGTGGCCACGCACATGCGCCGGTTGTCGGCCAGGCGCACGCTGACCAGTGACGAGTCAGGCAAATCGCCCACGCGCACCGCGCAGTCAAAGCCCTCGCCGGCCAGGTTAGTAACCCGGTCGCTCAGGTTGAGCGACACCGTCACCTCCGGGTGCAGTTCGCGAAACAAGGGCACCAGCGGCGCCACATGGCGGCGACCAAAGCCAGCAGGTGCGGTCAGGCGCAAATGGCCGCTGGCCTGGATGCCGCCAGCACTCACGCTGGCCTCGGCATTGCCCAAATCGCTCAGCAGGCGCTGGCAGTCTTCCAAAAAAGCCGTACCCTCGTGCGTCAGCGTCATGCGCCGGGTAGTACGCAGCAGCAGCTTGACGCCCAAGCGTTGCTCCAAAGCGTCGAGCCGCCTACCCACTATGGCCGGCGCTACGCCCTCGGCCTTGGCCGCGGCCGTCAAGCTACCGCGCAGGGCCACCGCCACAAAGGACTCCATTTGTTTAAGCTTGTCCAAGGGCTTACTCCTGCGGTAAGGCCAGGGTGCCAGCTTGCACCATGGCGTTTATCTCGTTATCGCTATAGCCCACATCCTGCAAGACCTCGCGCCCATGCTGGCCCAGGCGCGGCGGGTCTAGGCGCAGGCCCAGGCGTTCACCGTCCAGCGTCAGGGGTAGCAAGGGCACTGAAGTCTCCCGCCCGTCGGGCAGCGTTATCGGGGCTAAGCCGCCGGTTTGCAGCAAATGCGGGTCGGCAAACAAATGCTGCGGGTCGGTGATCAGGGCAAAGGGCAGGCCTTCGCGCTCGAACACGGCAGACAATTCCTCGCGGGTGTGCAAGGCCAGGCGTTCGCGCAGCAAAGGCATGAGCCAGGCGCGGGCGCGTACGCGGTCGTTATTCGTCGCAATGCGCGTATCGGCATACAAGTCCGCAAAGCCAAAGGCCTCGCAAAACACCCGCCACTGGGTATCGCCCACCACCGCCAAAAATATCTGTGCGCCGCCCTGCACGCTAAACACATCGTAAATACCCCAGGGCGAAATGCGCTCAGGCATAGGCGCTGCAGGCTGGCCGGTGACCGCAAATTGCAGCATGTGCTGGGCCACCAAAAACACATTGTTCTCAAATAGCGCGGCCTGCACCTGCTGGCCCTGGCCGGTTTGCTGGCGCTGCATCAGCGCGGCCATGGCGCCCATGGCGCCAAACACGCCACCCATGATGTCATTGACGCTGGAGCCCGCACGCAGCGGGTCGCCAGAGCGGCCCGTCATATAGGCCAGGCCGCCCATCATTTGCACCACTTCGTCCAAAGCGGTGCGGTGCTCGTAGGGGCCGGGTAAAAAGCCTTTGTGGCTGACGTAAATCAGGCGCGGGTGGCGCGCCGACAAAGTGGCGTAGTCCAGCCCCAGCTTTTCCATGGTGGCGGGCTTGAAGTTTTCGCTGACGATGTCCGCCCGGGCCACCAGGCGCGCTACCACTTCGCGGCCCGTAGCGCTTTCCAGGTCCAAGGCAATACTCTTTTTATTGCGGTTGAACAGCGGATAAAACCCGGCGCCCACGCCTAGCAGCTTGCGCGTGCTGTCGCCCGCCAGCGGCTCGACCTTCACGACATCGGCGCCCATATCACCCAGCACCATGCCGCAAGTGGGACCCATGACCATGTGGGTGAACTCGACAACGCGGATGCCGGACAAAGGCAGAGGCTTGGATGTATTCATTTTTGTCATGAATGGAATGCTTTTTAGCACCATAGTATCCACCAAAGTATCGAATAGAGTGGGCTACTGTGTAATTTCTTACGCGTGCTATTCCCTGTCTGTTTCCAAGGAGCCCCTATGGCCACCGCCCGCACCACTATCGGCCGACTGCATGTCGCCACCGTTTTACAAACTTTTATAGATACCGAAGTGCTGCCCGGTACTGGCGTGAAGCCCGCCAAATTCTGGAAGGGATTTAACGCCATCGTGGCCGACCTGGCACCTAAAAACGCCGCCCTGCTGGCCGAGCGCAGCCGTTTGCAAAGCGAAATCGACACCTGGCACCAAGCGCATCCCGGCCCGATTGCCGACATGAAAGCCTACCAAACGTTTTTAAAAGACATTGGCTATTTGGCACCGCTGCCAGCCAAGTCACGCATCATCACGAAAAACGTGGACGCCGAACTGGCCATTCAAGCAGGCCCGCAGTTGGTGGTGCCGGTGCTTAACGCACGCTACGCCCTCAACGCCGCCAATGCGCGCTGGGGCAGCTTGTATGACGCGCTCTACGGCACCGACGTGATTTCTGAAGACGGCGGCGCCACCAAGCTCAGCCCCAGCGGCAAACCCTACAACTCCAAACGCGGAAAAAAAGTCATTGCCTATGTGCGTAAACTGCTGGACGAAGTCGCCCCGTTGCGCAAAGGCTCGCACAAAGACAGCCTGGCCTATAGCGTCAAAAACGGCAAGCTGGCCGTGGCCCTGAAAGACGGCAGCAACACCAGCTTGGCCCTACCAGCACAGTTCAAGGGCTTTCAAGGCATAGCCAAAGCGCCCTCTTCGGTGCTGTTGGAGCACAACGGTTTGCACCTGGACATCCTGATTGACCGCGCCACCGCCATTGGTAAAACCGATGCCGCCGGTGTGTATGACGTGGTGATGGAAGCTGCGTTGTCCACCATCCTGGACCTGGAAGATTCGGTGGCGGTGGTGGACGCGGCAGACAAAGTGCTGGCCTACCGCAACTGGCTGGGCATTTTGCAAGGCACGCTCACCGAGAGCGTAAGCAAAGGCGGCAAAAGCTTTGTACGCGGCCTGAACGCCGATCGCGTCTACACCGGCGCGGACGGCAAACCCGTAGTGCTGCATGGCCGCTCGCTGCTGTTTGTGCGCAACGTGGGCCATTTGATGAGCAACCCGGCCATCACCTACACCGCCAAAGACGGCAGCACCCACGAAATCCCCGAAGGCATTTTGGATGCCGTGGTCACCACCGCCATCGCCATCCACGACATCCAGCGCACCCAGACCGATGCCGCTGCCGGGCAGGTGCGCAACTCGCGCAAAGGCTCGGTGTATATCGTCAAGCCCAAGATGCACGGCCCGGCTGAGGTGGCTTTTGCCGATGCATTGTTTGGCCGTGTCGAAGCCTTGCTGGGCTTGCCCGAAAGCACCGTCAAGCTGGGCATCATGGACGAAGAGCGCCGCACCAGCGTCAACTTGCAAGCCTGCATTGCCGCTGCGCGCAGCCGTGTGGCCTTTATCAACACCGGCTTTTTAGACCGCACCGGCGACGAGATGCACACCGCCATGCACGCCGGCCCCATGATCCGCAAAGCCGAAATGAAAGCCACGCCCTGGATCGCGGCCTACGAGCGCAGCAATGTACTCACCGGCCTGGCCTGCGGCCTGCGCGGTAAAGCACAGATCGGTAAAGGCATGTGGGCCATGCCCGACCTGATGAAGGCCATGGTGGAGCAAAAAATCGTACACCCAAAAGCCGGTGCCAATACCGCCTGGGTGCCCAGCCCCACCGCCGCCACGCTGCATGCCCTGCACTACCACCAGGTGCTGGTCAGCGATGTGCAAAAGCAGTTGGAAACTATCGACTTGCGCAAAGAGCGTGCTGGCCTGCTGCGCGACTTGCTGACCATCCCCGTGGCCACCGACACCGGCTGGAGCGAGAAAGAAAAACAGCAAGAGCTGGACAACAATGTGCAAGGCATTTTGGGCTATGTGGTGCGCTGGATCGACCAGGGCGTGGGCTGCTCCAAAGTGCCCGACATCCACAACATTGGCCTGATGGAAGACCGCGCCACGCTGCGCATTTCTAGCCAGCACATTGCCAACTGGTTACTGCACCGCATCGTCACCAAAAAGCAAGTGCAAGCCACTTTTGAACGCATGGCTGCGGTGGTGGACGGGCAAAACGCGGGTGACCCGCTGTACCAGCCCATGGCCGGTAACTTCAAAACCTCCAAAGCCTACAAAGCCGCCACCGACCTGGTGTTCAAAGGTCTGGCGCAACCCAGCGGCTACACCGAGCCGCTGCTACATGCTTGGCGCTTGAAGGTGAAGGCGCAGCGCTGAACGTCTGTGCTTTAGCTTCAATAAAAACGGTACCTGAGGGTGCCGTTTTAATTACTTCAGGTAGCGCGCCTTACACGCCCAAAAATCCCGCCAGCGCCGGGTCACGCAACAAGTCCTGGCCAGTGCCTTGCAACACCACCTGGCCTTTTTGCAGCACGATGGCGGTGTCAGCGCGTTCCAGTACTTTGCGGTAGTCGCGGTCCACGATCAGGGTGGCGATGCCGCTTTGGCGTATGCCTTCGATGACGCGCCAGATTTCGGCCACGATCAAAGGGGCCAGCCCTTCAGTGGCTTCGTCCAGGATGATGAGCTGCGGATGCGTCATCAAAGCCCGGCCTATGGACAGCATTTGCTGCTCGCCACCCGATAGCTCGGCACCCAGATTGGACAGGCGCTCGGCCAGGCGCGGGAAGGTTTCCATCACCCTTGCAAACGGCCAGTCGCGGCGCCCGTCGGTGCCTGGGCGTGCGGCCATCACCAGGTTTTCGCGCACCGTCAAATTAGGGAAAATGCCGCGCCCTTCGGGCACATAGGCCACGCCTAAGCGGGCCATTTCATGCGGGCGGCTGTGCGACACATCGACGCCGAAAGCGCGGATAGTGCCGCTGCGCTGCGTCACATGCCCGAGCAAGGTGCGGATGAGCGTGCTCTTGCCCATGCCATTGCGTCCCAGCAGGCCCATTGTCTGGCCGCGCGCAATGTCCAGGTCCACACCATACAAAACCTGGCCCGAACCGTACCAGGCCTCAATCCCGCGCGATTGCAAAATAGGGCCTTGCATCAGTGCTCCCCCAAATAGGCCACCCGCACTTCGGGGCTGTTGCGCACTGCTTCGGGGCTGCCGCATGCAATGAGTTGCCCGTTCACCAGCACAGTAATCACATCGGCGACGCGGAACACCGCGTCCATGTCGTGCTCAATCAGCAGCATGGCGTGGCTGGTCTTGAGCGCGGTGAGCAGTTCCAGCATGCGGTCAGTTTCTTCTGCACCCATACCCGCCAGCGGCTCGTCCAACAACAGCACCGATGGCCGCGTGGCCAAGCACATGGCGATTTCGAGCTGACGCTTTTGCCCGTGCGACAGCAAACCGGCTTCGCGGTCCAGCGCGTCCTGCAATCCCGCTTGCGCGGCAGCGTCTTGCGCTGCTTGCATGCTTTTGGTGCAAGCGCTAGCACTGCGCCACCAGGCCCAGGCTTGCTGGTGCATAGCCTGTGCTGCGAGGCGGCAGTTTTCTAGCACCGTGAAGCTAGGGTAAATGGTATTGCGCTGGTAGCTGCGGCCTAGGCCAGCGCGGGCGCGACGCGGCTGGCTCCAAGCGCTCACATCCTGCCCGAGCAAATGCACCGTGCCCGCCGATGCTTCCAATTCGCCGGACAGGATGTTGACCAGCGTGGACTTGCCCGCGCCATTGGTGCCTATGACGGCGTGCACGCTGCCGCGCGCAACGTCGATAGACACATTGTCCAAGGCGGTCAGTCCACCCCAGCGGCGACTGATGCCGGTACCGCGCAGCAATATCTCAGGGCTGTGCATGGCCTGCCTTGCTTGGCGCCGCATGGGCCAAATCATCGCGGCCTTGCCAGGCGCGTACGCGGCCCAGCAACTGCGCCGGTATGCCCACCAGACCGCGCGGCAAGAGGGCTACGCTGGCAATGATGGTGAGCCCCAAGCCCAGATGCCAGTGCTTGGCAAACTCCCCAAAGATGGCCTCGGAGCGGAAAAATTCTTGCAACAGGGCAAATGCAAACGCACCTATTAGTGCGCCGCGCAAATGCCCCAGACCACCCAGAATAATAATGATGAGCACTTCGCCCGAAATATGCCAGCTCATCATTTCCGGGTTCACAAAACCGTCTTTCACCGCAAACAAAAATCCGGCCAGTCCGGCAATGCCACCGGAGACCACAAACGCCGCCAACTTGTAGGGATAGGTGGAAAAACCGGTGGCGCGCATACGCTGTTCATTCACCCGGATACCCGCCAAAGCATGGCCGAATTTGGAGCGACCCAACAAGGCTAAAAACGCAAAGGTGCCCAACAGGCAGGCTAGCGTGAAGCGGTACATCACCAGGGGCTTATCCAAATCCAGCCAGTCACCCAGCGTCGGTTTCATCATCAGGTAAATGCCGTCGGTGCCTCCACCCAAAGGCGTATCGTGCACCACGTAATAGGCCATTTGTGCGAACGCCAAGGTGACCATGATGAAGTACACGCCTTTGGTACGCAAGGACAGCGCGCCCACCACCAACGCATAAGCTGCGGCCAGCAACACGCACAGAGGCAACAAGGTCAGCAGGGAGGCTGGCCCGTCGGATGGCGATAAAAGAACGGTGGCATAAGCCCCTATGCCAAAAAACGCCGCCTGCCCAAAACAGACCAGTCCGGTCTTACCCACCAGTAATTCCAGGCTGAGCGCCAGCACTGAAAAAATCATGATCTTGGTAGCCAAGTCCACGCCGAACTTACCCGCCATATGCGGGAATACGGCCAGCGCCGCAAAGCTGGCCAGCACAAACAAAAATTTAGGAAGCTGTGCGCGCATCAACCGGCCTTGAACAAGCCGTCAGGCTTCCACAGCAATATGAGCGCCATCAGGACATACACCAGTACGCCGGCCACCTGGGGCACCAGCACTTTGCCAAAGGTATCGACCACGCCGATCAGCAAGGACGCCAACAAGGCCCCGCGTATCGAACCAATACCGCCGATGACCACCACCACAAAACAAATAATCAGCACCAGGCTGCCCATGCCCGGATAGACCGAGGACACCGGCGCGGCCACCATGCCGGCCAGCACCGCAATCGCCACCCCGGCGGCGAACACCACGCGGTACAAAAACTTGATGTCAATGCCCAGGGACTGCACCATTTCGCGGTTGGTGCTGCCCGCGCGGATCATCATGCCCAGGCGAGTTTTGGCAAAAACAAAATACATAGCCAACGCCAGCAAAAGGCAAACGCCCGAGATAAACAGGCGATAGACCGGGTACACCATCATGTCGCCCAGCGGGATGCTGCCGGACAAAAAATCCGGCGCTTGCACGCCATGCACATCGTCACCGACCAGCAGGCTGCGCAATTCCTCGAAGACCAAAATCAGGCCATAAGTCATCAGCACCTGTTGCAAATGCTCGCGGGTGTAGAGAAAGCTGTAAAACGCCCACTCCAGCAAATAGCCTAGCGCTACTGCCACCACCAAACCAAATAGCAAGGTGGTAAAAAAACCCCCGCCCACGGTGGCCGCCACCAATGGCGCCAAGGCAAAAGCCATATAAGCGCCAATCATGTAAAAACTGCCATGGGCCAGGTTGATAACGCCCATGATGCCAAAGATGAGTGTCAGACCCGAGGCCACCAAAAACAGCAGCAAGCCATATTGCAGCGCATTGAGGCACTGGATCAGAAAAGTGGTGAGGTCCATATCAATACAGAGCTGGCCCCACCGCTTTGCGCGGCAGGGCACAAGCCCTTGGCGTCATACCCTGAAAAATTACATCTTGCAGGCGCGCCCCGGATCAGCCAGTTTGGCGCTGGCCATGCCCACTACTTTGTTTTCTTTTTCCTTGGCGCTGGTTTGGCGCAGGTAAAAGTCTTGCACCGGGTTGTGCGAAGCAGAGATAGTGAAGGGGCCGCGCGGGCTGTCGATCGTGGCTTTGCGTAAAGCGGCAGAAATGTCGGTGGCCTTGGTAGCGTCGCCTTTGGTGGCGTTCAGGCCAATGGCCAGCATTTGCGCTGCGTCATAGCCTTGCACCGCGTACACATCGGGCTGCATTCTGTAAGTCTTGGCGTAGTTCAGGCGAAATGCATTGTCACGCTTGGTGTTGAGGCTGTCGGCGTAATGCAAGGCGGTGAACAAGCCGTCGGCAGAGGCCGCTTGCGCATCCAAAACACCTTCGGTCAGAAAGCCCGATCCGTACAAAGGAATCGTGCCTTTGAGGCCCGCAGCCGCATAGTCCTTCACGAATTTGACCGCGCCGCCACCGGCAAAGAAGGTAAACACTGCGTCCGGCTTGGTTGCTGCGATTTCGGTAAGCAAGCCTTGGAATTCCACATTCGGGAACGGCAGGCTCAACTCTTTCACGACGGTACCGCCGCCTTTTTCAAAGCTTTCCTTAAAGCCTTTGACCGACTCATCACCCGCGGCGTATTTCCAGGTGATGGTGACTACTTTTTTAATGCCTTTTTTCGCCATCACTTCGCCCATGGCATAGCCCGGTTGCCAGTTAGAAAAAGAGCTGCGGAAAATATTGGGGGCGCACATGGCTCCGGTCACTGCGTCGGCACCGGCATTGGGCACGATCAGCAAAGTGCCGCTTTCCTTGGCCGCCTTGGCCATGGCCATGGCCACGCCGGAGTGGACGGTACCAACGATGACATCAACCTGGTCGCGCTTGATCAATTTGTTGACGTTGTCGGTGGCTTTGGATGGCTCGGACTCATCGTCCACTTTGAAGTACTCCACCTCGCGACCGGCAATCTTGCCGCCCAGCTCGGTGACATGCTGGCGAAATCCGTTTTCAATCGCCGTGCCCAAAGAGGCAAAGGTACCGGTATAAGGTAGCATAAAACCCACCTTGAGTTTGCCGGTGCTTTGCGCGCTAGCCAAGCTGGCGCTCAAAGCAGTCACTGCCAAAGTGGCGCCCGTCCAACGGACCAGGGAATTGAAGTTGCCAAGCATGCGATGTCTCCTTATAGGTGTTGCAAAAACTTAAATACTGCTGCGATCAGTCGCTCTGCTTGATCGCGGTGCGGCACATGGCCGCATGCGTCGAGTGTTAAAAGCTCGGTTCTCGGATGGTGCCTGGCCAGCGTCTGAATGTGGGCCAGCGTGCCGTATTCATCATCCAATCCCTGCACCGCTAAAACCGGACAGCTTAGAGTCGCCATTGTGTCAGTAATTGACCAGGGTGCGAAATCGGGCGCCAGCCAGGCTTGGCTCCAATGCCTAAAAACTGATTCTGCGTCAAAGTGGTAAGGGCCAAGCCGCGCCAACAAGGCATTGCGTACCGCGTCGGCTTGTAATGCCGTAATGGCGGCAAGGGTTTGGGTCTCCACAAACAAATGCGGCGCCAACACCACCGCCGCCGCCACCTGCTGCGGATAGCGGGCGGCATACAAAAGCGCAATGGACGCGCCATCGCTATGGCCTATTAAAACCGTTGGCTCGTCTAACTTTAATGCTTTGAGCAGGGCCGGCAGTACTTCATAGGCCTGCTGATGCATAAAGTCGACCCGCCATGGCTTTGGATGGCCCAAGTCTTGCGATTGCCCGTAGCCAGGGCGCGAATAGACCAAGCCCCTGCACCCAAGGCGCTGGCAAAGAAGCGCGGGGAAGCCCTTCCACAGGGCCAATGACCCTAAGCCTTCATGCAAAAAAACTATGACCGGGCCGGGCGCATCGGTGGCGCCTAGCCATTGGTACTCGATACGGGCCTGGCCGCCGGCATAGGCAATGTCTTGCCATTGCACCGGCTCGCTCATGCCTGCCCGGCTGACAAAGCCCGCAATTTGTAGCGCTGAATCTTGCCCGTGGCAGTCTTAGGCAGTTCGGCCACAAATTCAATCATGCGCGGGTATTTGAAGGGCGCCAGCCGGTCTTTGACAAAGGCTTTGAGTTCCTCGACGCTGACGTCCTGCCCCGGTTTGCGCACTACATAAGCTTTGGTTTTGGTCAGGCCCTGTGCGTCCAGCACGCCGATCACTGCAGCTTCGAGCACCGCCGGGTGCTCTATCAACGAGGACTCGACTTCAAATGGCGACACATACACGCCGCTGACCTTGAGCATGTCGTCGCTGCGGCCGCAGTAGGTATAGCTGCCGTCCGCATTACGACTGTATTTGTCGCCGCTGCGGGTCCAGGCGCCTTGGAAGGTTTCTATAGTTTTCTCGCGGTTGCCCCAGTACAGCATGGCGGCGCTGGGGCCCCGGATAAAAAGGTCGCCTGTTTCACCGTCTGGAACCTCTTGGCCGGCATCGTCGCGCAGCGCGATGTCGTAGCCTGGCACCGGCCAGCCGGTGGTGCCATAGCGCACCTGCTCGGGACGGTTGGAAAGGTAAATATGCAGCATCTCGGTCGAGCCGATGCCGTCGACGATGTCCACCCCGAAATGCGCTTTGAAACGCTGACCGATGTCCGCCGGTAAGGCCTCACCCGCCGAGGACACCAGGCGCAAAGCCATGGTCTGGGCCGAGGGCAAAACCGGGGATGCCAGCATGGCCGCAAACAAAGTGGGCGCGCCGTAAAACGCCGTGGGCTTTTGAGCGCCCACGCTGCCTTGCAGGCGGTGAAACACCGCCTCGGGCGTAGGCCGCTCGGCCATCAGCACCGTAGTGGCTCCCACGCTTAAGGGGAAAGTCAGCGCATTGCCCAGGCCATAGGCAAAAAATAATTTGGCGGCGGAAAAACAGACATCCCCCGCTTGCAAAGCCAAGACGTCCTGGCCGTAGAGCTTGGCCGTCCAGTAGGGGTTGGCGTGGCTGTGGACCGTGGCCTTGGGTCGACCGGTAGAGCCGGAGGAAAACAGCCAAAAGCCCGGGTCTTGCGGATGCGTGGGCGCGCAATGCGCCAGCACTGGCTGCATTGCCAGCCAGTCTTCCATCGCTACGCAGCCCTCGGGCAGCGCATGCACAGCGCGCGAGACGACCACCTGGCGTAACTCGTGCGGGCCCAGGGCCATGGCGTCCAATAACACCGGCAACAAGGCCTGTGAAACCACGGCCAGTTGCGAGCGGCTTTTGGCCAGCATATAGGCGTAGTCCTCGGCCTTGAGCAAGGTATTGGCCGCTACCGGCACGCTGCCGCAATACATAGCACCCAAAAATGCGCAGGGCCAGTCGATGCAGTCGTGCATCAGCAAAAACACCCGCTCCTCGCGCCGCACGCCAGTGGCCTGCAATGCGGCTGCCACGGTCTGCACCTGATGGGCCAGTTCGCCATAGCGCAGTTCGCGCTGGTCGTCCACATAGGCCAGGCGCGCCGCGTGGCCGGTATTGCAGTCCAGCAGGTACTGCACGAAGTTAAAAACCTCATCCTGCGGGTGCATCGCAGTGGTTTCTGCCATGTTGTTTGCTCCTCTTTATCGCTCGGACGCTGCCTCACTTTGCGAATCGCCGCACGCCTACTGCGCTGCGCCCATGGGTGAGCCCCTCTTGCGATCGCTTGCGCTGGCCCGCTTGCGGCTTCCGAAAAAATGCATTATTGTGCGTAAGCGGACCTTAATTTCATTTTTTCATTATGTCAAGCACTATATTGCATACGGACGCAGAAATTTCTCCCGACAGCGCAGCGCCCGGCGAGGACAAACACCCTTATCTGGTCGGACTGGGCCAGCGTGTGGGTGCCCTGCGTGCACGCCGGGGCATGACGCGTAAAGCCCTGGCCGCGGCGGCGCAGGTGTCCGAGCGGCATCTAGCGAACATGGAATACGGCCTGGGCAATGCCTCGGTGCTGGTGCTCTTGCAAGTGGCCAAGGCCTTGCAGTGCACTTTGGCCGAGTTACTCGGCGATGTCAGCACGTCCTCGCCAGACTGGCTGATGATTCGGGAGATGTTGGAGCAATGTGACGCGCCCACGTTGCACCGGGTGCGTATCGCCATCGGCGAACTGCTGGGCACCGGGGGCGGGGCCCAAGAGCGCAGCACCCGCGTCGCGCTAGTAGGCTTGCGCGGCGCGGGCAAGTCCACACTAGGGCAGATGCTGGCCCAAGACCTGGGCTACCCCTTTGTCGAGCTGAGCCGGGAAATTGAGAAATTTGCCGGTTGCAGCGTGGCCGAAATTCAGGCTTTGTACGGTGCCAACGCCTACCGCCGCTATGAGCGCCGGGCCTTGGAGGAAAGCATTCAAATCTACCCCGAGGCAGTGATTGCCACGCCCGGCGGTCTGGTGTCCGACCCGGCCAGCTTTACCCTGCTACTGGCGCATTGCACCACGCTGTGGCTGCAAGCCGATCCGGCCGACCACTTGCGCCGCGTCACCGCCCAAGGCGACTTGCGGCCCATGGCTGCCAGCAAGGAAGCCCTGCAAGACCTGAAAAACATTTTGGATGGGCGCCAGTCCTTTTATTCCAAAGCCCAATTTGCCATTCATACCAGCGCCCAGGACTTGGAAGCCACTTTCGAGCTGCTGCGCGCCACGGTGCGCGGCTATTTGCAGATCGCACCCTGAGCTGCAAAAAACTGCTTGACGGGTTTGAAATTTGTGCACTATGATGCATTAATGCAAGCTGTATGCATTTTTATGCGTACCCCAAACTGAGTCCGCCATGAACCCTGAATCCTTTGTCAGTTACCAGACCGAGCCCGGCCAGTACCGCCATTGGGCGCTCAGCTTTGAGGGCCCGGTGGCCACGCTCCAAGCCGATTTCGCCGAGGACGGCGGCCTGCGCCCTGGCTACAAGCTCAAGCTCAATAGCTACGACCTGGGCGTGGATATTGAGCTGCACGACGCTATCAACCGCATCCGTTTTGAACACCCCGAGGTGCGCAGCGTGGTCATCACCAGCGCCAAGGACAAGGTGTTTTGCTCGGGTGCCAACATTTTCATGCTGGGCCTGAGCAGCCATGCCTGGAAAGTGAATTTCTGCAAATTCACCAACGAGACGCGCAACGGCTTGGAAGACTCTTCGGCCCACAGCGGCCTGAAGTTTTTGGCGGCAGTCAATGGCGCGTGTGCCGGTGGTGGCTACGAGCTGGCACTGGCCTGCGACGAAATTTTGCTGGTGGATGACCGGTCCTCGGCCGTCAGCCTGCCCGAAGTGCCTTTGCTGGGCGTGCTGCCCGGCACCGGCGGCCTGACCCGCGTGACCGACAAGCGCCGCGTGCGCCATGACCTGGCCGATGTGTTTTGCACCAGTGCCGAAGGCGTGCGTGGCCAAAAGGCCAAGGATTGGCGCCTGGTTGATAGCCTGGCCAAGCCCGCAGAGTTTGCAGCCCGCGTGCGCGAACGCGCATTGGCCCTGGCCACCCAAAGCGACCGGCCCGAAGGCGCCCAAGGCGTCGCGCTCACCCCCCTGCAATGCACCCGCAGCGCGGACGCCTTGCACTACAGCACACTCACAGTGCAAATCGACCGTGCCAAGCGCAGCGCGGTATGGACTATTCAGGCACCCCAGGGCGCACAGCCTTCTACCATCACCGAGATGGAGGCCCAAGGCGCGCAATGGTTCCCCTTACGCATGGCGCGCGAGCTGGAAGACGCGATATTGCACATGCGTACCAACGAGCTGGACATCGGCATCTGGCTGATCAAAACCGAGGGCGAGGCCGCTGCGGTGCTGGCCATGGACGAAGTGCTGCAAGCCCAGGCAGGCCACTGGCTGGTGCGCGAAACCACCGGCCTGCTGCGCCGCACCTTCAGCCGCCTGGACCTGTCCTCGCGAAGCCTGTTCGCGTTGATCGAGCCAGGCTCATGCTTTGCCGGTACTTACCTGGAATTTGCGCTGGCCTGCGACCGCAGCTACCAGCTGATGCTGCCCGACGATGCCGCGCGCACACCCCACATCACGGTGGGCGAGCGCAACTTTGGCGTATACCCCATGGCCACCGGCCAAAACCGTTTGCAACGCCGCTTTTATGAAGAGGTAGATCCACTGGAAGCCGTGCGCGCCACTACCGGCAAGGCGCTCGATGCCGACGCCGCTTTCGCGCTGGGCCTGGTGACTGCCGCGCCTGATGACATCGACTGGGCGGACGAAGTGCGCATCGCCGTTGAAGAGCGGGTCTCCATGTCGCCCGACGCCATGACCGGCCTAGAAGCCAATTTGCGTTTCAACGGCAAAGAGACCATGCACACACGCGTCTTTGGCCGCTTAAGCGCCTGGCAAAACTGGATTTTTCAGCGCCCCAATGCGGTGGGCGACAAAGGCGCGCTCAAGGTCTATGGCAAAGGCGAACGCGCCGCTTTTGACTGGAACCGCGTTTAAGCACGGGCGCGGCGCCCACCCCCATTTGTAAATTAACTGGAGTCCCTTATGTCAGCCATCAACTACAGCGAAAAAATTCCCAATAACGTGGACCTGGGCGGTGACCGTACCTTGCAGCGCGCCCTGGAACAGTGGCAGCCCAACTTCATCAACTGGTGGGATGACATGGGCCCTGAAGGCACGACCGACAACGAGGTGTATCTGCGCACCGCCGTCAGCGTGGACCCGCAAGGCTGGGCGCAGTTCGGCCACGTCAAGATGCGCGACTACCGCTGGGGCATTTTTCTGAACCACGGCGAGGCCGATCGCAACATTCATTTCGGCGACCACAAAGGTGAGAAAGCCTGGCAGGATGTGCCTGGCGAACACCGCGCTAATTTGCGCCGCATCATCGTCACCCAAGGCGATACCGAGCCGGCTTCGGTTGAGCAGCAACGCCACCTGGGCAAGACGGCGCCCAGCATGTACGACTTGCGCAATTTGTTTCAGATCAACGTAGAAGAAGGCCGCCACCTGTGGGCCATGGTGTATTTGCTGCACAAGCATTTCGGTCGCGATGGCCGCGAAGAAGCCGAAGCGCTGCTTGAGCGGCGCAGTGGTCAGGAAGACAACCCGCGCATTTTGCAAGCCTTCAATGAAGAAACGCCTGACTGGTTGAGCTTCTTTATGTTCACCTACTTCACCGACCGCGACGGCAAGTTTCAGTTATGCGCACTGGCTGAAAGCAGCTTCGATCCGCTGGCGCGCACCACCAAGTTCATGCTGACCGAAGAGGCGCACCACATGTTTGTCGGCGAGTCGGGCATCAGCCGCATTATTCAGCGTACTTGCGCCAAGATGAATGAACTCAAATCGGATGATGTGGGGCTGCTGCGCGCGGCAGGCGTGATCGACTTGCCGACGTTGCAGCGCTATTTGAATTTCCACTTCAGCGTCACCATCGATTTGTTCGGCGCCGACGAATCGAGTAACGCGGCCACGTTTTATTCCACCGGCATCAAAGGCCGCTATGAAGAGACCAAGCGCGACGACGACCATGTCTTGCGCGGCCAGACCTACAAGGTGCTCAACATCGTCAACGGGCAGTTGCAGGAAAAAGAAGTGCCCATGCTCAATGCACTGAACGAAGTGCTGCGCGACGATTTCATCAAAGACTCGGTAGGTGGCGTAGAACGCTGGAACCGCGTCATCGAAAAAGCCGGTTTACCGCACCGTCTGAGCGTGCCGCACAAAGCGTTTCACCGCAACATCGGCGCCTTGTCTGGCGCCAAGGTTTCCCCTGATGGGCGCGTGCTGTCTGAGCAGGAGTGGAGCGCCAAGGTCGGCCAATGGTTGCCCACCGCAGAGGACCGTGCCTTTGTACAAAGCCTGATGGGCCGGGTGGTCGAGCCTGGCAAATTTGCCAACTGGATCGCCCCGCCGGCCATCGGCATCAACCGCCAGCCGGTAGATTTTGAGTATGTTCGATTTAACTGATTTACGGTGTTTTTGCTGGATCCGCGTAGCGGCAGAAGATTAGTACTGTGCGGCGTACTGAGGTTCTGAGCACGCGTGGCGGCAAGGGCAGGCGGGGTTCCTCACACGCAGGCTAAACGTTTGTCACCCCGCCTGCCCTTGCCGCCACGCTGCGAAATTCGTTGTAGCTGTGGCGACTGATTCGAATTGCCATTTCCGTCGAAGAAAGTTCTAACTGTTGGAGCTTGCACCGTAACACCTGCAATAGCCTTGATCTTTGAATACCGCGTCCACACCAGCCCTTTCGCAGAGGCCACGTAGGCCGGGGTCGGGCGACGAACGATTAGCCTGCGTTGTGAGAAGCCCGGCCCCGGCCTGTGTGGCCTCGGGTTCAGCAAAACAGCAAGATAGAAATAAACGACACAATCGCCAAAAAGAAACCACCGTACCCAGCCATGCGCACAGACACCGCCGAATTGCTACAGCAACATGTGATTGACCCCGAGGTTTGCATACGCTGCAACACCTGCGAAGCCACCTGCCCGGTGGGCGCGGTGACGCATGACAGCCGCAACTACGTGGTTGATGCAGACAAATGCAACCACTGCATGGCCTGTGTACCGCCCTGCCCGACCGGCTCGATAGACCATTGGCTTCCCATGCTGCGCAGCCAGGCCTACTCGCTGCAAGAGCAGTTTTCTTGGGACGAGTTGCCAGCGCCGCAAGATCACAGCGCGGCGCAAGACGCTTCCACCATTACGCAGATGTCCGGCAGCACGGCGTTTGAAGCGGCCAGCAGCTCGTTGCAATCCGCTACCAGTACCCAAGCTACGGTACTTGGCGCAGACAATTGGAGCGCCATGGGTGCCACCCTGCCGCCCTGGTCCGCAGCGCACCCGTACACCAATTTGCATGGCCCCAAGTCGCCCACCATCGCTACCGTGGTGGGCAATATGCAGGTCAATGAAGCGGGTACCGACAACGAAACGCACCATATCGTGCTGGACTTTGGCAGCCTGCCCTTTCCGGTACTCGAAGGCCAGTCGATTGGCATCGTTCCGCCCGGTGTCGATGCCAGTGGCAGGCCGCACCACGCACGCCAATATTCCATCGCCAGCCCGCGCAACGGCGAGCGCCCCGGCTATAACAATCTCTCGCTCACGGTCAAACGCGTGGTGCAAGACCACCAGGGGCAGGCGGTCAAGGGCGTGGCGTCCCACTATTTGTGTGACCTGAAAACTGGCGACCCGGTGCAGGTCATCGGGCCTTTTGGCAGCAGCTTTTTGATGCCCAACCATCCGGGCAGCCATATCGTCATGATTTGCACCGGCACCGGCAGCGCGCCCATGCGCGCCATGACCGAATGGCGTCGCCGCCTGCGGGCCAGTGGCAAGTTTGAAGGCGGCAAGCTGGTCTTGTTTTTCGGCGCACGGACGCAGCAGGAATTGCCTTACTTCGGCCCGCTGCAAAAACTGCCCCAGGATTTCATCGATATCCACTTTGCGTTTTCACGCACGCCCGGCCAGCCCAAGCGCTATGTACAAGACGCAATGCGCGAAGCCGCGCCGCAACTGGGCACCTTATTGCTAGACGCCCAAACCCATTTTTATGTCTGCGGCCTGAAAAGCATGGAACAAGGCGTGTTGCAAGCGCTGCGCGACATTGCACTAGGCGCTGGCCTGGACTGGAAGGCTATTTCCCAGGACTTAAAGCAGCAAGGCCGCTTGCAGTTGGAGACTTATTGAGCCATCCGTGGCCAATTTATCCTCATATCTTCAAGCACAAACAAGCCCTAGCCCGATGAACCCCACCCTCCCCACCGCAAAAGTCCTGGTCGTAGGCGCTGGCATCATGGGCGCGGGCATCGCGCAAGTGGCGGCGCAGGCCGGGCACGAGGTGTACCTGATGGACGCGCGCGAAGGTGCTGCGCGCCAAGCCCATGCGAAGTTAAGCGAGAGCCTCCATGCGCTGCTTGCTAAAGGCAAATTCACGCAGGCACAAGTGGGCGACATACGCATGCGTATCGCACCTGTCGATAGCTTGGCCGATGCAGCGGATGCCGGTTTGGTGATTGAAGCCATCGCAGAAAACCTAGATGCCAAGCGCGCCTTGTTTGCCGAGCTCGAATCTTTGTTGGCTGCGGACTGTGTGCTGGCCAGCAACACCTCATCTTTGTCGATTACCGCCATCGCCAAGGGCCTACGCGATCCGAGTCGGGTGGTGGGAATGCATTTTTTCAACCCGGTGCCTTTGATGAAACTGGTGGAAGTGGTCTCGGGCTTGCAAACCGCGCCGGGCGTGGCGCAGGCGATTTTTGATCTGTCCAAAGCCTGGGGCAAGGTGCCGGTGCAGGCGCGCTCTACGCCGGGCTTTATCGTCAACCGCATTGCCCGGCCTTTTTATGCCGAAGCGCTGGCGCTCTTGCACGAACAAAGCACCAGCCCTCAGGTGATCGATGCCTGCATGCGCGCCATCGGCTTTCGCATGGGGCCGTGCGAGCTGATGGACTTGATCGGCCATGACACCAATTTCGCAGTAACACAGGCGGTCTATGCGGCCAACTTTTTTGATAAGCGCTACGCGCCCTCTTTGTTTCAAAGTGCGCTGGTCGATGGCGGCATGCTGGGGCGCAAAAGCGGGCGCGGTATTTACGACTACAACGCGGGCAGCAAGCCACCAATAGTGGACACGCAGACCCTGCCCCTGCCCGCCATTAGCCATTTGCAATTGCACAGTCGCGCGCAAGACGCACAGACCATGGCCGACTGGCAAGCACGCCTGCAAGCGGCAGGCGTTACCACTGACTTCGTAACTACGAGCGACTGGACCGGCCTACAAACCGGCGACCTGCACCTGCGCCAGACTGATGGCCGACCGGCATCCGCTTTGGGTGCGCAGGTGGTGGTGTATGACTGGCATCTGCCGCAGGGCGGCGCGCCGGTGCTGGCTTTTGCGGCTTCCAGCGGTGCGTCTGTTGACAACATCACGCTGGCGCAAGCCCTGTTGGGCGCGCTGGGCTTTGAGCCGCAGCGCGTGGCCGATCAACCCGGGCTGGTGGCGGCGCGCACGCTGGCTATGCTGGTCAATGAAGCGGCCGACGCGGTGCAGCAAGGGGTGTGCGACCCGGCCGGTGCCGATGCCGCTATGAAGCTGGGCGTGAACTACCCGGCAGGCCCGTTTGAATGGCTGAGGCGCTGGGGCGTACCGGCGGTGGTGCAGGTGCTTGAAGCGCTCGATGCCCATTACCGGGGCGAGCGCTACCGCGTCAGCCCCTGGCTGCGCCACGCGCTGTGGCAAGCGCAACACGCTGCTTAAGCGCAGGCGCGACTTCCCGGTTTTCACTGCGAGACACACCATGCAAGACGCCTTTATTTGTGACGCGATTCGTACCCCTTTTGGCCGCTATGGCGGCGCGCTGTCCTCGGTGCGTACCGACGACTTGGCGGCCATCCCCATCCGCGCGCTCATGGAGCGCAACCCCGGCGTGGACTGGGCGGCACTGGATGATGTGATCTACGGCTGTGCCAACCAGGCCGGCGAAGACAACCGTAATGTGGCGCGCATGGCCGCTTTGCTGGCAGGTTTGCCGGTGGAAGTGCCCGGCGCCACGATTAACCGCTTATGCGGCTCCAGTCTGGACGCTGTGGGTAGCGCGGCGCGCGCCATCAAAAGCGGCGAAGCGCAATTGATGATTGCCGGCGGCGTAGAAAGCATGAGCCGCGCGCCTTTTGTAATGCCCAAGATGGACAGCGCCTTTGGCCGCAACAACGCGGTCTATGACACCACCATCGGCTGGCGCTTTATCAACCCGCTCATGAAGCAGCTGTATGGCGTGGACTCGATGCCTGAGACGGCTGAACACGTGGCGCAGCAATTTGGCATCGAGCGGCAAGCCCAGGACCGCATGGCCTTGCGCTCGCAAGAAAACGCAGTGCGCGCCCAAGGCCAAGGCTTCTTTGATACCGAAATCACACCGGTCAGCATTACCCCAAAAAAAGGCGATGCCTTGCTGGTGGCGCGGGACGAACATCCGCGCAGCACGTCGTTGGAAGCGCTGTCCAAACTCAAACCCATCGTCCATTCCCAAGGCTCAGTCACCGCGGGCAATGCCTCGGGTGTGAACGATGGCGCGTGCGCGCTTGTGTTGGCCAGTGCCAGCGCGGCAAAGCAACACGGCCTTAAGCCCCGCGCCCGCGTGCTGGCTATGGCGACCGTGGGCCTGGCGCCGCGCATCATGGGCTTTGGTCCGGCGCCTGCGGTGCGCAAAGTTCTGGCACAGGCGGGGCTGACGCTAGCGCAGATGGACGTGATTGAACTCAATGAAGCTTTTGCCGCCCAAGGCCTGGCAGTTTTGCGCGACCTGGGCCTGGCCGACGACGACGCCCGCGTCAATCCCAACGGCGGCGCCATCGCCCTGGGCCACCCCCTGGGCGCCAGCGGCGCGCGCTTGGTTACCACTGCGCTCAACCAGTTGGAACGCAGCGGCGGGCGCTACGGGCTGTGCACCATGTGTATTGGCGTGGGCCAAGGTATTGCGTTGGTGATAGAGCGGGTGTAGAGGGCGAGTAGGGCAAGTCGGCCACTGGCTGGTAACTACTGGGGCTGGCCGTGAAGAACGCGGACCGGTTCATAGCCTTCGATGCACGCATTCCCCTGAGCGCTGTGCCTGGAGCGCGTCCTGCGCATTGGGTCACTTTGTAAGTCAACCCAAGGTTTAGGCGACGGCAATCTGTCCAAGGCACAATCGCCGCATGAACCACCAGCCGCCGTTTATCGCCCCCCAAAAATTTAGCTCTGCCGCCCAGGCTTTGGCGCAGGTACAAAGTATTTACGCCCAAAGCATTGCCCATTTGCGCGCCTGCATGCAGACCTTTGTAGCGGGTGATGACGCCTTGGGCCGTGTGCGCGCTTTTTACCCCTTGGTACGCGTGCATACGGATACGGTGTCGCGCACCGGAAAGACCGAGGGCTCGGGTTTGAGTTACGGCTTTGTAGCCGGGCCGGGGCGTTTTGAGACCACGCTCACGCGGCCTGATTTATATGGGCGCTATTACCTGGAACAATTTCAGTTGCTGCTGAACAACCATGCGGTAGAACTGGAAATTTGCACCAGTACGCAGCCCATTCCAGTGCATTTTTCGTTTGCCGACAACGACCATTTAGAAGGGGATATGGGCGCCGAGCGCCGAGTCCGTATGCGCGATGTATTTGACCTGCCGGACCTGGCCGCCATGGACGACGGTATTGCCAACGGCACCTACGCGCCCGGCCCCGGTGAGCCCCAGCCGCTGTCGCTGTTTACCGCGCCGCGCGTGGACTATTCGCTGCACCGCCTGCGCCACTACACCGGCACGCTGCCCGAGCATTTTCAGAACTTTGTGTTGTTTACCAATTACCAGTTTTATATAGACGAATTTGTCGCCCTGGGCCGCGCAGCCATGGCCGACCCGCACAGCCCCTACAGCGCCTTTGTAGAACCGGGCAATCTGACGACCCGCCGCGCCAGTAGCGATGGCGCTGCACCCCACACCGAGGGCCACAGCCCGCCGCGCCTGCCGCAAATGCCGGGCTACCACCTGGTGCGCGAAGACGGCAGCGGCATCAGCATGGTCAATATCGGCGTGGGTCCTGCCAACGCCAAAAACATCACCGACCATATTGCCGTGCTGCGCCCGCACGCCTGGATCATGCTGGGCCACTGCGCGGGCCTGCGTAACACCCAGCAACTGGGCGACTATGTGCTGGCGCACGGCTATGTGCGCGAAGACCATGTGCTGGACGAAGAACTGCCGCTGTGGGTGCCCATCCCCGCGCTGGCCGAAATCCAGGTGGCGCTAGAGCAAGCCGTGGCGGACGTGACCGGCCTGCAGGGCAGCGCCCTGAAAAGTATTTTGCGCACCGGCACCGTGGCCAGCACCGACAACCGCAACTGGGAACTGCTGCCCGACAACCAGCCCCAGCGGCGCTTTAGCCAGAGCCGCGCCGTAGCGCTCGACATGGAGAGCGCCACGATCGCCGCCAACGGCTTTCGCTTTCGCGTGCCCTACGGCACCTTGCTGTGCGTCAGCGACAAACCGCTGCACGGCGAAATCAAACTCCCCGGCATGGCCAACCACTTCTACCGCGAGCGCGTGGACCAGCACCTGCGCATTGGCATGCGCGCCATCGAACTGATGCGCGAGCGCGGCCTGGACCAGCTGCACAGCCGCAAACTACGCAGCTTTGCAGAGGTGGCGTTTCAGTAAGGGCTTAGGGCCGGAAGGTTTTCATCGCGCGTCGCTAGTGCAGGTGTGCCAAAAACTGTCCATGGGCTGCGGCCGTGCGCAGTCGCCAAAGCGTTGCACGAGGGCCTTGGCCTCGGCCCCGCCAAGCAGGGACGCTTTGGGAAACCACTTAGGGTGAAGTGCGTATTCGCTCGCGGCTTAGCGTTTCCAAGTCCCCCTGTCACACCAATCCACGACAATCACCCCCCATGCCCCAACCCACCCCCAGCACTGCGCTGTTTTCCGCGCAGCATTTATCCAAGCGCTTTGGCGCCAATACCGTTGTCGATGACCTGTCATTTGACATTGCGCCAGGCGAATGTCTGGGGGTGATCGGGCCTAATGGGGCCGGCAAGACGACCACGGTGCGCATGTGCCTGGGGCTGACAGCGCCCGATGGCGGCAGCATCAGCGCGCTGGGGCTGCAGATGCCGCGCGACGCATTGGCCATCAAGGCGCAGATCGGGGTGGTGACGCAGCTCGATACGCTGGACCCAGACTTCAATTGCGAAGAAAACCTGCTGGTCTACGGCCGCTATTTCGGGCTGAAGGACCGTGACATTCAAAAACGTATTCCGGCCCTGCTGGAGTTTGCCTCGCTCACCAGCAAAGCCAAGGCCAAGCCAGGCGAGTTGTCGGGCGGCATGAAGCGGCGCCTGAGCCTGGCACGCGCGCTGGTGAACGACCCCAAGCTGTTGTTACTGGACGAGCCCACCACCGGCCTGGACCCGCAGGCCCGCCACCTGATGTGGGAGCGCCTGCAAGCGCTCTTGCAACAGGGTAAGTCGATTTTGCTGACCACCCACTTTATGGACGAGGCCGAGCGCCTCTGCTCGCGCCTCTTGGTGCTGGACCACGGCAAAAAAATTGCCGAAGGCAAACCGCGCGATTTGATCGCCCAGCACCTCGAGCCCGACGTGGTGGAGGTGTTTGGCATAGGCGCCTTGCAAGTGCGCGAAGGCCCGCTGCGCGCTTTGGCCGCGCGTGTGGAGGTAAGTGGCGAGACGGTGTTTTTCTACACCGAGCAGGCCGGTGTACTTTTGCAAGCCCTGGCGGCCTACCCACAATTGCGCACCCTGCACCGACCGGCCAACCTGGAAGATTTGTTCCTAAAACTAACCGGACGCCAGATCCGCGAAGACGCTTGATATGCCCGATTCCCCCGCTTTCACTCCCCAAATCCAAAGCCCCTGGCGCGCACCGCGCTTGAGCCTGCGTTTTTGGCCGGTGTTCCAACGCAATTTGCTGGTCTGGCGCAAGCTGGCTATTCCCAGCCTCTTGGGCAATATCGCCGAGCCGCTGATGTGGCTGGTGGCTTTTGGCTACGGCATGGGCGCGCTGGTGGGGCAACTGACCATCGACGGACAGCCGGTGCCCTACATCTTGTTCTTGGCCAGCGGCAGCATTTGCATGAGCGCGATGAACGCCGCTTCCTTTGAGGCCCTGTATTCGGCCTTCTCGCGCATGCATGTGCAAAAGACCTGGGATGGCATCATGAACGCGCCGGTAGGCCTGGACGATATTGTGCTGGCCGAAATGCTGTGGGCCGCGTTCAAAGCGCTGTTTACCGTGACCGCGATTTTGGGCGTGATGCTGGCACTGCAAATTAGCCACAGCCCTAAGCTGCTGGTGGCTTGGCCGGTGCTGCTAGGTGTAGGCATTACCTTTAGCTCGATGGCGCTGGTATTTAACGCGCTGGCCAAAGGCTATGACTTTTTTACCTATTACTTCACACTCTTCCTCACGCCCACCATGTTTTTAGGCGGCGTGTTTTTCCCGCTGGAGCAATTGCCGCCCATGGTGCGCGCGGTGGCCGACTGGCTGCCGCTGGCCAACGCGGTAGCCTTGGTGCGGCCTTTGTTTATGGACCAGTGGCCAAGCAACGTGCTGCACCACGGCGGTGTGCTGGTGGCCTATGCCGTGGTTTCTTTCTGGCTGGCGCTGGGCCTGACGCGCAAACGTTTCGGGCAATAGGCAAAAACCGCTATGCGCATCGCCTGCATTGCCGATGTTCATAGCAACCTGCATGCGCTAGAGGCCTGCCTTGCGCACGCCACAGAACAAGGCGCCGACCGACTGGCTTTTTTAGGCGACCTGGTGGGCTATGGCGCCCACCCACAGCAAGTAGTGAAGCGCATCATGGCGCTGGCCGACGAAGGCGCGCTGGTGGTCCAAGGCAACCACGATGGGCTGGCCGTGCACCCGCCGGCCCTGATCAAACAGATAGGGGACCATGGCGCAGCCTGGACGCATGCCCAACTGAGCGATGCGCAACGCCATTGGCTCTCCAAGCTGCCCATGTACCTACGCACTGAGAACCTGCTGGTGGTTCACGCCAGCGCAGACAGGCCCGAGCGCTGGCACTATGTGCGTGATGCGCTGGCCGCGCAGCGCAGCCTAGACGCCGCCAGCGCACAGTGGCCCGAGGTCCGCTATGTGGCCGGTGGCCATGTGCACGAGCAATCTTTGTATTACCGTGGCGCGGGTGGCAGCTTGATGCCCTTCGCCCCTTGGCCGGGCGCGGCGATTCCGGTGCCTGCGCATCGCCAATGGTTGTTTACCGCGGGCTCGGCGGGTCAGCCGCGCGACGGCAAAACCGGCGCGATGTACGCTCTGCTAGATACCGACAAATCGCAGTTGTGTTTTCACCGAGTGCCTTATGACAACGCGGCCGCCGCCGCCGCCACCTGCGCTGCCGGCCTGCCCGAGCCGTTCGACTTGCGATTGGAAGGCTTGGCATGAAACTGCTACAGGACGGCAGCACCCTGGACGGCTTTCGCATAGAGAGCTGCTTGCACAGCGGCGGCATGGCGCATATTTACCGCGTCAGCTATGCCGATGGCCGTGTCGACCCCGGCTTTCCCATGGCCATGAAAGTGCCGCGCATGGCCAGCGGCGACGGCGCAGAAAACATCGTCGGCTTTGAGGTGGAGTGCAACATCTTGCAAGCCCTGAGCGGGCCGCATGTGCCGCGCTTTGTGGCGGCGGGTGATTTGCAGCGCGTACCCTATTTGGTGATGGAATATGTGCAAGGCCGCACCTTGCAACATTGGGTGGAGCAACACGCTGCACTTGATACTGCGACGATTGCCAGCCTAGGCGTGGGCATGGCGCAGGCCGTCCACGCTTTGCACCGGCAGGACGCAGTGCACCTAGACCTCAAACCCGACAACCTGCTGTTGCGCAGCAGCCCTTATGCACCTAGCGAAGTAAACGACCTGGCTGTGCCCGCAAGCCCCATGCTGTTATTGGACTTTGGCCTCTCTTTTCACGCGCATTACCCGGATTTGCTGGCCGAGCAACTGCGCAAAGCCGTGGGCTCGCCAGCCTGGATAGCGCCCGAGCAAGTGGTGGGCGTGCGCGGCGATTTACGCAGCGATATTTTTGCCATCGGCGTGATGCTCTACCAACTGTGTACCGGCCATCTGCCCTTTGGCACACCGCGCACACCCGCGGGGCTGCGCCAGCGCCTATGGGTGGACCCGGTGCCACCGCGCAGCTACCGGCCCGAGCTGCCGCCCTGGCTACAAGAAGTGGTCACGCGCTGCCTGGAGCCCGAGGCCGCACGGCGTTACCCGTCGGCGGCGCACTTGGCCTTTGACCTGGCGCACCCGGCGCAGGTTGAAGTGAGCGCGCGCGGACGCAACACCCAGCCCACCAGTTTTTGGACGCATACCAAGCGCTGGCTCAAGGCCGCCGGCATGCACTACCAGCCCAGCCCGCTGGTGTCCGAGCAAATCAGCCAGGTGCCTATCGTGATGGTCGCCCTGCCCTACGAAAACGCATCGGATGCGACCCTGTACTCGCTGCGTGAAGCGGCTGCGCGCTCTTTAGGCATACGCCCAGGCGCCCGGCTGGCCTGCGTCACTGTCATCCCCGAAAGCTTAAGCAACAGCAGCATCGATGCGCAAAGCGAAACCAGCGTGCAGCGGCGCTACCTGGCTTGGCTGCACGAATGGGCGCGGGCACTGAACCATCCGGGCCAACAAACTAGTTGCCATGTGCTGGAGTCGGGCAATGTGGCGCAGGCCCTCGTTAACTATGCCATTGGCAACCATGTGCACATGATCGTAATGGGGGCCGCCACCCACGGCCTGAAAACCCAGCGCCTGATGGCCACCGTCCCGATCAAAGTAGCCATGGCCGCGCCCTGCACGGTGACTTTGGTGAAGCAGGCTTTGCCGTTTGAGCACCTGGGCGAGGTGGTTGAGGACTTAGCGCAGCTCGGTACGTATGGCGCTGGCTAGCGCTTCATAGTCCGCCGCGCTGTTATACAACTGCCCGCAAACCCTGAGGTAGTAGGCGCCCGCACACGTCGTTATCGCACTTTCGACCCGATACACCTCCCCCAAGCGCTTTTGCAAGGCCGCGCAGGCCGCACGACCACCTTCCATGTGGGGTAATGGCACCAGGCCCATGGCGATGGCATCGGGCGGCAGAATGTCTTTTGAAAGGCCTAAGGCAGACAGTACCAATTCACGCCCGTAGCGCATGCGTTCCTGGTTCGCCGCTCGCACACGCTGCCAGCCGATGCGGTTGAAAAAATTAATCGCCGCAGGCGCTGCCAACCATGCACTGAGGTCTGCCGTGCCCAGCATGTCCCAGGGCCCGGGATAGACATCCGCATCGCGCCAAGAGACTATGAGCGGACGCATGCGCGCCTGCCAACGCGGCGCAATGCGGTACACCGCGCTGCCCAAAGGCGCACACACCCATTTGTGCAAATTTCCAAACCAAAAATCGGCATCCAAGCGATCCAAGTCCAGGTCCAATTGCCCAGGCGCATGGGAGGCATCCACGGCGATCGCAATACCTTGCGAGCGGCACAAATCCGCAAGTTGCTGCACTGGGAGTATGCGTGCCGTGGCCGACGTAATATGGTCCACCACCAGCAAGCGGGTGCGCGAATTGATCGCCGCCTCCACACGGGCCACGATGTGCGCGGCATCATCGTCCATGGAAATGGCAACTTCCCGCAAAACTCCGCCCGCGCTGGCCAAAGCGCGTTGCACGGCGTACACCACGGCGCCGTATTCCTGGTCCAGCACAATGGCCTCGTCGCCCCGCTGAAATGGAAATCCGCGCAATGTGGTGCTGGCCGCTTCGCTAGCGTTGCGCACCAGGGCGATCTGTTCGGTCTGCTGACCTAAAAATGCTGCAATTTGTGCGCGCGCAGCGGCCACTCGGTCTTGCGCTTCGCGGGCAAAAAAGCGCACCGGGTTTTGTTGTACCTGGTCCTGCACTGCACGCTGAATTTCGCGCACGACCGATGGCACCGCGCCATAGGAGCCGTGATTGCAATGGTGAACCGTTGGGTCCAGCGCCCAAGCTTCGCGCTGTTCGTGCAGAACAAAAATCATGGAAGGGATTTAACCCGGATCCGATGAACAAGCATGTAAGGCCTTGCGCGCAACTATTTACCAGCCCCGTGCCAGCCTTGCGTTGCTCACCCAGGTGGCATGAAAGCCATTGGGTACGCGCTGGGGTAATGCGATGCGGGCGACAGGCCCTTGAGCCACGTTGGCCGCATCAAAAATACTCACATAGGAGCGCTCCTCTTTGGCGCCCCACACAAAGCCGACCAGGTAGCCGTCGTCTTCCTTGATGTGTTGATCTTTGGGGGCGAAGCTGTGTTCGCTTAGCCACTGGTGCATGCCGCCGTGGTAGGCGGTGCAAGTGCCGGTGTTCCGGTCGTGGCGCGCGATGCCGCAAAAGCGCGGGTCTTCGGGCTGCTCGCTGCTGCCCATCAGAATATTCCAGGTGTAGCGCGTGGGCTCGCCCATGCGTGCGCTGTTGATGATGGGAAATTCTTGATTCAGTACATCGTCGAGCACCCGCTCGCGGGTTTGGCCGGTGCGCAAATTAAAGCGCCATTCGTACAACATGCAATCGATACCCAGTTGCGCAATCAACCGCGGCAGGCCGCCGGCATCGGGCTGGCCACGGTTATCGCGCTGCGGCTTAAAGGGCGTGCCGGTCATCACAATTTCGATACCGCCTTGGCCGTCATCCTCTTCCCAGGCGTTAGCCACGTGGTACATATAAGTCGGGCTGGCTTCAAACCAGCGAATGTCTTGCGTACTGCCATGGCGCGGGACGACGCCAAAGCGCGAAGGCAGCTCGGGGTAAAACGCTAGCTTGTGGCGCCCGGCAGCAGCAGCCACCGGGTCTTGAAACAAAGGCAAATCATGCAGCACGGTGTAGTTGCGCGTAATGGCCATGTCGTGTGGCAGGCGCGGGCCCGGCAAAGGCACGGGGATCAGCGTTTTGAGCACCCCGCTTTTATCGAGTACGCCGTAGTGCATATAAGGCGGCTCTTTGCCGTAGCAAAAAAAGATGAATTCACCAGTGCGCTCATCGACCTTGGAATGCGCTGAGATATGCAAGCCAGCCAGTCGGGGGTCAAGCGCCAAGGTGTCCACGGTGGACAGGTCGCCGGGCCGCACGCGGTAGACCTCGCCACCCAGGTACCACATAGCCAGCAAATGGCCGGCAAAGTATTTGACGTCGGTGTTGGCCGTGTTCTTAAGCGGCATGTCGGGCCGGTCTTTACGCGGCGGGTCTTTGATACCCTGCCACAGGGCCTGGCCAGCCAGGGTTTCTTCGTGCAGGCCCTGGGTGTGAATCCAGCGGTTTTGGTAATAGGCGCGGCCACCTTCAAAGCGCACCGCGTGCAACATGCCATCGCCATCAAACCAGTGATAACGCCCCGGCGCCTCGAAGCGGCGGTTGGGGCCATTGCGCACATGCATGCCGTGCAGGTCGCGCGGAATTTGGCCCTGCACCTGCGTTAGTTCGATCGTGATCTCTTCTTCCACCGGGGCAAAGCCCCCTTGCAGGGTGATGACGTCGTTAAATCCCATACCAAACTCCAATTTCTGCGGGCCAGTTGCACATTTTTGGAACCAAGCCTAGAGCAAGCGTACAGGGCTGACAATCAGGGTATGCACCATGTTTTTGAAACGTTGACCCCCGATCTGGTCCTGGACGCCTTGGAATCGGTCGGTCTGCGCGGCGACGGCCGCCTGACCGCCTTGTCCTCCTATGAAAACCGGGTCTATCAGGTGCAACTGGAAGACGGCAGCGCGGTGGTAGCCAAGTTTTACCGGCCCGGGCGCTGGACTGAGGAGCAGATTCTGGAAGAACATAGTTTTGCAGAGGAGCTGATGCAGGCAGAAATTCCAGCCATCGGGCCGCTGCGCCTGGCCGGGGCCACGCTGCACCACTTCGGTGGCTTTTGGTTTAGCGTCAGCCCGCGCCGGGGTGGACGCCCGCCCGAGCTGGACGATGAAGAAGTGTTGGAATGGATAGGCCGCTTTCTGGCGCGCATCCACACCGTGGGCGCGCGCAAACCCTTTACCAGCCGGCCGGCGCTGGACTTGCAAAGCTTTGGGCAAGACGCGCGCGACTGGCTACTGGGACAGGACATGATTCCACTGGACGTGCAAAGCGCTTGGGCCCGGCATTGCGATGAGGCCCTTGCCATGGTGGCGGCTTACCCGGCGCTCTGCGGCAAAAAAGCAAGCCCCGGTGAGGCGCAAATTCGCCTGCTTCGCCTGCACGGTGACTGCCATCCGGGCAATATTTTGTGGACGCCGACCGATGCCGCCGCCAGCGCCGGGCCAGGCCCCCATTTCGTGGACCTGGACGATGCGCGCACCGGCCCTGCGGTGCAGGACTTGTGGATGCTGGCCAGCGGCGACCGGCGCCAGCGCAGCCGACAGCTAGGGTTTTTGGTGGACGGTTACGAACAGTTCCGTGAATTTAACCGCGACGAGCTGGCACTGATAGAGCCGCTGCGCACGCTGCGCCTCATCCACTACAGCGCCTGGCTGGCCCGGCGCTGGAGCGACCCGACCTTTGTGCAGAACTTTCCGTGGTTCGGCTCTAGCGACTACTGGCAGGGCCAGGTGCTGATGCTGCAAGAGCAATGCGAAGCCATGCAGGAAGCGCCTTTGGTGGTCTGAGGGCGGCCAAGCCCTGGGCTATTGCGCCTTTGCCGGCTCCTGCAACACCGCCGGGTCAAAGGGTTGGCGCGCAAACACGGTGCGCAAGAGGGGGGCGAAGTACGCCAGCGGACGGCTGGGGTAGGCGGGGTCGAAAGCGGTTTGGTCATACAGCGCGCAAAAGCGCTGGCAACTGGCAAACCAGGGGTGCTGGGCGTAGGCCAGATGGCCGTCATTGGGTTTGCCCAGATGGTGCGCATAAAACTGCATTTGAAACAGGCCGTGCATTTCTACCACCCAGGTTACTTCGGCGCGCACATAAGGCCTCAGAATGGCGGCGGCCATTTGCGAATGGTTCTCTGGCGCCAGCACGTCGCCGATGTCGTGCAAAAGGGCGGCCACCACCATGTCTATGTCTGCGCCATCATCTTCGGCCCGGCTGGCGCTTTGCAGCGAGTGCTCTAGGCGGCTGATCTGGTAGCCCGGCAAAGATTCGCTCAAGTCTTGCAAAGCCGCCAACAAGCGATCGGGCAGCGCTTGGATATACGCATGCTCCAAGCTGTGCAGCAACTGGTAGTCCTCTGCCGTGCCGTCTTGCATTTGGGTGAATGTCACGTGTTGCATGCGCGTCTTTCGGGTGGAAGGGCTCATCGGTCCATCGCGATTGTGCACCCCGCTGACTCTGCCCTTATTCGGCATCCTGCGGCAAGGCGCGCGGGTCCATTTGCAGGGCCGCTTGGGAGCTGGCGTCCATCATCACGTAGTCTGAGCGCGGCGCTGCCGTCTCGATGTGCGCACTTTGGCCCAACATAAAGTAGCGCACCGTGCCCGCCAGCGCCAGCAGCACCAGCGCAAAGTACAGCATCAGGCTCTCGGGGCCCAGGTAATCCATCATGCCGCCAGCCATGGTCGGGCCCAGAGTGGCGCCTATGCCATAGAGCAGCAGCAGGCCACCGGTGGTTTCCAATACTTTGGAGGGCTCGATCAAGTCATTGGTGTGCGCCACGCTGAGACCGTAAATTGAAAACGAGAGCGCGCCATACAAAATGCCCAATATCACCAGCAGGTTTTCATATTCGCGAGCCAGGTAAAAACCCACGGCAGCGAGCAAGGCAGAGATCAGGCACACCCAGACCAGCATCCAGCGCCTGTCGTAGCGGTCGGACAAATGCCCCACCGGGTACTGAAATGCGGCGCCGCTCAAAATCGTGGCGGCCATAAAGGTCGCGGTGTGGCTGTCGGTAAAGCCCACGCCTGCACCAAACACATTGCCCAGGCTGTAAAAGGTGCCGCTGATCAAACCCGAGCCCATGGAGGCGATCGCGCCAATCGGCGAAATAGCAAACAAACGCACCAGGCTCATGAACGGCGCTTGGGTTTGCTTGGGTTCGCGGATGGTGGTCATGGTGGTGGGCACCAATGCAAAGGAAAAAAGAATGGAGGCAAAAGCAAAGGGCACAAAGCCGAAGCGGTCGCCCGCCAGAATCAGCCACTGTCCCAGCGCAGTAGACACGCCGCTGACCGCCATATAGGCCGCAAACACCTTGCCCCGGCTTTCGCGCCCGGCCACCACATTGAGCCAACTCTCAATCACCATGTACAAGCCCACAATGCACAGCCCGGTGATAAAACGCAACAAGCCCCAGAACCAGGGGTTGGTCCACAAAGCATGCAGCACCGGCAGGGCCGAGGCCACCGAGGCCATGACGGCAAAAGCGCGGATATAGCCCACGCGCCGAATCAGGCGGGGGCAGGCATAGGTGCCATAGACAAAACCGGCGAAATAGGCCGACATGATCATGCCGGTGACCAGGCCCGAATACTTGGCCAGACCGGCCTGCGCACCAATGGCCACCGTCAGCAACGCGATGCCCACGACCAACAGACTGACGCCCGAGAGCAGGGAAGCCAAGGGCAAAGTTAGCGGGGAAAAACGAGGGAGTTGCATGGAAAAACGAGAGCGAGCGGTCGCAAGACAGCGAAGCCTCGATGGTGACACAGGCGCGTAAGGCCCAGCCTCCAAAAGGCGACCTATTGCGCGCTAAGCGGGACAATTCTTTCGATTGACACATCGAAAAAGGGGGAAGGTACGGCAGGTCGCATTTGGCGGAAAATGCGTCGTACCTTTAGCACCCCGCTGCACACAGCCGCCTTACAGTGGCATTTAGATGGAATCCTCGGCATGCACCTACAAGCCTCCTTGATGCAAGCGCGCATCGACCTCGCCGCTGCCTTTCGCTGGGCCGCACGCTGGGATATGCATGAGTCCATCGCGAATCACTTCAGCCTGGCAGTCTCTGAAGGTGGTAAACGGTTTTTGCTCAACCCGGTAGGCAGCCATTTTTCTCGCATCCGCGCCAGCGACCTGCTGCTGCTTGATGCGGGCCCAAGCGGCCAAGATATCGCCGCGCTGGGCGTCGACCCCACCGCCTGGAACCTGCACGCCACGCTGCACCAGCGCCTGCCGCAAGCGCGCTGCATATTGCACACCCATATGCCCTATGCCACCGCGCTGTGCTGCCTGCAAGATTTTGAATGGCTGGCGCTAGACCAAAACGCCTGCCGCTTTTATGGCCGCATCGCCTACGACCGGCACTACGCGGGTATGGCGCTGGATACGTCCGAGGGCGAGCGCGTCGCCGCCCTGATGCAAGACGGCAAAAGCGTGCTATTTTTGGGCAACCACGGCGTGATGGTCCTAGGCGATAGCGTGGCCCAAGCCCTGGACGAACTCTACTACCTGGAAAAAGCCGCCAAAGTGCAGGTACTAGCCTTGTCCACAGGCCGACCGCTGGCCCTGATACCGGACGCGGTGGCACGCCAAGCCTGCGCCCAATGGAACGATTACCCTAGCGACTCCTGCGCCTTGCACTTGCAGGCGCTCAAAGCCATCCTTGACCTCGAAGAAACGGACTACGCACTATGAACCCCAACGTCATCATTACCTGCGCGCTGACGGGCGCGGGTGACACCGTCGGCAAGCACCCGGCCATTCCCGTGACGCCCACGCAGATCGCGGCAGCGGCGGTAGAAGCGGCCAAGGCCGGCGCCACCGTCGTGCACTGCCATGTGCGCAACCCTGCGACTGGACAATTTAGCCGTGACCCTGCTTTGTATGCCGAAGTCATGGACCGCATCCGCGATTCGGGTACCGATGTCATCGTCAACCTGACGGCCGGCATGGGTGGCGACCTAGAGATCGGCCCGGGCGAAAACCCCACGCAGTTTGGCCCCAACACCGACCTGATAGGTCCGATGGCGCGCCTGATCCATGTAGAACAACTGCTGCCCGAAATTTGCACCCTGGACTGCGGCACCCTCAACTTTGGCGACGGCGATACGATTTATGTCTCCACCCCCATGGCCCTGCGCGCCGGGGCCAAGCGCATTACCGAGCTGGGCGTGAAAGCTGAACTCGAAATCTTTGATACCGGCCACCTCTGGTTTGCCAAGCAAATGATGAAAGAGGGCCTGCTGGACAACCCGCTGTTCCAGCTCTGCCTGGGCATTCCTTGGGGCGCACCGGCGGACACCACCACGATGAAAGCCATGGTGGACAACCTGCCTGCGGGCGCGGTGTGGTCAGCGTTTGGCATTGGCCGCTCGCAAATGCCGATGCTGGCGCAATCGGTGATTTTGGGCGGCAATGTGCGCGTCGGCCTGGAAGACAACCTGTGGCTGGACAAAGGCGTGCCCGCCAGCAATGGCTCGCTCACCGAGCGGGCGGTGGAAATCATCACCCGCCTGGGCGGCAAGCCCATGACACCGGCCGAAGGCCGCGTGGCCATGGGTCTGAAAAAGCGCGGCTAAGCGGCGCCAGGTCCGGCTCACCGCCCTGCTGTTCCCACAACAAGTGCCCACGGGCCACGTACCGCTTCTAGAGACTGTTTAATTTTTTCAAGCCAAGGATTGCTATGTCGTTTGTTACTGAAATCAAGACTTTTGCTGCGCTAGGCACCGGCGTGATTGGCAGCGGTTGGGTGGCGCGCGCGCTGGCCCACGGCCTGGACGTGATCGCCTGGGACCCGGCCCCCGGCGCCGAAGCGGCGCTGCGCGAGCGCACCGCCAAAGCCTGGGGCGCGCTGACCGCCCAGGGGCTGGCACCCGGCGCCTCGCAGTCGCGCCTGAAGTTTGTGGCCACGGTCGAGGAATGTGTGGCCCATGCCGACTTCATCCAAGAAAGCGCGCCCGAGCGCCAGGACCTCAAGCTGGCGCTGCATGCACAAATCACCGCGGCAGCGCGCCCGGATGTGCTCATTGGCTCGAGCACCTCGGGCCTCTTGCCCAGCGATTTTTATGCCGATGCAAAGCACCCCGAGCGCTGCGTCGTGGGCCACCCGTTTAACCCGGTGTATTTGCTGCCTTTGGTGGAAGTAGTGGGCGGTGTCAACACCGCGCCCGAAGCGATACAAGCGGCCATGCAGGTGTACCGGTCTTTGAGCATGCGCCCCTTGCATGTGCGCAAAGAAGTACCCGGCTTTATTGCCGACCGTCTGTTGGAGGCCATGTGGCGCGAGTCGCTGCACCTGGTCAACGATGGCGTAGCCACCACTGGCGAAATTGACGACGCTATTCGCTTTGGTGCCGGTATGCGCTGGTCGTTTATGGGTAGTTTTTTGATTTACACGCTGGCCGGTGGCGACGCGGGTATGCGCCACTTTATGGCGCAATTCGGCCCGGCGCTCAAACTTCCTTGGACCAAGCTAGAAGCGCCCGAGCTCACCGACAGCTTGCTCGACGCGGTGGCCGACGGTAGCGAAGTGCAACTCGACGGGCGCAGCATTGCCGACTGGGAGCGCTACCGCGACGACTGCCTGATGGCGGTGCAGGCGGCGATTAAAGCGACCAAACTCAAACACGGTATCGCGCCCGATGCCTGAGACCTTGCTCACCTTCGAAACCCCGGTCATCAGCGACTGGGTGGACTTCAACGGCCATTTGCGCGATGGCTTTTATATGGTCTTGTTCAGCTACGGTGTCGATGGCCTGATGGACCAGATCGGACTGGACGCCGCCGGGCGCCAAGCCACCGGGCACTCCTTCTTTACGCTGGAAGCGCACGTGAATTTTTTGCACGAGGTCAAGCTCGGGGCCCAAGTGCAGGTCTATTGCCAGGTACTCGGCCATGACGCCAAACGCCTGCATGTCGGCCTGGCCTTGCACATCAAAGGCAATGCCTCTGTGATGGCCTACAGCGAGCAAATGCTGCTGAACGTGGACATGGACGGGCCGCGTGCCAGCCCCTTTGCCCCCACCGTGGCGGCGCGGGTGCAGATGCTGGCCACCGCGCAGCGCAGCCTGCCGCGACCGCCCTACGTGGGCCGGGTGATCTGCCTGCCTGCGGCCAAAACCGCCTAGGTCATGGCCGCAGCCGCCCTGCTCCCGGAGCGCATGCACTGCGTGCTATTGACCGGGTTTGGCGGCCCCGAGCGATTGCAATACCGCGAGGACTTGCCCGTGCCGGTGCCGCGCGCAGGTGAGGTGCTGATCCGCGTGGCGGCCAGTTCAGTCAATAACACCGACATCAATACCCGCGTCGGCTGGTACTCCAAAACCGTGGGCGGGCCGACGCAGCACACCTCGGTGGGCTTTGATGCCGACAATGACTCAGCGCCTTCTTGGGGTGGCACGGCCTTGCAGTTTCCACGCATCCAAGGCGCCGATTGCTGCGGGCACATCGTGGCCCTGGGTGCGGGCGTGGACAGCGCGCGCATAGGCCAGCGCGTACTGGTACGCCCGGTGCTGCGCAAGGCCGGTGTAGCCAGCTACGACTTTGACTACTTCGGCTCGGAATGTGACGGCGCTTTTGCGCAATACACACGCGTGGCCGCCAGCGCCGCGATGGCCGTGCAAAGTAAATTAAGTGATATCGAATTGGCCTGCCTGCCCTGCGCCTATTCCACCGCCGAGAACCTGCTGACCCGTGCCGGCGTAAAAGCGGGCGAGCGCGTGCTGATCACCGGCGCATCGGGTGGCGTAGGCAGCGCAGCGGTGCAGCTGGCGCACTTGCGCGGCGCACATGTGATTGCGCAGGCCGATAGCGCCAAGCACGCTGCCCTGATCGCCCTCGGCGCACAACACGCCCTGGCCCGCGGTACCGATGTAGCGCAAGCCTTGGGCAAAGACAGCGTAGCCGTGGTGATCGACTTGGTTGGCGGGCCGGCCTGGCCGTCGCTCTTAGAGGTGCTGCAACGCGGCGGGCGCTACGCCACAGCCGGGGCCATCGCCGGCCCCTTGGTGACTTTGGATTTGCGCACGCTCTATCTCAAAGATTTACAACTGCTGGGCTGCACTTGGCAGGAAGACGCGGTGTTTGAACAATTGCTTGGCTATGTGGAGCGCGGCCAACTGACACCCCTCTTGGCGCGCACTTACGATTTACGCGACATTGCGCAAGCACAGGCCGAGTTTGTGGCCAAACGCTTTGTGGGCAAGATCGCAATCAAGATTCCCTAAGCGCAGCTTCGCCCCAGCCATATTTGCCATTAACCACTCCCCGTAACGATTCGCACCATGTCCAGCCCCCCCAAACGCCTAAGTACGCCGCTAGAAGGAACCCCCGCCAAGGCCTGGGACACCAGCGCCGCGATTGCGGCGCCCCTGTGTTTGCACCAGCCCCATGTTCTAGCCGAATGGGTGGACTACAACGGGCATATGAGCGAGTCCTGTTTTTTGCTGGTGTTCGGTGATAACTCGGATGCGTATTTCCGCTATATCGGCATTGACGAAAGCTACCGCGATGTGGACAACAAATCGTTTTACACCGTGCAAACCCACATTCACAATATCCGCGAAGTAGCGCAAGGCGCGCCTTTGCGCCTGACGCTGCAAGTGCTGGACATGGACGACAAGCGCATGCATATTTTCCATGCGATGTACCACGGAACTGAAGGCCATTTGCTGGCCACCGGCGAGCAAATGCTGGTGCATGTGGACATGGCGCAAGGCCGGGCGGCGCCTATGCCGGACGCTGTGTACCAGCGCGTGGCCGCTGTGCACCGCGCGCACACGGCCCTGCCCCGCCCCGCGCAAGCCGGACAGCCACTGGGCATACGGCGCAATACGCTCACTTGAGCGCGTACCGCAGCCGCATTTTTCTACCTACTCAAACACCTCTACCCCTACGAAAAGGCCCCCCATGCAATTTGCCCTGAGCCACGAACAGACCATGATCGTGGATACCGTCCGCGCCTTTGTGGAGAACGAGTTGTACCCGCACGAGGACCTGGTGGAGCGCACCGACGCTATACCGCCCGAGCTGGCGCAGTCGATTCAGGCCAAAGCCATTGAAGTGGGTTTGTACGCAGCCAATATGCCGGCCGCGTTAGGCGGCGGCGGACTGGATAATTTCACCGTAGCGCTGCTTGAGCGCGAGCTGGGGCGTGCGTCCTATGGACTGCAAATGCTGGTGGCGCGGCCCAGCAATATTTTGCGTGCCTGCCAGGGTGCGCAGATTGAGGAATACCTGCTGCCCACGATACGCGGGGAACGCCACGATTGCCTGGCCATGACCGAGCCCAATGCCGGCTCCGACGTACGCGGCATGCAAACCCGCGCCAGCCGTGACGGCAGCGGCGAAAACGCGGACTACCTGATCAACGGCACCAAGCATTTCATCAGCCACGCCGATATGAGCGACTTTGTGGTGCTGTTTGCCGCCACCGGCGTAGAAGAAACCAGCCACGGGCCAAAGAAAAAAATTACCGGTTTTCTGGTGGACCTGAACTCGCCTGGCCTCACGGTGCGCCTAGGCCCGGCGTGTGTGTCCCACCGGGGCTACCACCAGTGCGAATTGTTTTTTACCGACTGCCGCGTACCCGCCTACAAGCGCTTGGGCGAGGAAGGTCGGGGCTTTGATTTGATGGGCGAATGGCTGGGCGCGACCCGCCTGACGGTGGCTGCGACCAGCGTAGGGCGTGGCCAGCGTGTCATGGAGATGGCCACCCAATGGGCCGCCACACGCAAGCAATTTGGCCAGGCGATTGGCAAGTTTCAGGGTACGGGTTTCAAACTGGCAGATATGGCTACCGAGCTGGCCGCCGCCGAGTTGCTGACCTTGCAAGCGGCCTGGAAATGCGACCAGGGCACCATGAGCGATTCGGACGCGGCCATGGCCAAGCTGTTTGCATCAGAGGCGCTGGCACGTGTAACGGATAACGCATTACAAATTTTTGGTGGCATGGGCCTGATGAGCCAATTGCCCATCGAACGCTTCTGGCGTGATGCACGCGTAGAACGGATTTGGGACGGCACCAGCGAAATCCAACGCCACATTATTTCGCGCGCCATGTTGCGCGTGCATGGCGGTTAAGCATGGCCACGGTGGCCCAGTCCAAAGCGCTGCGGCGTTTGTTTTCACCGCGCCATATTGCGGTGTTTGGCGGCGCATCGGCCCAAGAGGTGGTGCGCCAGTGCCAAGCCCTGGGCTTTAACGGCCCCATTTGGCCGGTGCACCCCACTCGCAAAGAGATGGAAGGCCTGGCCTGCTTTGCCAGTGTGCACGACCTGCCTGCAGCGCCAGACGCCAGCTTTGTGGCGGTGCCGCGCCAGGCCACGGTGGACATCGTTCGCCAGTTAGCAGCGCGCGGCGCCGGTGGGGCGATTTGCTACGCCTCAGGCTTTGCCGAGGTCGGCGGCGATGGCGTCGCGCTGCAAGCCGATTTGGTTCAGGCGGCGGGCGGCATGGCGCTGATAGGCCCTAATTGCTACGGCATGCTCAATTATCTGGACGGCGTGGCCCTGTGGCCGGACCAGCACGGCGGCCAGCGCCAAAGCCAGGGCGTGGCACTGATCACCCAAAGCGGCAACATCGGCCTGAACCTGACCATGCAAACCCGGGGCCTGCCGCTGGCCTACCTGATTACGGTTGGCAACAAAGCGGGTAACAGCATGGGGAGCCTGGTTGAGAGCCTGCTGTCGGACCCGCGGGTGACGGTGATAGGCATGCATATCGAAGGCCTGGACGATGTGGCCGCGTTTTCCCGCGTGGCCCTCAAAGCCTTGTGCCAGGGTGTGCCGCTGGTCGCTTTGAAAGCCGGCTCCTCCGCGCTGGGCGCGCAGACCGCCATGAGCCATACAAGTTCGCTGGCCGGGCCGGACGCGCTGTACGACGCCTTGTTTGCCCGCTGCGGCATCGCCCGGGTGCGCGACCCGGCGGGCCTGATCGAGACCTGCAAGTTTTTGCATGTGCACGGACCGCTGGCGGGCAAGCGCATTATTTCGGCCAGTTGCTCGGGCGGCGAAGCCTCGCTGGTGGCCGACCTGGCGCAGCCACGCGGCCTGGAGATGCCGGCCATCCCCCCCGCCGTCGACTTGCGCCTGCGCGCCGTACTGGGCGACAAAGTGAACGTGGCCAACCCACTGGATTACCACACCTATATCTGGGGCGATCTGGCCGCGCAGACCGAATGTTTTTCCGGCCTGATGGATTGCAGTTTTGACGCCACCCTACTGGTACTGGACTACCCGCGCCTGGACCGCTGCAGCGCCGACAGCTGGGGCACAACGGTCGATGCTTTTGCGGCGGCGGCAAGCAGCGGGGGCCACGGCGCCACCGTGGTCGCCTCTCTGCCCGAAGACTTGCCCGAAGTGCATGCCAAGGCGTTGATGGCCCAGGGAATTGCGCCCATGCACGGCATCCCGGACTGCCTGGACGCCATCGCCCACGCCGCCCGTATCGGGGCCGCGCGCACGCGCTTGGCGCACTCGCAGCCCTTGGCCGATCTGGTGCCGCTGTTCGGGCCAGGACCGGGCGCGCCCATTAGCCACGCGCATACCGCGTCAAACCCGTCCGCAAGCGCTGCGCCATCGCACACCCTGGACGAAGCCTCAGGCAAGCGGGCGCTGGCGGCTTTTGGCCTGCCGGTGCCGCGCGGCCAGGTGGTCGGCGCTGGCGAGGCCACTGGTTTTGCCGACAGCCTGGGCTATCCCGTAGTAGTCAAAGCGGTGTCAGCCCAACTGACGCATAAGACCGAAGCTGGGGGGGTGGAACTTAACGTGCAAAACGCCGAGGGCGTGCGCGCCGCAGTGGCGCGCATGGGCGTCCTGTCCGAGCGCTTTTTAGTCGAGCACATGGCCTCCCAAGTGGTGGCTGAAATCATTGTGGGTGTGCAGCGTGATGCGCAGTTCGGCCTGTCGCTGACGGTGGGCGCAGGCGGCATCTTGGTGGAATTGCTGCAAGACGCCCAAACCCTGTTGTTTCCCGTGTCCCGGGATGAAGTGCTTGGGGCCTTGCAGTCGCTCAAAGTCTGGCCGCTGCTGACCGGTTTTCGGGGCAAGCCACCGGGCGATACAGAGGCGCTGCTCGATGCCGTGATGGCGATTGCCGCCTATGCCCAGGCCCATGCACACGCGCTGCTGGAGTTGGACGTGAACCCGGTGCTGGTGCTGCCCGCAGGACGGGGCGTGCTGGCGGTCGATGTATTGATTCGTTTAGCTGGAGAAGCCCATGGCTGAAGCCGTCACCCGCAATGCCCAAGGCGGCGTGCTCACCATCACCCTGGACCGGCCCAAAGCCAATGCCATCAATGTGGCCACCAGTCTGGCGCTGTACGCCGCGTTTAAGCAACTGCGGGACGACCCAAAGCTGCGCGTGGGCATCATTACCGGCACCGGGCGCTTTTTCTCAGCGGGCTGGGACCTGGCCGGCGCCACTGAGGGCGAGGCCATAGACGCCGACCACGGGCCAGGCGGCTTTGCCGGACTGACCGAATTTTTTGATCTGGGCAAACCGGTGATCGCGGCAGTCAACGGTCTGGCCATGGGCGGCGGCTTTGAGTTGGCGCTGGCCGCCGACCTGATCGTGGCCAGTGAAAGCGCTGAATTTGCGCTGACAGAGGTCAAGCTGGGCATGGTGGCTGACTCGGGAGGCGTGCTGCGCCTGCCCCAGCGCTTGCCGCGCGCGATCGCGCTGGAATTGCTGCTGACCGGACGGCGTATGGGCGCTGCCGAGGCGGCGCGCTGGGGGCTGGTGAACCAGGTGGTGGCGCCCGATGCTTTGATGGATGCTGCCAGCGCACTGGCGCAGCAAATCGTGCAAGCGGCACCACTGGCGGTCGGCGCGGTGATGGAAATTGTGAAAGCCACGGCGGGCCTGCCGATACCGCAGGCCTACCAGCAGCTGCGCGGGGGTGCTTTGCCGGTGTACCAGGCCATGCTGCGCTCCGAGGATGCCACCGAAGGCCCACGCGCCTTTGGGGAAAAGCGGGCTCCGCGTTGGGCTGGGCGTTAAGCACCGTGGTAGTGCAATTGCGCCCAGGGGCTCAATTTCAGGAATTGTCCAAGCGGGGCCGGATCGACAAAAACCTAGGGAATATGCCCATGGCTTTGGCTTGAGCGGGGCCACATATTGGATTACTATGGCCTCAGAGGGCAAAGCTTATTGCACTCCGATTCTGCTTGGCATGTATCTTTTACTTGGCCTGTGGAAACCTGTTAATTAATCTGCTTGGATTGGAGAACTTCAAAAATGGCAAATGTCGAACACAACAGCGACGCAGGCATCATCCTGGACCGTCGCCAAATCATTCTCGGAGCTTCGGCTATTGGCTTAGCATCCACTCTGGGTGTTTCCCCCGCCATGGCGCAAAGCGCTCCGAAAAAAGGCGGCACGCTGCGCATGGGCATGGAAGGCGGCTCGCCGTCCGACAGCCTGGACCCCGTGACCTATGCAGACTCCATCCCCATCACCATGAGCCTGATGCTGTGGAACAACCTGGTGGAAGTGGCCGACAACGGCGACGCTACCGGCGAACTGTTCGAGAGCTGGGATGTCAAGCCCGGCGCGGCCGACTGGACCTTCAATGTGCGCAAGGGCGTCACCTTCACATCCGGCAAAACGCTGGACGCTGATGACGTGATCTATTCCCTGAACATGCACCGCGGTGAGACCAAATCGCCTGCCAAAGCGCTTTTGGCCGACATCAAAGAGATCAAAAAGCTGTCTGCCACCCAGGTGCAAATCACCATGAACAAGGGCAACGTGGACTTGCCCTTCAACCTGAGCGATTACCACATCATCGTGGTGCCCAATGGTTTCAAAGACTTCAGCAAGCCCGATGGCACCGGTGCCTTCACGCTGGACGAATTCCAGCCTGGCGTACGCGCGACCTTCAAGCGCAAGCCCGGCAACTACTGGAAGCCCAACCGTGGCAACTTTGACCGGGTTGAACTGATTTACATCCAGGATGCCAACCAACGCACCACCGCCTTGCAAACCGGCACGGTTGACATCATCAACCGGGTGAGCCCCAAGACAGCGGCCCTGTTGGCCAAAAACGCGGCGATCAAAGTCTCGCGCACACCCGGCATGGGCAACCGCTTCTGCTTCGTCGCGCACAGCGATAAGTCGCCCTTCAACAACCAGGACGTGATGCTGGCACTGAAGTACGGCGTGGACCGCCAGAAAATCGTAGACAACGTCTATAGCGGCTACGCTTCTATCGGTAACGACAACTGCGTTGGACCGAAGATGAAGTTCTACAACCCCAACCAGACCATGAACCGCTTTGACATCGACAAGGCCAAGTTCCACATGAAGAAATCAGGCCATACGGGCGCGATTGAATTGCAAGTGTCCGAAGGCGCATTTTCGGGCGCTACCGATGCAGGCCAGATCTTCCAAGAGTCGCTGTCTAAGGCCGGTATCAACCTGGACTTGAAGCGCGTCTCGGGTGACGGCTACTGGGACAATGTCTGGCTCAAGCAGCCTTTCTGTGCGGTGTACTGGGGCAACCGTCCGACCATCGACAACCAGCTCACCTCGACCTTCTACGGCGGTTTGGGCAATCCCTGGAATGACAGCCATTTTGTGAATGCGGAATTCAGCAAAGCCTTGGAAGCCGCCCGCATCGAAATCGATCAGAAGAAGCGTCAAGACCTTTACTCTCGTTGCCAAGAACTGGTGTCGCAAAACGCCGGCATGATCAACTACGCGGTGCAGGATTACCTTGACGCGCACAGCACCAAGCTGCAAGGCCTGACGCCATCGGGCCGCTACGACATGGGTGACGACCGTATCCCTGAAAAAGGCTGGTTCGCCTAAATTTACAAAGACGCCGGCCTGGCAACAGACGGCGTCGTTTTGTGGATGATTAAAAAGGGCTTGGGCTTTTGCCCGGCCCTTTTTTTATGCTTTCTTTGGTAAGCTTGTCATGGCGTTATGCTATGCGTGGCGGTGCAAGTGCCGCCTCTTATTTTTAACTAACGATAGCTCGTCATGGCCAAGTTGATTGTGTACCGGCTGCTTCTGGGGATACTGACCCTGTTTGCAGTTTCGGTGTTGATATTTGTGTGTACGCAAATTTTGCCGGGCGATGTCGCTTCGGCCGTGCTGGGACAAGGCGCAACACCCGAGGCGCTCATCGTGTTTCGCCGCGAATTGGGCTTGGATGTTCCCGCCCACCTGCGCTACTGGAATTGGCTGGTCGGCGCGCTGCACGGCGACCTGGGTGTGGCCCTGACCAATAAGCGCGTCATCATCGACGACCTGCTGCCGCGCTTGCGCAACACCTTGTTTTTGGCCGGTTATGCCGCCGTCATCGCCATTCCCTTGTCCGTCGGTCTGGGCGTGCTGGCAGCCATCAATGAAGGCAAACTATCAGACCGGCTGTCCAATATCCTGACCTTGATTGCCATCTCGCTGCCTGAATTTTTTATCGCCTACTTGCTCATCATATTTTTCTCGGTACAGTTTCAATGGTTCCCCTCCTTGGCCATGGTGTCCAACAGCATGAGCTTCGGTGACCGGGTGTTCCAAACCACACTGCCTGCGATTACGCTGACGCTGTTAGTGGCTGCGCATATGTTGCGCATGACGCGCAGCTCCGTGCTGTCGGTCATGTCTACACCCTATATCGAAATGGCTTTTCTCAAAGGCGCGCCGCGTAAACGCGTCATTGTGACCCATGCCCTGCCCAATGCGGCTGCGCCCATCATCACCGTGATCGCGCTCAATATGGCCTACCTGGTGGTGGGCGTAGTGGTGATCGAAGCGGTGTTCGTCTATCCCGGCCTAGGCCAGTACATGGTAGATGCCGTGTCCAAACGCGATGTACCGGTGATCCAGGCCTGCGGCCTGACGTTTGCGACGGTGTTTGTGCTGCTCAATACGCTGGCCGACATCTTGGTCATTCTGGTCAACCCGCGTTTGCGCCACCAGCGCTAAGCCATTTTCGATTTGCTAAAGCCATGAAACTCTTCGGACACAAACTCACCGCCTCTGCCGCCTTTGGCATCGCGGTGGTCAGCCTATTTGTATTTATATCGGTGTTCACGCCGTGGATCGCACCGTATTCCGAATCGGCCAATGTCGGCGGCACCTGGGACGAGCCTTCTGCGAAGATGCTCTTCGGCGCGGACCAGATCGGGCGCGACATGCTCACCCGCATGATGTACGGCAGCCGCATGACGATTGGCGTAGCGCTGGCGATTACCGCCTTGTCTTTTTTGATCGGCATCCTGACCGGCCTGGTCAGTGCCGTAGTGGGCGGTGTGGTGGATGTGTTTTTCACCCGCTTGGTTGATGTGATGCTGTCCATCCCCAGCCTGATTTTTGCGCTGATTATTCTGGGCGTTTTTGGCTCCAGCATCCCCACCTTGATTTTGACGATTGCAGTGCTGGACTCGACCCGCGTATTTCGCCTATCGCGCGCTCTGGGCATGAACCTGACGGTGATGGAATATGTGGAAGCCGCGCGCTTGCGTGGCGAAGGCCTGTGGTGGGTGATTACCCGCGAAATCCTGCCCAATGCCTGGGCGCCGCTGGTCTCCGAATTCGGCCTGCGTTTTTGCTTTAACTTTTTGTTTATCGCCGGCCTGTCCTTTCTGGGCCTGGGTATCCAGCCCCCTTATGCCGACTTGGGTGGCATGGTGCGCGAGAACGCCGCTGCGATTAACTTCGGCATGATGGCGCCGATTTACCCTGCGACAGCGATTGCGCTGCTGACGGTGTCAGTCAATCTGGTGGTGGACTGGATGCTGTCGATTGATGCGCGCCCTTCTGGCGCTCAGGCTGAACTCTAAGAAAGACCGAAGGGTATGACTGATTCCACTATTTTGCGTATCAGCGGCTTGCGGCTGGTCAGCGTCACAGGCAATGTCATTGTGGACCATGTGGATCTGCAATTGCAGCGCGGCGAGGTGCTCGGCCTGATCGGCGAGAGCGGTGCTGGCAAATCCACCATCGGCTTGTCCAGCATGTGCTACGCCCGTGCCGGTTTGCATATTGCGGGCGGCGAAGTAGTGCTGGACGGCGTCAACATCCGGGCCTTAGATGCCGAAGGTCGGCGCCAGGTGCGCGGCAAGCGCATTGCCTATATCGCCCAATCCGCTGCGGCCGCCTTCAACCCCGCCCACAGCCTGATGGACCAGGTCTGCGAAGCGCCGGTGCTGCACAAGCTGATGACCCGCTCTCAAGCTGAGGCTTGGGCACGCGAATTGTTTGTGGCGCTGGACCTTCCAGACCCACAAAACTTTGGCAGCCGCTACCCGCACCAGGTCTCGGGTGGGCAATTGCAACGCGCCATGGCGGCCATGGCCATGTCTTGCCGTCCTGATGTACTCGTGCTGGACGAACCCACCACCGCGCTGGATGTGACCACCCAAATTGAAGTGCTGATTCTGCTCAAGTCCCTGATCCGCCAGTACGGCACGGCGGCCTTGTACATCACCCATGATTTGGCCGTCGTAGCCCAAGTGGCAGACCGAATCAAGGTATTGCGCCACGGCAAAGAAGTGGAAGAAGGCCTGACGCAGCAGATCCTGCATGAGGCCCGCCAGGACTACACCGCGCGCTTAGTCGCGGTGCGCGGCGCGGCAGCCAGCGAGCGCGCGGTGAGCGCTACCGTGCAGCCCGAAACGGTCTTGAAAGTACAAGACTGCCACGCCTATTACGGCGATTTCCATGTGGTGCGGGGCGTGTCGCTGGATGTACAACGCGGCGAAACCGTGGCCGTGGTCGGCGAATCGGGCTCAGGCAAATCGACGCTGGCGCGTATCATCACCGGCCTGCTGCCGCCACGCAGCGGACAAATTCTGTTCCAGGACAAGGCGCTTCCCGCCATGCTCAAACAACGCAGCAAAGAGCTTAAACGCACGATTCAGTTGGTCTACCAAATCCCAGATGTAGCGATCAACCCGCGTCAGACCTTACGCGAAATCATCGGCCGGCCAGTGGAGTTTTATTTCGGTGTCGGACGCGCCGAGGTCAACGCGCGTGCAGAAGAACTCATGACGCTGGTGGAGTTACCCCAGGACTACCTGGAGCGCCGCCCGGGCCAGTTGTCCGGCGGACAAAAGCAGCGCGTCTGCATCGCCCGCGCGCTGGCGGCCAAGCCCGACCTCATCATCCTGGACGAGCCCACCTCAGCCCTGGACCCGCTGGTCGCCGAAGAAATATTGACGCTGCTGCGCAAATTGCAGCGCGAGCTGGGCCTGTCTTACATCCTGATCACCCACGACCTGGACGTGGTGCACCGCATCGCCCACCGCACGGCTGTGATGTTGCAAGGCCAGTTTGTGGCCTTTGATACCACCGACAAAATCTTCGAAAACCCCGAACACCCCTACACCCAAAAACTGATCACCGCCGTACCGGAAATGCGCGTGGACTGGCTAGATGAGGTGCTGGCTAAGCGACAAAAGGTAGCGGCTTAAGGGCGGGCGAGCGTTCACAGCGCGCCATCGCGCGAAATGTGGTGCAGATAGCCGCGCTATTGGTCTGAGGCGACTGCCGCGTAAATACAGGTATTGCGCACTGACCCACTGGGCGTAATGCGGTCCTTGCGCATAATGCCTTCAAGCTGCATGCCGAATTTCTCGCACAGTAATCTGCTAGCAAGATTCTGTTCTTCGGTAAATGCCTCTACGCGCTGCGCACCGAGTCCGTCAAAGGCATAACGCATCAGTGCTCCGAGCGCCTCGGCCATGAACCCTTGGTGCTGCCGACTGGCTCTGCACCAATACCCAACTTCAAATTTAGGTACAGCCCAATCGATACGATGCAAACTGGTACTGGCTACGAAGTTACCAGCATGATCGAAAACCAGATACACCAGGGTAGAACGCTTGATAAACGCGGCCGCACTTTCGCGGCAAAAGGTTTCAGAAACCGCTACCGATGGCTCCACCAGGGCCCAGGGAAGCGATGCGGGCCAAGCACGAAGTTGATCCAAGGTTTCCACCACGGCTTCATAAACCCGTTCACCGTCACCTTCTCTTGGGGCGCGCAAATGCAGACGATCGGTTTTTAGCTCAGATGCTATGGGGCGAAGAATAGGGGGGGGGTAATCACCATGGTTGAAGCCCAAAAGAAAGCAATGTGTTCAACCAAATTCTGTATTTGACCGCCAATCGTGTCTATCTGGGTCGTTGTTAATTGGCGAATCAACAAGATGGGCGTGCGCAGGCAGCCTGGATGCAACCCGACAAAAGGCAAAGGCCAAGGCGGACTGGGCCGATACCCATTGCGCCAGATGCCTCAGATATTCGAATCCGGAAACGATGCCTTGCGCCGGTTGACGTAATCCATAACCGCCTCATCCGTGGCCTTATCCAAGGCTGGAGCTTCGTACTCCGCCAGGTTTTTCTTCCACAGAGAATTGGCGCGCACCGACAAGTCCACACCGCCTTCGGCTTCCCATTGTTCAAAACTGTTGTTATCGGTAATCGGTGAGCGGTAAAAGGCGGTTTCGAAATTGGCCTGGGTGTGGGCGCAGCCTAAAAAGTGTTTGCCGGGGCCGACTTCGCGAATCGCGTCCATGGCCTGGCCGTTCTCGCTCATGTCCACACCGGCCATCAAGGTATGCATCATCCCGGCCTGGTCGCAATCCATGATGAATTTTTCATAGCCCATCGATAAGCCACCCTCTAGCCAGCCGGCGGTATGCAGCACAAAGTTGACACCACCCAGGCAGGTGGGGATCATGGTGTTGGCCGACTCGGAGGCCGCTTGTGCATCGGCAATTTTGGAGCCGCACAAGCCACCGCCGGAGCGAAAGGGCACCCCCAGACGGCGCGCCAGGGCAGCCATCACATACAGCACCAGCGCCGGTTCGGGCGTACCGAACGTGGGTGCACCCGACTGCATGGACACCGAGGACGCAAAACTGCCCAGCACCACCGGCGCGCCGGGGTTGACCAATTGCACAAAAGCCATCCCCGCCAGCGCTTCAGCCAGGGTTTGGGCGCAGGTGCCGGCCACGGTGACCGGCGACATGGCGCCCGCCAAAATAAAGGGCGTGATGATGGTGGCCTGGTTGGCCCGCGCATAGACCTTGGCTGCGCCTAGCATGGTCTCGTCAAAGGTCATAGGCGAGTTGGCGTTGATCAGGCTGATACAAACAGTACGGTTTTTGCCGGTGGCCGGATCAATAAAGTTGTCGCCAAACAGGCGTGCGGCCATCTCCACCGTGTCTTGCGCACGCTCAGGTTTGGTGACCGAACCCATGAAGGGTTTGTCGCTGTACTTCATGTGCGCGTACACCATGTCGAAATGGCGCTTGTTCACCGGTAGGTCCACCGGCTCGCAAATCGTGCCGCCGCTGTGGTGAATGGAGTTGGCCATATAGGCCAGCTTCACAAAGTTTTCAAAGTCGTGCAAGGTGGCATAGCGCCGGCCTTTGTCCAGGTCGCGCACAAAGGGCGAACCGTAAGAAGGCGCAAACACCGTGTTCTTGCCGCCGATGACCACGTTATGCGCCGGATTGCGCGCGTATTGGGTGAATTGGCGCGGGGCGCTGGCTTGCACAATGGCGCGGCACATGCCACCGGGAAAGCGCACGCGCTCGCCCGTCACTTCAGCCCCCGCTTTACGCCAGATGTCCAGCGCTTCGGCGTCGTCGCGAAAATCGATGCCGACTTCTTCCAAAATGGTGTTGGCATTGCGCTCGATGATGGCCAGGCCCTCTTCATCTAGCACTTCGTAAAAGGGAATGTTGCGCGTAATAAAAGGCGCGGCCTGCAGGCTGCGGGCTGAACGCAAAGCGCGCTTGACTTCTCGGCCTCCCGCGCTGCGGCGGGTGCGGGGCGCGCTGTCGGCGGCACTCAGGGTCATACTATCGTCCATGGCAAATCTCCAGTCGGTACAAAGCTCGGGGCATCGATGAGTATCCCCAGTGCCCAAGCCTAGCCCAAGTCATACTGCGACACCTACTTGCATCTAAACGCCAGAGGTCCTGTCGCACATGTATCCTGGCGCGTCGTATGGCGAACAATAGGCGGGTGCGCGCCCGCTTCACAATCTCTGTCTGCGGCTTTATAGGGTTTCATCCATGTCTTTGAGCGTTTTTGACCTTTTCAAGATCGGAATCGGCCCCTCGTCTTCGCACACCGTAGGGCCGATGAAGGCGGCCGCCATGTTCGCCAAAGCGCTGGCGCAAGACGGCATGCTGGCGGCCACCGCCCGGGTGGAAGTGCGTTTGTACGGCTCGCTGGGCGCCACCGGCAAAGGCCACGGCACCGATACCGCCGTGATGCTGGGTCTGGAAGGCCTGATGCCCGACAGCATAGACCCGGACACCATCGATGCGCGGCTGAAAAAAATCCGCAAAGAAAAAGTCCTTCAGCTGTACGGCAGCCACCCGATGACCTTCGCAGAAAAAAGCGATGTGCTGTTTTTGCGGCGCGAAACCCTGTCCTTCCATCCCAATGGCGTGAAGTTCATGGCTTTGGACGCGGCAGGCGGTCTGCTGCAAGAGCGACGCTATTTTTCGGTGGGGGGCGGTTTTGTGGTGTCTCAGGAAGATGCCGATGCCGAACACGCTCTCACGCACGCAGCACCGCGCATCGTGGCAGACCGCACGGTACTGCCCCATCCATTTTTGAGCGGTGACGCCTTGCTAGAGATCACCGCAAGCACTGGTATGTCGATTGCCCAAGTGATGCGCGCTAATGAGCACGCTTGGCGCACAGACGAAGAAATAGATGCCGGCTTGGACGCAATCTGGGACGCGATGAAGGCCTGCGTGGCACGCGGCATACGCACCGATGGCCATCTGCCCGGCAACCTGATGGTCAAACGCCGGGCTGCCGAATTGCACCGCAGCCTGAGCAGCCGCCCCGAAGAGGCGCTGCGCGACCAGTTAACGATTTTGGACTTTGTCAACGTCTATGCCATGGCGGTGAACGAAGAAAACGCTGCGGGTGGCCGGGTGGTGACGGCGCCCACCAATGGTGCGGCCGGCATCATGCCGGCAGTCATGCACTACTACGAGCGCTTTATTTCCGGCGCCAACCAGCAAGGCCTGCGCGACTTTTTGCTCACCGCTGGAGCCATCGGTATTTTGTACAAAGAAAACGCCTCCATCAGCGGCGCCGAAGTGGGCTGCCAGGGCGAAGTGGGCGTAGCCTGCTCAATGGCCGCTGCGGGCTTGGCGGCGGTCATGGGCGGCAGCCCGGCCCAAGTAGAAAACGCCGCCGAGATCGGCATGGAACACAACCTGGGCCTCACTTGCGATCCGGTGGGCGGACGCGTGCAGATTCCCTGCATCGAGCGCAACGCCATGGGCTCGGTCAAAGCCTTGAACGCGGCCCGCATGGCCATGCGCGGTGATGGCACGCACTTTGTGTCGCTGGACCAGGTGATTAAAACCATGCGAGATACGGGGCGCGACATGATGACAAAATACAAAGAGACCAGCCGGGGCGGGCTGGCCGTCAATGTAATTGAGTGTTAACCATCCCTATGCTTTCGCTGAAAATTCTGAGACCTTGGCTGCTGCTCAGTCTTTGCACACTCGCAGTAGCGTCTGCCGCCCTAGGCCAAGAGGGGGAGGCCTGCCGCAGCCTATGCCGCTCGGAAAAAGCGCAATGCAGCAAAAACAAGGGCTCCAACGCCTGGCTCAGCGCAGCGACCTTGTTTTTGCGCGACTCCCTGAGCGCGTGGCGCACGCGCAGCGGCACACTGACCGACTCTTCGCAATGGCTGCAGCAGCGCAGCGATAACAACAGCGACCTCAAAAGCGCTACCCAAGAACTGCAACAGCAGTGCGAAAACCAATCTATGCAATGCGCGCAGGCCTGCACAGCCAGCACTGTGCCCGCCGCGCCGTCTTCATCACCTCAGCCGCAATGAAAGTATTCCTGTGAGCCATTTTTCTATTTTTGCGCTGGCGCGCAACGCCATGTCTTACCACGAGAACTGGCAAAAACAATGGCGCAGCCCAGAGCCCAAATCCAGCTACGACGCCATCATCGTCGGCGGCGGTGGCCACGGTTTAGCCACTGCGTATTACCTGGCTAAAGAACACGGCATGCGCAATATCGCGGTCGTAGAGCGCGGCTGGCTGGGTGGCGGCAACACGGCACGTAACACCACCATCGTGCGTTCCAACTACTTGTGGGATGACGCTACGCACCTGTACGAAAAAGCCTTGCAACTGTGGGAAGGCTTATCGCAAGAGCTGAACTACAACACCATGTTCAGCCAGCGCGGCGTCATGAATGTCGGCCACTCACTGCAAGATATGCGCGACATCGAACGCCGCGTCAATGCCAACCGCCTCAACGGCGTCGATGGCGTGGTACTGACACCGGCGCAAATCAAGGCCATGGTGCCCATCATGAACACCAGCGCCAGCCTGCGCTATCCCGTCATGGGCGCATCCTTTCAGCCGCGCGCAGGCGTGGCCCGCCACGACGCTATCGCCTGGGGCTTTGCCCGGGCGGCGGACCGCTTGGGCGTGGACATCATCCAAAACTGTGAAGTGATTGGCGTGCAACGCGAGGGCGACCAGGTCGTGGGCATCGAGACCACGCGCGGTGTGATCAAGAGTAAAAAAATTGGCGTTGTAGCGGCCGGGCATAGCAGCGTGATCGCCAGCATGGCCGGTATCCGCCTGCCCCTGGAAAGCCACCCGCTGCAAGCATTGGTCTCCGAACCCATGAAACCGATATTGCATACCGTGGTGATGTCCAACGCCATTCACGCCTATGCCAGCCAGTCCGACAAAGGCGACTTGGTAATCGGCGCAGGTATCGACTCGTATGTGGGCTACGGCCAGCGCGGCAGCTTCCCCATCATCGAGCACACGCTGCAAGCGATTTGCGAACTCTTCCCCATCTTTCGGCGCGTGCGCATGAACCGGCAATGGGGTGGCATCGTGGACGTGGCACCGGACGCCTGCCCGATTATTTCCAAGACCCATATCCAAGGCCTGTACTTCAACTGCGGCTGGGGTACTGGCGGCTTCAAAGCCACCCCGGGTTCGGGTTGGGTGATGGCCCACACCATGGCGCAAGATCGGCCGCACGCCCTTAATGCAGCCTTTGAGCTCAACCGCTTTAACACCGGGCACCTGATTGATGAGCATGGTGCGGCGGGTGTGGCGCATTGAGGTTTGGGTATGTTTAAAGATTTTTTCTATGGGGCTTTTGTGTGTCCCCCGCTTGTTTGTCCCCCGCTTCCCCCCCGCCCCTTCACCCCCGCCGGGGTGAAGGGGAGCTGGAACAGCCATTTTGGTTTGTTTGGGCCGAATAGGGGTGTTGGTGCGAGCGCTTGCGATGCGAGTTGGTTTGCCCATACTGGTGAACGCGGCGGTCGCAGTGAATGGATGAAGGCTTGGCGCGGCTGCGCAAGCAGCGCGCGCAGCGGTGTGTGCAAGGTGAGCGAAGCGAACGAGCACACGCGGGCTTCTAGGGCCATTGGCCGTGCTGAGCAACGCAGCGGCGCACGGATAAGGTTGGGCGCTTGTCTGAGCGAAGCGAGTTTGCGCCCAGCCCCGGGCGGCGCGAGTAGCGCAAGGAACCCCGCAGGGGCACGGCCTTGGGCTCGCCTTTCTTTTGCTTACTTTTCTTTGGCGAAGCAAAGAAAAGTAAGGTCTGCGGCAGGCAGCAAGCCGGCCTACAGGCCCAAACCTGAACCAGACTTCAGGCCAAAACCAGAATTCAAAAACATCAAGCAAAGAATGAAATGCTAAAAATTACCTGCCCCTGGTGCGGCCCGCGCGCCGAAAGTGAATTTAGCTGCGGCGGCGAAGCGCATATTGCACGGCCGCTGGACACCGATGCGTTGCCGGATGAACAATGGGGCGACTATTTGTTCATGCGCAAAAACCCCAAAGGGCTGCACCGCGAGCAATGGCTGCACTCCGCAGGTTGCCGCCGCTGGTTCAACGCCGAACGCCATACCGTGAGCTACCAGTTCACCAAGTTTTACAAACCCGGCGAAAACCCGGACGCAACGCCTGGCGCGGGAGCAGCGGCATGAGCGGGCAACGTGTACCCACCCTGGGCAGTCGCATCGATCGCAAAGCCCCGGTTCGATTTACGTTCAATGGCCGCAGCTTTAGCGGCTATGCCGGCGACACCCTGGCTTCGGCCCTGCTCGCGGCGGGCGAGAGCCTGTTTTCGCGGTCCTGGAAATACCACCGTCCGCGCGGTATCGTTACCTCGGGCATTGAAGAGCCCTCGGCATTGGTGCAGGTGGAGCGCGGTGCGCACACCATCCCTAACGCCAAGATGCCCGAAGTCGAATTATACGAAGGCTTGTATGCCGAGAGCGTGAACGGCTGGCCCGGCTTGCTCTCGCGCCTGCTCAGTCCCAACCGTTGGGGCACGCCCCTGTTTCCGGCTGGTTTTTATTACAAGACGTTTATGTGGCCGGCCAAGGCCTGGATGTTTTACGAGCGCTTCATCCGCAAGGCCGGCGGCTTGGGTGCCGCGCCTGAGGTGGAAGACACCGCGAGTTACGTGCACCAGAACATTCATTGCGATGTGTTTGTCGCCGGTGGCGGCATAGCCGGACTGGCCGCAGCCCTGGCCGCAGGGCGCAGCGGCGCGCGGGTCATCGTGGCGGAATTGCAAGCCGAACTCGGTGGCGCAGCCCACCGCTGCACGGGCACCATAGCCGGCCAATCGGCTAGCGACTGGGTGCGCGCTGCGGTGGCAGAACTGCAAGCCACGCCCGATGTGCGCGTCATCCGCCGCGGCGTAGTGTTTGGCTACCATGACTACAACTTTTTGACTGTGCGCGAAGCACTCAGCGACCACCTGCCGCTCGCGCAGCGCCAAGGCTTTCGCGAGCGCCTGTGGCGCGTGCGCGCAAGCCAAGTGGTGCTGGCCACCGGTGCGCATGAGCGGCCCATGGTGTTTGGCAATAACGATTTACCCGGCGTGATGCTGTCCTCGGCACTGGCTGACTACGCCACGCTCTACGGCGTACTCGCTGGAAAAAACATCGTTTTGCTGACGAATAACGACAGCGCCTATGCCGACGCACTGGTGCTGCGCAAAGCAGGTGCGCAAGTGAGCGTGGTCGATGCCCGCGCAGGCAGTGCACCTGCTGGCGGTTTGGCGGAGCAAGCGCAAAACGCCGGAGTCACCGTGCTACGCAACCATGTGCCGGTGCAAGCCCATGGCAGCGTGCGCGTGAGCAGCATCGAACTGGCCGCGATGAGCGGCGGCAAGGCCAGCGGCGCACGGCGCGTGCTGGCCTGCGACACCTTGGGCATGGCTGGCGGCTGGAACCCGGCTATTCATTTGTATTCGCACTCCGGCGGCAAAGCGGTGTGGAACGAGGCCTTGTGCTGCTTCACGCCCGGCGCGGCGATTGCCGACCAACAAATTGTGGGCGCAGGCGCTGCACAATTTGGTTTGGCGCAAAGCCTGCAAGCGGCCAGCCAAGCAGGTGCACAAGCCGCGCAAAGCGCGGGCTTTGCAGCGCAGGCCAGCATCTACCAAGTCAGCGAAGCAATAGGCGAGGCGATTGCACCCTTTTGGATTGCCGAGACCGGTGAGCCGGTGTCACGCCGCAGCAAAGCCTTTGTGGATTACCAAAACGATGTGGGCGCAGCCGACATTGAGCTGGCGGTGCGCGAGGGCTTTGAATCCATAGAGCACATCAAGCGTTACACCGCCATGGGCTTTGGCACCGACCAGGGCAAGCTGGGCAATATCAATGGCATGGCTTTGGCCGCGCGCGCATTGGGTAAGCCCATCGGCCAGGTAGGTACCACCACCTTCCGGCCCAATTACATCCCCATTAGTTTTGGCACCTTGGCCGGTGTAGACCGGGGCGATTTGTTCGATCCGGCGCGCCACACCAGTCCGCACCAGTTGCATATCGCCGCCGGTGCCTTGTTTGAGGACGTGGGCCAGTGGAAACGCCCCTGGTATTTCCCTAAGGGTGACGAAAATATGCACCAGGCGGTGCACCGCGAAGTGCTGGCGGTGCGCGAAGGCGTGGGCATCATGGATGCATCGACGCTGGGCAAAATTGATATCCAAGGCCCGGACGCGGCCAAGCTACTGAACTGGGTATACACCAACCCCTGGCTCAAGCTGGAAGTTGGCAAAGCCCGCTACGGCCTGATGCTGGACGAAAACGGTATGGTCTATGACGACGGCGTCACCGTGCGCCTGGCCGAGAACCATTTTGTGATGACCACCACTACCGGTGGCGCGGCGCGCGTACTGGGTTGGATGGAACGCTGGGTGCAAACCGAATGGCCGGATATGCAGGTCTATATGACCAGCGTCACCGACCAATGGAGCACTTTTGGTCTGGTCGGTCCCAAGGCGCGTGCAGTGCTGGAAAAAGTCTGTAAAGACGTGGACTTGTCGATGACCGCTTTCCCTTTCATGAGCTACCGCGAAGGCACGGTGGCCGGTGTGGCTGCGCGCATCATGCGCATCAGTTTTTCGGGGGAGTTGTCCTTCGAGGTGAACGTACCTTCGCACTTTGGCGCCGCGGTCTGGGCGGCCTTGATGGCGGCGGGTGCCGAGTTCGACATCACACCCTACGGCACCGAAACCATGCACGTGCTGCGCGCTGAAAAAGGCTACATCATTGTCGGCCAAGACACCGATGGCTCAGTGACACCGCATGACCTGGGCATGGGCGCTATGGTCTCCAAGACCAAGGACTTTTTAGGCCGCCGTTCGCTTTCGCGCAGCCACACTGCGGGCCCCAATCGCAAAGAGTTGGTAGGCTTGCTGACCGAGGACCCGGCCACCGTGCTGCCCGAGGGCGCGCAAATCACTGAAGTGGGCGCACCCATCACCACGCCGGTGCCTATGCTCGGCCATGTGACTTCCAGCTATTACAGCCCCGCGCTCAAGCGCTCGATTGCCATGGCGCTGGTGCGCAATGGCCACCAGCGCAGCGGCCAGCAAGTGCAAATACCACTGGCCGATGGCCGCACCGTGCGCGCCACCGTGGGCAGCACGGTGTTTTACGATCCTGAAGGAAAACGCCACCATGTCTGAAGCTGTTTTGCGAAGCCCTTTGGCGCCCTTGCTTGGCGCAGGTGACAAGTCTTTGGTGGTGGATGGCCACCCAGTCAGTCTGGGCGAAACCCCTTTAATGGATATGCTCAATCTGCGCGGCAATCCGGCAGACCCGGCCTTTAGCGGCGCAGTACAAACGGTGACCGGCCTGGCACTGCCCGTAGCGGCCAACACCACGAGCCTCAGCACCGACCGGGCTTTGCTTTGGCTGGGTCCGGACGAATGGTTGCTGCAATGCCCGATAGGGCAAGGCGCTGCATTGGAAGCGGCGCTGCGCCAGGCGCTGGCGGGGCAGCATTTTTCTGTCGTGAATGTGGGCCATGGCAATACGGTGTTGCGCGTCCAAGGGCCAGGCGCTGCGGATTTGCTGGCGCGCGGCTGCCCCTTAGATTTTCACGCCAGCGCATTTGCCGCCGGTCAGGTCGCCCAAAGCCATGTCTCGCGCGCTAACGCTACGATTTTGTGCAAACAAGCGGGCAGTCACTATGAAGTCACCGTGCGCCGCAGCTTCGCCGACTACCTGTTTCGCTGGCTCTGCGCTGCAACTGGCGCATGAGCTTTGCACTAGGGATCGATACCGGCGGCACCTTTACCGATGCGGTGCTGCTCAATGCAGCGCGCGAAGTGGTGGCTGCATCTAAAAGCCTGACTACCCGCTTTGATTTGTCCTTGGGCATTGCTGCGTCTTTGGATGGTCTGCCGCAAGCGCTCTTAGCGCAGGTGGATTTGGTCTCACTGTCCACCACACTGACCACCAACTCGGTGGTCGAAGGCAAAGGTGCACCGGTCTGCGCGCTGCTGGTGGGCTACGACGCGCAGCAAATCAGAACCAGCGGCCTTGCAGATTTGCTGGGCCTGGACGCGATTGAAAGCCTGGCCGGTGGCCATGATGCAGGAGGCCTGCCCTTGTGCGCGCTGGACGAGGCGGCCTGCCGCGCTGCCATTGCCAAGCACGCTGGAAGGGTATCGGCGTTTGCGATTTCGGCCACCTTTGCGGTGCGTAACCCCGCGCACGAAAACCAGGTACGCGCCTGGGTGCAAGCGCACTGCGACACCCCGGTGACCTGTGGGCACGAGCTGGCCTCTAGCCTGGGCGCGCCGCGCCGGGCACTGACAGCCGCGCTCAATGCGCGCATGATTTCGCACGTTAAAACCCTGATTGATTCGGTGCAGCGAACATTGGCCGCCCGAAAGATCGACGCGCCACTAATGCTAGTCAAGGGCGACGGTTCACTCATCAATGTGCATAGCGCTCTGCAACGACCCGTAAGCACCGTCTTATCCGGCCCGGCCGCCAGCGTGCTGGGGGCTTGCGCTTTGAGCGGACTGGACAATGCCATCGTCGCCGATATGGGCGGCACCACCACCGATATTGCCGTAGTGCGCGGTGGCCTGCCGGCCCTGAGTTTTGACGGCGCTATGGTGGGCAACTGGCGACCCATGATCGAGGCGGTGAAGGTCTACGCCATCGGCCTGGGCGGTGACAGCGAAGTGCGCTTGCAAGGCGGCGAAGGCATGAGCATTGGCCCGCGCCGTGTGCTGCCCCTGAGCCTCTTGGTACACCAGCACCCAAAATTTTTGGCCGTGTTACAGCGCCAGCAAACCGAAAGCCCCCATGCCAGCCAGATGCGTTTTGCGCAGGCTTTGTCCGCCGACAGCGCGCACCTGAGCCGCCTCAATGACTCCGAGCTACGCGCCTGGGAGCGCCTGTGCCAAGGGCCAGTAGACCTGGAGTCGGCCAATATGGACGACCGCTATCTGGCCCGTGCCATTGCCCGCCTGGAGCGCAAAGGACTGGCGATTTACACCGGTTTCACGCCCAGTGATGCGGCGCATGTGCTGGGCATGTCCACCCACTGGAGCCAGGAAGCGGCCCTGTGCGCGGCGCGCATCTGGGCGCGGCAGATGCGCCATTTGTACGGGCTGGGCAAATGGCCGCTGGGCGACGCACTGGCCCCTGCGCGCGATGTAGTAGCCAAGGTCACCGAGACGATTTGCAACAAGCTGATTGAAGCCGGCCTGAACGACGCCGGGCAAATGAACGAAAACAGCGCGGGCAGAGTGGCCGCGCTGCTCACCAGCATGGCCTTGGCCCGGCATAGCGCGCAGCTTGCGCCACAGCCTGTTGTCGCCGGCTCGGTGCCAGCCCCCGCGCCGTCCACACCAAAGCCCGACTCCGCAACAGCCCCTATCCCGACCGATCTGAACGAGATCCCCTGGCAAACCCTGGCTGCGCCCCAGCGCAGCGAAGCCATGCGGGCACAGCCGGTGTTTGCCTTACAGTTTGCGCCCGATATGCCGCTGGTCGGCGTAGGGGCGCCGGCGGCCAGCTATTACCCGGCGGTTGCGCAGGGCTTGGGTGTGCGCCTGGTGGTGCCCCCGCATGCCGAGGTGGCCAATGCCGTAGGCGCGGTACTGGGCCAGGTGGCGCAGCGGGTGCACATCACCGTGACCCAGCCAGTGCGCGGTACCTTCAAAGTATTTACACCTGACGGCCCACAAGACTTTAGAGGCCTGGATGCTGCGATTGCCCAAGCCCGCAGCCTGGCAGCCCAGGAAGCCCATGCCCGCGCGCTCGCCGCGGGTGCAGTGGACGCCCAAGTGGTATTCAGCCAGGAAGACAACCAGGTCAACAATGACATTGACGGCAATGTGTTCTTTGAAGCCACCGTAACCGCCACCGCCTGGGGCCGTCCGCGGCGCAAAGTCTTACCGGCCTGAGCCCTGGCTTCAGACTTTGGCACTAAGCTAACGGATGCCTTTACGTCCTGCCTTGAGCGTCGCTTTGCAATTGCAGGGCTTGCATCTGCGCGGCGGCTTTTGCCCGCACGTGCATGAAGCTATCCGCCTGCCCGATGGTCGCCCTGCGGCGGTGCTGTGGCTGGCGGGCAATGTCGGCGGCGCAATGTGGGCGCAGTTTCAATCGTCGCCCCTGGCCCATGACGGCCTGCCCGATCCGCTGGACCGTTGGAGCCGCCAGATAGGCGACGCGCTGGCGCTGCAGTTTGGCGGCGCAGCGCTCTACCCTTTCGACGGCCCGCCATTGCAGCCGCATTACCACCCGTTTCAGCAATGGGCGAGCCGCTGCGAGGCGGTGTTTCCCAGCCCCTTGATGCTACGCCTACACCCGCAGCATGGCCTGTGGCATGCCTACCGCTTTGCCTTGGCTTTGCCCACGGTGGACGCGGATGATCGGGCCGCATGCAGTCACCACATGGATTCTGCGCAAGAAGATGAAAACCCCTGCTTGCGGTGTACAGAGCAGCCTTGTCTGCATGCCTGCCCGGTGCAGGCTTATGACGGGCAAGCATTTGCCATCGAACGCTGCCGCGACCATGTGCGCCATGATGCAGACCAGCAATGCCTGAGCAGCGGTTGCCTGGCGCGCAATGCCTGCCCGGTGGCACCGCAGTTGCGGTATGCCCCCGCACAAGCGCGGTTTCATATGCAAGCGTTTTTGCCGGGCGCCGGAAATTAAAGGAAGCGGCGCTCGGCGCCGCTTGCAGCCTGAGCGCTCTACAGACCCAAACTGGCCTTAAGTTTGCGGTAATTGAACTCGGACACCCACCACATGACAGCGCCAAAAACCGCGCCACCGCCCAACCACAATACGGCGCTACGCAGAGCTTCCTGCGCCTCCAGGCTCTCCCCGCGCAGCAAGGTTTGCACACCGTACATAAACACATACAAAGGCAAGCCCCAAGCGATGAGGCCTTTGCGCAGCACATAGCGCAGGGCACCGGCCTTGCGCTCGCGCTCCCAGCGTGCGACCGCGATGATGGCCACCCGGCCGCCGGCCAAAGCAGCGGCTGCCGGCTTGAGCCAAGCCGGAGGCACTTGGGAATGCAAATACACGGCACGGGTTTTTTCTATCGGCCAGCCCCACAGCCAGCGACCCAGCAAGGCATTGAGCAGCCAGCCTAGCAAGTAGCCGCACACCAATTGCAGCAACAAGGCAACCAAGAACGCTGCCACCCACATCCGGCCCGTGGCATGGTCTAACAAGCGCGTCTGCGCCGGGATACCCTCCAGCGTTTCCAGCCATTGGGCAAAGAAGTAGCCCGGGACTAGCGCCAGCAGCATGCATGCCAGCGGCAGCACACCGAGCGCTAGCTGGAAGCGAAGGCGCAGGTTTTGCGGCACCAGTGAATTGAAAGCGAGCGGCGTCATGGCGCCTATCTTACGCACCGACGCAAACTGCCCCCAAAGTCAAGCAGACGCTTAGGCGGCAGATACCCGTATGCGCCGCCGCTATGATGTTTGATGGAGCCCCAGCGAGCAAGCGCGCTTTGCGGCCTCGGTCGCTGGCGCAAAGTACACGCCCCCCAGCACCGGCTTTTCATTTTTTAGGAGTAGCAAATATGCTCGATATGACCCATCGCACCTTGGTGACCCAAGAACAAATCAGCCAGGTTTTTGCCAGCCAAGCCGCCACTGCGCTGCGCCTGCGCAGTTCGACGGCACAGGAGCGGATCGCCAAAATTACCAAGCTACGTGACGCCGTGCTGGCGCGGCGTGAAACATGGTACCGACTTGCGGCGGCCGATCTGGGCAAACCAGCGGCCGAAGTGGACATTGGAGAGATTCTGCCGATTTGCGTGGAGGCCAATGACGCCATCCGTAACTTGAAAAAATGGATGAGACCTAAGCGCGTATGGCCCACCCTGATGACCGGCGGCACGCGCAGCGAAGTGCAATTCGCACCCAAAGGGCGCTGCCTGATCATCGGTCCGTTTAATTACCCGCTCAACCTGACGCTGGGGCCGCTGGTCTCCGCGCTTGCGGCGGGCAACACGGTAATCATCAAGCCTTCGGAGCTGACGCCGCACCTCTCAGGCATGATTACCCAGTTGGTCGGCGAACTGTTTGCGCCTGACGAGGTAGCCATTTTCCAGGGCGACGCGGATGTGTCAAAGACCTTGCTGGACCTGCCTTTTGACCATATTTTCTTTACCGGCAGTCCCACGGTAGGCAAGTATGTGATGGGCGCTGCGGCCAAGCATTTGAGTAGCGTGACGCTGGAGCTGGGCGGCAAGAGCCCGACGATTATTGACGCCAGCGCTGATTTGGAATTGGCCGCCACCAGCGTGATGTTTGGCAAGTTTTCCAACGCAGGGCAAACCTGCATCGCGCCAGACTATGTGTTTGTGCACGAGAGCGTGAAAGACCGCTGGCTGGCGTGCTGCAAGGCCGAACTGAGCAAGGCCTACGGCGCAGACGCAGCGGCGCAGCAAGCCAGCAAACATTACACCCGCATCGTCAATCCACGGCACACGGCGCGCATCAAAGCCCTGCTTGACGACGCCAAGGCGCACGGCGCCGGGGTGTTGGCAGGCGGTGCAGTGGACGAGGCGCAGTGCTATGTGCAGCCCACTTTGCTGGACAACATCGGGGCCGGAGCGCGGATTTTGGAGGAAGAGGTCTTCGGGCCCTTGCTGCCCATCCTCAGCTTTACGGATATCCATCAAGTGATTGCACAGGTCAACGAGGGCCCTAAGCCGCTGGCCTTGTACCTGTATAGCGAAAACGAGGCGACGATAGCGCAGGTGCTGGCACAAACCCAGTCGGGTGGCGCCTGCATCAACCACGCCATGATTCACTTTTTACATGGCAATCTGCCCTTTGGCGGCATCGGCAATTCGGGACTGGGCAATGCGCATGGCTTGTACGGCTTTAAGGCCTTTAGCCATGAAAAAGCGGTGGTACGCACCCAGTTCTCTATGGCCGCCACTCTACTGCGCGCCGGCCCAGTGCCCGAATGGCTGAGCAAGGTGCTGCGCGCCAGCTTTAAGTGGGTGTGAGCAGAAACGGCCCCGAGCGCCAGGCCGCGGCGCTCTTGGCAGTCGGCGCGAAATAGCTTTTGCCACGAGGGCTTAGGTATTTCAGCCGAAAAACAATAAGAAACCATTGAGCGCGGACACGGAGCCCAATAGGCCCAAGCCCAAACCAGCGAAATACAAAGCCGGTATGGAGCCGATGATGGACACCGAAAGCAGCACGATGGCGATTTGCAATCCGCCTTCAGCGTAGTCAAACCAAGGGTCCTGGCGGATAGCATGGTCGCGAACGGCTTCATGCGCTTTGGCCCGAACCATCAATTCTTTCTTGCCTTCTTTGGTGTCGGGCTCGGACTCGTAGCGGTCTATGGTTTTTTTGTAGTCATCGATTTTCTTTTGCGTCGCTTCTTTGGCCGCAGCGTTCATCGTTGGCTCGCGCAGCAATTGCAGCTCCATATCGACCGCCGCCACTTTGAGCGTGGTCTGGCGGATGGACTTGGCCTGGTAAAAAGCATAGGTATTGGCGGCCAGAATGTTTTCCTGCGTAATGTCCTTGGCAGCGTTCGAGCCGCCCAGGCTGGTAATGGCCAGCACCATGGCAAAAATAGAAATCGTCAGGGCTGTCCGGTTTTTTTGGCGATTGTTTTCCGCGGCGTTGTTGTCATCACCCTCGATCAATTCAGATGCTTCCTGAGCGTCCATGGCTTGGTTCCTTGCAAAATTGGATATGGCTAAAGTGTAGGACGCCCTTGTGACAGAGGCGTATCAGGGACAGATCAGGCGCTGGCCTGGCCGTCCAAGGGCGATGCGAGCGTGCTTTCACCGCCAAAACGGCGGTCGCGCTGGCCGAACCAGACGATGGCCTGGTCTAGCGCTTCAGGGGTGAATTCGGGCCAGAGCAAGTCGGTGAAATAGAGCTCGGTGTAGGCCATCTGCCAAAGTAAAAAATTACTCATACGCGATTCGCCACCGGTGCGGATCATCAAATCGGGTTCGGGCGCATCGGCCATTTGCAAATACGGCGCCAAGGCGGCGTCGGTCATCGACTGGGCATCGGCCTGCGGATGGGCCTGCTGCCAGGCTTTGAAGGCCTGCAAAATATCCCAGCGACCACCGTAATTCAAGGCCAGGGTCAGCGTAATTTTGCTGTTGTGCGCCGTCAATTCCTGTGCATTGGCTATGAGTGCCTGCACCCTGGCGTCAAATTTGGAGGTGTCGCCAATCACCCGCAAACGCACACCCTGGGCACGCAATTCGCCGATTTCCTTTTGCAGGTAGAGCTTGAGCAAACCCATGAGGGTGCCCACCTCTTCCATCGGGCGGCGCCAGTTTTCGGTGCTGAAGGCGAAAAGTGTCAGGTTACGCACGCCCCGTTGGGCACAGGCTTGCACAACAGCGCGCACTTTGCGCGCACCCACGGTGTGCCCTGCCGCCTTGGGCAAACCGCGCGCACTGGCCCAGCGGCGGTTGCCATCCATAATGATGGCAATGTGCTGCGGTAGGACGGAACGATGGGGAGTTGACACGAAAATGGGAGTAAACCGGTAGTTTGGTCGCCAATGCACGCGGCCGGATAGCGCGCGCAATTGCACCGATTTTAGCGGTTCAGCCCCTGGCGGGGGTGTTTTTTCTGCTGCCCGGGCTGAGGGACAATGCCGATACCATCAACGCGCCACGTCACCACGGGCACGTCTTGGCGGGTAAGCAGCCAGACTGCACACGTGCAGCGCATCCACTGAGAAGATTGCATTGAGCATACAAACCGACGATTTTTCACCCGCACCGGCCGCCCGCATGGTGTCGGCCGCGCCGCTGTCCGGCCCGGAAGAGGCTATTGAGCGCGCGCTGCGCCCCAAACTGCTGGACGACTATGTGGGCCAGGCCAAGGTGCGCGAGCAGTTGGAGATCTTTATCGGCGCGGCGCGCAAGCGGGACGAGGCGCTGGACCATGTGCTGCTTTTTGGCCCGCCGGGACTGGGCAAGACCACATTGAGCCACATCATCGCCCACGAATTAGGCGTCAACCTGCGCCAAACCAGCGGGCCGGTATTGGAAAAACCCAAAGATCTGGCCGCGCTGTTGACCAATCTGGAAAAAAACGACGTACTCTTTATTGACGAAATCCACCGCTTAAGCCCGGTGGTAGAAGAAATCCTCTACCCTGCGCTGGAGGATTACAAAATTGACATCATGATCGGCGAAGGCCCGGCGGCGCGCTCCATCAAGCTCGATTTGCAGCCTTTTACGCTGGTGGGCGCGACCACGCGCGCGGGCATGCTGACCAACCCACTGCGCGATCGTTTTGGCATCGTGGCGCGGCTGGAGTTTTATAGCGCCGAAGAGTTGCAGCGCATCGTGACCCGCAGCGCCGGGCTGCTCAAGGTGCCCATGGCCGAAGAGGGCGGATTTGAAATCGCCCGCCGTTCGCGCGGCACCCCGCGTATTGCCAACCGCTTGCTGCGCCGGGTGCGCGATTACGCGGACGTCAAGGGCATAGGGACCATCACGCTGGATATTGCCAACCTGGCGCTCAAGATGCTGGACGTGGACCCGCAAGGCTTTGACCTCATGGACCGCAAATTGCTCGAAGCAGTCATACACCGCTTTGACGGCGGGCCCGTGGGCTTGGACAATATCGCCGCCAGCATCGGCGAAGAGCGCGAAACCATTGAAGACGTGATCGAGCCCTATCTGATTCA
>JBBAPX010000002.1:0-307248 GCA_040400575.1 Rhodoferax sp.
AAGAGGTTCAGGACTTCGCCACTCAGTGGATGTGGTCCTACAACCATGATCGCCCGCATATGGCCCTGGGCGGTTTCACCCCAAAGCAGCATTTGGCCAAGGCTGCTTAACCGTTCTACATTTAAGACCGGTGGAAAACCGGGGGATTACCCTCAGGCCCCGCACCACGCGGGGTTTTTTGCTTCTGCGCCCTGACCGCGAGCCTCGGCAGCAGCCCGATTAAGGCGTCTCAAACCCCGTTTGCCTCAAAACTTCATGACTTTCTCGGACCTGGTTCCGAGCCGTGAATTTTCCGGTTCCGGCAAAACGGGCTTTGAACCTTGATGAATGAATCTTCGTTGTACAGAGCGTTTTGAGCTTGGCTAGTCACGTAAGTTTTCAGGCGAGGGACTGAGGCGTCTTTTCTGCTGGCATCCGGTCAATCTTGACAAGGGGCGCTGACTGGTAAATAATAATAGTTATTAACTGTTAGGAGAGCGTCATGCCCACCAGCGTTGCCCTGAGCCCCCATTTTGAGACTTTCATCCGCGACCAAGTTGAAAGCGGCCGCTACAACAACGTCAGTGAAGTCGTCCGTGCTGGACTGCGATTGCTCGAGGACACCGAGCGCCAGCAGGCTATCCAACTCCAATCGCTGAGAAATGATATCGCCGCAGGCAAGGCCAGCGGCGCAGCACTTGCTGCGGACCCCGTGTTTGATCGATTACAAGCCAAATACGCACAGCAGGCGACTCGCCAAACTCGCTAATGCAGTTGCTGATAACGCCCTTGGCAGCGTTCGATCTTGAAGAGATCGGCGACTACATTGCACAAGACAATCCGGTTCGCGCCGGAAGTTTCGTGGCTGAGTTGCGTGCGCATTGCGAAAAGATTTGTCTCAACCCTGCGGGCTATCGGCGGCGGCCCGAGCTGTCTGATGACTTGCGCTCATGCGCGCATGGTAACTACGTGATCTTTTTTGAGTCCACGACAGAGCAGGTCACCATCGTTCGCATATTGCACGGCGCACGTGATATTCCTGAAGTCTTGATGCCCACGTAGAGTCACTCAGTTTTGTAGCGGCTCAGCGGAGCTGATACTTTTCTCAGTGACCGCTTGTGTGCCACCGTCGCTGTTGATGGACAGGCTCGCACTGTGTGCTCCGGCTTCAAGAGGCTTGACCCCCACGCTGACGACACAAGTGCCTCCAACAGTCACGTAAGTGCAAAGGTGGTTGGCAATAAATGCCCCGCTTTGTGTCCCACCGACCGTTATGCTGCTTATGTTGAGCACGCCAGATCCGCTGTTAGTGATTGTGATAGTTTTACTCGCACTCTGCGTACCGAAGGCCTGACTGGCAAAGTCCAAGGTCGCTGCACTCACCGCCATAACGCCTGAGCCTTGTATGGGCAACGTCGGGGAACCTCCCCCGCCCCCGCCGCAGGCACCTAGTGCGACCGCAGCCCAGAGTGAAATCGTAGTACTGAGTCGCACGGAGATCCCATGGTGATGTTGAGGTCGGAATATGCTGAAGTCAGGACAAACTGTTGGATCAATTTGCTCCGCTGCGGTCTTATGGTAGCTGAAGTGCTTCGCCCCTTGTCGTTTCTGGCTGGGCGTCGTGACTGGTCGCTTGAGGGTGTTAGTCCCAGCGCGCGGCCCAGCGCTGAAGCATCGGACGCCACCTGAGAAATAACCGGTACATCCACTCCATTACCCAGGCAGCTCCCGGCAGGCGTCCAGCCAAGGCCAGCCAGCGCCAGCCGGGCAGGGCGGCCCATAAGGCCAAAAATGCCTGAGCGCCACTGAGGAGTTGACCATCGCGGCCTTGCACATGAAACCGTGCCAGTAACTGTGCGCGCGTAGTGCCCGCTGGCAAGGGCACTGCCGCGTTGCTGATATCGGCAAAGCTCACCGTCGAGCCTGCTTGTAGCGGTTGCAGGTCACGGTAGACGGCAATTTCGCGCCGGCACAGCGGGCAGGCACCGTCGTAGAGCACAGTCAGTGCTGCGGGGCACTGATTTGTATTGGTCTGGTTCGTATCGTTCATAGGCTGTTCTCAAAAGGTTCACCATGCCGGCGCTTGTTGGGCTGCCAGCAAGTCAGAGGCTGACGTAAAGCCGCGTGAGGCCCGCGTCCACCACTGGCTAAAGGAGTCGCAGCGCCTGTCGACTGATGGAAAAAGTGCAACCGCGGCTTCGCAAACTGCCAAGCGCGCCAACCAAGGTGCAAGATGTGGCTCATCCACACTGCGCACTTGGGTAGCGCCCTGCAGCGCTGCGCCGAGCGCGGCCGCATCACCCTGCCAATGCAACGCAGTAAGTGCAGCCATCCGACTGGCAACAAAACGCCAGCGTCGCTCGCTCCAAGGCCAGGCGCGGTGAAAGTCGGTGACAAAAACGCCCACAACCAGCGTGTTCGCTGGCAGAAAAGTGGGCAGGTCGCCCAGGTTCCAGGGGTGCACCAACCACACCTCGCGGCCCGCCACAGCGGCCGCGTCAGGCTCCGTCCAGCCCAGATCGAGGGGTGGCTCTGCAAGCAGGGAGGGCTCGGTTTGTGCTCCATCAGTCGGCGCGTCGGTTTCGGTGCGAGGCCGTCGCATGGGCTGGCGGGCGAGCCGATCCAATGCTTCATAAGACTGGTCGATCACACTGCCCGGACTGTGCCAGGAAGCAGGGGCGTAGCGGGCCACGTTATCTGCATTGAAAAGATAAGGCTTGCTGCTGCCGGTGCCCGCCACCCACTGCCAACTGAGGTGGTTGCTGGCAAGGTCACCGTCGAGCAGGTGGCCGTAAAGCCAATCTGCTGCAACCTGCCAGTGCACCTTGCGCATGTGCACGATGTAGCTGGCCAGCCACATGCGGGCATGGTTGTGCAAATAGCCCGTGGCGTACAAGGTGCGGACCGCCATATCGATAACAGGTACACCGGTAGCGGCCTGGCGAATATCGGCAGGCAGTCGCGCAAAGTAGCTTGTCTGCGGCAGCAGGCCCTCGCGCAGGGATTCAAAAATACCCTCGCCCTGAAACGCCCAGACATGGCGAAAGTATTCGCGCCAACCCAGCTCGAAGACGAACTTGTGTTGCACATCGAGCGAGTGCTTAGCGTTCACACCGGCCAGTACCTCGGGGAGGTTGATCAGTCCGTGGGTGATATAGGGCGAAAGGCCAGTGACCGCGCCCTCGATAAAGTTGCGGCTGCGCGCGTAGTCGCTAGGACGCACGGCACTGACGCGCTCCAAAGCGGCTTGGCGTGTGGGCGGGAAAGTATCAAGCATAGCTAGTGGGTAAGGCCGACGTCACGGCGGCCGATGGCGTCGGCACGAGGCGCCAGGGATTGCTTTTGGCTGTCCGTCATACGGGCCACGTTCTTGACCTGCAAAGCCAAGCGCGCTTGCCAGCGCTCACATGATGCATGGTGATCTTCAGGGCTAGTGATGGTACGCTGCACTATGGGTGTAGGTGGCGATGTAGTTGACCTGCGTGTCCTTGCACCACGAGGCTTTGTGCAAAAGAGGCAGATAGCGCATGCCGCGCAGATCCCGCATATGCAAGTCTGAAGCACCCAGAGCAGAACTCAACTCTTGGGGACGTACAAACATCGACCACCGGTGGGTGCCGCGCGGCAAAACCCGCAGCAGGTATTCGGCTCCGACGATGGCGACTGCAAAACTCTTGAAGGTGCGGTCGATGGTGGAAACAAACATCATGCCGCCTAGCGCCAAGCAGGCAGCCGCAGTGGCCAAAAATGCGGGCACGTCGTTCACGTGTTCGACCACCTCAAGTGCCAGCACCACATCAAAACGTTCATGGGGCAACAGTACCTCGCTTGGCTCTCCCAGCCGATAGTCAACCGTGACGTTCTGCGATTGGGCGTGTAGGCGAGCAGCGGCAACATTACCCGGTGATGCGTCCACACCAACTACCTGCGCCCCTAAGCGCGCCAGCGCTTCTGACAGCAAACCGCCGCCGCATCCCACATCCAAAATGCGCAGCCCGCTCAAGGCGTGGGCTGTGTCTCTACCCAAGTGCGTAGCGATTTGTGCGACCACATAGTCTAGTCGTAAGGCGTTGACAACGTGCAGGGGTCGCATCGGCCCACGGCTGTCCCACCACGTTGCACTCAGGCGGTCAAAGCGTTCGATTTCGGCTGCGATAGCGCCCATGCGTGGGTCGCTCAAATATGGCGGATCAAGGTCACTGCAGCTTTCGACCCTATGCCCACCATGGCGCACCACATGCGCAGCACCCAAGATGATTGACCGGGGCCCAAAGCCGCCGCCGCCTCGTTGCGGTGAGCCACTTCGTCGGCCTGGCAGTCGAGCAGGGTCTGGCGCAGACTACTGAGTGCAGGCTGCGACGCGAGCGCACGCACCTGCTCGTCGTAGTGATGGTCCACAAAGGTCTCCACGGCCTCAATCGTTGCGTAAACCGCCCTGGGGCCAAACAGTGCAGGTAAGGCTCCGGTGAGAAATCCGGCCAGTCGCCACAATGGCAGCAGGCGGCTGTGTTGCACTGGAGCTATCCAGGCCGCAATGAGACCCAGGTGCTTTTGTTCGGTGGCCAAGTGGTGTTCCGCAAAGGCGCGTAAAGCGGGATTGCGCGCAAATCGCAAAACCCCTTGGTAAATGCAGACTGCGCCGACCTCGCCTGCGTGATCGGTCCGCAAATCAGCAACTACCCATGCAGGAAGGCTATCGCCCGCTGAGAGCAGCGCGCCATCCAGGCTAACGCTAAGGACTCGGTCTGTATCCGCTAAAGGTACCGTGACCGAGTCAACCACCATCAGCCTTTCTTGGCGTAGGCACTGCACCAGCCTTTGCCGGCCACTTGCTTGCCGGCAAACAAGGGACAACCACCGGCTGCGTCGGTAGCTTTGCCTTGGAACAGGGCGCAGTTAGTGCAAAGCTGGCCAGCGGCGTATTTGGGGAACTTTTTGGTGTCGGTCTTGGTGGCATCGGCCACATAGCCTAGCGCCACGGCTTGCGGGTCTTTTTCGTCCAATTTTGCCTGAGCGTGGACGGACGTGGCCAAAAGCGATGTGCCCGCGGCTAGTGTCATGAAAAAGGTGCGTCGATTGTTGTTCATAGGAATTCCGATTAAAAACAAGCCAGGTAAATTTCAAACTAGCGCCAGGGGCTCGCAGTCTTGGCGATTGAAGATGTCAACAAAGTCGGCTCAATCCCATCTGAAGCTTTACGAAAACAAAAGAGTGGACGGAGTCGCCTCAAAAAACAAACAACATTGCGTGTTGAGTTGCTCCTGAGTCCGTATGATAACGCGATAAACCCTAATATGCATGTTTTACCCCAAGAGAAAAAGGCATAATCCAACTCATTATTAACTCAATCTTTGAGCAATGACCTCCGTAAAAAATGTTTTTCAGCCGGACGCGCCGCAGGCCAAGCAGGTGCGACCGACCTTTAGAAGCGGCGCGGTTGCGCGCATTGCGGGCATGCCCGTGGCCACTTTGCGTATTTGGGAGCAGCGCTACCAGGCGGTAAGCCCTATCACCGCAGCATCTGGACACCGGCTGTACTCGTCGGCAGATGTTGAGCGAGCCACCTTGCTGCGCCGACTTACCGCACAGGGCCATGCCATCGGCCTGCTGGCGGCACTCGACACTGAACAGATGCGCGAGATGATGCACGCGCCTGCAGTCGCTGTGCAAGCCAATCGGCCTGGAGCGCAGAAGCAGGCAGCCATGAGAGCGGTCGTGGTAGGGCAGGCTTTGGCGCGCCGTCTTCAGCGCTTGATCGATCGTCAGCCTTTGGGGCCAGCGCTGCAGATGGTGGCGGTATTTGATACCTTGGCCGATGCAGCCCAGGCCGCGCCAGATTCTGCTGAGCCCGCCGCGGACCTGCTGCTGTGGCAGGCCGCCAGTTTGCAGCCTGGCGCACGGCAAGCACTACGCCTTGCCCAGGACGCCTGGCGAGCCCCTGCGGCGGCAGTGGTTTATCGCTTTTCCAGTGCAGCAGGACGAGCGGAGCTAAGCAGCGCTGGGACCGCACTCTTGTACGAACCCGCAGATGATGACGCGCTTTGTCAGTGGCTCACGTCATTGCAGCGCGCCGAGGCGCGCTCGGATAAGTCCGTCTCAGTCCCCGACTTGGCGATTCCCAGTGCAAAAAGCCTTACAGAACAGACCATACTGCCTCCCCGGTTCGGTGATGCTGCCTTGACGCAGTTTGCGGGGCTTTCATCCGCAATCGCCTGCGAGTGCCCCAGCCACTTGGCAGAGTTGCTGCTGCAAGTTTCCTACTTTGAAACATACAGCGGCGAGTGCGTAAATACAAGCGCCGCCGACGCGCAATTGCACGCTTACTTGCAGCAGGTTGCGGGCACTGCGCGCATGCTGTTCGAAAAAGCGCTGGAGCAGGTAGCCATCGCCGAAGGCTTGCCCCTGCCGCTGGTTCCCACGGCATCTTCCCTTTAAGGTGTCCGGTATGCCCCACGCGTTAGCATGAAGTCCATCGATGCAACCATGTCATTGGTCAGTCGGTTTGCTGCTGACATGTTCACGATGTGCGTTTTTAGTAATTGATCGTGCAGCGCAATGAAAGCTTGTGGCTTCATGATTGCAACTGCTCCAAGGTGACGAAATTCAGGGCGCGGATATGGGTGCTCTCCAATACGGCCTTTGGGGCAACTCCTGCCCTATAGGCTTCTTTCCATCGTAAGGCGCATAAGCACCATTGATCGCCAGCTTGTAGACCTTTAAATTGATATTCGGGCCGTGGCGTCATCAGGTCGTTTCCTTGTTGAAACGAGAAATCCAAAAAAGCCTGCGTGACCTGTGCACAAATGACGTGGCTACCTTGATCTTTCTCGTCTGTATTGCAGCACCCGTCTCTGTAGTAGCCAGTCAATGGGCCAAATGAGCAGGAAAGAAGGGCCGTACCCAGGACGTTTAAGGGTGTTTCGCTCATGGCTGCGCTTCTTGCCCATTAGAAAAAATCGTCATGAAAGCTAAACGCCATGCCCTTTGATATAGGTTTCTAAAAATCCGATTTGCTGACCCATTTGTCGAATGCTGTCCTTGACGACATCACCAATCGAAATCACGCCTACGACCACACCGGCTTCAACTACCGGCAAATGGCGAAAGTTACGAGATGCCATTAAACCAGTGCAGGCCTCTATCGGATCTTCCAGCTTGACCGTGACCGGATTAGTCGTCATGACTTCCTTAACGCGCACTTGCTTGGCATCAAGACCAGGTAGCAGCACTTTGATGGCGCAGTCACCTTGGGTGAGGATGCCCACCAACTTGGCGTTGTCGATCACTAGGATGGCCCGCACGCGCTTATCTCGCATCAGTTGAAGGGCCACAACCACTGTTTCATCGGGCTGAACACTGATAGTTACTGGGGGTTGCGGCTTTTCCGCCAGGCAGGTTTTTACGCTGGTCATATTTTTTTATGAAGATTATTGAACATAATATTTTGGCACACGTTCGAAAATTTGCCGGCGTTTGCCCAAAAAATCAGGAGCCCTGGCCACGAATTGCGGCCTCATCGCTGGCAAACAGCCCACATGGCGCACGCATCACACAAGGCAACAAATGTGCATATCCCGAAAAGGTTGTGGATGCATCATGCAGGGATGAATAAACTTATTTAGAGTTTTCACTATGCGTCAAGCGGTACAGCACCTGTTGGCCCGATTGCGCAATGTTCTGCATGTTGGCTTCTAGCAAAGCCATTTCTCTTAGGGTTTGAGCCAGGGCACGGTATTGGGCAACTTGTTCCTGCATGGGCGTATCTGTCGTGCGCAAGGACGCCTCGCGCAAGCCATCCACCGTCTGCTCCAGATCGCGATTGAGGTTGCCTAGGCGGCCGCTGGCATCCACCACTTTGGTCAAGATCTGATCCAAATCGGTCACCACCACGTTGATACGGTCTAAAAAATAGTTGAGGTCTTGCGCCAACTCACCAAACTCGTCGGCACCATTGACCTTGGCTCTGGGTGACAAATCTATCAGGCCCCTGGCCAGCCGGGAGACCGTGCCACGCAAAGACAGCAAAGGCTCCATGCGAACCTTGAGCAAAAAGAAAAGCAAGATGGTGTGCACCAAAATCTTCAAGCTCAAGGCGCCGGCCGTGAGCCTCACCTCGGTCCACCAGGCGGCCTCTTTGCGGGCTAGGTAACTGCCAACCTTCACGGTACCCAGCACATCGCCTACCTTCGCCTTCACGTGGCAATTCAAACAGAATTGCTCGGCAGTGAGATTTACGGCTGATTCCAAATGCTGACCGACTTTCCAAGTGGGCTGTAAGCCTTTGACGTCAATCTTGAACGACTCCTTCATGGACTCCACCGTCACGTCCGATGGAACAACCGCAATGGAGAGCCCCAGATCATCGTAATTTCGATTGAGTATGGGGTACACAGTTTGCGCTGCCAAAGGCCCGCCCGAATTGAGCATGATGGATTTCACATCATTGGCCAGTTGTTGTGCTGCCTGGTCTACACGGGCCTGCTCTTTGCTAGCAAAGTCATAACGCACCAGCGCATAACGAATGCCCATTTCAACTGTTGCCACCAGCAAAAGTAAAAGAAAGAAGTCTCGGATCATGTGGAACATGAAGGACTGCTCAAAAGGACTGCTGATACTTTTCACTTTTGTCATGTGGGTCTTTCAACGAAAGTTATCCAGTGCGAATTGATATTGTCTCATCGCAAAAATCTAAGCATATATGCAAGATTTTGGGCTAGGTCTGGCGCAACGCAGGCGTCCAGGCTGATTTGGGTTAGCACTTAAGCAGGGCCAGTTGCCCGAGATTTGCCGAGCATTCCCATGCTTGGGCAGTGGCAAGCGCGACCCGCCGCCCACTAACCCGCAAGTTTCCGCGGGATTTCTGCGGCGCAAAGCGAAGGTTGGGCGGTGTCGTAAAGGCGACACCGCAGGTTCTCGGGCGGCAAGAGCTTGTCCTTTAGTTGCCCGTTCGCTGCCATATTTATTGCTCGATGGCAACCAGTCTGACATTTACTCTGAAAACTGAATAGATTCGCCTCATCAAGTTCGTGGCATATTTTTTGCATTGGGAATTGGAGATCTCCACCAAATAGTGATGCGGCGAACTAGTTAAATAGTATTTTTGACTCGGTTAATCACCCGCAAGCGATTGATTGCGAACGTTATCAGAGGTTATCCATGTCCCTTGTTGTTACCACCAATACATCCGCGCTGTATTCGCAAAATGCCTTACAGACCAACGCCCGTTCAACGGCGACCACTATGGAGCGCCTGTCTACTGGCATTAGGGTTAACAGCGCCAAGGACGACGCTGCCGGCTTGGCAATCGGGCAGAACATGTCGACCCAAATTCGTGGCTTGAATCAAGCGGTTCGCAATATCAACGATGGAATCAATTTGGTTCAAACCGCAGAGGGTGGATTGAACTCGGTGTCCAACATGCTTCAGCGCATGAGAGAGCTGGCAGTGCAAGCGGCTAATGGAACCTACAGTGACGTTCAGCGCGGATACCTCAACAAAGAATGCCAGCAACTGCAAACTTCTGTCGGACAAGTTATTGATACCACCATGTGGAACGACCAAAAGTTGCTCGATGGGAGTTTTTCTAAACCGATACAAATCGGCGGGGGTATTGATACAAATATGAATGTCTCAATTCCTGGTTTGAAATTTGACCCAGTGGCGGGTGTAGCGTCTGACGGCTCAATTTATATAGCGGGCTATTCCGCTGGAGACTATGACGGTCTTTCTAATGCAGGAAGCAATGACGGGTACCTGACAAAGTATTCTGCAGACGGAACCAAACAATGGTCCAAATTAATTGGCACATCAACCAGCGATGAAATTGGTGGTGTTACGGTATCTGCGGATGGGATGGTCCTCGTAACTGGTCGAACGACAGGCAATCTTGATGGAAATACTGTTTCAGGCTCGTGCGACATTTTCCTAGCCCAGTTCACCCAAGAAGGCGAGAAAGTCTATTCACAACTGATGGGTGGTTCAGATCAGGACGTTGGCAGCGCTATAACAACCGATGCTGATGGCGCAATTGTCCTAGTCGGCCAGACAGACACCGCCTTCGATGGGCAAACATTGTCCGCGCCAGAGGACGGAGTGGTCATCAAACTCAATGCAGACGGCACAAAGCAATGGACACGCATACTAGGCAGTACAAGTTCCGGTGCGAGTTATAGCGTTTCCATTGGCCAGGATGGCGCCTATTACGTAGCGGGCCGCGCCAACAATCAAGGTTCGCTGACCAAGTACGCTCCCGATGGAACCAAGGTTTGGCAGCAACCAATTAATGCGAACCATGTGCTGAATAGTCCAGGAAATGCAGTTTATAGCGTCGCTACCAGCGTCGACGGATCGATTTACATTACCGGCCCGAAATTAGGCGACATGGATGGCCAAACCTCTAACGGGGGTAATGATGCGTTTGTGATGAAGTATTCGTCAGATGGCACAAAACAGTGGACAAAATTGTTGGGTACTGCGGGAACAGACGCAGGTTACATGATCAAGACTGGGTCTGATGGAGCCGTCTACCTTGCCGGTGAAACCGGAAGCCAGTCAGGCGCCGACAACGCGTTCTTGACCAAGCTGGATTCCTCGGGAAATCAACTTTGGACGCAAAATTTGCAAGGGGCTGCGGGCACTTCCACTGGGGCTAGAGGACTAACCATTACCGGTGATGGATCTGCTTACATGACTGGATACACGAATACCACTTTAGATGGACAAAGCGCGATCGGAGGTCGTGACACTTACCTTACGAAATTCGCGCCTTCAGGTGAAAAACTTTGGACCCGTATCAGTGGGTCAAATGCTACAGACGAACCGAGCCAAGCTATTGCGTCCTCAAACCTAAGCGTGGACATTTCAAATAGAGACAACGCAATGCGTTCGCTGACAATACTTGACCATACGATTGACTCGATTAACAGTACCCGAGCAACACTTGGAAGTTACATCAACCGACTTGCCTACGCAGCGGATAATGTAAGCAACATATCATCCAATGCCACCCAGTCACGCAGCAGCATCATTGACGCTGACTATGCACTTGAAACTACCAATTTGGCGAAAAATCAAATCATCCAACAAGCAGCGACGGCAATGCTGGCGCAAGCAAATCAACAACCTCAAGCAGTAATGGCACTCCTTAAAAACGCATAATTGCTTGAGAAAAATAAAACGATGCGCTATGATGTGTTTGCGGTTTGAATATCCCGAATTTCCTGATGCCTAAAAACTAGACCGGTTGTACGGCCATGGCAGGTTGAGTGCTCAAGAGTGAAATTGCCCTAGGCTACGGAAAATCAACGCCCTTAGCCCGCTCTATAAACGTGGACACCCTTTTGCCAGATTCATTCTTAGATAGTTCAAGGGGTCAGACTGTTCCAAGTCAGCAGTCCCCACAACACTACGAACAGGCTGCACCCAAGGGCTAGTGCTTGGAGTGCATAGGTTCCCAGGAATCGATCAAACAAAATGCCCCCAAGGGGGATGAGTTGTTGGGCATGTACGCCCAGGAAATGGGATGGACGAATGTCCTTATAGAGATGCCAGCCCACCATCGGGAGGCCTTGCCCGGATGGCGGTTGGATCCCGCCCAGTAAGCCACCGCTGATGGTCGAAAGTAAAAAAGTCAGTAGTAATCCGATGACAACCCCCAAGCCCGTCACTGAAAAAGCAATACTGCCTTGCGCTTTCCAGATCTCCCATGCAAGCCAGGCTTGAGAAGCCGTCAAGCCAACCGCCACAATGCCCATCACGCTGTAGAGAAAGGCATGCAGCGCGTCGGTGTTGTTGTAGTGAGAGGCCTCGCCTAGAGACGCTTGGTAAGTGATGTACAGCACCTCAATCAAAGAGCTGGCCACTAGCAATGCGCAAATGCCCTTGTAAGCCTCACCGTGCGAAATGCTTGCATTGGCCAAGTGCGTCAGCCAGACAGTACTCCACGCAAACAAAGCGGTGGCCGCCATGAATTTCATGGGCTTGATCCAAATGCCGACTTCGCGAATGGTTCTTACATCATTCAGGGAGATGAAGTACGTGACTGTGCATGCCAGCCACATCAACGCACCGTAGGCCATCAGCACTTTGGAGGCAAATGAAAAGACCGATACGTCTACCCCAAACCGCGAAAGTGAACTGCTCAAAAAAGTGAATGTCATGCAAAATTGCTCTTTAAAATCATCCAATATCTTTGGGGAAACGCTAGACTTTTTCAATAAATCATAGTTGCTAGCCCGATAAGACTCGGTCGATGAAATTGCAATTCAGGCAGTGGCCGTGTCAATTTAATGTCGCCAAGCCAAATTTGGACAGCCGGATAGGGCGATGCGCCAACTACTGGCTTTGCGAACCCCGATGCGCCCAGCCGGTGGTGCGTTTTTCGATAGCGCTAAACAACTCATACATCAACATGGCCATAGCGCCGACCACGACCAGCCCAGAAAAGGCCAGGCCCATTTGCATGGCCGAGCCAGCCGATATCAGCAGGTAGCCAATGCCTTCGTTTGAGGCCGTCATTTCGGCTACGGTAGTGCCCACAAAGGCCAGGGTAATGGCGATTTTGAGGGAGCCATAAAAATAGGGCATGGAGCGCGGCAGGCCGATTTTGAACAGCACATCGCGCCGGGTGGCGCCCAGCACGCGCAGCACGTCTTCCAGCTCGGGCTCCAGTGTGGCTAGTCCCGTGGCTATGTTGACCATAATGGGGAAAAAGCTGATTAAAAAGGCTGTCAATATGCCTGGCCCGATACCGATGCCAAACCAGACCACCAGGATGGGCACAAAGGCCGCCTTGGGCAGGGCGTTGAACGCCGTCATCAGCGGATACACCGCCGCATACGCTAGGCGTGAACTGCCGATTAAAAAGCCCAGCAACACACCCACCACGATCGCAATACCAAATCCTGCCATGGTGACCCAGAAAGTGCGCCAGGCATGGCCAGCGATCACGTCGCGATACTCAATGGTCTGTTGCGCAATACGCAATGGGCTGGGAAATATAAATTCAGACACCGCAAACACGCTGCACAGAGTCTGCCAGATCAGCAGCGTTAAGAGTAGCAGTAGCCACGGGGCCCAACGTTCGCGCGTGCGGCTTTTCATGTTTTTCTAATCGCTCCGATATGGCCGCGCAGTTCATGCACGATGTCGCCGAAGGCCGGGGTGTAGGTGAGTTCCAAGTCGCGCGGGCGTGGCAGGTCAATCTCGCGTTTTACCAAAAAACGGCCCGGGCTTTTGCTCATTACATAGACAGTGTCTGCCAAAAAAACCGATTCGCGCAAATCGTGCGTTACCAGAACCACATTAAATCGCTGTGCGCTCCACAGGTCGCGCAAGATGCACCACAGCTCTTCTTTGGTGAACGCATCGAGCGCGCCAAAGGGTTCGTCGAGCAATAGCATTTGCGGTTCGTGGATGAGGGCGCGGCAAATACTGGCGCGCTGTTGCATGCCGCCCGACAGTTGCCAGGGAAATTGTTTTTCGTAGCCTGCCAGGCCCACGGTTTTGAGTAAATCCATGGCGCGGGCTTCGTACTCAGCGCGCCGGGCTTTGAATCGCGAGCGGTGCGGCTCCACAATTTCCAGGGGCAGCAGCACATTGTCCAAGGTGGTGCGCCAGGGCAGCAGCGAGGGCGACTGAAAAGCCATGCCGCTGATTTTGAGCGGCCCGTTCACCGGCTGGCCATCGACATGGATGCTTCCTTTGCTGGGTTTTTTAAGCCCAGTAGTCAGTTTCATAAACGTCGATTTGCCGCAGCCCGAGGGGCCGACGATAGCGATAAATTCGCCGCGCTGCACTTGCAGGCTGATGTCTTCGACCGCAAACGTTTGCCGCGCCAGTAGCTCGTCGTTATAGGCCAGCCACACATTCTGGAAATCCAGAAAAGGCGCAGCGGCGATGCGCACGCTATCAGACATTTATTTTTTAGCAGCCGCTTTGGGCGCAGGCAAAACATCAAGCTCTTTGGCGCTGGGCAGAAAACTGCCGTTCCATACGGCGTCCGGATTAACGCGGGTTTTGGTGTTGAAGGCGTCCGATACTTGAGACGCCATTAGTGACAAGCGTCCGGGTTTGACCTGGCCAAAGCCTTCGGTTCGCGCTTCCGGGCTGTTGATCACGGTCTCGATCGCCAGCTTCAGGCGGCGGTTTTCCAATTCGGCGTTGATGATGCCGTCGCGTGCCTTGACGGTTTCAACCGCTTGCTCGGGGTTGGCAATCACGTCTTTCATGCCTTTGGCAAAGGCAGACAAAAAGGCTTTCACCGCGGCCGGATTCTCTTGCAACAGTTTGGGCGACACGATGATGGCGTTGCCATACAGGCGCACGCCGTATTGGGGGTAGGGCAGCACCACCACGTCCTCGGCCTTCACCCCACGCGCCTCGATGTTGAGTAGCGAGGTAAAGGTAAAGCCGGTGATGGCGTCCACATCGCCACGCACCAGCATGGTCTCGCGCAGCGGTGGGTCCATGGCAGTCCAGTTCACTGCGCCCACGCTATTGGCCTTGGCAAAAATGGGAAAAGCGCGCCGGCCCGCGTCAAACACGGGGGCACCGAGCTTTTTGCCCGCCAGATCCGCCGGGCTTTTTATGCCGGATTTCTTCAACGCCATGACCGAGGCTGGCGTATTGTTATAGACCATCATCACCGCCACCGGCTTGTTCGGCGCATCCGGGTTATTGGCGTGGAACTCCATGAGTGCGGCCAGGTCGGCAAAGCCAATGTCATAAGCGCCTGAAGCTACGCGGGTGACTGCGCCACCCGAACCGTTGCCCGCATCAATCGTCACGTCCAGCTTGGCATCTTTGAAATAGCCTTTTGCAGCAGGCACTAAAAACAAAGCCGCCGGGCCTTCAAAGCGCCAGTCCAACTGAAACTTAAGTGCCATAGTTTGCGCAAAGGCGGCGCTGGCGCTGGCGGCCAGGCTAAGGGCGATAAGCAGGGGTCGAAAGAGTCCTCGCATGGGTTTACCTAAGGGTAAAAAAGTACGGATGCCTATCGCAGTTTGCACGCCCACTTTAGGTGGAGAACATTATGCCAAGGGCAAGCGATTGGTGCAGATTTTGCACCATGCAAGACAGGGCACTACTTCGGTGCATGCGGCCTCACTGACCTTGGCGGTTTCACAGGCACAATGGGTGTATTACTACATTCGTTGGAACGGGACACTATGTCTTGGTGGAACTGCTTCGCTGGCGCTTTGGTGCGCCTGTTTTCGCGCCTGCTTGTGCCCCTGGCGCTATTGGCTTTGTGGAGCGCATGCACCGCAAGCGCCCAAGCTTGGGGCATACAGGGCCACCAAGTGGTAGCGGCCATGGCCTGGCAAGGTCTCAGTCCTGCCGCCCGCGATCAGGCCGCACGCTTGCTGGCCTTGGAGCCCGGGCAAACCCTGGCTTCAGTGGCCACCTGGGCGGATGAGCACCGCAACCCGAGTACCGCCCCCTGGCATTACCTGAACTTTCCGCGCGGCGTATGCCAATTTGACGCCGCGCGAGACTGCCCGGAGGGGCAATGTGTGGTGGCAGCGATCGAGCGGCAAGCCGCTGTGCTGGCCTCTTCGGTCAGTGATGCAGAGCGTTTGAAAGCCTTGAAGTACCTGGTGCATTTTGTGGCGGATGTGCACCAGCCCTTGCATGCCGGTTACCGCGATGACCGGGGCGGCAATACGGTGCAATTGCGCTTTTTTATGCAAGCGAGCAATTTGCACGCCTTGTGGGACAAGGGCCTGCTCGATCGACTGAAGATGGACAACGCGGCGCTTGCGGCAGCAGCGCTAGCCCAGCCTGCAATGCCCGATGCGGGTAGCAGCACTGGGCAGTTGGCGATCGTCATGGCTGAGGAGTCCTGCCGCATCGTGGCCCAGCCTGGTTTTTATCCGCAAGGTGATCCAAGCGAGGCTTATGTGACGCGTATGACCCCTGTGGTGTTAGCTCGCCTGGCCTTAGCGGCAGCCCGATTGGCGACTATTTTGAATCAGGCTTTACCCTGAACTTGCCTGGGGGCGAATGAGCGGCTTCCTTTGAGTTTCTAAGGCAGGCGCTGTACAAGCCATACGCAGGCCACAGCAGCAGATGCCCCGAGGACGACTCTTTGGGCCCACTCCAGGACCAGGCTTTGATTGTTGCGCCGCAGCCACCCGAGCAGCACAAGCACACCGGCGGCAATAGCGATCTGGATTGCTTCGATGCCCAGGTTAAAGCCGACCAAACTCAGTACGAGATGGTTTTGGTCCAGGCCGATGGCTTGTAGCGATGACGCAAAGCCCATGCCGTGCACCAGTGCGCAGCCAAATACCAAGACCATGCGTTGCCAGACAGGCGGCTTCATCGCCCGTTTTCGCCGCCGGTAATCAAAGAGTGCCATCAAAATAATGGTCAGTGCAATCGCGGGTTCGGCAAGCGAGGGCGCCACAGACCACCCAGTCAGCACACTGGCAGCGAGCGTGGTCGCGTGGCCCAGAGTGAATGCGCTCAATGTCAGAACCAGTACCGCCCAGCCGGTGCTAGCGGCCAAGACTACCAGCAGGAAAAGCAGATGGTCCGGTCCGTCCAGAATATGCTGCGCGCCCAACACTGCATAGTCGGTCAGCACCTGAGCGGCCGATGGAAAAAGCACATGGGTGGCGTGTTCAGGGCTGAAATAGATGAGCTGGCGCTCAAGCGGCGCTCCAGGCTTGCCCAATCGCGTGACGGTCGCTTCAATCTTGGAGCTTTGCTGCGCTTGGCCCCAGAGGCCGATGTCCCAGCGCTGGGCTTGCGCTGGTGAGCGCAAGCTGTATTTTGCTAGCGCGATGACGGCGATGGCTTGCTCCGATACCTCATTGGGAATGTCAAAGTGAATGAGCAGTGCCTCCAGGGGTAGCGCGCCTTGGGCGTCGCTGACTTGGACCGAGGTGCGCACAGCCTGCTCCAGTTGGACTTGATGCGCGCGCAGTTCGGCGATCGATAACTTGCCATCGCCATCGTCGTCCATCGCTAAGCCTGAGAAGGCAGTGCTGGGCAAGGAGAGCACCATATAGGCGCCGTCCGCTGTAATGTTCAGCGTTGCCCGCTGCACGGCCATAAGATGGGCCTGCGCCGTGGGCAGGGCGCAAATGCCGATGAGCAGCAGTGCGCGCCCGATCGAGGCTATGCGCTTGCCCTGCTGCCTCCACCAGGACAGGTAGATCAAATCAGCTTGCCTTTGATGCAGCGCTGCACATAGGGGTAGCTTTCGGTCGCTACATAGTAGTAAATGCCTTTAGGGAACTCTGGCGTTACGCCGATGCGGCCATTGCACTCATCCAAATCGCCCCCGTTTGTTGCGCTATAGGCCCAGTCATTGCGAAAGGTGCCCAAGGGGAAAACGCTTGCTAAGGGCCGGGTGCTCATAGTGGTCGCGCTTGCATTGGGCTTGTAATTGCCTTTGAGAAGCACCAGGCCTGAGCTTGCATCATCGGCAATTTTGTAGCCGTATTTGTAATAAATCGGAAAGCCGTCCGCGGCCCAACCGACGATCTGCATTTTGTTGCCTAAGCCATTGCTTTCGCTGCCGCCCATATCGCTATAGACGCCGGTGGGAGCGCCGTGGTAGTGGTATTCCCCGGTGGGTTGTACGTGCGCGTTATTGCTGTCTGCTCCAAAATTGAAGGGGCTATTAGGGACGATGGCTTCCAGACTCCAGTCGCCACGGCCCAGATAAGTGCATTGGGCGCCCGCGCCTTGGGTGGCCGCCGAGGTGGCGCTGTTGCTGCATGCACCGCCGGTGTTGGGGTCGAATTTCACGCCGTTGAGCGCGTAGCCGATGATAGGCACCGTTTGTACGGACGACACACTGGGCGATAGCGTGGTCGATTGGCTTGCGCTGTAAGCGGCTATGGTGTTGGGGTTGTTGGCATTGGGAAAACTGCCGACCGTGTGGTTGGGGATGCCGTTGGCCACCAAAGTACGCAGGGTGCTAGAACATGACCAAGTAAATTGAAATGGAAGGCTAAGGTTGGTTGCTACGTTGGTAACGGTGTTACCGTTCCCGCTCGCGGTGCACAGTACGCCGGCGGTAGGGTACGTGGTGCCTGTGGAGCCACCGGTGTCGGTGCTTGAAGAACTGCTACCACCACCACAAGCGCTGAGTGACAACGCTATTGCAAGGGCTGAAGCACTGAAAAGCCAGTGAGCGGGTAGGGTGTGTGTTTTTGCTTTCAATGCGGGTCTCCGTGGTTGTTATGTTGCGGGCTGGGTGCGACATAATCGTCAGCCCTGCGGGTGATCGCGTGGCCGGGGATTATTTCGCATTCCGATGAAAGAAATTAAATGAAAACGGTAAAGCTCGGTAAAGACGGTTTACCTTCAAATGGCCTATGACGCACACTATAAAAACCGTTATCCTGACCGGTGCAGCCGGCAACCTGGGCAGTGCCGTAGCACAGGTTTTTGCGCTCGATAGCGCTAATTTGGTGCTATTGGATCGCAGTCCCCTTAGCGACACAGCGCTTGCAGCCTTGAAGCCTGCGCTGTGCCTGCCCATGGTGCTTGATTTGTGCGATGCAGACCAAGTGCTTGCAGCGGTCGATCAAGCCATAGCACGCTTTGGTCGTATTGATGTTTTGTGCAACTTGACCGGTGGTTTTGCAATGGGCCAAACAGTGCATGAAACCAGCGATAGTGCCTGGGATGGGATGCAGGATATCAACGTGCTGACGCTGCGTAATACGGCCCGCGCTGTGGTGCCGCAGATGTTGCGTCAAGGCGGCGGCAAGATCGTTAACGTGGGCGCCTATTCCGCACAACGCGGCTCGGCCGGCATGGGTGCTTACCTCGCCGCCAAGACCGAAGTACTGCGCATCACCGAAGCCATGGCCGCCGAACTGCGCATGAAAAACATCAACGTCAATTGCGTGCTGCCCACCATACTGGACACGCCGCAAAATCGCGCCGACATGCCCGACGCCGATCCTACGCGTTGGGTTAACCCACAAGACTTGGCGCGGGTCATCGCCTTTCTAGCCTCTGACGCCGCCCGCGCCATCCACGGCGCCGGTGTGCCGGTCACCGGTTTGAGCTAAACCGGTTTTGCGTTGTGCTGGCGCAGGCTTGACAAGGTGGCGCCAGGGCTGATGTATTGCGGGTCGGTCAGCACATGAATCAGCGTAGGACCATGGGCTGAGAAGCCTTGCAAGATGGCCGCTTGCAGTTCGGCCACGCTATGCGCGCGCAGGCCCTGGGCACCAAAGGCGCGGGCCAGGGCGGCGAAGTCCGGGTTGTTGTCCAGCGCAGTGCCGTGGACACGGCCAGGAAACCATTTTTCTTGGTGCATGCGTATGGTGCCGAACATCTGGTTGTCAAACACTACGATCACGATGGCCAACGCCAGCTGCACCGCCGTTGCTAGCTCGTGCGAACTCATCATGAAGCATCCGTCTCCCGCTAGGCAAAGCACAGGGCGCTGAGGATGCGCCAGCTTGGCGCCAATGGCTGCTGGCAGGCCGTAGCCCATAGCACCGCTGGTTGGGGCAATCTGGCTGCCATAGCTGCGGTAGTGGAAATAGCGGTGCGCCCAAGCGGTGTAATTGCCCGCGCCATTGCTGATGATGACATCGTCCGGCAAAGCATCATTGAGCGCTAACCAGGCTTGTGCCATATCGATGGTGCCGTCTTGACAGGCTTGGGCCGGGCGTGGGCCGCTAAAGTTTTCATAGCCTGCGCGCAAGGCCTGCACATGGGGCGCAAAGCGGCCGGGCAGGGTATCGGGAACGGCCAGTCCGGCCAGGCTATGGGCTAAGGCCGGCATGCTGCTCAAGATGGCAAGGTGCGGGCGATACACCCGGCCCAAGTCCTCGGCGCAGGGCATGGCGTGCACCAGAGTTTGTTGCGGCTGCGGAATATCGATCAGGCTGTAGCCCTGGCTGGGCACTTCGCCCATGCGGGCGCCTAGCAAAATCAAGAGGTCTGCCTCTTTCACGGCGCGCAGCAAGCCCGGGTCCGCGCCCAGGCCCAGCAGGCCGACGTAGTGGGGGTCGCGGTGGTCAAACAAGTCCTGCCGCCGAAAGGAGCAAGCCACTGGTAAACCTGTGGTGCGCACAAAGCGGCGCAGCGCTGCCACGGCCTGGGCATTCCATCCACTGCCGCCCAGCACCAGCAGCGGCTTGTGGGCCACTTGTAGCCATTGCATCAGCGCGGCCAAATCGTCAGCTTGGGGCGCGCTGGCCGGGGCCGCGGCTGCCATTGCAGCGTGTGGCGGCTGGGCTACTGCTTCGCTGAGCACGTCCTCGGGCAAGGCCAGCACCACCGGCCCCATGCGCCCCGACAGCGCCGTGTGAAAAGCGCGGTGCACCATCTCGCCCATGCGTTCGGGCTGGTCAATCTGCGCCACCCATTTGCTGACGGGGCCAAACATACTGCGGTAGTCCACCTCTTGAAACGCCCCGCGTTCCATAAAGCGGCGGCTCACCTGCCCGATAAACAAAATCAGCGGCGTGCCGTCCTGAAAGGCGGTATGCAGGCCGATGGAAGCCTGGCTGGCGCCCGGTGCCCGGGTCACAAAACAGACGCCAGGTTTGCCGCTGGCTTTGGCATAGGCCTCGGCCATAAACGTAGCCGAACCTTCGTGCCTGCACACGATCAGGCGCACCGTGTCGCGGTGGTCGTAGAGCGCGTCCATGGCGTCCAGAAAACTCTCACCGGGCACGCAAAAAACGGTATCCACGCCCTGGGCGAGCAGGGCGTCAATCAGCAGGCGCGCGCCTGTGGGGTGGGAGAGGGTTGTCATAGCTGCCGGTTCCTGTTCGGGTGCTGCCTGCGGCCTGGCGGGCCCGCGTCTGCTGCATGGGGGTGGTATTGTGTCACCGGCCCACTATGATGGTCATCGCGCAGACTTGGCACCCCGACGGCCGATTCGCGCGGCGCCACTGCTTTGCGCCAAGGCAGGCCTTCGAGCGGGTCGGCTTGCAGAGCATCGGTCTGTGTTAACTAGAAGGAAAAATGAATATGTTGCAACGCACGCGCTCTTTGATCTTGACACTTGTTCCGCTGCTGCTGGCCGCCACCCTGCCCTTTGCGGCCTGGGCCCAAGGGGCCTGGCCTAACAAGCCGGTAAAGATTGTGGTTCCCTTTGCACCCGGCGGTACCACTGATATTCTGGCCCGCGCCGTTGCGCCTGAATTGGCTAAAGCCTTCGGCCAGTCCTTTGTCATCGAAAACAAGGGCGGCGCCGGCGGCAATATCGGCACCGAAATCGTGGCCCGCGCAGCGCCCGACGGTTACACCTTGCTGATGGGAACGGTGGGCACGCACGGCATCAATAAATCGCTCTATGCCAAGTTGTCTTACGACCCGCAAAAAGACTTTGTCCCCATCACCCTGGTTGCAGGGGTGCCCAATGTGATGGTGATGAACGCCGAAAAAGCCAAGACGCTAGGCATCAACACAGTGCCCGATTTCATCGCCTATGCGCGCAAAAACCCGGGTCGGCTCAACATGGCTTCCAGCGGCAATGGCACCTCAATTCATATGGCGGGCGAATTATTTAAGTCCATGACCGGCACCTTCATGACGCATATCCCCTACTCCGGATCGGCCCCAGCGCTGATGGGACTGGTGTCTGACCAAGTGGACGTGATGTTTGACAATTTGCCCTCGTCCATAGCCCTGATTAAATCGGGCAAGCTCAAAGCATTTGCGGTGACGTCTAACCAGCGCTCGGGCGCGATGCCGGATATGCCCACCGTGGAAGAGGCCGGACCGCTCAAAGGTTTCGAGGCCAGCAGCTGGTTTGGCTTGTTAGCGCCAGCGGGCACGCCGCCCGACATTGTCAAAGCGCTGCAGCGCGAAACCGCCAAGGCCCTGAACTCGCCCGCTATCAAAGAAAAGCTGTTGGCCCAAGGTGCGATCCCCAGCGGTAATACGCCCGAAGAATTCGCCGCTCTGATTGACGCGGAAATTAAAAAATGGGCGCCGGTAGTAAAAAATTCCGGCGCGCGGGTGGACTGACTAAGCAAAGCACCCGGGCGGCATGGAACGCGCTAAACCATCGGAGAAAAAAATGCTCAAAGGCCTGCACCACAACGCTTACCGTTGCCGCGATTCGGAGGAAACGCGCAAGTTTTACAGCGACTTTTTAGGCCTGCCGCTGGTGCAAGCCTTTCAAATCCATGAAACCAAGAGTGGCCGAGCCACCAAGACCTTGCACGCTTTTTATGAAATGGACGATGGCTCGTGTTTGGCGTTTTTTGAAGCGCCGGATATGCCCTTCGAGTTCAAGGAGCAGCATGATTTTGATCTGCACATTGCGCTAGAAGTGAGCCAGCAAGACTTGCACACCATGTTCGCCAAAGGCAAGGCGGCGGGTAGGGAGACGCGTGGCATTTCGGACCACGGCTTTATCGATTCCATTTATTTCCGCGACCCCAATGGCTATGTGGTCGAGCTTACCGCCAAGCGTGCTGGGCATGATGCCTATATGCAAACCGCACGCGCATCGGCGCAGCAAGCCTTGGCGCAGTGGCAGGCGCAAAAGGCTGGGCCCGCCGCCTAAGGGCGTGACACACCTTGCGTTCAGCGCCTCTTTGAGCGCTTTGCCCGACCAATTTGGCGCACTGGTGTAACCAGACATTTGCAGCCCTGCAGCCCGTTTACACTGCAAGCTTGGACCGGCTTGGTTTGCGCGCAGGCAGTCCGGCAGGTACCCCACCGCATCCCTAGACACAGCCCACTCCAACATGCAACACAACCCGGTCCGGGGCATTATTTACCTTTGTATGGGGGTGCTGGTTTTCTCTTTGCAAGACGCCATCATCAAGCAAGTCAGCGGCAGCTACGCCTTGACCGAAGTGGTATTCATACGATCTTGTGTGGCGGCGCCCATTTTGTTGGCATTGGTGTGGCGTCAGTCGGGCTGGCGTTCCTTGTTTGCCTTGCACCTGGACACGCTGGTGCTGCGCGCGATGGTCATGTTTGGCGCCTATGCGGCCTATTACATGGCCTTTCCGGCTTTGCCTTTGGCGGATGCTGTTGCGCTGTATTTCACCGTGCCTTTGTTCGTGACGGCGCTGGCTGGCCCGATGCTGGGCGAGCGCAATGGCTGGCCGGTTTGGGCGGCGGTAATGCTGGGTTTTGTCGGTGTAATGGTCATGCTGCAACCGGGTACCGGCTTGTTCAATCCGGCCGCTTTGCTGTCCCTGCTGGCGGCCGTGTTCTACGGCCTGGCCATGCTGCTGGCGCGCAAGCATGGCTCCAGCCTGTCTGCGGCGGTCATGGGCTTTTACCAGAACGCGGTGTTTTTGGTGGGGGCCGCACTGGTGGCCTTGCTGCTGTACTTATTGGGTATTGAGCATGCCGTGCACCCCAGTATTGCCTTTGTGGTGCGGCCGTGGACGGTGCCCACACTGTTTGACGGTTTGATGATTGGCTTGTGCGGCGTTGTGGCCTCCATCGGCATCATGTTTTTGACCAGTGCCTACCGGGTGGCGCGGGCCAGCACGGTGACGCCATTTGAGTACACCGGCATCTTATGGGCGCCGCTGTGGGGATTTTTGTTTTTCAATGAAGTACCGCGCGCCACCACGGTCGCAGGCGCCGCCGTGATTGTGGTGGCCGGACTGATCGCCCTGCGCATGGCCAAGTCGGATGCTGCGCCCGAGGGCCCGTCCGGCGCCGAAGCGAAAGCTCCATCCCCAGCCCAGGCCGCAGTCGATGCAGCCATCAGCGCAAAGTGAAGCCCTTATGACGCCAGGCACAAATTACGCCGTATCCGACCTGCAACGCGAAAGCGCAGATAGCCTGTCGGGCCTAGTGCTCTTGCAGTTCGGCACCAACTGGTGCGGCCATTGCCAAAACGCCCAAGTACTGATTGAGCCGGTGATGGCATCCCGCACGGATGTTGCGCGCTACTGGATTGAAGACGGCGCGGGCCGGCCTCTGGGCCGCTCCTACCGGGTTAAACAATGGCCGACGCTGGTGCTATTGCGCGATGGGCAGGAAGTAGGGCGCTTGGTGCGCCCGCAGGAAGCAGCCCAATTGTTTGACTTGCTACAGGCTGCAAGCGCTTAGGCGCGTGCTGCCCTCTCCTGCCACAGTCCGCCCACCCGAGAGGCTTGGCAAGCGCTTTATCGCGCGTTGGTGCAAACGTAATTGAACTGCGCAATATCCAGTTCGCCATTGGGCACCGGAAAATAGTCTGGTACCGAGGTGAAGGAATACAGCGGATCGCCTTTGCCTAATTTTCCCGCCATGATGACCGTCTTGTCGGTGCGGTGCATGCCCTTGCTGCAGTCAAAATTCTTCAGCTCTTTGATGGAATTAAAGTCCACCCACGAAACAGGCGGTGGGAAGCGTTTTTTTTGCGTTTTCGCGTAGTCGCCCATGATCCAAGCGCTAGCGATATTGCCACTGCGCCGCATGGACTGCGGGTCCACATACATGATGAAGTCGGGCGACTTGCCTATGGCAACCCAATCGGCCCAGGCGCTGCTGGTGGCCAGCAGAAAAAGTAGTGCTAATCGCAGCATGGTCCAACTCCTGGCCATACAAGATGGCCTGATCTTTCTGGGTTATTGTTAAAACGCGCTGCGTTCGCGCAGCGCGTCGCGATGACTCAAGGTATGGCTTACTTCAAAATGTCGCCGATACACAGGTACTTAATCTCCACGTAGTCGTCGATACCAAAATGTGATCCTTCACGGCCCAGTCCGGACTGCTTGACGCCGCCAAAGGGCACATGCTCGGTGGCCAATATACCGACGTTAATCCCAACCATTCCGTATTCAAGGGCTTCGGCCACGCGGTAGATGCGGCCGATGTCGCGGCTGTAGAAATAGCTGGCCAGGCCAAATTCAGTTTTGTTGGCCGCATCGATGGCTTGCTGTTCGGTCTCGAATTTAAAGATGGGCGCAAACGGGCCAAAGGTTTCTTCGGTGGCGCATTGCATATCTGCGCTGGCACCTGAGATAACGGTGGGTTCGAAGAACTGGCCGCCCAAGGCCTGGCCCCCGGTCTCCACTTTGCCGCCTTTGGCGATGGCGTCGGCCACATGGCGCGTGACTTTGGCCACCGCAGCGTCTTCAATGAGCGGGCCTTGTGCCACGCCGTCTTCAAAGCCATTGCCCACCTTCATGGCCTTGACCTTGGCGGTGAATTTGGCCACAAAGCTGTCATAGACCCCGGCCTGCACATAAAAGCGGTTGGCGCAGACGCAGGTCTGGCCGGCATTGCGGTATTTGCTGGCCATGGCGCCTTCCACGGCGGAGTCCAGGTCGGCGTCGTCAAACACAATGAAGGGCGCGTTGCCACCGAGCTCAAGCGACATTTTTTTCACTGTAGGGGCGCATTGCGCCATCAGGATGCGGCCCACTTCGGTGGAGCCGGTAAAGCTCAGGTGGCGCACAGTGTCGCTGGCGCAAATCACTTTGCCCAGGGCAATCGAGTTGTGGGCGTCCGCCGTGATCATGTTGAGCACGCCTGCCGGAATGCCTGCGCGCAGGGCCAGTTCGGCAGCGGCCAGCGCGGTCAGTGGCGTCAGCTCGGCCGGTTTGATGATGACTGGGCAACCAGCGGCCAGTGCCGGGGCCACTTTGCGTGTGATCATGGCCAGCGGGAAGTTCCAGGGCGTAATGGCTGCGCATACACCTATGGATTGTTTGATGACCGATAAGCGGCGGTTGTTGTCAAACTGCGGCAGCGTCTCGCCATTGATGCGCTTGGCTTCTTCGGCAAACCACTCTACAAAGCTGGCGCCGTAGGCGATTTCGCCCTTGGCTTCGGCAAAGGGCTTGCCTTGCTCGGCGGTCATGATGCGGGCCAGGTCTTCCTGGTTGGCCATTAACAGATCAAACCATTTGCGCAGGATGATGCTGCGTTCTTTACCCGTCTTGTTACGCCATGCCGGCCAGGCGGCATCGGCGGCGGCAATGGCCTGTGTGGCATGGGTCGGTCCTAGGTTAGCCACATCGGCCAACTTGTGGCCGGTGGCGGGATCCAGCACATCAAAACGTGAAGGCCCGGTCACCCATTGGCCGTTTATCAAAGCATCGGTTTTGAGCAGGCTGGGGTCTTTGAGCAAAAGAAGGGGGGAAGGATTTTGGGTCATGGTACGGGCAGGCTGGTGATTAGCAAAGGCGGTCAGCGCCTGTGGCCCCGACCGAAAACCCCATCATACGACGCCATTTGCAGGCATCTTGGCGGCAATTTGTAGGGCCCTCAGCACTCGGTTTGCGCGCGAGCGCCTACGTGCGCCAAACGGGTACAGTGCGCTTTTGAAACTTACGGACCTGGCGGCACGCGAAATTTATGGCCTTGATTAACTACATCACCCAAATCAACCTGGACTTTGGTGCAGTCTCGCTCCTTCGTGCAGAGTGCGAGCGCGTTGGCATTCGCAAGCCGCTCATCGTCACCGATGCCGGTGTGCGCGCAGCAGGCGTCTTGGACAAAGCGCTGGCTGCGCTGGGCGACATCCCGCATGCGGTGTTTGACCAGACGCCCTCCAACCCCACCGAAGCGGCGGTACGCGCCGCCGTGGCGGTGCTGCAAGCCCATGGCTGCGACGGCCTGATCGGTGTGGGCGGTGGCTCCAGCCTGGACCTGGCCAAGGGCGTGTGCATTGCCGCCACCCATCCCGGGCCGCTCAAAACCTATGCCACCATCGAGGGCGGCAGCCCCAAAATCAGCGAGCGCGTGCTGCCGCTGATCGCCGTCCCCACCACTGCAGGCACAGGCAGCGAAGTAGCGCGCGGCGCTATCGTTATTTTGGATGACGGCCGCAAAGTGGGTTTCCACAGCTGGTTTCTGGTACCCAAGGCCGCTATTTGCGACCCCGAACTCACCCTGGGCCTGCCCGCGCAACTCACAGCCGCCACCGGCATGGACGCGATTGCCCACTGTATGGAAACCTTTATGGCCCCCGCCATCAACCCGCCGGCCGACGGTATTGGCCTGGACGGCCTGGCACGCGGCTGGGCGCATATCGCTCGCGCTACCGAAAACGGCGCGGACCGCGATGCGCGCTGGAACATGATGAGCGCCAGCATGCAAGGCGCTATGGCGTTTCAAAAAGGCCTGGGCTGCGTGCACAGCCTGAGCCACAGCCTGGGCGGCGTCAATCCGCGCCTGCACCACGGCACGCTCAATGCCTTGTTTATGGGCGCGGTCGTGCGCTTTAACGCCAGCGCTGCCTCGATCCAAAACGAAAACCGCCTGCAACGCATGGCCGGCGCCATGGGCATCGGCAGCTGTGACGCTAAAGGCACCGAAATCGCCGATGCCATCCGGGCCATGAACGCCCGCCTGGGCCTGCCCAGCGGCCTGGCCGCCTTGGGCGTGACCGAAGACCTGTTTGAGCGCATCATCGACGGCGCCATGGCCGACCATTGCCACAAAACCAACCCGCGTATCGCCACGCGGGAGGACTACCGGGACATCTTGCTCGCTTCCATGTAAGGCTTGCGCGCTTGCGCAGAGCGCTGCCGCGCCCCCGCACGGCGATAATGGCCGGTGTTATCCGCCGCGCCTGTTGGGGGCGGTTTTCCTCTCTATTTCTGTACCGAGCACCATTGACATGAGTTCTTCAGCCACCCCGGGCGTCATGAGCGTCGCCGACATCCGCAAGACTTTTTTGGACTTTTTTGCCTCCAAAGGCCACGCCGTGGTGGAAAGTAGCCCGCTGGTGCCTGGCAACGACCCGACGCTGATGTTCACCAACTCGGGCATGGTGCAGTTCAAAGACGTGTTTTTGGGTACGGACAAGCGGTCCTACGTACGCGCAGCTTCGGTGCAGGCTTGCTTACGTGCCGGCGGCAAGCACAACGACCTGGAAAACGTGGGCTACACCGCGCGCCACCACACCTTTTTCGAGATGCTGGGCAACTGGAGTTTTGGCGACTATTTCAAGCGCGAGTCGCTGCACTGGGGTTGGGAACTACTGACCCAGGTGTACAAACTGCCGCCCGAGCGCCTGCTGGTCACCGTCTATATCGATGACGATGACGCCTATGACATCTGGCATAAAGAGATCGGCCTGCCTGCGGACCGCATCGTGCGCATCGGCGACAACAAGGGCAAAAAATACGCCTCCGACAATTTCTGGATGATGGCCGACACCGGCCCCTGCGGCCCGTGTTCCGAGATTTTTTACGACCATGGCGCGCACATTCCGGGTGGCCCGCCCGGAAGCCCGGAGGAAGACGGCGACCGCTTTATCGAAATCTGGAACCATGTGTTCATGCAGTTCGACATGCAGGCCGATGGCAGTCTCAACAAGCTGCCCGCGCCCTGCGTGGATACCGGCATGGGCCTGGAGCGCCTGGCTGCCATCTTGCAGCATGTGCACAGTAACTATGAAATAGACATTTTTGACCAATTGATTAAGGCCGCCGCCCGTGAAACGGGCTGTTCGGATTTGCAAAACAACTCGCTCAAAGTGATTGCCGACCATATCCGCGCCACTGCGTTTTTGGTCAGCGACGGCGTGTTGCCCAGCAACGAAGGGCGCGGCTACGTGCAACGCCGCATCGTGCGCCGCGCCATCCGCCACGGCTACAAACTGGGCCAGAAAACCCCGTTTTTTCACAAACTCGTAGCCGACTTGGTGCGCCTGATGGGCGATGCCTATCCAAAAATCCGGACAGATGAAAAGCGCATTACCGAAGCGCTGCGCCTAGAGGAAGAGCGCTTTTACGAGACGCTGGAAACCGGCATGCACATTCTGGATACGGCCCTGGCCGGCGGTGTCAAAGTCTTGCCCGGCGATGTGGCCTTTAAATTGCACGACACCTATGGCTTTCCCTTGGATTTGTCTGCCGACGTGTGCCGCGAACGCCAATTGGAAGTGGACACCGAGGGCTTTAACGCTGCCATGGAGCGCCAAAAATCCCAAGCCCGTGCAGCAGGAAAATTCAAACAAGACCGGGGCTTGGAATACGCAGGTTCGGGTAATGAATTTGTGGGCTACGAGCATTTAAGCCAAAGCAGCACCGTGCTGGCGCTGTACTTGGAGGGCGCAGAAGTGCGCGAGCTGGCAGCTGGCCAAAGCGGCGTCGTGGTCTTGGCCTCAACGCCTTTTTACGCCGAAAGCGGCGGCCAGGTGGGCGACGAGGGCACGATCAGCAGCGCCAGCTGCGTGTTTGCCGTGGCGGATACCCAAAAGATCAAGGCCGATGTGTTCGGCCACCATGGCAGCGTGTCGCATGGCAGCTTGAACGTGGGTGACGCGGTGCAAGCCCAGGTCAATGCCGCAGTACGTGCAGCGGCCATGCGCAACCACAGCGCCACGCACTTGATGCACGAGGCCTTGCGCGAAGTGCTGGGCGACCATGTGCAACAAAAAGGCTCTTTGGTCAACGCTGAGCGCACACGTTTTGACTTTGCGCACAACGCACCGGTCACCGACGCGCAAATCCGCGCCATCGAAATTAAAGTCAACTCCCAAATCCTGACCAACAGTGCCACCAAAGCGGAGCTGATGGATATTGAATCGGCCAAGAAAACCGGCGCACAAATGTTGTTTGGCGAGAAGTACGGCGAGATCGTGCGCGTACTCGATATTGGCAGCACGCGCGAACTCTGCGGCGGTACGCATGTGGGCCGTACCGGCGACATCGGCGTGTTCAAAATCGTGTCCGAAGGCGGTATTGCCTCAGGTGTACGCCGTATCGAAGCCGTGACGGGAGAGGGCGCCTTAGCCTATTTGCAAGACCTGGAAGACACCGTAGCCCAGGCCGCGCAGGCGCTCAAAACCCCGGTGGCCGAACTGGGCTTGCGCATCGCCAGTACCGTTGACCACACCAAGGCGCTGGAGAAAGAAATCGCCGCGCTCAAGGCCAAGCTGGCCGGTTTCCAGGGCGAGGCTTTGATTAGCCAGGTGCAAGACATCCGGGGCGTGCCCTTTTTAGCCGCGCGCATGGAAGGCGCTGATGCAGCCGCTTTACGCACCACCTTGCAAAAGCTGCGCGACAAGCTGCCGCGCGCCATCATCGTGCTCGGCGCGGTCGAGGGCGACAAGGTGCAACTGGTAGCCGGTGTGGGTGCGGATATGACGGGCAAGGTCAAGGCCGGTGAATTGGTCAACTACCTGGCCGGCCAGGTGGGTGGCAAAGGTGGCGGTAAGCCCGATATGGCCATGGCCGGCGGCACCGATCCGTCTAAGCTGGATGCCGCTATCGCCAGTGCCAAGGCTTGGGTCAGCGAGAGACTGTAAGCCATGCGGGACAGCGGCGGTGCAATCACTCGCCAATCGGGGGGTGTGAATGTTTCCGTCCACGGTCTTGGTGAATTGTGAGGCTATTGCGCCACGCACCCTGCGCGGCGCCATCGATTGGACCGGGCCTGCGGCCCAGCGACTGATCCAGCCCTTGCTTAGGCGCGCGCCAGCAGGCGCTGCGTCAGGGCTTGCACCGTAGCGTCAGGGTGCGGTGGGCTTGGGCTGTCGAGCTGGGATTGCACCAAGCGACGCAAGGTTTCCAGGTGCGGCGTCAGCATGCCGAAGAACCGTGCCTGGCCGCCACTGGCAATCAGCAGGGTGGGAAAGTCTTCCACATCTATGGGGTCCACCAGGTCGGCTTCGTCTTCTACGTCCACCCATGCAAAGTGCGCGGCGCCGAACTCGGCTTGCAAATGGTCAAACAGCGGTCGGTAATCGCGGCAAGTGCCACACCACTGGGCGCACAGACAGGCGATCAGCAGGCTTGGCGCTTGGGAGCTCGGGCTAGACATAGGCCCTATCATGGCAGAAAACAAGCTTGGGCTTGGGCGCGTGCGCCGAGGTTTTACACTAGGCGGTTTACCCGCAAGCGGGTTTCATCCTCCTGCAGCCAAAACACACAAGCCCCATGAGCGCATTTCTTGAAGAAAAGGTCCTGAGCGTCCACCACTGGACCGACCGCCTTTTCAGCTTCACTACCACCCGCGACGAAGCCTTGCGCTTTTCTAACGGCCACTTCACCATGATCGGCCTGCGCGGCGAAGGTGGCAAACCGCTGCTGCGCGCCTACAGCATCGTGAGCGCCAATTACGAAGACCATCTGGAGTTTTTGAGCATCAAGGTGCAAGATGGGCCGCTCACTTCCAAGCTGCAACACATCCAGGTGGGCGACACGATTGTGGTGGGTAAAAAGCCAACGGGTACCTTGTTGATCGACTATTTATTGCCCGGAAAAAATCTGTATCTGTTTGGTACCGGTACTGGCGTTGCCCCTTACCTTAGCATCGTGCGCGACCCGGCTACCTACGAGCGTTTTGAAAAAGTGATTCTGGTCCATGGCGTGCGCGAGGTAGCCGAGCTGGCCTACCACGACTACCTCAGCCATGAGTTGCCAGACCATGAATTTTTGGGCGAAATGGTCAGTGCGCAATTGCTCTATTACCCCACCGTGACGCGCGAGCCCTTTCGCAACCAGGGTCGCATTACCGACTTGCTGGAAAGCGGCAAGATGCAAGCCGATTTGGGCATGCCTAAGTTTGACCCAGTCACCGACCGCGTCATGCTTTGCGGCAGCCCCGAGATGCTGCGTCAGCTCAAGCACATGCTCGAAGCGCGCGGCTTTGTCGAAGGCAACACCACCAAGCCCGGCGATTTTGTGGTCGAACGCGCTTTCGTTGAACAATAGTTGAACCATAAACCGCGCCTAGCGCACAGTTGGAAATTCCATGAAAAAATTTGATGTCTATGCCATCGGCAATGCCTTGGTCGATTCCGAGTACCAAGTCAGCGACGCCTTGTTGCAGCAGTCTGGCGTAGAAAAGCGCCATATGACACTAATCGATGCGCCGCGCCGCGCCGAACTTTTGCAGCATATGCAAGGCGTGCCTTCGCACCGCACCGGTGGCGGCTCGGCGGGTAATTCCATCGTGGCCGTAGCCCAGTTTGGAGGAAAAGCCTTTTATTCTTGCCGCGTCGCAGAAGACGAATTGGGCGCGTTTTACACCGAGGACTTGGCCCACCACGGCGTGGCCACCAACCTCAGCCATACCCGCGCGCCGCACGGCCAGACCGGCATCTGTATGGTCATGGTCACGCCTGATGCCGAGCGCAGTATGAGCACTTTTTTGGGCGCTACGGCCGACCTGGACCACACTGCGCTGCACCCCCAAGATATCGAACGCTCACGCGTGTATTACATGGAAGGCTATTTGGCCGCATCGCCTACCGGTGTGGATGCGGCTTTGCAAGGCCGCGCTATCGCCCACCGCGCCGGTGTTGCGCTTGCGCTCACACTCAGCGACATGAGCATGATTAACTTCTGTCGCCCCGGCTTAGAGGCCATGGTCGGCAACTCGGACGAACAAGGGCGTTTAGAGTATTTGTTTTGCAATGAAGAGGAAGCCCAGGTCTGGTGCGGCTCGCAAGACCTGGACGCCGTGTGCGCCCAAGTCAGCACACTGGCCCGCGTGGTCTGCCTGACCCGTAGCGCCAAAGGCTGCATCGTGTTGGAAGGTGGCCATCGTGCCGAAGTCCCCGCCGTGCCTGTGAAGGCGCTAGACAGCAATGGCGCGGGCGATATGTTTGCCGGCGCATTCCTGTACGCTGTCACCCAAGGCTACAGCCACGTGCAGGCCGCCGCACTAGGTAACCGCGCTGCGGCGCGGGTGGTGGGCCAATATGGCAATCGTTTGAGCAGCGATGCGGTTGCCGAGGTCTCGGCCGCATTTAAAGCCAGTCTGGTGAAGTAGGTCGGCGCGTTCGCGCCGTTCAGGCAATTAGCGTCATGCCCGCGTATTTGGATGCTTTGTTATCAAAGGTCAAGACTTGGCTGCACCCGGCGCCAGAGGCGGCGCGCTCAATCAGGCAGTCTGCAAAGTCTGCTTTCCCGTCGCCCAATAGGCGCAAGGCGCGCATGACCTGGTCCGCTCGTTCCACCACCAATTGCTTGGTACGCAACACCGCCTCCAAGGCCTGTGCTGCCTGAGCGGCTGTCAATTCATAGCTGGCAGTCAACACCCAATAAAGTTCGACAATCGAAACCGTGGTGATGTAGCCGGGGTTCTTGGTGTCCAGGGATTCGATAAGCCGTGTGGCCTTGGGCGATTGCTTGGCATCGTCCTGCATGATGTAGCGCACCAGCACATTGGTATCTAGGCCAATCATCGTGCTGCTGCCCCGCGCCCTGCAATGGCAGCGTTCATCGCTTCAATGGAAACTGCCTTTTTTGTAGGCCCAAACATGCCTTTGAGTTCGGTCACCTCCTGCGTCGCGGCAACAAACTCATAGCGCCCCGGCGCGATCAAAACAAACTCCACCCTGTCTCCGGTATCGACATTCAGGTCCTTGCGAACCTCCGCCGGGATAGTGATCTGGCCTTTGGTCGTGAGTGTGGCCGTTGACATAAGAATCCTTTGGTTTCCATTTTCCTTACTTTAATGTAAGGAGGGTTCATCCGTCAAGCCCACATTGCCGACAGGACTCGCTTGACAGGTTCTGTTATACGGAACAAAATCATTGCATGATCCACGCTTTCAACGACAAGGATACCGAGGCGCTTTTTCAGAGCGTGCTCGTACCCAGGTTCAAGAATGTGGAAGGGGTAGCGCGGCGAAAACTTTTGCAATTGCATGCTGCAAGCGAATTGGCAACCTTGCGAATTCCTCCGGTCAATCAACTGGAGCTACTCAGAGGCGACCGGCGCGGACAGCACAGCATCCGCATTAATGCGCAATGGCGCATATGTTTTGTGTGGCGCGAAGACGGCGCATACCAAGTCGAAATTGTGGACTACCACTAAGAGGTAACTATGGCAGAACGATTAGACGAAATACACCCTGGCGAAATATTGCTGGAAGATTTTATGAAGCCCATGGGCATCTCCGCGCGTCAGCTGGCAGGGGACATCGATGTGTCGCCTAGCCGCATTAGCGAGGTTGTCAATGGTCAGCGCCCCATCACGGCTGATACGGCCTTGCGACTGGGCTTGTTCTTCAGTATGGAGCCGCGCTTTTGGCTGAATTTGCAGACTGAATACGACATCCGTATTGCCGCGCGCACGGGCTTGGACAAAATCGCCGCCCGCATTCGCATTTATCAGCAGCCTTTGCAGGCCTGATAAGCGATTTTTACCCGCGCCGCTTAGAAGGCTTGGACAAAGTCGTAGCCGCTTCCCGTGCTACCGCTTTGTCTTCCGCGCCTGCAAATTTGCTGTACTTTCCCAAAATGCTGACCAGTTGCCCATAAATACGGGGCGCGGCGGCCAGGCATTCTTGGTGTTCTAGAAAATCGGGCTCGCCGGTGAAGTTGCCCACTAGGCCGCCAGCTTCGGTGACCAACAATGAGCCTGCAGCCATGTCCCAAGGTTGCAGGCCACGTTCAAAAAATCCATCGCAATAACCGGCGGCCACATAGGCCAGGTCCAGCGCGGCGGCGCCGGGGCGGCGTATGCCGGCGGTGCGCTGCATCACTTCGCTCAGCATGGCCAGATAGCCCTCAAAGTCGTCGCCCTGGCGGAAGGGAAAGCCGGTCGAAATCAGGCAGCCGGTCAACTCGGTGCGCTTGGATACGCGCAGACGCCTGTCGTTGAGGAAAGCGCCGCGCCCTTTGGTGGCGGTGAACAAATCATTGCGCGTCGGGTCATAAACCACGGCTTGCTCAATCTTGCCGCGCACCGACAGCGCAATGCTGACGCAGTACATGGGCAGGCCGTGGATGAAGTTGGTGGTGCCGTCTAAAGGATCGATGATCCAGACAAATTCCGAGTCTTTGGCGCCGTGGGTAGAGCCCGATTCTTCTGCGCGAATGCCGTGGCCGGGGTAGGCAGTCAGCAGGGTTTCGATGATCGCTTGTTCGGAGGCATGGTCCACTTCGGTCACGAAGTCATTGGCCAGTTTTTGCGACACCCGCACGGACTCAATATCGAGGGCGGCGCGGTTGATGATGGACCCGGCAGCGCGGGCGGCCTTGACGGCCACATTGATCATGGGGTGCAGATTAAGCGACATCGGATTTTGGGGGGAAGAACGGGGATGGCCCGCCCGAACAATGCGGACGGCAGCTGGCGCCGGGGCGGCGACAATAGAGCGATTTTACCGTTGGCGCTTTCTCGTGACCGTTCGCACCCGTTTTGTACTGATCCAGACCAGCCATGCCGGCAATGTAGGCGCCGCCGCGCGGGCCATGAAAACCATGGGTTTTGACGATTTGGTGCTGGTCGCTCCGCGCTGGCCTAATGTGCTGCGGCGCGAGGAAACCATTCAAAGGGCGAGCGGCGCGCTGGACGTGCTGGCTAATGCGCGCATCGTCGCCACCCTGGATGAAGCACTCGATGGCATGGACCACCTCTGCGCCACGGCCATGACGCCCCGCGATTTCGGACCGCCCACGCGCGCGCCCCGCGAGCATTTCAGCCGTTTTATGGGCCTAACGCAGCCCGCTCTCGCGCCGGATGCAGCAGAAAGCCATCCCGCCGGCATCGCGTTTTTGTTCGGCTCGGAGCGCTTTGGCATGCGCAACGAAGACGTGTACCGCTGCCATGCGTGCCTGAGCATTCCGACCAACCCCCAATTTGGCTCACTCAATATTGGCGCGGCTTTGCAGGTCATTGCCTATGAATGGCGCCTGGCCTTAGGCAGTTTCCCTTTGACCGGCGCCATACCGCACAGTGCGCCGGCTGATGCGGCCCAGGTAGCGGGCATGTTGGCGCATGTGCAGGAATCGTTAGAGGCCTTGGGTTTTCTGGATCCGCAAGCGCCAAAGAAACTGATGCCGCGTCTGAACCAGATGTTCAACCGCGCCAACGTCACCCAAGAAGAGATCCATATCCTGCGTGGCATAGCCAAAGCGGTGTTACAGCAATCAGCAGGTGCGCAGGCCATTCATGGTGCCGCCAGCGCCTTGCCCGCCCAGAAGCTAGACTAGCCTGTATGTTGTCCCGAATCCGCTCTGATATTCAATGCATTTTGGACCGCGACCCGGCTGCCCGCAGCACCTGGGAGGTCATCACCTGCTACCCAGGCTTACACGCCGTCATCTTGCATCGTCCTGCGCACTGGTTTTGGACGCATGGCTTCAAATGGCTGGGGCGCTTCACTTCGCACATTGCGCGCTTTCTCACCGGCATTGAAATCCATCCCGGCGCCATCATCGGCGAGCGCGTGTTTTTTGACCATGCCATGGGCACCGTGGTGGGCGAGACCGCTGAAATTGGCGACGGTTGCACGATTTATCAAGGCGTCACTCTAGGGGGTACTTCGCTCTACAAAGGCGCGAAACGCCATCCCACCTTAGGCAAAGACGTGGTGGTGAGTGCCGGGGCCAAAGTGCTGGGCGGATTTGAAGTGGGCGATGGCGCCAAGATCGGCAGTAATGCGGTGGTGATCAAGCCAGTGCCGGCTGGGGCTACTGCGGTGGGTATTCCGGCGCGTATCCTTCAAAGCAAGGCCGGCGAAAGCGCCGATGTGGCTGGCGCGCAGCCCAAATTCAGCGCCTATGGCATTACCCAAGAGGATGACCCCGTCAGTCAGGCCTTGCGCGGATTGATTGATAGTGCTTCCAGCCAGGACCAGCAAATTGCCCGCTTATGGCTGGCATTGGAAAAAATCTGCCAGCAGCAACAAATGCAAATGCCCGAAGGCGAGCGCGGCGAGTGCTTTGAGGCCGAGCGCCTGAACCAGCTGGTCGGCAAATAAACGCTATTTAGCTGCCCGTCCGCGGCGGCCGTTGCGCAGTTTTGGGCCGGAACGCTTTGCACACGCTATCGACAGTTTCCATATACGGCCCGCCGATCAAATCCACGCAATAGGGCACCGCCGCAAAAATGCCTGGCACCTGCACCGCGCCGCTGTCGTCTTTCAGGCCTTCCAGCGTCTGCGCAATCGACTTGGGCTGACCCGGCAGGTTGATGATCAGGCTCTTGCTCCGTACCACCGCCACCTGGCGAGACAGAATTGCGGTGGGCACAAAGTTCAGGCTGATCTGGCGCATTTGCTCGCCAAAGCCGGGCATCACCTTGTGCGCCACGGCTAGCGTAGCTTCGGGGGTTACGTCTCGCAGCGCCGGGCCGGTGCCGCCAGTCGTCAGCACCAGGCTGCAATCGGCCTCCACTAACTCAATCAGCGCTGCGCTAATGCCCGCCTCTTCATCCGGTATCAGACGCTCTACGAAGTTGATGGGGTTGAGCAGCGCACTTTGCAACCAATCTTTAAGCGCGGGCAAGCCCAAGTCTTGGTACACGCCCGCACTGGCGCGGTCGCTAATGGATACCAATCCGATACGCAGGGGCTCGGGGCCGCTATCCCTATCGCTCATACATCTGTTCCGGGGTTGGTGGGTGGCAGCGCGGCATCATCGCTTGCGTTTTCGCCTGCGAGTTGGGCGCGCACCAGTTGAAAAATTTCGCGGTAAGGGCGGCCATGGCGCGGTGCCAGGCCGGGCTTTTCGGGTACGGCGTCTTTACGCGCTTGGCGGATCAGGGCACGCAATTGCTGGCTGTCCGTCTGCGGGCTCAAGTTAATCCACTGGCCTAGCGCATCGTCATCGACCAAGAGGCGGTCGCGCCACATTTCAGCCTGGTGCAGGGTCTGGGTTTCCAAGGCCGAGGGCGTGTGCTGCGTCACCAAGGCCGCGCGTATTGCGTCCAACATAGGGGCCTCAAGCTTGCGCATCAGCTTGCCGATAAATTGCATCTGCCGCCGTTTGCCTTCGAAATTGCTGATGCGCTTGGCCTCTGCCACCGCCTCCACCAGTTTGTCTGGCAGTTGCAAACGGTTCATGAGCTCGGCGCGCAAGGTGAGCAAATCCTCGCCCAGTTTTTGCAGTTCGGTACTTTCGCGCTTGAGGTCGGTGCGGGTGGCGTCTTCGGTGCCTTTGAGCTCGCGCTTGTATTCCAGGTCCAGCGCGCTGCCCTCCGCAACAAACTGACCTTTGACGAAATAGCCTTTTTTTAGTTTTCTTGACATAGCCAAGTATCATAGCCGCCGCATGAAGAACCCCAAACACTCCCCCCGCCATCGCACTGACACTCCGCTTTCCGGATTTGCCTACAGCCGCGATTTCTTTGAATCCCGCGTTGACCTCAGCCTCAAAACCGCCAAAAAACTCGGCGCTAGCGACTCCGCTGCCGAAGTCTCTGAGTCCTGCGGCCTGAGCGTGTCGGTGCGCAATGGCGAGTTAGAGAATGTGGAACGCAACCGCGACAAATCGCTGGGCGTTACCGTTTATCTAGGCCAGCGCAGGGGAAATGCCAGCACCTCGGATTTTTCCGATGCCGCCATCGCGCAAACCGTGCGCGCCGCTTACGACATAGCGCGCTTCACCGCCGAAGACGCGTTTGCACGCCTGCCCGAATCCAAAGACGTGTGCCCGGAAAGTCAACGCGGCCGCAACCTGGATTTGTTTCACCCATGGAGCGTGCAAAGCGACGAGGCCGCGCAAATTGCCCTGGCCTGCGAAGCCGCTGCCATGACGGTGGACAAGCGCATCAGCAATAGCGAAGGTGCGGCGGTGTCGGCGCAGCAATCACACTTTTTTACCGCACACACCAATGGCTTTCGCGGCGGCTACGCCAGCTCGCGCCATTCGCTGTCGGTATCGCCCATTGCCGGTAAAGGCAAAGATATGCAGCGCGACGGCTGGTACAGCTCCATGCGCAAAGCCTCTGAACTGGCCTCGCCCGAAGCCGTGGGCCGTTACGCCGCCGAGCGCGCGCTCAGCCGCTTGAAGGCCCGCAAAATCGCCACCACCGAATGCCCGGTCTTGTTCGAGTCGCCCATGGCCGCAGGCCTCTTGGGCACTTTTGTGCAAGCCGTCAGTGGCGGCGCGCTGTACCGCAAGAGCTCTTTTCTGCTCGACAGCTTAGGCAAACGGGTATTCCCCGCACACCTGGATATTTTTGAAGACCCGTTTGTGCGCGGCGGCAAAGGCAGTTCGCCATTTGACGACGAAGGCGTGCGCGTGCGTGCGCGGCAGGTGGTCGAGCGTGGCCGCGTCATGGGCTATTTTTTAAGTAGCTACACCGCACGCAAACTAGGCATGCGCACCACCGGCAATGCTGGTGGCTCGCACAACCTGGTGCTGAGTTCGCGCCATACCCGGCCTGGCGACGATTTGCCCGCCATGATCCGCAAACTCGGGCGTGGCCTTTTGGTCACTGAACTCATGGGGCAGGGCGTCAACTATGTGACCGGCGACTACTCGCGCGGGGCCAGTGGCTTTTGGGTAGAAAACGGCGAGATCGCCTACCCGGTGCATGAAATCACCATCGCCGGAAATATGAAAGACATTTTCAAAGGCATCGAAGCCATAGGCGCAGACACCTATAACTACGGCGCCAAAACCGTAGGCTCCATCCTGGTCAACCGGATGATGGTGGCTGGTTCGTAAGCAAGCACTGCTTGGGTGCAGCCTCGCAACGACGGGTTCGGGCTGGTGCAGCCCTTGCTTATGCGCTTAAGGCAGCTTTGACCGCCGTAGACACCGCAGACATTTCAGCTTTCCCTGCTAGCTGGGCCTTTGCCAGACCCATCACCTTGCCCATGTCACCAGGGCCGCTAGCGCCGGATTCGGCCACGATGGCGCGCACGGCGGTCAGCACTTCATCGGCGGACATGCGCTGCGGCAAATAGGCTTGCAGCACCACGATCTCCGTAGCTTCCTTGTCCGCCAAATCCTGGCGCTGCGCTTTTTCATACGCGGCGACTGAATCCTTACGCTGCTTGATCAGCTTGTCCACCAGTCCGATCACGGCGGTATCGTCCAAAACGATGCGCTCATCCACTTCTTTTTGCTTGCACGCGGCCAGCAGCAGGCGGATGGTGCCCAGGCGCTCGCTGTCTTTGGCGCGCATGGCGGTTTTCATGTCTTCGGTTATTTGGTCTTTCAGGGACATGGTGTTCTCCAAGAGGATGCGGGGCGCAATGAAAAAAAGCCCACCGAGGGTACTCGGGCGGGCTTCGGGGCGGGCGGGCGGCTGGTAGGCCGACACACCCGGCAACACGGTTTGTGGCGCATTGCATTCAGCGGCGAACCGCTGGAATCGGGTTTAAAACAGTTTCTTGGGCAACTGCATGCTGCGGATGCGCTTGTAGTTGCGCTTCACAGCCGCTGCTTTTTTGCGCTTACGAATCGCAGTGGGCTTTTCGTAGAACTCGCGGGCGCGCAAGTCGGTCAGCAGGCCTAGCTTTTCAATCGTGCGCTTAAAGCGGCGCAGGGCAACATCAAAGGGTTCGTTTTCTTTTACACGGATCGTGGTCATTACGTAATGGTGTCCAAAAAGTGCCGACGATGCACTCGGGGGAAGATCGGGCCTCCCAAGTCATGTACAGCGAAATTCCCCGCAAAAATGGTGATCAGGCAGCGGGGGTTTGCCAGCAAAGCCTAGCATTATATCCTTGCCGCAGAGGCTTTTCGCCCAGACTATGGGGATTTAAGCAAGCGGCCCGCCTATCAGGCGGCGGCTGGTAGGCTGGCCAGCGCGCGGGCACAGGCATAGGCGCTGGCCCAGGCCCACTGAAAGTTGTAGCCGCCCAGCCAGCCGGTCACATCCACCACCTCGCCTATGAAATACAGGCCGGGTTGGCTCGACTCCATGCTTTGGCCCGACAAAGCCGTGGTCGCCACGCCCCCTGCGGTGACTTCGGCCTTGCGGTAGCCCTCCGTGCCGTCGGGCGCTATGTCCCAGCGTGCCACGCGCTCGCCCAGGGCGCTTAGCACCTTGTCCGGCAAGTCGTTGATGCCGCGCTCCAGGCTGGCAGGCGGCAGGCTGCTGCTTGCCACCCAGGTGTCAGCCAGACGGCCAGGCAGCAAATCGGCCAGCACCGTGGCCAGGCGCTTGCGTGATGCGCTGGCTTTGGCGTCCAGCAAATGGGCGGTCGGGTCGTGCTCCGGACACAGGTTCAGGCGGATGGGGCTGCCTTCGCGCCAGTAGCTAGAAATTTGCAGCACACCCGGCCCGCTGAGGCCACGGTGGGTAAAGAGTAGGTCTTCGGCAAACTCCATGCCGGTTTTCTTGTCGCCGGTGGCAATCTGCACCGGCAGCGACAGCCCGGCCAGGGCCGCAAACGGCGCCCACACCTCGGGGCTGAAGGTGAGCGGCACCAGGGCAGGGCGGGTGGGCACCAGCGGCAGGCCAAACTGCTTGGCGATGCGATAGCCAAAATCCGTGGCGCCAATTTTGGGGATGGACAAACCGCCGGTGGCGATCACCAGTGCGCGCGTCTGCACCATGCTGCACGCGGTGTCGATCTCATAGCGCAGGCCATCTTGCGCGCCTTCGCTGTAACGCACTGCTGCCACCGCGCAGCCTTGCCAGCGCGTGACGCCGCCTTTGTCGCATTCGGCCAGCAGCATGGCGATCAGGTCCTCGGCCGAGCGGTCGCAAAACAACTGGCCTTTGTGCTTCTCGTGAAAGGCGATGCCGTGGCTTTTGACCAGAGCCACGAAATCTTGCGGGGTGTAGCGCGCCAGGGCCGAGCGGCAAAAGCGCGGGTTCTCGCTGAGGAAGTTGGCAGCGGTGGTGCCCGTGTTGGTGAAATTGCACCGCCCGCCGCCAGAGATGCGGATTTTCTCAGCCACTTTGTCGCTGTGGTCCACCAGCAAGACCTTTTGCCCCAATTGCCCGGCCACGCCTGCGCAAAACAAGCCAGCGGCACCGGCGCCGACGATGACAACATCAAACATTTCCATGCGCCGATTGTCGCCCGCCTGCTGCAAGGCGGGCAGGCGTGGGGCTCAGGCCATCAATGGCAGGGTGGGCAAACGCTGTCCGCGCTGCCGAGTCGTGTGCCGTTCCATCGCGCCACAAACAAATTCAACAACGATAATCGTTACAAATTTGAAGTTATAGTGAGTGCTTCTAGCCTGTTCTCAAACCTGTAGACCGGGTGGGCTGCAAAGATGGAGCGCCGGGTTTCATGGGAAATTTATACCTGCATAGAAAAACAGAATATGGCCGTCCAAGCCATGCTGATAGATGTTTGCAGCTATTTCAACAACAAGATGTATTTACTTGGTCCGGATGTATCAACCCGGTTTTGCGGTCTACATTACGTTATGCCTCAGGGGAGCTGCATGTGTGCAGCTAGGGAAAAAATGAGTGACATTAAGAGCGAGTTTCGATCAGAAGTATTGGATCGAATCAACCGATCTCGTGCTGCACGTAGCGCGTTGCAGGCAAAGGATCCGGCCTTTTTCGCTGCTGTGTCCGAGGCCATGTTTGAGCGCGATCCGATCGGCATCAACTTCACCGACAACACGGATGAATATGACGCGGAGGCAGGTACAGTTATTCCGAGATTGGCTTCGTGCCGATCGTCCGAAGACGTTGCTCAGGTTCTACTTGAAGAATTCCGGTCGTGGTTCGGCGTGGATACCGCAGGCGACCTTTCCACCTATCGCGCTCTCGCAGCGGACATTTGGCTTCTCCACGGGAGACGTGATGCATAACCTTTTGGTCAATCGGACCTGCGCCAGCTACGCTGGCTGGTCCGCTTACCGCTGACGTTAGCAGTCACAAATACACACCTGGAGCACCAATGTCATCAGTATTCGTTGCCGGCGGAGGAATCGGTCAAGTCTCCGCGCCTTTGCAGATTCGTACATCTGGAAAAGATGTCTTGGCTTCTGGGACCGTGCTGACCGCAGATAACCGGAACCTTGAGTTTCAGTTGGCCCACCTGGGTGTCGTGCTCTTGTTCCTGAGCGACGGCACCACAACCCGAATGGAAGCCAAGTCTGACGCCACGTCCACCTTGACCCTTACTCTCTACAACTTCAACAACAGCATTGGAGCAGGCACCACGTTTCCAATCGAGATCGGCACGTTCAATGGTCGCAAGCTACTGCTTGCGTTCATGGTCTACGCGCTGAGCGAGGAAAGTAGCAAGACTGTTCACTACACGTTCATGCTCGGGGACCGCGTATGAACGAAGTTGCTAAAGTGCCCGGTCAACAGGGCGAACTCCACACACCCTCACTTGCGCAACCATCAGGCGCTCACCTTACGCCTATAGCCGGCACGGTGACACATCAAATTGGCACTGGAGACAACGCACAAAACGCGATCGTCTACCGAACTATTCTTTGGTCGTTCGTTGCAGGCAGCATTTTCTCAGCAGCAGCGTTCGGTCATGCCGTTTTGAAAAGCTCACCAAGCCCACTTTCTGAAGTCAAAGACGTATGGGCAATCTTCGCCCCACTCATCACGCTGGCACTGGGCTACTTGTTCGGCAAAGGCAAGTGACTGCTAACCCTTCCATCGAGCGGACATCCAAAAGGCTACGCCTTTCGTATGCCGCTCATGTCAAACGTTAGGCCACGCAGTGACCCTTGGTGCTGTCCTCTTCGACCTTGACGACACGCTGCACGACAAGTCGGCGACTCTGTCCCGCGTCGGCGAGATTCAGCACGCAGAAGCTGGACTCGCCGCACTTGGCGTGGACCTTGGTGGCTGGTTGCACGACTACATTGAACTGAACAACCGACGCATCGAGAAGACGGAGGTCTTCTCCAAGTTAGCGTCAACGTTCGGCCTGCCTGCCGGCCTTGAAGCGAAGCTACGCGAGGACTTCGATGCCAACCTCGGAAAGTTAGCCGTCCCGTTCGCGGGAACTCATGAGCTCCTGGCCTGGTGCAAGGACCGCGGCTTGAAGGTAGGAATAGTCACCAATGGCCGAGATGCCTTCCAACGGAGCAAGATCACTGGAATGGGACTGAGTGGCGTGATTGACGCAATACTGACCTCCGGCGGGTTTGGAGTGAAGAAGCCAGGCCACGCCATCTTCTTTGCCTGCCTTGAGCAACTGGGTGTTCATCCCGCTGACGCCGCCTTCGTCGGCGACGACCTTCACACCGATATGGAGCACGCCATCGCACTTGGCATGCTTCCCATCGGGAAGAGCGCCACACGGTCCGAACGGGTAGCGTTCAGCAGCCGAGTCATGCTGTCCTGGGCTCATGCCCGCAGTGTTCAGTTGTTCCTGATCGAGCCGGGCAAGCCCAACCAGAACGCGTACATCGAGTCATTCAATGGGCGGTTTCGGGATGAATGCCTTAACGAGCACTGGTTCACTAACTTGCAGCATGTCCGCGTTGTGGTCGAAGCATGGAGAAAGGAATACAACGAAGAAAGACCCAAACGATCCCTTGGCGGACTAACCCCGGTGGCCTACGCCAAGACACTTATTCAAAAGCAGTTAAATTAACCCCTGGACTCTAAAACCAAGTGCTACTGAAAACGGGGGGACGTCGACGCAATCGTTATTGAAAAAGCAGAAGGAAATTATTCGGCGTATGCGCCTGATTTGCCCGGGTGCGTGGCTACTGGGGCAAACATTGCAGAAGTCGAGTCCGAAATGCGTGAGGCCATAGCCTTTCACCTTGAAAGCTTGCGCGCGGACGGCTTGCCAGTGCCTGTAGGTGCAAGCCAAGTTGAGTACGTTGAAGTCACCGCATAACGGGCCACTCCATCGGACGGCTGCGCCGCCCCTTGAATTTTGACCTTAGGCGTTCCCAAACGCGACATCCCTGCAGCGATGTTCTAGCTTGTGTTCAGTCTTAAGACACCTTCAGCGGCAGGCTGCGCAAGCGTTTGCCGTTAAGGGCAAAAACTGCATTAGCCACGGCGGGCGCTAACGGTGGCACGCCGGGCTCGCCCACACCAGTAGGTGCGCGTTCGCTAGGCACGATGAAGGTATGCACCTGCGGCGCATGCGCCATGCCCACCACGTAGTGCTGGTGAAAGTTGCGCTGCTGGACTTCGCCTTGCACGATATCGACTTCGCCCCACAGCGCTGCTGACAAGGCAAACACCACCGAGCCTTCCATTTGCTGGGCCACGATGGCCGGATTCACCACGGTGCCGCAGTCGATTGCACAAAACACCTCATGAACGCGCAAGGCGCCGTCTTCCAGCGACACGCGCGCCACTTGCGCCACGATGGAGCCAAAGCTCTCGTGCAGCGCGATGCCTTGCGCCTGTCCTTCGGGCAGCGTTTTGCCCCAATTGGCTTTTTCGGCCGCGAGGTTTAGCACGGCCAAATGGCGCGGCGCCTCTTGCAGCCATTGCTGCCTAAAGGCCAGCGGGTTGGTGCCGGCCTTGGCGGCCAGTTCGTCGATAAAGCTTTCCGAGAAAAACGCGTTGTGAGAATGGCCTACCGAGCGCCAAAAGCCCACCGGTATGCCCACCTTGGTGGCCACATGTGCCATTTTTTGGTGGGCAAAGCCGTAGGGCAGATCAAACAAGCCTTCGGAGTCGGTTTTGTCGGGCGCGTCGAATGGGCCGGCAAACGCGGGCAGCACGCGCTCCATCCAGCGCGGGCTGATGGAGTCGCCGGCAGATTTGATTTGCAGGCTTTGCACTTGGCCCAGCCCGTCGTGGCTGGCTTGCAGTTGGGCCACATGCATGGGCCGGAAAAAGTCGTGCGTGCTGTCTTCCTCGCGCGACCAGCTGAGCTGCACCGGCTGGCCGGGCAGGGCCATGGCCACTTGCGCGGCCAGCACCACATAGTCCACCTCCAAGCGCCGACCAAAGCCGCCGCCCAGCAAGGTGATGTGAATCTCTATTTGCGCCAAGGGCAGGCCCGCTGCCTTGGCTGCCGCTTCGCGCGCGGCCTCAGGCACTTGGGCGGGCGCCCACAGGCTAAGCTTGCCGTCTTGCAGCCAGGCGGTGCAGTTCATGGACTCCATGGTCATGTGGCCCAGGTAGGGCGCGCTGTACATGGCGCTCAGCATGTCGCCGCTTGCGGGCGGCGCGCCACGCTCGTGGAAGGTGTAGCCCTCTTCCTTGGCCAGTTGGGCTTGCAATTGCTCTGCGGCCTGCTTGGTATCGAGCACGCCTTGCGGGCGCTGCGCCCATTGCACTTGCAGCGCCTCTGCCCCTTGGCGGGCGTGCCAGGTGGTTTTGCCCACCACCGCCAGGCCGGCGCTAGCGCCGTGGCTGGGCTTGAGCGGGATGACTTTCAGCACGCCAGGCATAGCCAGCGCCGCAGCGCTGTCCACCGATTGCACGCTGCCACCGATCATCGGGCACAGGCGCACGGCGGCAAACACCATATTGGGCAAGCGCACATCCAGACCAAAGGTGGCGCTGCCGCTGCTCTTGGCCCACAAGTCTGTGCGCGGTGCCGGGGTACCAATCAGCGTCCAGTCCTTGCGCGCTTTGGGGCTGACATTGCCGGGGTTCAGCTTGGCGGCTGCTGCGGCAAATTGACCGAAGTGGCCTTCCTTGCCCGAGGCATGGCTAATTTTTCCTTGCTTAAACGCAAGCTCGCCTACCGGCACTTGCCACTGCGCGGCTGCCGCTTGGGCCAGGCTAGAGCGCGCGCTGGCGGCGGCCAGGCGCACCGGCTCCCAAGCGTCGGCCACGCTGGACGAGCCGCCGGTCATGATCAAGCCCAACTCACGCCCGACTTTGGCAGTTAGCCACTGCGCGGTTTTGACCGTCGCGCTGCGTTTGCCCTCTTCGGTTTGCTGCGGATGGAATGGCAAAAAGGCCAGCACGGCGGCCACGTTGCCGTACATGGCATCGGGCCCGGCTTGTTCCACGCGCATTTGGGCTAGCGGCATGTCCAGCTCTTCAGCGGCCAGCATGGCCAGTGCGGTGTGCACGCCCTGGCCCATTTCGCTGCGCGGCATCGCCAGCGCCACCGAGCCGTCCTCGCCAATCTTGATCCATCCGTTCAGCCCCACGCTGCCTTGTGTGGGCAGCATGCTGTCCGGCTTGCCTAAACGGCTGCGCGGCGGCGCCACGCCCCAGCCTACCAGCAGAGCTCCGCTTGCGCCCAGGGCACTCAGCAATAGCGTGCGGCGCTTCATGCTGCGCTCCCGCTGGCATTGGGGGTGGCGCTGTTACTTGCGCTCTTGTTCGCGCCACTACTCGCGCTATTTGCAGCGCGGTGAATGGCGGCGCGCACGCGTTGGTAGGTGCCGCAGCGGCAGATGTTGCTCATGGCCGCGTCGATGTCGGCATCGGTGGGGTGGGGCGTGTGCGCCAGCAGTGCGGCAGCGGCCATCAGCATGCCGCTTTGGCAATAGCCGCATTGGGGCACTTGCTCGTCAATCCAGGCTTGCTGTAGCGTATGGGGCTTTTCGGTGCTGCCAAGCGATTCAATAGTGCGAATGTCTTTGCCCTGCACCGCTGACACCGGCGTCACGCAGGAGCGCACCGCTTGGCCGTCCACATGCACCGTGCACGCGCCGCAGGCGGCGATGCCGCAGCCAAATTTGGTGCCGGTCAGATTCAGTTGGTCGCGTAGCACCCACAACAGAGGCATGTCGGCGGCGGCGGCGGCGTGGGTGCGCTGGCCGTTGATCAGGAGTTCCATACGATGTCTTCCCAAGGCGGGTTGTTGTTGTAAAGCGGCGGTATGGTAACCGGAGGGTTAAGTCCTTCGTTTACCGCCGACACCCAATGTCATCCTGGCCCGTCACACGTTGGTCCTTGGGTTAAAAAATATAATAATTTTAAATATCATTAATATTTTTGAATGTATAGTGGACGCCCTGCGGATGATCAATCGCGCTATCACCCCGATGGCTTGCAGCGATTACATCACCAGGATGTATTGACCTGATGGAAGTGTGACAACTGACTTGTGCAGCCTTTATCAGCTCGCCCTTAAGTACATTTAAAGGCCATTTGCAAATCTCAATTTGCACTAAGGAAAACCATGAACACTACTTTGATTCCCAACAACACACTGATGACTGGTACCCCTGAAGAAGGGCGCGCTTTAGCGATTAAATTATCCAGACTTGTTATTAAAACAACACAACCTGACGAGGCTGTTCGCAATCATATGCGCGATATTTATGCGAATGACCCAGCGCTACTGATCAGCATTGGTCAGGTGGTGGCAACCGAGTTCGCCACCATCGCTGCTGCAAATAACTATTGGCGAAAATAAGCTGGCCTGATGGGCTGTTCAAGTAACCCGAGCCAACAGTGCGGGGGACTGCTTGTGACACGCGGCACGGCCCGCCTGGGAAGTCCGGGTTGATGAAGATCTCGCCTGGAACGGCCCATGGCCAGAGCTTGGCCCTGTTGGCGCAGTGCAGCGTCTACACCCTCCATTTGCCTGGTCACACCGTCATTATTTTTCCAGCGCGGTATACCCAAACCCCGCCTCGTATTTCAGATCGCCCCCCTATGTCTGGGCGCAAGCATCGGCTCTTGCGCTTGCCCCAAACCAGCCCGGCTCCGCAACGCATCCCCAATCAGCAAAACACAGGGGCTAGCCATCCCCTGCTCAGTCAGGGTGTGATGCAAGCAATCCAGGGTGCATAAAGCCTGCCGCTGCGAGGGCAGCGTAGCGTCTTGCACTATGGCGACCGGCGTATCAGCGGGCAGGCCGTGCAGCAGTTCGTCTTGAATCCGCTGCGCGGCGGCTACGCCCATATAGACCACCAGGGTGAGTTTGGCCTGGCGGGCTGTGTGGGCCAGCGCGCGCCAGTCGGTGCCTGGGTCGCCGGGTTTGGCGTGGCCGGTCACCATCAGCACGCCATGGGCATGGTCGCGGTGGGTCATGGCGGTGTTGAGCGAGGCCAGCGCGCCCAAGGCGGCGGTGATGCCGTTGACCACGTGCACCTGTATGCCCGCTTGTTGCAAGGCCTCAATTTCTTCGCCGCTGCGGCCAAACACCAAGGGATCGCCGCCTTTGAGGCGCACCACGTTTTCCCCCTTGTGGGCTTCGCTGACCATCAACTTTTCAATAAAGGCCTGCGGCGTGGACGCGCATCCGCCGCGCTTGCCGACATAGACGATGCGGGCCTTGGGGCTTGCGTGGGCCAGCACGGCTTCGTTGACCAAGTCGTCCACCAAGATGACGGTGGCGGCGGCAATGGCTTTAACCGCCTTGAGCGTCAATAAATCGGGGTCGCCTGGCCCGGCGCCTACCAGGCTGACTTGGCCGGGGGGTGTACAGGGCGCTTGGGGTGGCTTGGTCATCATGCAGCACTTTCCATGCGAGAAATAAGTCGGGAAATTTCAATCACTTGTTGGGCTATCGGCGCGGGCACGGGCTGCCCGCCGTCCATCACGGCACGGATGTATTCAGCGGTACCGGGGGCGTCAATGCCGGCGGGCAGAGCGGGCAGGCTGCCCAAACTGCCGCTTTGCGCTTCCTGCGAAAACACGTTTTCACCCGCGATAAAGCCTTGCATTTTTGGCAGGCGGCGCGCATCGGCCACGGCTTCGCCCTCGGTGCCGCGCAAGAGCAGGGCGTTTGCTTGCACCAGTTGCACGGTGGCGGCCATGGACTGCGCGTATTCCGGGTGGGTGTAGCTGGTCACCAGCAGGCTGGGGCCGGCGCAAGGATTCATCAGCTTGACCAGGCTGTGTGCCGAATTGCGCAAATTAACGACTCGGCGCACTTCCAGCAGCCTTTGCAGGCCGGTGCTTAAAGCGGCGGTGGGGAAGAAGGCTACTTCGCCAGTGGCCAGCGGAGCAAAGCTGCTGCGCGCATGGATGCCCAATTGCTCCAGCACCTCGGCGGTAAAGACGCGGCTATTTTCGGTAGGTGTGCCGTGGATCATGACGGGGTGGCCTTCGCGCGCCAGCAGCAAGCCCAGCAAGGGCGTGAGCACCGGAATTTTGCGGGCGCCGTTGTAGCTGGGGATGACGACTACCGGTTTGTCGCCCTTGGGTACGGTGAGCAGGCGCGGTGCCGTGGCGTCCAGAAAACCGGCCATTTCTTCGGGCGTTTCGCCCTTAACGCGCATGGCCAGGCAAAAGGCACCCACTTCCAGGTCGCTTACCGTGCCATCGAGCAACTGGCCCCACAAATCGGTGGCTTGGGCGCGGCTCAGTCCCCGCGCGCCATCTTTGCCGCGACCAATTTCCCGCAAGTACATGCCAATAGCCATGCGGGTATTGTCGGCGAGCGCTGGGAACGGGTAGCTATGAGCTTATGCGTTGGCCCTAAGCGGCGAATTTCAATCGGGCGCTTTCCAGTAGTGGTAAGTCCATGCGGTGGTAAAGCCGAAGCGGCGGTACAAGCCAAGCGCAGCAGCGTTATCGGTTTCCACTTGTAAAAAAGCGCGGGTTATGCCGCCCTGGCGTGCCAAGCCGACAAAGGCGCTTAGCAGGGACGCGCCCAGACCCTGGCCTCGCGCATGGGGCAGGGTGCGCATGCCGTGCACGCTGAGCCAATCGCGGCTGATGCAGGCTGTGCCCGCGGCCAGCGACACGCCGGCGCTTTGCACATAGGCGTAGCGGGCAAAGCGGCTACGGCTGAGCAATTGCACCCGCAAGGCGCCGTCCTCTGCGTCAAAGCCTGGGGCGGTGTAGACGCTGGCCCAAGCTTCGGCAGGCGCATCCAGCAGCATGACTTTGGGGCGCTCGCTTGCAATGCCCAGCCTTGGCACAGCAGTTGACAAGTCAGCCGCTGCTTGCATGTCCGCGACGGAAGCGATTTGCACATGCACCGGATCCGTCTTGCGGTAGCCCAAGACCTGTAAGCGCTCTTGCCAGTGATGAAGGCCCGGCGTGTCGGCAATGCGAAAACAGGGCGGCAAACCATGGTCGCGGTACTGCTGCTCGATAGCAGGCAGCAACGCAATGTCCAGACCATGGTGGAAAAGTGGAATGGCGCTGCGTGCGCGCCCGATGTCGGCTGCATCAAAAGGCAGCAGCCAACCGGGCAGCTCGCTTTGCGCAGCCGGGCATACGGCGTCCAGCGTGGCGCGCTCCAGGCTTTCAAAGTCGTGCGGCAAAAGGGTGGTGTCGGGCATGGCGGCATTGTGGCGTAGGGCTGGCCTACACTGGCGCCTGCTATGACTAAAGCCGATGTCGCACCACCTTCTGCCCAAAACCAACACCAAGCAGCGCCGCCGGTGATGCCTGCGGCCGGCACGCGCGGCCAGCTTCCGGACCAGGCTACACACCGCAGCGCGCAGCCCTTGTTGGTGCTGGGGTTTGAGTCCTCTTGCGATGAAACCGGCGTGGCCTTGGTCGAGCTGCGAGGGCAAGCCGTGCCGCGTTTGCTGGCGCATGCTTTGTACAGCCAGGTAGAGATGCACCAGGCCTTTGGTGGCGTCGTGCCCGAACTGGCCAGCCGCGACCACATCCGCCGGGTGCTTCCCTTGACCACAGAAGTCATGGCCAGTGCCGGACGCAGCTTGAGCGAAGTGGACGTGGTCGCCTACACGCGTGGCCCCGGCCTGGCGGGGGCATTGCTGGTGGGCGCGGGCTTGGCCTGCGCATTGGCCGCGGCTTTGGATAAACCGGTTTTAGGCGTCCACCATTTGGAAGGGCATTTGCTCTCGCCCTTCCTTAGCGCCGACCCGCCGCAGTTTCCCTTTGTGGCGCTACTGGTATCGGGCGGGCACACGCAACTGATGCGCGTCGATGGCGTGGGCCGCTACGCGATGCTGGGCGAAACGATTGACGACGCAGCCGGCGAGGCTTTTGACAAGTCGGCCAAGCTCATGGGGCTGGGCTACCCCGGCGGTCCGGCGCTTGCGGCTTTGGCGTTACAGGGCGACCCCAAGGCTTACGCTTTGCCGCGCCCCTTGATGCACAGTGGTGATTTGGATTTTTCGTTTGCTGGGCTCAAGACGGCGGTGCTGGTGCAGTCGCAAAAAATGGTGGCCGCCTATGGCGCGCCGATTGCGCCATCTGAGTACACCTTAGCCTCGGGCGCTACGCCGGGTTTTGGCGCTTTGCCTGTGCAAAAGCAGGCCGATCTGGCTGCCTCCACCCAAGCGGCGATTGCCGATGTGCTGGTCAAAAAATCGATGACTGCGCTCAAAACGACTGGCCTGCAGCGCTTGGTCGTAGCCGGAGGTGTGGGTGCGAACCGGTGTTTGCGTGAGCAGCTCAATGCCCAATGCGCCGCGCGCGGCGTGCGGGTGCATTACCCCGAACTGCACTTATGCACCGACAACGGCGCCATGATCGCCTTGGCCGCCGCGATGCGATTGCAAAGCGGCGTCCAAGAGGCCCAGCGCGACTACGGTTTTCAGGTGCAGCCGCGCTGGCCTTTGCAGTCCCTGTAAGGCTGCGCTATTTAAGAAATATTCAACTCGGCGGCTTTGTTCACCGGCAGCTTTTTGCTCAAGCTCAGGTGCAGCACGCCGTGTTCCATGCGGGCCTGACTTGCTGTACTGTCGATTTCCTGCGCAAATTCATACACCGCGCGGTAGCTGCGCGGCGCACCTTCTAGCGTCTCTACACGCAATACGGTGTCTTCGATCTGAATACGCAAGTGCTCTTTGCCAATGCCGGGCAAGTCCAGGCTGAAGATATAGGCTTTGTCATCTTCTTGCACCGGGCTGCCGCCTAGTTTGGGTGCTTGCGCAGCGCCACGCGTACTCAGGTCGCGCACCAGGCGGCCGACTTGTGCATAGGCTTTGCTGCGCGTCAGCGCATCGGCGGCGGAAAGGGTGTGAATAGCCCAAGGGGATGTGGTGGCTGTTAAAAACATAAGGTCGCTCCGTTTAGACTTCGCGGCCCTCGAACTGAGGTCCGCATGCCTTCGAGGTGCGCGCGTTTGTTCTGATTTCAAGGTGTTTTTTCTTATGTTTATTCTTTGCATGAAGGCCTTGAAAAGACCTTGGCTGGCGCTATGTGTTTTCGTTTTTTTATGGGCCGAGCTTATGCCAGTGGCCGCACGGGCGCAAACGCTGCAAGGGCCTGTCAAGCTGGCTTTGATCGAGGGCCTGAGTGGGCCCAATGCGGGTGGTGGCGAAGCGGTATACCGCAATCTGGTCTGGGCCATCGAGCGCGTCAACGCGCGCGGGGGCGTTCCCTTGGGCAAGGCGAGCGTTCCGTTGGTGCTAGAGCGTTTTGACAGCCAGGGGCAAACCCAAGAGGCGCTGTCGGCCTTGCGCCTGGCCATTGACGGCGGAGCGCGGATAATTTTGCAAGGCAATTCTTCTGCGGTAGCAGCGGCCTTGATCGACGCAGTGAACAAGCATAACGTGCGCGATCCAGTCCGCCGGGTGCTGTTTCTGAACTACTCGGCCGTGGAGCCGGCGTTGACTAATGAAAAATGCAGCTTTTGGCATTTTCGTTTCGATGCCCATGCCGACATGCGAATGGCCGCGCTGATGGAACTTTTGCGCGAGGACACGGCGCTCAAATCGGTGTACCTGCTGGGCCAGGACTACAGCTTTGGGCAAAGCGTGCTGCGCGAAGCGCGGCGCCAGCTGGCTGCGCAAAGGCCTGACGTGCGTATTGCTGGGGACGAGTTGCATGCGCTATTGCGCATCAAGGATTTCGCGCCTTATATGGCCAAAATCAGAGCCAGCGGGGCGCAAGCCGTAGTTACCGGCAATTTTGGACCTGACCTCACGCTCTTGGTCAAAGCGGCGCGCGAATCGGGCTTTGATGGCACTTTCTACACCTTTTACGGCAATGCGCTGGGTGCCCCGGCGGCCATGGGCGAGGCGGGCGTGGGTAAGGTGATAGCCGTGGCCGATTGGCTGCCCAATGTGCAGACTGCGCAAGCCGAGAGTTTTTATCGCACTTTCCGGGCGCGCTTTCCCAAGCCCGACGACGATTACGTCCACATGCGTATGCAGCTTATGGTGGAGGCGCTGGCCCAGGCTCTTGGGGAGGCCGCCAAGCGCATGACCCCTGATGGGTCGGCCCCAGAGGCAGCGGATATTGCGCGCGCTTTGGAAGGGGTCAACGTTAGCTTGGCCGGCCAAAGCGGCAGCATGCGCGCCGCCGACCACCAGTTCCAGCAGCCGCTGGTGGTGGGCGTGATGGAGCGTCAAGGCGCTCCGGGTGTGAAGTTTGATGTGGAGGGATCAGGTTACGGCTTTAAAGTGATTAAAACCCTGAGCGCCGCGCAGGCCCGCATGCCCGAAAGCTGCATGATGCAGCGCCCTTCGCCCTGAATGTTGCTTTACCTACGTGCCCCCTAGCGCGCGAACGGCGCAGCTGCTCGATGACAGGAGCCGACCGGCAGCCCAGGCGGGCGGATTGCCAAGAGTGGTTATAATTGAAAGGCTTTGCAGTTCGCGAAGCGCACGTTTGCAGCAGTTCCAGCCGCAATCGCAAGTCACATTGAAATAGACGGAAACACACCATGATCGCATCTGAAATCAAAGCGGCTGTCGTTAAAGACAATGCCCGCCAAGCCGGTGATACCGGTAGCCCTGAAGTCCAAGTCGCTTTGCTGACGGCCCGGATCAATGAGCTGACCCCCCACTTCAAGACCCACGCCAAAGACCACCATGGTCGCCGCGGTCTGCTGCGCATGGTCAGTCGTCGCCGTAAATTGCTTGATTACCTCAAGTTCAAAGACGCTGACCGTTACACCGCACTGATCGCCAAGTTGGGCTTGCGCAAGTAATCGGGGAATATGAACGCGAAGCGCCTGAGTTAGGTCACTAGCTCAGGCGTTTTTTACTTCGGAGACAAGGAAAGCAGTACGAAGCTGTGTCATTCCAGAGCAATTTGGCCCCAAGGGGCTCTGGAATGGCATCGTGGGCTGTGACTTTGAATCCGGGCTTTGGCGAGGTGGCCTGCACCTCCCACCTGTTGAGAAAGTAATGGAGATAACCCATGACCATGTTTAAAAAAGTTAGTAAAACCTTCCAGTGGGGCCAGCACACGGTCACCATGGAAACCGGCGAAATCGCGCGCCAGTCCACCGGCGCAGTGCTGCTCGATATGGACGGCACCGTGGTGTTGGCTACGGTCGTAGCCCGTACCGAAGGCAAAGCCGGCCAAGATTTCTTTCCCCTGACGGTGGATTACCTGGAAAAAAGCTATGCCGCAGGCAAGATCCCCGGCAGTTTTTTCAAGCGCGAAGGCCGCCCCAGCGAGTTTGAAACCCTGACCAGCCGCCTGATCGATCGCCCGATCCGTCCCTTGTTTCCTGAAGGCTTTTTCAATGAAGTGCACGTTGTAGTGCACACCGTGTCGCTCAACCCCGAAGTCGATGCCGATATCGCCGCCTTGATTGCCGTGAGCGCCGCCCTGTCGGTCAGTGGCGTGCCTTTCAGCGGTCCCATCGGTGCGGCCCGCGTCGGCTATGTCAACGGCCAATATGTCCTCAACCCCGGTCAGACCGCACGCAAAGACTCGGTGATGGACCTGGTGGTTGCCGGTACTGAAGCGGCTGTGTTGATGGTCGAGTCCGAAGCCCAGCAGTTGCCCGAAGACATCATGCTAGGCGCCGTGGTTTTTGGCCATGAGCAAGGCAACATCGCGATCAACGCCATCCACGAATTGGTGCGCGACGCAGGCAAGCCGGCGTGGGACTGGAAAGCCCCGGCCAAGGACGAAGCGATGATCGCCAAGATCGACGGCCTGGCCAAAGACAAACTGGTTGCCGCTTACCAAATTCGCAACAAGCAAGCCCGTACTCAGGCTTGCCGCGTCGCATACGCCGAGGTGATGGCTGCGCTCAAAGCCGAGGGCGCCGCGTTTGACAGCGTGGCGGTTGAAGGCCTGCTGTTCGAAATCGAAGCCAAGATTGTGCGTAGCCAAATTTTGGCGGGCGAGCCCCGCATCGATGGCCGTGACACCCGCACCGTGCGCGCTATCGAAATCCGCAACGGCGTGCTGCCCCGCACCCATGGTTCGGCTTTGTTCACACGCGGCGAAACCCAAGCCCTGGTGGTCACCACCCTGGGTACAGAGCGCGATGCCCAGCGTATCGACGCATTGAGCGGTGACTATGAAGACCGCTTCATGCTGCACTACAACATGCCCCCCTTCGCCACGGGTGAAACCGGCCGCGTGGGTACGCCCAAGCGTCGCGAAATCGGCCATGGCCGTCTGGCTAAGCGCGCATTAGCAGCTTGTTTGCCTAGCAAGGAAGATTTTCCGTACACCATGCGTGTGGTGTCAGAAATCACCGAATCCAATGGCTCCTCATCCATGGCCTCGGTCTGCGGCGGTTGCTTGGCTCTGATGGACGCGGGCGTTCCCATGAAAGCCCACGTGGCTGGTATCGCCATGGGCCTGATCAAAGAAGACAACCGCTTTGCGGTCTTGACCGACATCTTGGGCGATGAAGATCACCTGGGCGATATGGACTTCAAAGTGGCTGGCACTACGCACGGCATTACCGCTTTGCAAATGGACATCAAAATCCAAGGTATTACCAAAGAAATCATGCAAGTGGCGTTGGCCCAGGCCAAAGAAGCGCGCATGCACATTTTGGGCAAGATGCAAGAAGCTATGGCTGGTGCCAAAGCCGAAGTGTCCAACTTCGCACCCCGCCTGTTCACCATGAAGATCAACCCCGAGAAGATCCGTGATGTGATCGGCAAAGGCGGCGCCGTTATCCGCGCGCTAACCGAAGAAACCGGCACCCAGATCAATATCGAGGAAGACGGCACCATCACTATCGCCTCCAGCGATCCGGCCAAGGCAGAAGAAGCCAAGCGCCGCATCGAAGAGATCACGGCCGAAGTGGAAATCGGCAAGGTCTATGAAGGCCCGATCACCAAGATTTTGGACTTCGGCGCTTTGGTTAATTTGTTACCTGGCAAAGACGGCCTGCTGCACATCAGCCAAATCGCGCACGAGCGTGTGGAAAAAGTCACCGACTACCTGTCCGAAGGCCAGATCGTGCGCGTCAAAGTGCTCGAGACCGACGAAAAAGGCCGTGTCAAGTTGTCGATGAAAGCTTTGCTCGATCGCCCTGTCCATAACGAACAGTCTTGATAGAAAAGGTGCCGAGCGCCATCAGGCGCTTGGTCTTTTGAAACACCAGCGGCCAAAGGTCTTAACCTATGCAAGTCATTGAGATTTCCAGTTTCGGTGCGCCGGAGGTGTTGCGTCTGGCCGAGCGGGACATGCCTGTGGCTGTCAGCGGCGAAGTGCTTATCCGGGTTGCGGCCAGTGGTATCAATCGACCGGATGTACTGCAGCGCTTGGGTCATTACCCCGCGCCGCCCGGCGCCTCGGATATTCCTGGGCTGGAAGTGGCCGGCGTCATAGAGTCTGGCGATGCGCAAGCTATGGCGGCAGCGGGCTTGAAAGTGGGTGACCGCGTCTGCGCATTGGTGGCTGGTGGTGGCTATGCGCAGTGGTGCGTGGCGCCAGTGGGCCAATGCCTGCCGGTGCCCAAGGGCTGGAGCGATACCGATGCAGCGGGCTTGCCCGAAACCTTTTTTACCGTCTGGAGCAATGTGTTTGACCGGGGCCGCTTGCAGGCCGGTGAAACCCTGCTCATTCAGGGCGGCTCCAGCGGGATTGGTGTCACCGCCATTCAAATGGCCAAAGCCATGGGTGCTACCGTCATCGTGACTGTGGGTAATGACGACAAATGCAAGGCCTGTCTGGCCTTAGGCGCCGACCATGCCATCAATTACAAAACCCAAGACTTTGAGGCCGAAGTGTCCCGCATCACCAACAAACGTGGCGTTGACGTGGTGCTTGATATGGTGGCCGGTGCTTATGTAAGCAAGGAAGTGAACTGCCTGGCCGAGGATGGCCGCTTGGTATTTATCGCAGTGCAGGGCGGGGTAAAGGCTGAGTTCAATGCTGGCCTGGTCTTGCGCAAGCGCCTGACGATTACCGGCTCGACTTTGCGTATCCGCCCGCTGGCTTTTAAAGCGGCCATCGCCCAGTCCTTACAGCACCACATCTGGCCTTTGCTTGAAAGCGGTGCTATCAAGCCAGTGCTCCATGCGGCCTATCCGGCAGCGCAAGCAGCGCAAGCCCATGCCGAGATGGAAGCGAGCCAACACATTGGCAAAATTGTGTTGCAGTGGGACGGCTTATGAAAAAGCTGGTCGCTGGTAATTGGAAGATGAACGGCTCGCTGGCGGCTAATGCGGCGCTGGTGCAGGCTTTGTTGACCGACAGCGATACAGCTTGGGACTGCGATGTGGCGGTGTGCGTGCCAGCGCCTTATCTGGCGCAAATGCAGTCCCTGGCCCAAGGCAGCGCGTTAGCGCTGGGTGCGCAAGACGTATCGGCACAGGAAAGTGGTGCTTTCACGGGTGAAAGTTCGGCGACCATGCTCAAAGATTTCGGGGTGCGCTATTGCTTAGTAGGGCATTCAGAGCGCCGCCAGTATCACCAGGAAAGCGATGTGCTGGTGGCCACAAAAGCACAACGTGCTTTGGCTGCGGGTATTACGCCGATTGTGTGCGTAGGCGAGACTTTGGCCGAACGTGAAGCCGGTGATACAGAAGCGGTGATCAAGCGCCAACTGGCGGCAGTGGTGCATCTCAACGGCCATTGCATCAGCGAAATCGTGTTGGCTTACGAGCCGGTGTGGGCGATTGGCACCGGCAAAACCGCCAACCCCGAACAAGCCCAAGCGGTGCACCATGTGTTGCGCCAGCAATTGCAAGCGGCCAGTGCGAGTGCGGACCGGGTCAGAATACTCTACGGTGGCAGCATGAACGCCGGCAACGCCGCATCTTTGCTGGCCCAGCCTGATATTGACGGCGGCCTTATTGGCGGTGCCTCCTTAAAGGCAGCAGATTTTTTATCCATTATCCGGGCCGCGCAGTAAAGCGGTACGAACAGTTTTTTTCCAGGAGTAGAAGATGAGTTATACGGTTACGATCATCCTGACAGTGCAGATGATTTCGGCGATTGCGATGATCGGTTTAATCCTGATCCAGCACGGCAAAGGTGCCGACATGGGTGCGGCTTTTGGCAGCGGCGGCTCGGGCAGCTTGTTTGGCGCTAGCGGCAGCGCCAACTTTTTGTCGCGTACCACGGCGGTGTTGGCCACGGTATTTTTTACCGCTACTTTGGCGCTGGCGTACTTCGGCAACCTGCGCCCGACCAATAGTGGTAGCGTCCTTGAGGCTGCCAGCGTCGCCGCCCCGGCAGCGCCAGCCAGTGCTGCAGCGCCGGCGCCAGCGGCTTCGGGCGCAGCCCAAATCCCGGCGAATTAAGGCCGCCTAAATTGTCGAAAGTCCTTCGGGAAGCCTTCCTAAATCAGGGTAAACTCGTGGGCTTATCAGGGCCGAGAGAGCAGCGCAGATGCTCAGGCCTTGTTGTGGAAAAAGCCGCCGTCGTGGTGAAATTGGTAGACACGCTATCTTGAGGTGGTAGTGGCGAAAGCTGTGCGAGTTCGAGTCTCGCCGACGGCACCATAGCAAGAGAGCACTGCGTGCCTGTAAGGGTGATGCAAACAATCAGACTTATCGTCGGACGATCCCTAAATAGCTATGAATCTGGACCAATACCTCCCTGTGATGCTGTTCATTTTGGTCGGTGTGGCTATCGGCATCATTCCCCAGGTGCTGGGTTATATCCTCGGACCCAACCGGCCGGATCAGGCCAAAAACTCCCCGTACGAATGCGGCTTCGAAGCCTTTGAAGATGCCCGCATGAAGTTCGATGTGCGCTACTACCTGGTCGCCATTTTGTTCATTTTGTTTGACCTGGAAATCGCCTTCCTGTTTCCTTGGGCGGTGTCGCTGAAGGAAATCGGACCTCTAGGTTTCTGGTCGGTGATGGTGTTTTTGGGCATCCTGGTGGTGGGATTTGTGTACGAGTGGAAAAAAGGGGCCCTTGACTGGGAATGACACCATGATTGAAGGCGTATTCAAAGAAGGCTTTGCCACCACCAGCTACGACGCGGTGGTCAACTGGGCAAAGACCGGTTCGATTTGGCCCATGACTTTCGGTCTGGCTTGTTGCGCGGTGGAAATGATGCATGCGGCTGCGGCGCGTTATGACATCAGCCGCTTTGGCTCGGAAGTGTTTCGCGCCAGCCCGCGCCAATCGGATCTCATGATTGTGGCGGGCACGCTGTGCAACAAGATGGCGCCGGCGCTGCGCAAAGTTTATGACCAGATGTCCGAGCCACGCTGGGTGCTCTCAATGGGCTCCTGCGCCAATGGCGGCGGCTACTACCACTACAGCTATTCGGTGGTGCGCGGCTGTGACCGTATCGTGCCGGTCGATGTCTATGTACCCGGTTGCCCGCCCACCGCGGAGGCGCTGCTTTATGGCATTTTGCAACTCCAACAAAAAATCCGCCGCACCGAAACCATCGCGCGCGCCTGAGCTAAGCCCATGACTTCTTATTCTGTTCGTCCTGAAGATACTCAGGCCGCTATTGCGCAGGCCCTGGGTGACAAAGTCAAACGCATTTCGGTAGATCTGGGTGAAGTCAAAGTGCTGGTAGCGGCGCAGGACTACCACGCCGCTGCGCTCTTGCTGCGTGACAGTGCGGGCTGCCAGTTCGAGCAAATGATGGACTTGTGTGCTGTGGACTACTCCACGTATGGCGATGGCCGTTACGAAGGCCCGCGTTACTGCGTGGTGGTGCATTTGCTGTCGGTCAGTTTGAACCAGCGCGTGCGCCTGAAAGTCTTTGCCACTGACGACGATATGCCAGTACTCGACTCCATCAATGACATCTGGAATTCGGCCAACTGGTTTGAGCGCGAAGCCTTTGACCTGTTTGGCGTGGTGTTTGAAGGCCATGACGACCTGCGCCGCATCTTGACCGACTACGGCTTTATTGGCCACCCCTTCCGCAAAGACTTTCCCACCTCCGGGCATGTGGAAATGCGCTACGACGCCGAGCAGAAGCGGGTGATTTACCAGCCGGTGACGATTGAGACGCGCGAAATCACGCCGCGCATCATCCGCGAAGAGAACTACGGAGGCCTGCACTAAGCAGGGCTCGCCATGGCTGAAATTAAAAACTACACCCTCAACTTCGGTCCGCAGCACCCAGCGGCACACGGCGTGTTGCGCCTGGTGCTCGAGCTTGACGGCGAAGTGATCCAGCGCGCCGACCCGCATATCGGCCTGCTGCACCGCGCCACCGAAAAGCTGGCCGAGTCCAAGACCTACATCCAGGCATTGCCCTATATGGACCGCCTGGACTACGTGTCCATGATGTGCAATGAGCACGCCTACTGCCTGGCGATTGAAAAGCTGCTGGGTATCGAGGTGCCGATCCGCGCGCAGTACATCCGGGTGATGTATGCCGAGATCACCCGTTTGCTCAATCACCTGATGTGGCTGGGTTCGCACGGTAACGACTGCGGTAGCTCGACGATCCTGATCTACACCTTCCGCGAACGCGAAGATTTGTTTGACATGTATGAAGCGGCCAGCGGCGCGCGCATGCATGCCGCCTATTTCCGGCCCGGTGGCGTCTACCGCGACCTCCCCGACACCATGCCGCAGTTCAAGGCCAACAAAATCCGCAACGCCAAAGGCATCGCCGAGCTCAACGCCAATCGCCAAGGCTCCTTGCTGGATTTCATCGAAAACTTCACCCAGCGCTTCCCGCAGTGTTTGTCCGAATACCACACGCTCTTGACCGACAACCGCATTTGGAAGCAGCGTACCGTCAACATCGGCATCGTCACCCCCGAGCGTGCGCTCAATATGGGCTTTAGCGGTCCTATGCTGCGCGGCTCCGGCATTGCCTGGGATTTGCGTAAAAAGCAGCCTTATGACGTGTATTCACAAATGGACTTTGACATTCCCGTGGGCAAGACCGGCGATGTCTACGACCGCTACCTGGTGCGTATGGAGGAGATGAAGCAGTCCAACCGCATCATCAGCCAGTGCGTGCAGTGGCTCAAGGCCAACCCCGGTCCGGTGATCACCGACAACCACAAAGTGGCTGCGCCTTCACGCGAGTCCATGAAGACCAATATGGAAGGTCTGATTCACCACTTCAAGCTGTTTACCGAAGGCTTTCATGTGCCGCAGGGCGAGGCCTATGCCGCGGTGGAGCACCCCAAGGGCGAGTTTGGTGTTTACATCGTCAGCGATGGCGCCAACAAGCCCTACCGCCTGAAGATTCGTCCCCCCGGTTTTGCCCACTTGGCCGCGCTCAATGAAATGGCCAAAGGCCACATGATTGCCGATGCGGTGTCCATCATCGGCACCATGGACATTGTTTTTGGAGAGATTGACCGATGATGTCGGATGCCACCCGGGTGCGCTTTGATCGCGAAGTCGCCAAATACCCGCCAGACCAAAAACAGTCGGCCGTCATGGCCTGTTTGTCCATCGTCCAACAAGAGCAAGGCTGGCTCAGCGCAGACAGCGAGCGCATGGTGGCCGACTACCTGGGTATGGCGCCTATAGCCGTCCATGAGGTCAGTACTTTTTACAATATGTACAACCTCAAGCCGGTGGGCAAATACAAGCTCAACGTCTGCACCAATTTGCCCTGCCAACTCGGCGGCGGCGCTCAGGCGATGGCGTATCTAGAAAAAACACTGGGTATTCACGCCGGGGAGACCACCAGCGACGGTATGTTTACCTTGCAGCCTAGCGAATGCCAAGGCGCATGCGCTGATGCGCCGGTGCTGTTGGTTAACGACCGCCATATGTGCAGCTTTATGAGTGATGAAAAACTCGATCAATTGATAGCTGGCCTCAAACAAGCGGAGGGCGCGCAATGACGCTGCAACAGGTATTGGCGCCGTTCCAGGCGACGGGCCGGGAAAGCTCTTTCCATGGCCGCCATAAAGGCGCGCAAATTCTGGCCGATTTGGATGGTTCCAATTGGGGTATTGCGGCCTACCAAGCGCGCGGCGGCTACCAGGCCCTGCGCAAGATTTTGGGCCAGGATGGCGGCGAGGGCATGACGCAAGACCAGGTGATCGCCACGGTCAAAGAATCTGGCTTGCGCGGTCGCGGCGGCGCGGGTTTCCCGACCGGCCTGAAGTGGAGCTTCATGCCACGCCAGTTTCCCGGCCAAAAATACCTGGTCTGCAACTCAGACGAAGGCGAGCCCGGCACCTGCAAAGACCGCGACATCATGCAGTTCAACCCGCACGCGGTGATTGAAGGCATGGCGATTGCGGCCTATGCCATGGGTATCACGGTGGGATACAACTACATCCACGGCGAGATTTTCCAGACCTACGAACGCTTTGAAGCGGCCTTGGAAGAAGCCCGCGCAGCCGGTTTCTTGGGCCAGCACATCATGGGCAGCAGCTTTAATTTCCAGTTGCATGCAACGCACGGATTTGGCGCCTACATCTGCGGTGAAGAAACGGCTTTGCTCGAATCACTGGAAGGCAAAAAAGGCCAGCCGCGCTTTAAGCCGCCGTTCCCGGCCAGCTTTGGCCTGTATGGCAAACCCACCACCATCAACAACACCGAAACTTTTGCGGCAGTCCCCTGGATCATCCGCAATGGCGGCGCGGCCTACTTGGCTTGTGGAAAGCCCAACAACGGTGGCACCAAGATTTTTTCTGTCAGTGGCGACGTGCAGCGCCCGGGCAATTACGAAGTGCCCATGGGCACGCCTTTTGCCGAGCTGCTGGAGATGGCTGGTGGCATGCGGCCGGGCCGCACCCTGAAGGCGGTCATCCCGGGCGGCTCGTCGGCGCCAGTGCTGCCTGCCAACATCATGATGGACATCACCATGGACTACGACGCGATTGCCAAAGCCGGATCCATGCTGGGTTCAGGCGCCGTCATCGTGATGGACGATACGCGTTGCATGGTCAAGTCCTTGCGACGCCTGTCCTATTTTTATTCGCACGAATCCTGTGGCCAATGCACCCCTTGTCGCGAAGGCACGGGCTGGCTCTGGCGCATGGTGGACCGCATTGAAAACGGCCAGGGCCGCGCCAGCGACCTGGAGACGCTCGATAGCGTGGCCGGTAACATTATGGGCCGCACGATTTGCGCGCTGGGCGACGCGGCGGCCATGCCGGTGCGCGGCATGCTCAAGCACTTCCGGTCCGAATTTGAACACCATATAGAGCACAAGACCTGCGTGGTCGGTGCCTACGTTTGATCGGTGCAGCACCATGGTTGAAATCGAACTCGACGGCAAAAAAGTAGAAGTGCTTGAAGGCAGCATGGTGATGCATGCCGCTGAAAAAGCCGGTACTTACATCCCCCATTTTTGCTACCACAAGAAGCTGAGCATTGCGGCCAATTGCCGCATGTGCTTGGTCGATATTGAAAAAGCCCCCAAGCCCATGCCCGCCTGCGCGACGCCGGTGACCAATGGCATGGTGGTACGCACTAAAAGCGACAAAGCCATCAAGGCGCAGCAATCGGTGATGGAGTTTTTGCTGATCAACCACCCACTCGATTGCCCCATCTGTGACCAAGGTGGCGAATGCCAGTTGCAGGATCTGGCCGTCGGCTACGGTGCTTCTAACTCGCGCTACGAAGAAGAAAAACGCGTGGTGGCGGTCAAAGACGTCGGCCCGCTCATCAGCATGCAAGAGATGAGCCGCTGCATCCATTGCACCCGCTGCGTGCGTTTCGGCCAAGAAGTGGCGGGCGTCATGGAGTTGGGCATGTCGCACCGTGGCGAGCATGCCGAAATCGAAACCTTTGTCGGCCAGACCGTGGACTCCGAACTCTCGGGCAATATGATCGATATTTGCCCCGTGGGTGCGCTGACCAGCAAGCCTTTCCGCTACAGCGCCCGCACTTGGGAGTTGTCTCGCCGCAAGTCGGTCAGTCCGCATGATTCGACAGGAAGCAATCTTGTGGTGCAGGTCAAAAACAACCACGTCATGCGCGTGGTGCCGCTAGAAAACGATGCGGTCAACGAATGCTGGATCGCCGACCGCGACCGTTTTTCTTACGAGGCGCTGAGCAGCCCGGACCGCTTGCATACACCCATGATCAAGCAGGACGGCAAATGGTCTAGCGTCGATTGGCAAACTGCCCTGGAATACGTGGCCAATGGCCTCAAGCAAATCAAAAGCAACCACGGCGCACAGGCGCTTGGCGCCTTGGTCAGCCCGCACAGCACCCTGGAAGAGTTGCACCTCGCCGCGAAACTGGTGCGCGGCCTGGGCAGCGAGAATATCGACTACCGCTTGCGCAACCAAGATTTCACCGCCACCGACGGTGTGCGCCATTTGGGCATGCCCATCGCCGGTCTCTCCACCTTGCAGCGCGTGCTTTTGGTGGGCACAAATTTGCGTAAAGACCATCCGCTGTTTGCCCTGCGCTTACGTCAGGCGGCGCGCTCTGGTTGCGCGGTGCATGCGCTGCGCAGCGATACGGCGGACTGGGCCATCCTGGTCGCGCAGGATATACAAGCCGCTTCGCAAGATTGGCTGGCGCACTTGCAATCGATAGCCGCTGCGGTGGCGCAGTTGGCCGAAGTCAGCTGCCCCTACAGCGCAACGGTCAACGACCAAGCGCTGGCGATGGCCATGTCGCTTTTAGGCGGCGAACGCAAAGCGGTGTTGCTCGGCAATGGCGCGGCGCACCACGCGCAGGCCTCGGCTTTGCAGGCCGTGGCCGCCTGGATTGCGCAAGCGACTGGCGCCAGTTGTGGCTTCCTGACCGAAGCGGCCAATACCGTGGGCGCGCAGTTTGTCCACGCCGAGCCAGGGCAGGGCGGTGTGCATGCCGGTCAGATACTCGGTGGTGCACTCAAAGCCGTTTTGCTGCTCAATAACGAGCCCGAATTTGACAGCGCTGCGGGTGCAACGGCACTAGGCCAGTTGGCCCAAGCCCAAATGGTGGTCAGCCTCTCGCCTTTTAAAGCCAATATGCAGTGCGCCGATGTGCTGCTACCTATCGCACCCTTTAGCGAAACTTCGGGCACCTTCGTCAATGCAGAAGGCCGGGTGCAAAGTTTCCATGCTGTGGTCAAGCCCCAGGGCGAGGCGAGGCCCGCCTGGAAAGTCTTGCGCGTACTGGGCAATATGCTGAAGATCGACGGCTTTGCCCAAGAGTCCTCGCAAGATGTGCTGCATGAAATCTTCGCGGGCGCTGCGCCTGCGCACCTCAGCGCCGACCGCCTCAATAACGCCAGCAGCCAGCCCACGCAAGCGGGCCCGGGTTCGGCGCCTTGCGCTGCGTCGATCTACCAGCTTGACGGCTTGGTACGCCGCGCCAGCAGCCTGCAAATGACGGCCGATGCACGTGTCGGTGCGGGAGTGCTTGCATGATCGACGCGATCTACAACGTCGGGCTGCAAGCCCTTGCAGCCACCTGGTGGGCTGCCGTGGTGTGGCCAGTGATCTGGACCTTGATGAAAATTCTGGCCGTGCTCTTGCCCCTGCTGGGCGCAGTGGCCTACCTAACGCTGTGGGAACGCAAGTTTTTGGGCTGGATACAAGTGCGCGTCGGCCCGAATCGCGTGGGGCCTTTGGGCCTGTTGCAGCCGATTGCCGATGCACTCAAACTGCTGACCAAAGAAATTTTGGTGCCCGCAGCGGCCAACCGGGGTTTGTTTTTTATCGGCCCCATTCTCACCATCATGCCGGCGCTGGCCGCCTGGGCGGTCGTGCCCTTTGGTCCGGATGTGGCCCTGGCCAATATCAACGCCGGTTTGTTGTTTGTGATGGCGATTACCTCCATGGAAGTCTATGGCGTGGTCATCGCCGGCTGGGCCTCCAATTCCAAATACGCTTTCCTGGGCGCCTTGCGCGCCTCGGCGCAAATGGTTAGCTACGAAATCGCTATGGGCTTTTGCCTGGTCGTGGTCTTGATGGTGACCGGCAGTATGAACATGAGCGTCATCGTGACGGAGCAGGCCAAAGGCATGTTTGCCGACCAGGGCCTGGGCTTTTTGTCTTGGAACTGGCTGCCGCTCTTGCCGATTTTTGTGGTCTACATCATTTCCGGCCTGGCCGAAACCAACCGCCATCCGTTCGACGTGGTCGAAGGTGAGGCCGAAATTGTGGCGGGCCACATGGTCGAATATTCCGGCATGTCGTATGCCATGTTTTATCTGGCCGAGTACGCCAATATGTGGCTGGTCTCAATTCTGGCTGCGGTGATGTTTTTGGGCGGCTGGCTCTCGCCAGTGGCTGCGCTTGACTGGATTCCCGGCGGCATCTGGCTGGGCCTGAAAACCTGCGCCATTGTCAGCATTTTCATCTGGGTGCGCGCCACCTTCCCACGCTTTCGCTACGACCAGATCATGCGTCTGGGTTGGAAAATCTTTATTCCCGTCACCCTGGTTTGGTTGGTCGTGGTGGGCGGATGGATGCAGACCTCATTCAATATCTGGAAGTAAGAGACAGACATGCCAAGCATTGCTTATAAGCCCGCTGCCTTTTCGCTCAAAGACTTTTTGCTCAGCTTTTTGCTGATCGAGCTGTTCAAAGGCATGGCGCTGACCATGCGCTACGCCTTTCGTAAAAAATTTACGGTGCAGTTTCCGGAGGAGAAGACACCGCTGTCGCCGCGCTTTCGTGGCCTGCACGCGCTGCGCCGCTATGAAAACGGCGAAGAGCGCTGCATCGCCTGCAAACTTTGCGAAGCCGTTTGCCCGGCGATGGCGATCACCATCGAATCCGACGTGCGCGAAGACGGCTCACGCCGCACCACGCGTTACGACATCGACCTGACCAAGTGTATTTTTTGTGGCTTTTGCGAAGAAAGCTGCCCGGTCGACTCGATTGTGGAGACCCATATCCTCGAATACCACGGTGAAAAACGCGGCGACTTGTACTTCACCAAAGACATGCTGTTAGCGGTAGGCGACCGCTATGAAGCCGAAATCGCTGCAGCCAAGCAGGCGGACGCCAAGTACCGCTAAGCCTCTGCAAGAAAGTTTGCCACCATGAGTGTTACCACCGGTCTTTTTTACGCCTTTTCGGCGGTCTTGCTGATAGCGGCGTTCAGGGTGATTACCGCCCGCAACCCGGTGCATGCCGCCTTGTTTTTGGTGCTTACCTTTTTCCAGGCCGCCATGATCTGGATGCTGCTCAAAGCCGAGTTTTTGTCGATCACCTTGGTGCTGGTCTATGTGGGCGCGGTAATGGTGCTATTCCTGTTCGTGGTGATGATGATGGATATCAATGTCGAAAACCTGCGTGTAGGTTTTTGGAACCACTTCCCGCTAGCCGCTGCGGTAGGCGTGGTGATTGCGCTGGAAATGGCGGCGGTTTTGTTAGGCGGTTTTCGCGTGGTCGATGACCCGGCGGCGACCAACAACGCAATAGGCGGGCCGTCCAACACCCAGCAGCTGGGCAAGCTGCTCTACACCGAATACATCTATCCCTTAGAAATTGCCGCCGCCATTTTGCTGGTGGCCATGATTGCCGCGATCGCCCTGACGCTGCGCGAACGCAAAGACAGCAAATACGTCAGCCCCGGTGACCAAGTGCGCGTGAAGGCGCAAGACCGTATGACGGTGCTCAAGATGGACGCCACGCAAGAAGCCCCTGCGCCTGCGCCCCCCGAGGCAAACACCCCACCGGAGACCAAAGCATGATGAATACCCTGACGCTGGGCCACTTTTTGTCCCTGGGCGCGATGTTGTTTGCACTTTCGGTAATTGGTATCTTTTTGAACCGTCGCAACCTGATTGTGTTGCTCATGGCCATCGAGCTGATGCTGCTGGCGGTGAACACTAATTTTGTCGCCTTCTCGCATTACCTCAACGATATGCACGGCCAGGTGTTTGTGTTTTTTATCCTGACGGTGGCCGCTGCCGAGTCGGCCATCGGCCTGGCGATTTTGGTGCTCTTGTTCCGGGCCAAATCCAGCATCAGCGTGGACGAACTCAATACGCTCAAGGGCTAAGACAACGATGCAAACAAGTCTCAACACCGCCACGCTGCTGATCGTGCCTTTGGCGCCGCTGGTCGGCGCACTGCTGGCAGGCATATTAGGTACGAAGTTTGGCGGCAATCGCATCGGGCGTACGCTCACCCACAGCCTGACGATTGCTGGCGTGCTCATCTCCTTCATCATCTCGGTGCTGACCTTGCAGGCCGTGGTTCAAAGCGGCGCGCGCCTGAACGAAACGCTGTACACCTGGATGGTGGTCGGCGACTTGAAAATGGAAATCGGTTTTCTGATCGACGGCCTGACCGCCATGATGATGTGCGTAGTGACCTTTGTGTCGCTCATGGTGCACATCTACACCATTGGCTATATGGACGAGGACGAGGGCTACAACCGCTTCTTCTCCTATATTTCGCTGTTCACCTTCTCCATGCTGATGCTGGTCATGAGCAACAACCTCTTGCAGCTTTTCTTTGGTTGGGAGGCGGTAGGCTTGGTGTCTTACTTGTTGATCGGTTTTTGGTACAACAAGCCCAGCGCTATTTTTGCCAACATGAAAGCCTTTTTGGTTAACCGGGTGGGCGACTTTGGCTTCATCTTGGGGATAGGCCTGATCGCCGCTTTTGCCGGGACTTTGAACTACGCTGAAATATTTGCTAAAGCACCTGAGCTGGCGGCGCTGACCCTGCCCGGCACCAGCTGGATGCTGATAACCGTAGCCTGTATTTTTTTGTTCATTGGCGCCATGGGTAAATCGGCACAGTTTCCTTTGCATGTTTGGTTGCCTGACTCCATGGAAGGCCCCACGCCTATCTCCGCGCTCATCCACGCGGCCACCATGGTGACCGCGGGTATCTTTATGGTGGCGCGCATGTCGCCCTTGTTTGAGTTGTCCGATACCGCACTCAATTTGGTATTGGTCGTGGGAGCGATTACCGCCTTGTTCATGGGCTTTTTGGGCATCATCCAAAACGACATCAAGCGGGTGGTGGCTTATTCCACGCTGTCGCAGCTGGGGTATATGACGGTGGCCCTCGGCGCCTCGGCCTACTCGGTAGCCGTATTCCATTTGATGACACACGCGTTTTTCAAGGCCTTGTTGTTCCTAGGCGCAGGCTCGGTCATCATCGGCATGCACCACAACCAAGACATTCGCTGGATGGGCGGCGTGCGCAAATACATGCCGATCACCTGGATCACCTCCTTGCTCGGTTCGCTGGCGCTGATCGGCACTCCGCTGTTTGCGGGCTTCTATTCCAAAGACAGCATCATCGAGGCGGTCGCCGAAAGCCATTTGCCTGCTGCCGGTTTTGCGCACTTTGCGGTCTTGGCCGGTGTGTTTGTCACCGCGTTCTATTCTTTCCGCATGTACTTTTTAGTGTTCCATGGCAAAGAGCGCTACGACCAAAACCCTGATGCACACCATGGCCACAATGCGCACGGCCACGATGACCACTCCCATGGCGCCCACCACGACCACAGCCCGCATGAATCACCCTGGGTGGTATGGCTGCCACTCGTGCTGCTGGCCATCCCCTCGGTCGTGATTGGTTTTATGACCATAGAGCCCATGCTGTTTGGCGAATTTTTCAAAGACGCTATCGCCGTGGACAGCACGCGCCACCCTGCGATGAAGGAATTGCAAGAAGCCTTCCATGGCCCCGTGGCCATGGCGCTGCATGCGCTGAGCACTGCGCCGTTTTGGCTGGCACTGGCGGGTGTGGTCACCGCTTGGTATATGTACTTGATTAACCCAGCCGTGCCTGCGGCCATCGGGCGCGGCCTGCGGCCTTTGGTGGTTTTGTTGGAAAACAAGTACTACATGGACTGGTTCAATGAAAACGTGTTGGCGCGCGGCGCGCGCATGTTGGGCGATGGCCTGTGGAGGGGCGGCGACAAGGCGATCATTGACGGATTCTTCGTCAATGGTTCCTGGAAGCTGGTGGGCTGGGTATCCAAGCGGGTGCGTGGCCTGCAGTCCGGTTACCTGTACCACTATGCGCTGGTCATGATTCTGGGCATTTTTGTCCTCATGACCTACTTCGTCTGGCTCAACAAATAAGGAAAAAAGACCCATGGGATTGTTGAGCCTTGCTATTTGGACGCCGATTTTTTTTGGCGTCGTGCTATTGGCCTTGGGGCGTGACGACCAGGTCCGCGCCGTGCGCTGGGTGGCGCTGATTGGCGCAGTCGCCGGTTTTCTGGTAACCCTGCCTTTGTATTCAGGCTTCCAACTGGGCACCGCAGAAATGCAGTTTGTTGAAAACAGCATGTGGATCGAGCGTTTCAATGTCAATTACCACCTGGGCGTGGACGGCATATCGTTTTGGTTTGTGCTGCTGACGGCATTCATCAATGTGGTGGTAGTCATTGCCGGGTGGGAAGTGATTACCCACAAAGTCAACCAGTACATGGCCTCTTTCCTGATTTTGTCGGGCCTGATGATCGGCGTGTTTTGCGCGATGGACGGCCTTTTGTTCTACGTGTTTTTTGAAGCCACACTGATACCCATGTACCTCATCATCGGTATCTGGGGCGGCCCCAACAAAATTTATGCGGCCTTTAAGTTTTTCCTGTACACCTTGCTCGGCTCCTTGTTGACCTTGGTCGCGCTGATTTACCTCTACATCACCTCCAACGGCAGTTTTGACATTGCTACGTGGCACGCCCTGCCACTGGGCCAGACCGCGCAGACCGCCATTTTCTTTGCCTTCTTTGCGGCTTTTGCCGTGAAGGTGCCCATGTGGCCTGTGCACACCTGGTTGCCTGATGTCCACGTCGAGGCGCCCACCGGCGGTTCCGCGGTGTTGGCGGCCATCATGCTCAAATTAGGCGCCTACGGTTTCCTGCGTTTTTCGCTGCCGATTGCGCCCGATGCGGCGCACGAGTGGGCCGGCCTGATGATTGCCTTGTCTTTGGTGGCGGTGATTTATGTGGGCCTGGTCGCCTTGGTGCAGCAGGACATGAAAAAACTCGTGGCCTATTCCTCCGTGGCCCACATGGGTTTTGTGACCTTGGGCTTCTTCATGTTTAACGACCTGGGCATGGCCGGCGGCATTGTGCAAATGATTGCGCACGGCTTTGTATCGGGCGCCATGTTCCTGTCCATCGGCGTCTTGTACGACCGGGTGCACTCGCGCGAAATTGCCAGCTACGGCGGCGTCGTCAACACCATGCCGCGTTTTGCCGCCTTTTCTCTTTTGTTTGCCATGGCTAACTGCGGCTTGCCTGGCACCGCAGGCTTTGTGGGCGAATGGATGGTGATTTTGGCTGCCGTTAAGTTCAACTTTTGGATCGGCATGGCCTCGGCCAGCGCTCTGATTTTTGGCGCTGCCTACACCTTGTGGATGTTCAAGCGCGTCTACCTGGGCCCGGTCACCAACCACCATGTCCAGGAATTGAAGGACATCAATGGCCGTGAATTTGTCATGCTGGCCTTGTTAGCTGTTGCGGTGCTCTACATGGGCATCAACCCCAAACCCTTTACCGATGTGATGGATGCCTCGGTAGCCGGCTTGCTCCAGCACGTGGCCCAGTCCAAGCTGCATTGATGGCTGCGAATTGAGAAACACACCATGATCGATCAAATCAGCTGGATTGCTATTTTTCCCGAGGCCCTGCTTTTGGCCATGGCCTGCGCTATCGCCTTGCTGGACCTGCGCGCCCAAGGTCCACTGCGCGGCTATACCTATACGCTCACCCTGATCACCTTGGGCGTCGTAGCGCTGATCGAAGGCTTTTTTGCCACTACCGGCCTGACGCTGTACGGCTTTGGCAATATGGTGGTGGCCGACACCATGGCCGCGTGGCTAAAGTGCTTTGCCACGCTGGCAGTGATGGTCACCCTGGTCTATGGCCGCCCCTATGCCGCTGCACGCGACATGCTGAGTGGCGGCGAGTTGTTTACCCTGTCCATGTTTGCCTTGCTTGGCATGTTCATCATGATTTCGGGCAACAATTTCCTGATCATTTACATGGGTCTGGAGTTGCTGACCCTGTCCAGCTACGCGCTCGTAGCGCTGCGGCGCGACAACGCGCAAGCGGTCGAAGCGGCCATGAAATATTTTGTGCTCGGCGCCATGGCCTCGGGCTTTTTGCTCTACGGCATGTCCATGCTTTACGGCGCCACCGGTTCGCTGGATATCAACGAAGTTTTCAGTGCCATCTCTACGGGCCATGTGCGCCACCAGGTGCTGGTCTTTGGCTTGGTGTTCATCGTATCGGGTCTGGCCTTTAAGTTGGGCGTGGTGCCGTTTCATATGTGGATTCCCGATGTCTATCAAGGTGCGCCCACGGCGGTCACGCTGATGATTGGTGGCGCGCCCAAGCTGGCGGCTTTCGCTGTCACCATGCGCTTGCTGGTGGAAGGCATGTTGCCGCTGGCCATCGACTGGCAGCAAATGCTGATGCTGCTCTCCGTAGCCTCGCTGTTCATCGGCAACTTTGCCGCCATTGCGCAAACCAATGTCAAGCGCATGCTGGCGTTTTCCACGATCGCCCAAATGGGCTTTGTGCTGATCGGCATTTTCTCGGGCGTGATCGATGGCAACACCATTTCCACCGCCAACGCCTACAGCTCAGCCATGTTCTATGTAGTGAGCTATGTGCTAACGACCTTGGCAGCCTTTGGCGTCATCATGCTGCTGGCCCGCGAAGGTTTTGAAAGCGAAGAGATTGCCGACTTTGCCGGCCTGAACCAACGCAGCCCGCTGTACGCCGGCGTCATGGCCGCTTGCATGTTCTCTATGGCGGGTATCCCTCCGATGGTAGGTTTTTACGCCAAGCTCTCGGTACTGCAAGCGCTGATCGCCTCGGGCCAGGCCATGCATATTGGCCTGGCGGTGTTTGCCGTGCTGATGTCGCTGGTAGGCGCTTTCTATTACCTGCGCTTGGTTAAGGTCATGTATTTCGATGCCCCCATCACTGCCAGCGTAGTGGTGGCCGGTGCCGACGTCCGTATTGTGCTAGCCATCAACGGCGCTTTGGTTTTGCTGCTGGGCATCTTCCCCGCTGGCCTGATGGCTTTGTCAGCCCAGTCCGTCTTGCAGATGTTGGGCACTTGAACCCGCTTGGTTTTTAGGCGGGTAGAAGGCTGTGCGCACACCCATTTCTGTTTCAGATTCCGACGCCGGCTTGCGCGAGATGCGCCAAAGTAGCGACAAAATTTTGTCAGGCCGTTTTCTGCAAGTCTTTAGCGACCAGGTCACGCTGCCCGACGGCAAATCCACTTTCCGTGAGTACATTGTCCATCCCGGCGCAGTCATGGTCATCCCCCTTTTGACAGATGACCCGGGTCACACCCGCATCGTGCTGGAGCGCCAGTTCCGCTATCCCGTCGATCAAGTCATGATCGAGCTGCCTGCGGGCAAGCGCGACGGCCAAGAAGATTTACTGCTGTGTGCCCAGCGCGAACTGCGCGAAGAAACCGGCTACACCGCCACCCAATGGGCGCACGCTGGGGTGCTGCATCCGTGTATTTCGTATTCCACCGAGTACATCGATATCTGGTTTGCGAAGGGCCTACAGGCCGGGCCGCCCCAGTTGGACGCCGGTGAGTTTTTAGACGTATTCAGCGCCAGCACGGACGAATTTTTTGCCTGGTGCCGCGATGGGCGTATTACCGATGCCAAAACCTTGACCGGCGCGCTCTGGCTACAAAACTACCTCAGCGGCGCCTGGCCCTTGCAATGGCAGGACGCCGCATGAAAGTGCTGGACTTGCAATGCGCCCAGGGCCACGGCTTTGAAGGCTGGTTTGGCTCGGAAGAAGACTTTCAGTCGCAACAGACGCGCGCCTTAGTGCAATGCCCTTTGTGCGGCGACGCCAGCATTAGCAAAAAGCTAAGCGCCCCACGCCTCAATTTGTCACGTGCCTCCGCACCCGAGACACCTCAACGCGCTGAGCGTGATGAGCCGAGTGATAAAGCCCTGGCCGTGGCCGGCCCCCAAGATGCCGACATGGCCAAACCCTGGATGGAAATCGGCCGCCACCTCATGGCCAACACCACCGACGTGGGCCAAAGTTTTGCCGAAGAGGCCCGCAAAATCCATTACGGCGAAGCCCCCGAGCGCGGTATCCGCGGCCAAACCAGCGCCCGCGAAGCGCGCGAGCTGATAGAGGAGGGCATAGGCGTCTTGCCCTTTGCGCTACCCGAGGCGCTCAAAGGGCCGTTGCAGTAGTCTGGCTACACGTTAAATTGCAGCGCCGCCAGCCCGGCGTAGACGCCGCCGCGCGCTACCAGTTGCGCATGGGTGCCTTGCTCTACCAGGCGGCCTTTGTCCAGCACCACGATCAAGTCTGCTTTTTGCACGGTGGCCAGGCGGTGTGCGATGACCAAGGTGGTGCGGTTGCGCATGGCGGACTCTAAAGCTGCTTGCACCATGCGCTCGCTTTCGGCGTCCAAGGCGCTGGTGGCTTCGTCCAGCAGCAATAAGGGCGGGTTTTTCAGCATGGCGCGTGCAATGGCAATGCGCTGGCGCTGTCCGCCCGATAGCCGCAAGCCGCGTTCCCCCAAAAACGTGTCATAACCCTGGGGCAGGGTGCTGATAAATTCATGGGCAAACGCCGCTTCGGCCGCCTGGCGCACTTCTTCGTCCGTGGCGTCGGGTTTGCCGTAGCGGATGTTTTCTAGGGCGCTATTGGAAAAAATCACCGCGTCTTGCGGCACGATGCCGATACGCGCGCGCAAGTCGCCCAGCGCCATGTCGTGGGTGGCTACGCCGTCCAAGGTGATACGGCCCGACTGCGGGTCGTAAAAGCGCAGCAGCAACTGAAACACCGTGCTCTTGCCCGCACCGCTGGGCCCAACGATGGCCACGGTTTGTCCGGCCTCAATGTTCAGCGAAAAGCCGGACAAAGCCTCTTGCAGCGGCCGCGAAGGGTAATGAAAATGCAAATCCTCAAAGCGCACGGCACTACCTGCCTGCGGCAAGGGCGCGGCCACGGGATTGGCTGGCGATGCAATAGGCGAGCGGGTATGCAGCAACTCCATGAGGCGCTCAGTAGCGCCCGCAGCGCGCAGCAAGTCGCCATAGACCTCGCCCAGCACTGCAAACGCGCTGGCCAGCAAAATAACGTACACCACCGTCTGCCCCAAATCACCCGCCGAAATCCGCCCGGCCACCACCGCTTGCGTGCCCTGGTACAAGCCCCAGAGCAGCGCGGCCGAGGTGGCGATGATGATGAAACACACCAAGATGGAGCGCGCGCCGATGCGGCGGATGGCGGTGTCAAACGCATTGCGGGTGGACAAGCTAAAGCGGTCCGACTCGCGCCCCTCTGCGGTATAGCTTTGCACCACCGGAATCGCATTGAGCACTTCAGCGGCAATCGCGCTGGAGTCGGCAATGCGGTCCTGGCTGGCGCGCGAGAGCTTGCGCACTCTGCGCCCAAACCAGAGGCTGGGCATCACGATCAAGACCAGCACCAGCGTAACCTGCAGCATCACGATGGGGTTGGTCCAGATCAGTACGCTCAAAGCGCCCAGGCCCAGCACCGCATTGCGCAAGCCCATGCTCAGCGAGGAGCCCACCACGGTTTGTACCAAGGTGGTGTCCGCCGACAGGCGCGAAAGCACTTCGCCGGTTTGCGTGGTTTCAAAAAACTCCGGGCTTTGCTCCAGCACATGGTGGTAGACGGCGTTGCGGATGTCCGCGGTCACCCGCTCGCCCAGCCAGCTCACCATATAAAAGCGCAGCGCCGAAAAAATACCTAGCGCACTGGCCACGCCAAAGAGCAAGGCAAAGTGCTCGCGCATGGCCACCATTTGCTCGCCTTTGTCCTGGCGCACCAGGCCGCCGTCTATCAGCATGCGCAGCGCTACCGGAAAGGCCAGCGTAGCCGCTGCCGCCATCACCAAAAACACCAAAGCCAAACCGATGCGCCCGCGGTAGGGTGTTAAAAACGGAATCAGACCAGAAAGGGATTTGGGGCTTTGGGATTTGGGGCGTTCGGTCGTCATGGGCTGCTAGGTGGGGCCAGTGGGGCGCCGCTGCAAGTGCGCCCGAAAGCCCTATTGTCGCAGGGCCTGTTATGGCGACGCACGCCAGCCACGTCGCGCCCGTCACTGCGAGGAGCCTAGCGACGCGGCAGTCCATCCTGACCTTGAGTTCAGCTTATTCATAACCCAAAGCCCAACAATTACAGCCGTAGCGGCGACGCGTAGCCGGTCATCTCCAGGTAGCCCCGCCCGGCCAGGCGTTGCTGGCTGTCCAACACTTCGCACAGGCCTTCCCAGTAAATCGCGCCGGTGGAGTTGCGGCTGTCTAACTCCTGTGCCTCGAACACGGCCTTCACGGTGTAAAAGTCGGCCGGGGTGCGCACCAGCCACTGCACTGGGTAGCGCGCCTGGCTGCGTGGGCTTTGCCACCAGTGGGTGGGCTGAAACACCGCTTCTCCCTGCGTAAAGGTGTAAAGCGTGCTGCCCGCGCGAAACGATCCGCCGTCCCACACCGCGCGCCCCGCCTTGTCGCGCAGCTGAAACGCAGTCAATGCGCTACCGTCCAGCATATTGATGCCAATCCAGTCCCAGCCCACCGCCCCTGGCGGTAGCAGGGCGTCGCTCCATTCATGGTCCAGCCAAGCCAGGCTGCCCGCGCCCGCCGTGTAGCTGCGGCCTTGCAGGCGGATCTGCCCCTGCACCGCCATCTGCGGCAGGCTGTAGTAATAGCTGAAATGCTGGGGCGAGGGCCCTTTGCGCGACACGCCACCCTGGCCTTGCAGCAACACCGGCTGGGTTTCGGAGAAAAACAAATCCAGCGCAAAGCCCTTGGCCTGCACTTGCGCGCGCAAGCGACCGTCACTCTGCCGGGTCAGCGACCAGTCTTGCAAAAGCAGCCCGGTGTCCTCCGTCCGCGCCCAGGCCTGGTCGGCGGGGTTGCTGCCTGCGGGCAAGCCGGACCAGCGGGCAATGCGCTGGTCGCTGTGCAATGCCTTGCCGGCCACATCGCTCACGGCGGCGTGGGCAAACAGCAAGTGCTTGGCGGCCAGCTTGGAGCCAGAGGCCTGCGTAGAAGCCACTTTGCTTCGAAAAAACGTGACTTGAAAGCCCAAAGTGCCTGCCCCCTCGCCGGATGGGGCGTAACCGGTCACATACCACCACTCGGTTTGAAAATCGGGGTGGGCGCCGAAGTCGCGCGGCAAGTGCAAGCTTGTGTTTTGGAGTGATTGATTTCGAGGGTGTAATTTCGGTTCGGTATCCGAGGGTGGTGCGGTTTGTGCCACTAGAGCGTCTGCGCCAGCAATGGCAAGAGGGCTCAGCAGTAAGTGACGACGCGACATGGATTGCATAAAGGGTATCTGACTCAATCTGACCGTTCCGACTCCGGGCGTTTTCGTGACAACTTAGCTACCACTGCCATAGCGGGGTTCAACTATTTCTTTGCCTATTTTCGTAACGCGGACAACTGGCAGCGAGCATGGCCCACCAGTGTGTGCAGTATGATCAGGCAAGGTGGCGACGGACCGGATTGGACCACGTAATTGCGTGCGGCACAGCTCTTGTACTAGGCAATTTTCGTTTCCCTTGGAATTACTCTATTAGGCAACTATTGCCCTTTGTTAAATTTATGAATGCAAGCATTTTGAAAGAAGACGAAGAAGACTTTTCATTAGTGGATGTCTTTCTTTTCCTTAGGCGGAATCTTAAGGTCATTGTTGCCTCAAGCGCGCTGGGCTTGCTAATCGGATTCGCGGCCTATTCGATATACCCGGCCTATAAAGGATCTATCTTGATGCCCAATATCACAGATCCAATGTTGATCAAGCGGCTTCAGTTCATTATGCCGCGGATGGCGGGAACGCTTGACGATACGGATCCCATGAAGGGCAGGCTATCGAGCGAAAAATTTTGGACCGAAAATTTCGTCGCTAATTATGTGATTAAAAAACAAGACCTAAAGGAGTTGAAAGATTTACAGGATTCAAAAAAAGATGAAGCCTCTGCCCCAACCTTGACCTTATTGTTGAAGGAGCGGACGCCAGAAACCTTAAATAAAAATATGGAGTACTTCGTTAATTTCGTGAAAGATAAGTACGCACTTTATTTCCTGGAAGAGTTAACGACCAGCATTAAATTTCAAAGCTCAATTTTTTTGTCTAATTATGAAAAAATTGTTTTGGAGTTGAATACGGAAAAGAAATATACGCTCAAAAAAATCGCGAGCTTGGAGTCCATTGGGCAGCAATTCAAAGGCGGGCCAATTGCGCAATCCAGCCAGCTTTTTGATTTAAAAGATGGCGGTTCTAAGTTTTTACCTGTCAACGTCCAGCTCATCGCATTGAAAAAAGAACTGTCCGATATTGACTTGCAGCTTGAGCGGCACCAGGACACATACGATGAAACTCAGGTGCAGGCTAAGCTCCAAGTTTTCATGGCTGAAAATCTGAGTACCTGCGGTAGTGGTTTGAAGTGCCTTGATTATTTTCTAGCACACGCGCGCAAGGAGGCTCTCTCTGCACCCAAAACCCAAGGAACCGTCTTGGGCTTCAATCGTTTTATCAGTCAATTGGAGGTCGCCCGTTCTCAAAACGCAAACGGTTTTTCCCAATTGATCTCGATGAACGTCGAGAAAACGGGTTCGATGCTGTTTTTATTGGGAGGGTTGATTGTGGGTTTATTTCTTGGCGTTTTGTTTGCCATAATTTATGACGCGATAAAAAATCGCAGTGCAACCCAAGTCTCAGTTTAGGCGCAGATTGGTTTTTTTTGGTTGGCAATCTACCTGCAGGGCTGGACTTTTGATCGAGCGGACAGTTCCAACATAATCGATTGAATCGGAGAGGACGCGATGCCACAAAACCCAATTTTTACCGATACGTCCACCAAGTCTTTACTGGCGGCGCTAGTATTTTTATTATTGCATCTTACAGTTCATGCCGCAAAAGAAGAGCCAGGAGCAGCAGCTCCTTTGGGCACCACCCAATACACCTACAAACTCAGCCTGCTCATCGACTTCAAAAAGCGCGAGAAAATTCTCAAGGCCAATGGTGAAGAGCCTTCGGTGTTTGACACGGCGCTCTCCAAGTTCAGCAGCGCCATCCATGCGGCCGATGTGGTGGACACGTTGGAGCGCAAGGCCAACCAGCTCAAGATCACCTCCGTCACCAGCCCGGTGGGCGCGCTCAGTGTGTTGGTGGCGGACAAAAAGTACAGGCGCCAGTCCATCAGCGTCCCCGAAAACGGCGCCTACCGCACCACCTTTTATTACGAAGAGCGGGGCGACGGGCCACGCAGCACCTCGGTGCTGGACTACAAAAAGCAAAGCGCTGTTTTTTACACCGGCAGCAAGGTGGACAGCACCGAAAAGCTGAGCGGTGATACGCAAGACATGCTAAACGTGCTGTACGAAGGCGTAGGCCGCAAAAAAATGGTGGCGGATTTTTGGATCAACTCGTCCAAGGGCTTGCAAAAAATGCAGTTCACCCCGGCTGAAATGTGGGACATACCGGTGGGCAACCAAAAGCTAAAAGCCCGCCGCTACGCCAAGCGGGTGGACAAAAACGACACCGCCACCTTCGAGATCTGGATAGACGAAGCCAGCAAAATGCCCGTGCGCTACCAGATTGGCCTGGCCGAGAACTACGGTGCGACGATATTGTTGGAGTTGCAGGGGATGAAGTGACCAAGGATTGGAATCGCGGCACTGCTGTCATACAAAATTCAGGCAAGTACACCAAGTCCGTGTTTCTGAACTACCGTCAATAACTTGAGCGCCATGCCACTGGGTTATTTGCTGCCGGACTCCCACTTTTGCACAGTGGATTCGCTGGTATTGAGGTAGCGTGCAAAAACGGGTTGGCTGACATGTGCCTGTTCACGAATATTTTTGATCTGGCTTGGGGCCAGAGTTGTAGTCACAGCCAGGCAGGTCTCATCAAACTGGCGCATGGTGGCATCCCAAAGCTTTTCGTCTGCAATCGCGGCCGCATTGGCGGGGTCATGCATAAAGGCGGCAGCGATCGCTTCAAGTGCTTGCTCGTCCGCAGGCACTACAGCATGAAAGCGCTCACCGGACAGGTCTTCCCTGCGTTTAGGTGCAATCTCTCGCATATTTTTACTTTTGCCTAAAAAATGTGCACTATTTTAATTTTCTATTTGGAAATCGATTCGCTAGGTGCTCGTTTTCGGCGCGTTTCATCTCGATTGTTCTTTACGGCCCATGGCGATATATTTAACAATTATTCGGCTTTTACATTAACCAGATCGTCACAGCCATGACCACCAAAATCATCAAGGTGCGCCCGCCCAAGGAAGCCAATATGGCTTCATTGTTGCGGCACGGGCAATGGACTGGTTGAAACGGTAAATTTGACCGCCTGACTCATCGATATACCTTGGCGGGGATCGTCATGGCGCGCACGCGCTTGGGATCTACTACATAAGGCAGTTGCTCCGGTGAACCCATGGCTTTGATACTGGCCACTGGGGCCGTCGTGCAGGTGCCGCTTTGTATGTATTGCAGCGCCTCTGCCAGTCGGGGCTCTGCGATGTCTCCGAGTTGAAAACTCAAATCGTCCCTGACCGCGCAGTTTGGTGCAAAACCTGTGTCAAAAGCCGAAAATCCTTTGTGATTTTCACCTTTGAACTCGACGGCGTAATAGTAACGCCCACAATTGTATTGCGGGGTAAAACCATAGGGCTTGCCATAGGTGGTGGAGCCGATCAAGTTCACGCTGACGTCAATACCCCTCAAGCTGTTAATCACCGCCTCGCTGGCAGATGCTGTGCGCTGGTCCACCAGCAGCGTCACCCGCTTGAGGTTGAGGCTGGGCAAGGGGCGGGTGTAATCGTAGTAATAGGAGGTGGTAAGGGCGTAGGGGATAAAGCCGTAGGCCTCGTTTTCTCTACTGCGTTTGTCGTTGTAAACAAATTTATAGAAGGTCTTGCCGCTGCTGGCGCTGTTACCGGCAATCATGTAGGCGAGTTGGCTGGAAATAAACAACAGGCCGCCGCCGTTGTAGCGCATGTCAATGATCAGTTCCTTGGCGCCCTGTGTTTTGAAGTCGTTGAACGCAGTGATTAGCGCATCCTCGGATTTGGCGATAAAGCTGTCGAAATACAGGTAGGCGACCTGGGTTCCGTTGTTGTTGATCACCTTTGCGTCTCTAACGGGTGTCGTGGCATAGGGGCCAGCCTGCAGCGTAAATGCAAAGGTGGCTGTGCCACGTTGCAATTCGAATGTGTGCGGGCCTTGGTCTTTAGGAAATAAGCCCTTATTGAGCCCGGTCACATCAGCGCCATTCATGAAGTCGATACCGTCTACCTTCATCAGCCTATCGCCACGCCGGACACCGGCCTTTCCAGCGGCGCTTTGCGGCTCCACGTCGTACACGATATAACTGCGCGGCGGCGAATTGGCCACCCGCGACCAGGATATACCGTAATCGACGGATATGCCGTTGGTGTATTGGTCATATTCCTCTTTGGTTTCCGACCAATGGAATCGGTCCAAATCGCCACCGACGCTGTTTTTTGCGGGGGTTTTCAAAACGTCGAAGTACGCTGCAGCGCTGGTGTATTGGCTTGCATCCAGATTCGGAACATCTTGGTACCAAAGGTAGTCCTCATCCACAAAGGAGCGGACCCAGGCTTTTTCATCGCTTGCAGTGCCGAGTTTTTCACCGGTGTTTTGTGCCGGGCTGACACAAGTATTGGCTAGTTGGACTGCTGGAGCAAGCTTAGGGCTGGCCTGGTTGCTACCGCCACCGCTACTGCTACCGCCACCGCCACCGCCACCGCCACAGGCGCTGAGCACTGCCAGGGCGGCCAAGCCCATAAAGTAAACCAACCCTGCTGACTTAGGCCTGCCTACCAAGAAAGGCCTGTTAGATGTTTTGCTAAGCTTGGTTGATGAATGATTGCCCTGCATGGATTGCTACTGAACCGATTGGCGAACCCTCGCAGTGTAGTCAGCCCCAGCAGCCTAAGCCAAAGTACGCCAGGCCCGGTGGCTGGCCCCAAGAAGTTCATCTGCCGCTGCCGGACCTTCGGAGCCTGCGGCGTAGTGGGCCAGCGGGGCTTTGGGGTCGGCCCAATATTCCTGTAAGGGGCGCACGATATCCCAGCCAGCCATGACGCTATCGGAGCGCTGGAAGAGGGTAGCGTCGCCGATCATGCAGTCGTAGATCAGGGTTTCGTAGCCGGTGCTGGGCGCATTTTGGAAATAGTCCTTGTAGTGGAAGTCCATGTGCACCTGGCCAATCTCGATTTTGGGGCCGGGGATTTTCGCGCCGAAAGTGAGCATGGCGCCTTCGTCGGGTTGCAGCTTGATGACCAGGGCATTGGGTGTGAGGGCCTCGGTGGCGGTGTCGCGGAAAAGCGAAAACGGCGGGCGCTTGAACTGGATGACGATCTCGCTCTGCCGCTTGGCCATAGCTTTGCCGGTGCGCAGGTAAAAGGGCACGCCGGCCCAGCGCCAGTTGTCTATGCCCAGTTTGAGGGCGACATAGGTCTCGGTTTTGCTGCCAGGGTTCACACCATCTTCTTGCAAGTAGCCCGCCAGCGCCTGCCCGTCGCGGCTGCCCGCGCTGTACTGCCCGCGCACGCTGTCGGTGACCGCGTCGACGCGGTGCACCGATTGCAGTACCTTGGTTTTTTCGTTACGTACCGCGTCGGAGTCAAACGAGGCGGGCGATTCCATGGCGGTGAGCGCCAGCAGTTGGAACACATGGTTGGGCACCATATCGCGCATGGCGCCGGTGGTTTCGTAAAACGCAGCGCGCTTTTCAACGCCCACGGTTTCGGCCACGGTAATTTGTACATGGTCGATGTGGTCGCGGTTCCACAGGGGCTCGAATATGCCATTGGCAAAACGCATCAGCATGATGTTTTGTACGGTTTCCTTGCCCAGGAAGTGGTCCATGCGGTAGATCTGCGACTCGGCCAGGCTGTGGCGCAACTGGGTATTGAGCGCCTGTGCCGAGGCCAGGTCACTGCCAAAAGGCTTTTCCACCACCACGCGGCGCCAGTGCTGGTTGGTCTCGTTGACCAGGCCGGACGCACCGAGCTGGTCCACGATGCCGCCAAAAAAGCGCGCGCCGACGGCCAGGTAAAACATCACGTTGTCGTTGACCTGGTGGCTGGTCTTAACCGCCTCCAGGCGCTTGCCCAACTCCGCATAGGAGGCCGCTGCCCCGAAGTCGGCAGACAAATACGTCATGCTGGCGAGCAGGCGCTGCAGATTAGCTTCGTCCAGCGTTTGGGCGTAGTGCTTGTCGGCGGCAAATGCGCGCACCGACTCCTCTACATGGCCGCGAAAGTCCTGGTCACTCATTTCCAGGCGATCCACGCCAATCAAGGCAAAGTTGCTAGGTAGCAAATTGGTGCGCGCCAGGTTGTACAGCGCCGGCATAAGCAAGCGCTTGGTCAGGTCGCCGCCAGCGCCGAAGATGACGACAGTGCAAGCCGGTGCTCGCTCGCCGTGCGCTGTTTTTTCGTGTTCGATGTCTTGTGCCACGGGGTGTCCTTATGCTTTGCCGGGTTCTTTGTGGCCGCCAAACTGCTTGCGCATGGCCGAGAGCACTTTTTCTGCAAAAGTGTGGTCCTTGCGCGAGCGAAAGCGGGTGTACAGGGCGGCGGTTAACACGTCGGCGGGCACGGCCTCTTCGATGGCGGCTTGGATGGTCCAGCGGCCTTCGCCCGAGTCTTCCACGTAGCCGGAGTAGGAAGCGAGCTCCGGGTCCTCGGCCAGGGAAATAGCTGTGAGGTCTAAGAGCCAGGACGACACCACGCTGCCCCGGCGCCAGAGTTCGGTAATGTCAGCTAAGTTCAGGTCGTAGCGGCGCTCAGCGGGAATGCTTTCCTGGTTCACGCCTTTAAGAATATCCAAGCCCTCGCCGTAGGCCTGCATTAATCCGTATTCAATGCCGTTGTGCACCATCTTGACAAAGTGGCCCGAGCCGGCCGGGCCGGTGTAGAGGTAGCCATCTTCGGCCGTGGACTTGCGGCCCTCTCGGCCGGGTGTTTTTTCGATGGTTCCGACGCCCGGCGCAAGGGTTTTGAAGATGGGGTCCAGGTGATCAAACGCTGCTTTGTCGCCACCTATCATCATGCAGTAACCCCGGTCCAAGCCCCAGACGCCACCACTGGTGCCCACGTCGATGTAACGAATGCCTTTTTCCGCCAGCGCTTTGGCGCGGCGCACGTCGTCTTGGTAGTTGGAGTTGCCACCGTCGATGATGGTGTCACCGGCTTCGAGCAGGCCGGATAGGGTGTTGACGGTCGCCTCGGTAATGGCGCCTGCGGGCAGCATGACCCAGACGGCGCGCGGTTTTTGCAGTTGGCTGATAAACGAGGCCATATCTTGGCTGGGTGTAGCGCCCTCGGTGGCGAGTTGGGCCACGCTGGCGGCGTTGGTGTCGTACACCACGCAGGTGTGGCCATTGCGCATGAGTCTGCGCACGATGTTGCCGCCCATGCGACCTAAACCAATCATTCCTAGCTGCATAAGATCTCCAATTCGTGGTAAACGCGAAAAACGCGAAATATGATGAATCTAATTATGATCGGAAATGAAGACGGTAGGGCACGCGCACCAAGACCGAAGATAAAAAGATGTTTTATACGCTGGACAAAGTTAGCGAGCGCTTTTTTGATCCGCTTGGCTGTTACGTGGAGATTTAACCGAGCTGTTATGCACCGCGTGGGTTTGGGCTTTTAGGGTGCGATCGGCGCCTTTAAAAAATCACGTAAAGCATCGAGCGCCTGGTCTGGCGCTTCCTGCAAGAGCGAGTGCCCGGCTTTGAGCGTGACCACTTTGCCGTGGCGGGCCTGTGCGATCAGCGATTTGGCGCCTTGCGGCGGCGTCATCTGGTCGCTGGCGCCGAGTAAAAATAGGGTGGGGCACTGCACTTGCGCCATCGCCTCGTCACCACCGGCATAACTGTCGCAGGCTTTGAAGCTGCGGTAAAACACATTGGCCTCTCGGTTGCTGCCCAGCACCCGGTGCATCAGCGCTTTGTTGGTGCCATGTAGCCAGGTGCCAGGCCCCATCAGCGAAGGCGGTGGCGCCATCATCGACAGCGAAAACGTGTTGACCATGTCGATGCCTTTGGACTGCGCGTTTTGCGCCGCATCGAGCAGGGCGGGGGAGACGCGCATGGGGTAGGCGGTGCCCACCATGGCCAGATGGCTGACGCGGTCTGGGCTGTGCGCAGCCACTTCCAGGGCAATCAAAGATCCCATGCTGTGGCCCACTAGGGCAGCTTGCTGAATGCCCAAGGCGTCCAAGAGGCCAATAATGCTTTGCGCCGCTTCCTCTACCGATTCGGGCGCATTGCCGCCGCTTTTGCAGTGGCCGGGCAGATCGATAGCCAGCACGTTGTACTGGTGGTTGGCCAGGTAGCGACTTTGCAGGCCCCACACGCTGTGGTCATGCAAAGCGCCATGGATCAGGACAACGCTGGGCAATTCGGGTCTCAATGGCTTGCCAGCGGTGTAGGCATACAGCGGGGCGTTATTGACAGTAATCAGCACGGTACGGTCCTTAAGGATAAATGCGCGGTTAGGCCCATTGTGCCCAATCGCCAAGTTGTGGCCCAGGGCGTCACGGCACAATAGGTATATGAGCGCAACCCTGCAAGCGGAACCCGTCGATGTCGTGGTCATCGGCGCGGGCGTTGTTGGCCTGGCGGTGGCGCGCGCCCTGGCCTTGCAAGGACGCGAGGTGTGGGTGCTGGAAGCGCAGGACAGCATTGGTAGCGGTATCAGCGCGCGCAATAGCGAAGTCATTCACGCCGGCATTTACTACCCGCAAGCTTCCCTCAAAGCCCGCCTGTGCGTGCCGGGCCGCCAAATGCTCTACGCCTATTGCGAAGCGCGCAAGGTGGCCCACCGGCGCTGTGGCAAGTTGCTGGTTGCCACCAGTTCAGCCCAAATGGCCGACTTGTCCGAAGTACAGGCACGTGCACGGGCCAATGGGGTGGATGACTTGCAATTGCTGACCGCCGCACAGGCCCTGGCCATGGAGCCCGCGCTGCATTGCCATGGCGCTTTGCATTCGCCTAGCACCGGCATTGTGGATAGCCATGGGCTGATGCTGGCGCTGCAAGGCGACCTAGAAAATGCAGGTTCGCAAGTTGTGCTGCACACCGCTGTAGACCGGGCAGCGCTTTCCCACACAGGCAGGCACCAGGTCTGGACACAGGACGGTACTTGCCTGGCTGCCCGTGCAGTGGTCAATGCCGCCGGTTTGACCGCGCCGGCGCTGGCGCGACGCTTTGAGGGCTTGGCGACGCACCATGTGCCGCGCGAATTTTTTGCCAAAGGTAGCTATTTCTCGCTTGCGGGAAAAGCGCCTTTTCAAAGACTGGTGTATCCGTTACCCGAGCCCGGCGGCCTGGGCTTACACCTGACACTGGACTTGGCCGGACAGGCTAAATTTGGTCCGGATGTGCAGTGGGTGCAGGACGCCAGCGACTACCGGGTGGACCCGGCGCGTGGCGCGGCGTTTTACACCGAGGTTCGTAAATACTGGCCTGCTTTGCCCGAGGGTGCTTTGCAGCCATCCTATGCGGGCATTCGTCCCAAGATCAGTGGGCCGGGGCAGGCGGCCGCAGACTTTTGCGTGCAAGGCCCGCCAACCCACGGCGTGCCGGGTTTGGTCAATTTATTTGGCATCGAGTCCCCCGGACTGACCAGCGCGCTGGCCTTGGCCGAACTGGTGTCCGCGCTGCTTAAAGACTAGGTCAAAGCCTTGGGCCTTAGGCCGCTTTTTCCGCCGCCTTCAAGGCTTTTTTCAGGTCGTCGAGCAAGTCGTCCGGGTCTTCCAAGCCGATGGACAGGCGGATGGTCCCGGGACCAATACCAGCGGCTTGCAGGGCCGCATCATCCATGCGAAAGTGCGTGGTGCTGGCGGGGTGGATCACCAGGCTGCGGCAGTCGCCCACATTGGCCAGATGGCTAAAAATTTTCAGGGCTTCAATAAATTTCTGGCCCTGCAGGCGTGAGCCTTTAAGGTCAAAACTAAACACCGAGCCGGCCCCGCGTGGCAGCAGTTTTTTAGCCAAGGCGTGGCTGACATGGCTCTCCAGCATCGGGTGGCCCACCCGCGCGACCATGGGGTGACTGGCTAGAAATTGCACCACTTTTTCGGTGTTGCTGGCATGGCGCGCCATGCGCAGGGGGAGCGTCTCCATGCCCTGCAAAATCAGCCACGCAGTGTGCGGGCTCATGCAGGCGCCAAAGTCGCGCAAGCCTTCGCGCCGTGCACGCAGCAAAAATGCGCCGACTGTGCTTTCCTCGGTAAACACCATATTGTGGAAGCCGGCATAGACGGCGCTGAGCTCGGCAAATTTGCCTGAGGCGTCCCAGTCAAAGCGGCCGCTGTCCACCACCACGCCGCCCACCACCGTGCCATGGCCTGACAAAAACTTGGTGGCCGAGTGGTAAACGATGTCTGCGCCATGGTCAAAGGGCTTGATCAGCCAGGGCGAGGTGAGCGTGGAGTCCACCAGCAGAGGCACCCCGTTCTCGTGGGCGATGGCGCTGACGGCTGCTATGTCCAGCACGTCCATGCCCGGATTGCCCACGGTTTCGCCAAAGAACAACTTGGTGTTGGGGCGTACGGCGGCGCGCCAGGCATCCATGTCATTGGGATTCACAAAACTGGTTTCGATACCAAAGCGGCGCAGCGTGTAGTGCAGCAAGTTGTGCGAGCCGCCATACAGCGCGGTAGAGGCCACAATGTGCGCGCCCGCGCCCATCAGCGTACAAATCGCTAAGTGCAGGGCCGCCTGCCCGCTGGCGGTGGCGATCGCGCCGATACCGCCTTCCAGGGCAGAAATGCGCTGCTCGAATACGGCGTTGGTCGGGTTGCTGATGCGGCTGTAGACGTGGCCTGCGCGCTCTAAGTTGAACAGGGCTGCGGCCTGGTCGCTGGACTCAAAGACAAAAGAAGTAGTCAGATGGATGGGCACCGCGCGCGAGCCGGTGGCATCGGGTACAGCGCCGGCATGCAAGGCCAAAGTGTCAAAGCCGGGGTCGGCATATCCGCTCATAAGAAGTTCTCCATAGTGGTGCGCGATGGGTAGCGGGCCGCAGGCAGGCCTGCTGGGGCCGCGTTCAAAGCTGGCATTGTGGGCTATATTCGATGCGTAGCCTGCCGCTGCGCCCTGCGCACCGATGGCCGAACGAAAAGGAAGCACCATGAAAGTCAGCGATATTCTGCGCGTCAAAGGCGGAACCTTGTTTACCGCCGCGCCGGACGAGTCCTTAGCCCATGCGGTACAGATGATGTCCGAGCGCGATATCGGCTCACTCGTAGTGATGGAGCACGGTGATCTGGTGGGCATGCTGACGTTTCGCGAAGTCATCCAAAGCGTCGTCAAAAACCAGGGCTTAGACAGCACGCTGGTGCGCAGCGCCATGGACGATGCGCCCCTGACCTGCACGATGGAGACCGAGATGGACGAGGTACGCCGCATGATGCTGGACCGCCATGCGCGCTACATGCCGGTGATGGACAAACGCATGCTCATGGGCGTCATCAGTTTTTACGATGTGGCCAAAGCGGTGGTGGACAGCCAAAACTTCGAAAACAAAATGCTCAAGGCCTATATCCGCGATTGGCCGGGACAGGAAGAGGGCGCAAAGACGGCCAATTAAAGCGGTGCGCCGCTCAGGGATAATCGCCCCATGAGCGGAAACACTTTTGGAAACCTCTTCGCAGTCACCAACTTTGGTGAATCCCACGGCCCAGCCATCGGGTGTGTGATCGATGGCTGCCCGCCGGGCATGGAATTGAGTGAGGCCGATATCCAGCACGACCTGGACCGCCGCCGCCCTGGCACCAGCCGCCACGTGACCCAGCGGCAAGAGCCCGATCAGGTGCAAATTTTGAGTGGCGTCTACGAAGGCAAGACCACCGGCACGCCGATTGCCCTGCTCATCCAAAACACCGATCAGCGCAGCAAAGACTACGGCAATATCCTGGAAACCTTCCGCCCCGGGCACGCTGACTTCACCTATTTGCGCAAATACGGCCTGCGCGACCCGCGGGGCGGCGGGCGCTCTTCGGCGCGCATGACCGCGCCCATGGTGGCCGCCGGCGCGGTGGCAAAAAAATGGCTGCTTGCGTACTGCGGCACCCAGTTTCGTGGCTGCATGACGCAGTTGGGCGATATGCCCATTGACTTTCAAAGCTGGGACCATGTGCCCCACAACCCGTTTTTTGCGCCGATAGCCGATGTGCAGGCGCTGGAAGACTATATGGATGCGCTGCGCAAGGCCGGCGACTCCTGCGGGGCGCGTATCCGCGTGACGGCCAGCGGCATGCCGGTGGGCCTGGGCCAACCTTTGTACGACAAGCTGGATGCGGATATTGCCTACGCCATGATGGGCATCAATGCGGTCAAGGGCGTGGAGATCGGCGCAGGCTTTGCCAGCGTGGCGCAACGCGGCAGCCTGCATGGCGATTCGCTCACCCCGACCGGCTTTGCCAGCAATAACGCCGGTGGCGTGTTGGGCGGCATCAGTACTGGACAAGACTTGGAAGTCAGCATCGCCATCAAGCCCACCAGCTCCATTCTGACGCCACGCGATACCGTAGATGTCCAGGGCAATCCCACGCAAGTGGTGACCAAGGGCCGTCACGATCCCTGCGTCGGCATACGTGCCACCCCAATTGCCGAGGCGATGCTGGCTTTGGTGGTGATGGAGCATGTGTTGCAGCACCGCGCGCAGTGTGGCGAGTTGGCCGGGGCTTTGCACAAGCTGCCTTGAGTGCCGCTTGTAATTGCCTGTATTGGCCCGACCTCTTAACCTCAACCCCGAGTTCCCCGACCCACTCCCCGGAGCGTCTATGAAAACCGTGATGATTTTGAACGGCCCCAACCTTAACTTGCTCGGGACGCGCGAGCCGCAGGTCTATGGCAGCCAGACCCTGGCCGATGTGCAAGCCCTGTGCGAGCGCGCCTGCGCGGCCAATGGCTTTGACTTGGATTTCCGCCAGAGCAACCATGAGGGCGAGTTGTTGGATGCGCTGCACCAAGCCGGGCGCATGCACGCGGCAGGAAGCTTGGCTGGCGTGGTGCTCAACGCCGGCGCCTACACGCACACCAGCGTGGCGCTGCACGATGCCATCAAAGGCACGGGCGTGATCTTGATCGAGTTGCATATTAGCAATGTGCACGCACGCGAGGAGTTTCGCCACCATTCCTATATTTCGCCGGTAGCCAAAGCGGTGATGTGCGGTTTTGGTGTCAATGGCTACGCCCTGGCTGTCGCCGGGCTGGCCGGGATGCAGTGACGCTTGTTGCGTCCCTACCCTAAGAAAACATTTTTTTGGCCCCGATGACACCTGTTTTGTATGTCTCGCATGGTGCGCCGCTGTTTGCCTTAGATCCTGGTGTTTCCGGCGCTGCCTTGCAAACCTTTGCCCTAAGTTTGGAGGCGCGTCCTAAAGCAGTGGTCATCATGTCGCCGCATTGGATGCCGCGCAGCCCCGCTGTAATGACCGGCGCACAACCGGCGACTTTGCATGACTTTGGTGGTTTTCCCGAGGCTTTGTACCAACTGCAATACCCGGCCCCCGGCGCCCCCGCGCTGGCTGCGCAAGTGATTGAACTGTTGGCACTGGCGGGTATTTCAGCGCAGGGGGATGCCGAGCGGCCTTTGGACCATGGTGCTTGGGTGCCTTTGATGCATATGTTTGCTGACGCCCAAGTGCCAGTGCTGCAAGTAGCCTTGCCCCAGCGCGCCGGTCCGCGCGAGGTGTATGCCATCGGTGCGGCTTTGCAGTCGCTGCGCGAGCAGGGTGTTTTGCTGGTCGGCTCCGGCGGCATGACGCACAACCTGGGTGAGTTTGCCGGGCCGGGCGTGCCCACCGCGCCCTATGTGCTGGAATTTAGCCGCTGGGTGGAGGACCGGATTGCCCAAGCTGACCTAGAAGCCCTGTGGGACTATCGCCAGCGTGCCCCGCACGCGCTGCGTGCCCACCCCAGCGAAGACCATTTCATGCCGCTCTTTTTTGCTCTGGGTGCGGGTGGCGCGGGAACTAAGGCGCATTATTTAAGCCGCGAGGTGCTGTATGGCATGCTGGCCATGGATAGTTTTTATCTTCAGTAAAACCTTAAATAGTGAATTTAAGTGATTGATTTAATTGGTTTTATCTTCTTTAAACCTTTACGAACCCTTTTATAAAGCGAGCGCCCATGTCCGTCAAAATGAAAATCGACTTTATCTCCGACGTTGCCTGCCCTTGGTGTGCCGTGGGGCTGGGGGCTTTGGAGCAGGCCATAGCGCGCTTGGGCGATGAGGTCAAAGTGGAATTGCAGTTTCAGCCCTTTGAGCTCAACCCCGATATGCCACCGGGTGGGCAGGACTTGGACGAACATTTGACCGAAAAATACGGCTCCACCCCCGAGCAGCGCATCGAAATACGCGAAACCATCCGCCGCCGGGGCGAGGAGGTCGGCTTCGCCTTTAGCGCCGAAGGTCGGGGTCGCATCTATAACACCTTGGACTCGCACCGCTTGCTGCACTGGGCCAAATACACCGGCCGTCCCGGTTCGCAATACGCACTGAAGAAGGCGCTGTTGGAGGCCTACCAGGGGCGCGCCGAGAATATTGAATCTCATGAGGTTTTGCTAGCCGCTGTAGCCCAAGTGGGCTTGCCTGTCGGACAGGCGCGCGCCATATTGCAGAGCAAGGAATACGAGACCGAAGTTCGGGCACTCGAAGAGTTTTACCGGCGCGCCGGTATCCACGCGGTGCCTGCCGTCATCATCAATGACCGGCATCTGATTTCGGGCGGCCAGCCCACCGACGTGTTTGAGCGCGCTTTGCGCGAAATTGCGGTGGCCACGCTGTAAGCCGATACCGGGGCGTGCATTGCCCGCCGCTCCCACTGCATTGCGGATTATTTGCCCTATGAGCTTGGCGCCAGAGCCCGCGCTATGGTGTTGCGCTTGACGCGGGTTTTGGGGCAGGGCGTATCCAGCTCAAACCAAGTGCGTACGTCTTCTTCCAGTCCCAAACCGTGCATAAAGTTGTAAATCGCTTTTTTCAACCCTAAACCCAGGCGCTCGTGGTCTACACCCGTCGGGTCGCTAAAACCGATATCGTTGCGCGCAAAACCGGCGAACGGTGTTTCCTGCAGGGCCACGCCATAAGCCTTCGGGTCCAAGCCCACCGGTGAATGCACGGTGCAAGTAAAGCGATGGAAAAACCCGCTTTGGATGCAGCCGGTTTCAAACAGTTGGCGTACGTACTCCAGCGCATCCACTGTCTCTTGCACCGTCTGGGTGGGAAAGCCATACATCAGGTAAGCGTGAACCAAAATCCCGGCCTCTGAAAAGCCCTTGGTCACACGCGCCACTTGGTCTACCGTGACGCCTTTTTTCATGAGCGCGAGCAGCCGGTCTGAGGCCACTTCCAGCCCGCCGGACAGGGCAATACAGCCGCTTTGTGCGAGCAACTCAGCTAGTTGCGGAGTAAAGCTCTTTTCAAAGCGGATATTGCCCCACCAGGAAATGTGCAGCTTGCGGCGCAGTAGTTCTTGTGCCAAGGCCTTGAGCATTTTGGGCGGCGCTGCCTCGTCGACAAAGTGAAAGCCGGTCTGCCCGGTCTCAGTCACGATGGCTTCGATGCGGTCCACCAAGGTCTGTGCGGTAGCGGTTTCATAGCGGCCTATGTAGTCCAGACTGACGTCGCAAAAACTGCATTTCTTCCAGTAGCAGCCTTGGGCAATCGTTAGCTTGTTCCAGCGCCCGTCGCTCCACAAGCGGTGCATGGGGTTGAGCATGTCCAGCAGGGATAAATACTTGTCTAAGGGCAGACCGTCCCAGGTGGGCGCGCCCACGTCCTCAAATGCAATGTCGGGTTCTTGCCATTGCTGGTAGCGTACCGTTTGGCTTTGGATGTCTCGCACAAAAGTACGCACTAGGCGCTCTGCCGAGCGCTTACCTTGCAGATGCTCCAGCAGCGCAAGCAAGGGACGCTCGCCAGCGTCCAGGCAGACGAAGTCCACGTAGTCAAACAGGCGCGGCTCAGACAATTGGCGCAATTCGGTATTTACGTAGCCACCGCCTAAAGCGATACGCACCTGCGGGCTGTGTGCCTTGATGGTTTGCGCAATGCGCAGCGCGCCGTACATTGCACCCGGGAAGGGAACCGACAGCACGACCAGCTGCGGTTGGTGCTTTTGCAAGGCGGCCAGTGTCAAATCATGCAGCACTGTGTCCATTAAATTGGGTGCTTGCGCCAGGGCGTGGGCCAGTGGCTCAAAGCTGGGCTGGCTGGCCGCCAGCGATTCACCATAGCGCACAAACTCAAAGCGCGGATCAATGGCATCCCGAAGCACGTCGGCCAGGTCATTGAGGTAAAGCGTAGCCAGATGCCGGGCGCGGTCGTTTTGCCCCAGCGCGCCAAAAGCCCAGGAGAGTGGGTCTGGCGCATCGCCATCGCCGTAGACATCAAGGGCGGCAAAACGCGGGCCTTCGGGCAAAAATCCGCGCCCGGCGATGCGGTGGCTCAGCGTCGAATCACGGCCTTGCAAAAACGCAATGACCGGGGCAATAGTGCTCTGGTAATCCGCAAAGGCATGCAAAAAATGCTGCACGCTGGGGCTGTTTTTTTGGGGGGGCAGCGTTTTCGCGACTTGGTGCACCTGTTCCAAGCCATGCGGCGTAAGCAGCGCCAACACCAAGCCCAGCGCCAAATCCTCTTGCACCGCATCCAAAGCGCGCGAGCGCAAAAATCCGGTCAGGTAGGCGGTGGACGGGTAGGGCGTATTGAGCTGCGTCATCGGCGGGATGATGCTCAGCACGCGCAAACAAGAAGTGCCCGCGAGGGGCACTGCTGCTAGAGGCGAGGTGGGCATAAAGCCTTACATGCCCGCGTAATTAGGTCCGCCGCCGCCTTCTGGGGTGACCCAGACAATGTTTTGCGTCGGGTCTTTGATGTCGCAGGTTTTGCAGTGCACGCAGTTTTGCGCATTGATTTGCAAGCGGTCGGAGTTGTCGTCGTTTTTCACATACTCGTACACACCAGCGGGGCAGTAGCGCGCCTCCGGGCCGGCGTATTTTTGCAAGTTGATATTTACCGGTACCGAGGCGTCTTTAAGCGTCAGGTGGGCCGGTTGGTTTTCTTCGTGGTTGGTGTTGCTGATGAACACGCTGCTGAGGCGGTCAAAAGTTATCTTCCCGTCCGGCTTGGGATAGACGATTGGTTCGCATTGCGAAGCCGGCAAAAGGTGCGCATGGTCCGGCTTGTCGCGGTGCAGCGTCCAAGGGATATGGCCGCGCAACACAAACTGCTCCACGCCGTTCATGACGGTGGCAACCGTCAGGCCTTTTTTGAACCAGTTTTTGAAGTTACGGTCTTTGTGCAATTCGGCGTGCAGCCAGCTGCGTTCAAAAGCCTCGGGGTAGGCGCTCAGCTCATCGTGCTGGCGACCTGCCACCACGGCATCAAACGCGGCCTCACCGGCCAGCATGCCGGTCTTGATGGCGGCGTGGCTGCCTTTGATGCGGCTCACGTTCAGGTAACCGGCATTGCAGCCGATCAGGGCGCCGCCGGGGAACACGGTTTTGGGCAGGGAGGACAGGCCGCTGGCGTTGATTGCCCGCGCGCCGTAAGAAATGCGTTTGCCGTGGGCAATGCCTTTGGACGCGTCGCCTTCCAGGTACCAACGTACATTGGGGTGGGATTTCCAGCGCTGGAATTCTTCGAACGGACTCAGGTAAGGGTTGGTATAGCCCAGGCCGGTGATAAAGCCCATGGCGACTTTGTTGCCCTCTAGGTGGTACAGAAATGCGCCGCCGTAGGTCATCTCGTCCATGGGCCAGCCGGCGGTGTGCATCACAAAACCAGGCTGGTGCCGCTGGGGGTCGATTTCCCAGACTTCTTTGATGCCAATGCCAAAGCTTTGCGGGTCTTTGCCTGCGTCCAGCTTGTATTTGGCGATGAGCTGTTTGCCCAAATGGCCACGCGCGCCTTCGGCAAACACCGTGTATTTGCCCAGCAATTCCATACCCAGCTGAAAGTTGTCGCCGGGCTCGCCTTCTTTGCCAATACCCATATTGCCCGTAGCCACGCCTTTGACTGCGCCTTGCTCGGTGTACAAGACTTCGGCCGCGGTGAAGCCAGGGAATATCTCCACGCCCAGGCTTTCTGCCTGCTCGGCCAACCAGCGCGTCACATTACCCAGGCTGACGATGTAATTGCCATGGTTGTCGGCAAAAGGCGGCAGCAAGAAATTGGGCATGCGAAAGGCGCTTTTCTCGCCGAAGAACATGATGGCGTCGTCGGTGACGGGCTGGTTCAGTGGCGCACCGCGCGCTTTCCAATCCGGGAACAACTCGGTTAGCGCCTTGGGGTCCATGATGGCGCCCGACAAAATATGCGCGCCGGGCTCCGAGCCTTTTTCTAGCACCACCACCGAGACCTCTTTGCCCTGCGCGGCAGCCATTTGCTTGATGCGGATGGCGGTGGACAAGCCGCCCGGGCCACCGCCGACGACGACTACGTCGTACTCCATAGATTCGCGGGGGCCGAATTGGGCCAGGATGTCTTGTGGGCTCATGGAAATCTCGCTGAATAGATGGTGGATGTCAGGCCGCCCGCCGGGATGCCGCAAGGCTGTGGTGAGGGCGTCAAGCTAAGCCGCCGGATTTTATGCCTTGTGCCAAGGCTCCCCTGCCCCAAGGTGACGCCAACATCGCCAAGCTTGGGGGCATAGGGCCAGGGCGGGCTATGCGCCCCAGGCTGCTTGGGAAAGCGCGCCGCTATCAGCGTGGCGCCAGGCGGATCGCGCCGTCCAGACGGATGACTTCGCCGTTAAGCATCTCGTTTTCGATGATGTGCTTGGCCAGCTTGGCATAGTCCTGCGGCGTGCCCAGGCGAGAAGGAAAGGGCACGCTGGCGGCCAGTGCGTCTTGCACATCTTGCGGCATGCCAAACAACATGGGCGTACCGAAAATGCCCGGGGCAATCGTCATATTGCGGATACCGTTGCGCGACAGGTCGCGGGCAATCGGCAGCGTCATACCGACGATGCCGCCCTTTGATGCGCTGTAAGCGGCCTGGCCGATTTGACCATCATAGGCCGCGACGGAGGCGGTAGAAATCATCACGCCACGCTCGCCGGTAGCCTCGGGCTCGTTTTTGCACATGGCGTCGGCCGCCAGGCGGATCATGTTGAAGCTGCCGACCAGATTGACCGTGATGCATTTGCTAAAACTTCCCAAGCTGTGGGCGCCGTTCTTACCCACGGTTTTTTCTGCGGGGGCGATACCGGCGCAATTGATCAGACCCATGAGCTTGCCCATGGACACCGCCTTGGCCACCACGGCCTGGCCATCAGCTTCGCTGCTGACATCGCAACGCACGAATGCCCCACCGATTTCTTGGGCAATCGCCTCACCCTTGTCGGCCTGCATATCGGCGATAACCACTTTGCCACCGTTGGCCGCCAGCATGCGAGCGGTGCCTTCACCCAGACCCGATGCGCCGCCAGTGACGATAAATACTTTTCCTGCGATGTCCATGAATAACTCCGTGATGATGTAAAAAAGGGGCCTGGTGGGTTGTGCCGCTCGGCTGGAGGCAAGCTGAGTGTGTCGGTCTGCCCACGGCGGCGAGGTTTAGCGCGGGATTATCCGGCAAGCTGGCAGTCGAGGGGCTGACGGGGCGATCAGCTGACCGCCAGCAGCTACGTCGGGGAGCACCAGATCGCCGCGTGCTACTGCTATACTGCGCGGCTGAAATTCAGGCGCATAGCTCAGCTGGTTAGAGCACCACCTTGACATGGTGGGGGTCGTTGGTTCGAGTCCAATTGCGCCTACCAAGATACCTATGTGAATCAAGCACTTGGCAGAAACGCCCGGTGCTTTTTTTACGTCCCGGCAGATAGTAAATCGGCAAGGCCTGGGGGCGGGAAGTTCCCGTGCTTGGGACTTAATGCACGGGCACACGCGCGGGTCTTAACGATAGGGGTCGGGTTTGGCGCATGATTTGCCATGCACCTACCAACTTCCGTAATGGGTCACCACCCCATACCAAAGCGACCCCACTTCAAGCCCCATGCTGGTCTGATTGGATTTTGCCTTTGTGTTCGCTGCTAAGTGGACCATCACCAATCTTTGTTCGGGGTCCACAAATATAGATTGCCCATAGACCCCTAAAAGTGCAAAGCGGCGTTTTTTGGAAGGAAAGGTCCATACTTGGTAGCCGTAGCCATAGTAGCGGGTCGCCTTCTTGGGTGCGAAGGCCTCGGGGTGACGTGTCCAATCCGTTGCCTCAAACAAAAAGTCTTTGGGAATGATTTCACCAAATTCAGGGCGGTCTGCGCGCACACCGTCGTTGGCTAGGAGGACACCTAAGCGCGCGTAATCTTGTGCCGTCGCGTTGAAGTTGCCGCTTGCCCGCTCTAAGCCGTCAGATCCAGCGCGCCAGAGCCCTGAACTCTGAGCCCCCATGGGTTGCCAAAGACGCGACTCCAAATAGGCGCTCAGTGTTTGCCCGGTAGCGCCTCGCATCACCAAGGCCAGCATATCGGTTTCGGCACTTGCATAATTAAATGCATTACCTTGCGGGTGCAAACGTGTAGAGATCACTTTGGCGCCCGCCGCAGCGCCGCCGTTATGGGCGGCCGCCCCATAGCGTGCCAGATCATCTCTGCCATCGTATAGCTCTTCAAATTTTGCGCCGGAGGCCATGCGCAGCAAGTTTCGAATGGTAGTTTCGCCGTAGAGAGACCCGGCCAAGGTGGGGGCATAGAGGTCTGCGCGTTCATCCAAGGATTTAATTTTCCCCTCGCGCAAGGCAATGCCAATGCCCATAGCGGTAATGGTTTTGGCCATGGAGTTCGACAAGAAACGATGCTCGGCGCTACGCCCGTATTGGTAGCGTTCCACTTGAACTACACCATCTTTCACGATCAGCAGCGCCATGGCAGGCTGGCGCTTGAGGTAATCATCTACGGTTAATCCAGACAGCCCGTTGACCGACCACTGAAACGGAGGCTCCTGGCTCACTCGCCCCAGCTCAAGCGGCCGGACAGCAGGTTGCATGGCATTTGCAACACCGCCAAAAATACCGGGAATCTCGGCGTGATGACTAAACGAACCCACCCTAACGCAGGCTTCCATAAACCAGGTCCGTGCCGTTCCCACCGGATAGCCTTGCGCTTTACACAGTGCCGCCTCCTCGGGCTCAGCATGCACCCATGCGCCGCACCAAAGCACCAATAAGAGGAAAAAACTACGCAATACATTCATCATGAAGCCCCAGTCTATGTCAGTGCGCGACCGCGCCCAGGCCCGAAATCGCGCCCGATACTTCCAGCGCTAATGACAGACCCAAAAGCAAAAACGGGATGGCTACCAGCAGTGCGCTCACGGCAGGCGCAGCTTCAACCTAGGCCACAGTTTGCTCACCATCGCCTAGCTTAGATGCAGTTCGATCCACCAAACTGCCGGGCGGGGTGGACAGTGCCCTGGCCAGTTTCATGATGAGTGCCAAATTTGGAAGATGCTGTCCACGTTCGATCTTGCCCATGTGCGAGCGTTCAATTTGTGCTCGATTGCCCAGCTCCTCTTGCGAAATGCCCTGCTCAGTCCTCAATTCACGTACGACGGACCCAAAAGCATAGGCAATGTCAGGTTCGAAGGTTCTAGTACCTGTTGGCCGCCCCGGTTTCAACTTGTTTTCGATTGCCAAAATGGATGGCAGGCTGGTACTATGAAAACCACGTTAAATTTAACTCAAAGTTGGAACGGGCATGACTAATAAAAAATATCTGCTTATCTTTGTCCTATCTAGCCTGACCATGTTTCTGGTTGGGTGTGGCGGCGGCGGAGGTGGTGGCGGATCGGCAACTATTCCATCAGTTACTTCGGTTGCATATGCAGGCGCAAGCCAGGTAAAAACTTACAGCAGCGGCGCCCAGCAGTCATTTGATCCGGTTAGCTCCGCCATAGCTTGGGCCAGCGACCACATAACCAAGACAACGACCTACACCTACGGGGATGGCGCCGACGTCCCCCCGTTTTCAGTAGCACTTCGTTTTAGAGTCCAGGGGTTAATTTAACTGCTTTTGAATAAGTGTCTTGGCGTAGGCCACCGGGGTTAGTCCGCCAAGGGATCGTTTGGGTCTTTCTTCGTTGTATTCCTTTCTCCATGCATAGACGCTTATGACAGGGAGTATTGGTGCGCTAACTTGACCGCCTGGTCAGATCATTTGCCACTTGAATCAGCCCAATTAAATTTCATAAATTTGAAGTACGAGCTAAGGTTTTGACAGGCTGGCAACAAATTCGGGCTACGCGGTGTCTTGGCCGAAATAGGGTTGGCGCCGATCACGCCCGCTTCAGGTCCGGCTTTTACGCAAGCCCAAAGCCATCACCGTCGCCACCACGATCAGCGCGCCCAGCACTTGAATCCAAGAAATTTTTTGGTCTAAAAACGCCCAGGCCATCACCAGGGCGAAGACCGGCTCCACGTTCATGATGGCCGAATTGCCCACCACGCCCAGGCGCGGCAGTACGGTGAACAGGATGGTGAACCCGGTTCCATACAAAAACGTCAACAGGCCCAGGCCGATCCAGCCGGCCTCGGCGGTGGGCCAGTGTATGCCGCCATTGAGCGCTACACCCGTGGACGCCAACACGCCTACGGTCAGCATGGTGGTGAAGGTGCGGACCCGGCCATCGAGTTCGCTGGTCTCGTGTTGCGTCAGCACCAGCGCCAGACCAAAAAATGCCGATGCTGCAAACGCGAATGCCACACCCACGCCAATCTCTTGCCAGTGCGCGAGCGCACCCAGTCCCGAGATCGCGCCCGATACGTCCAGCGCCAGTGCCAGGCCCAAAAGCAAAAACGGGATGGCTAGCAGCAGCGCCCGCTCGGGCCGGTGGCCGTAGAGCGCACGCGCCCACAGCGCGGTGCTCAAGGGGTAGGTATTAAAGGCCAATAATGCCAAGGCGACGGGCAGGCGCGCCACCGAGGAATAAAGGCAAATACTTTGTGCGGTGATCACCAAGCCGATAGCCGGTAAAAACAAACGATGTCGCGCGCTAAAGGCCCATGGCACGCGGGCACTCCACAAAATCAGCGCTAGCACGACGGCCGTTACGACGCTGCGGGCGCTGACCGCTGTCAGTACATCAACGCCGTTATTAAAGGCAAAGCGCGCGGCCACGTGGTTGGCGCCCATCATCAATGCGATCAGGAGCAGGGTGGCGAATGCTGCGCCTGAAAGCGCTTTGGTATCTTGCATCTCAGTAGCCCATGCCCGAAGGCTTGTGCGGCGCAGTCTGGCCTTTGAAACGCGCGGCTAGCCCACGGGTGTGTTGCATCAACAAGTTGGTATCCAAGCCCACACAAATAAACACAACGCCCAACTCTAGGTAGCGGCGCGCCAGGTCTTCGTTGGTGGTCAGGATGCCAGGCGCCTTGCCCGCGCGCAGGATGCGGGCGATGGCGTCTTCAATCCGGGCGAGCACCTGTGGGTGTTCAGTTTGGCCGGGAAAGCCCAGCGAGGCAGACAAATCAGCCGGGCCGATAAACACGCCGTCCACACCCGGCGTGGCGCAAATGGCGTCCAAATGCTCCAGGCCAAGTGCGGTTTCCACTTGCACCAGCACGCAAACCTGGGCATTGGCCTCTTGCGCATAGTGGGCAATATGGCCCCAGCGCGAAGCACGGGCGCCGGCCATGCCGCGCATACCGCCTTGGCCGTCGGCCTGCGGGTAGCGTGCCGCTTGCACCATGGCGTGGGCTTGCGCTGCGCTTTCCACCATGGGTATTAACAAGGTTTGCACCCCCAGGTCGAGGTACTGCTTGACCAGCACCGGGTCTCCCACCGGCAGGCGCGCCAGCACCTGGTTGCCGGGCACCCCGGCAATCGCCTGGGCCTGCGCCAGGATGGAGGGCAGGGTGTTGGGCGCATGTTCGCCGTCGATCAACAGCCAGTCAAAGCCGGCCAAAGCACATATCTCGGCGCTCAGGGGGTTAGCCAGGCCCAGCCATAGGCCGATTTGGGCCTGGCGCGCCAGCAGCGATTGCTTGAACAGATTGCGAGGGTTTTGCATAGCTTAGGGGCGGTCTGTGTACCGGCAGGCTCGTTGAGAACGGGGCCCAATTGTGTACCGAGTCGGTCACACGAGTTGAGCCGCGCCCCACCTTATTTATTTTAGGCTTCAACAATTGAGGCTGTAATGAAGGTATGCTTCGGCGGCAATGCAGCAACAGGAGTCTTGATGAAAATCGTTTGTATTGGCGGTGGCCCCTCGGGCTTGTACTTTGCGTTACTCATGAAAAAGCTGGGCGCGCACCACGACATCACGGTGGTCGAGCGCAACAAGCCTTATGACACTTTCGGCTGGGGCGTGGTGTTTTCCGACCAGACCATGGGTTATATGCAGCAATGGGACCGCGAATCGGCCGCCGAAATCAAGCAGGCCTTTAACCACTGGGACGACATCGAGCTACATTTCAAAGGCCGCGTCATCAGTTCGGGCGGCCACGGTTTTGTCGGCATAGGGCGTAAAAAACTGCTCAATATTTTGCAAGCGCGTTGCGAGGCGCTGGGCGTCAAGCTCTTGTTCGAGCAAGACGCCGATTCGGACCTGGACTTTCCCGATGCCGACCTCATCATCGCCAGCGACGGCTTTAACTCCAAAGTGCGCTCGCGCCTTCCCGAGGTATTCCAGCCCGATATAGTCACCCGGCCCAACCGCTATATCTGGTTGGGCACCCGCAAGCTCTACGACGCCTTCACCTTTTTGTTCGAAAAAACCGAACACGGCTGGTTGCAAGCGCATATCTACAAGTTTGACGAAAACACCTCTACGTTTATTGTGGAATGCCCGGAAGAAGTCTGGAAGGCCCACGGCCTAGACCAAGCCGACCAGGACCAGTCCATCGCCTTTTGCGAGAAGGTTTTTGCCGCTAATTTGCAAGGCGAAAAGCTGATGACCAACGCCCGCCACTTGCGCGGCTCGGCTTGGCTCAATTTTCAGCGCATCACCTGCAAACAATGGTCGCACTTCAACGGCAACAGCCATGTGGTGCTGATGGGCGACGCTGTCCATACGGCACACTTTGCCATTGGCTCAGGCACCAAGCTGGCCTTGGAAGACGCCATTGAATTGGTGCGCCAGTTCACCCAGCATGGCGACACGCCGGCCCATATTCCGCAAGTGCTGGCGCATTACCAAAAGCTGCGCGCCGTGGATGTGATCCGCCTGCAAAACGCAGCCTGGAACGCTATGGAATGGTTTGAGGTCTGCGGTCAGCGCTATTGCGACCAGCTCGAGCCCGAGCAGTTCATGTATTCCATGCTCACGCGCAGCCAGCGTATCAGCCACGAAAATCTGCGTCTGCGCGATGCCGGTTGGCTGGAAGGCTATGAACGCTGGTTTGCTGCGCGTGCCAACTCCGATGACGGGCGTCCGCCTATGTTTACGCCTTTTACGCTGCGCTCTGTCACCCTGAAAAACCGGGTGGTGGTGTCCCCCATGGCGCAGTACCAATGTGTCGATGGGAGGGCGGCCGATTACCACCTGGTGCACCTGGGCGCCCGCGCCATGGGCGGCGCGGCCATGGTGATGGCCGAGATGACCTGCACCAGCCCGGATGCGCGCATCACGCCCGGCTGCCCCGGCTTGTGGGACGATCAACAAATGCAGGACTGGCGCCGCATCGTCGATTGGGTGCACAGCCAAACCGACGCCAAGATTGCGCTGCAAATCGGCCATGCCGGTGCCAAGGCCTCTACCTGCGTGCCCTGGAAGGGTGCGGGCATGGACCAGCCTTTGCCTGAAGGCAACTGGCCGCTGCTGGCCGCTTCTGCGCAGCCCTATCTGGACGAAGGCCCGGTGCCGCGCGCCATGGACCAGGTAGATATGGAACGTGTCAAAGCAGACTTCGTAGCGGCCACGCTGCGCGCCGCGCAGGCGGGTTTTGACTGGCTGGAGTTGCACTGCGCGCACGGTTATCTACTCTCGGGCTTTATCTCGCCTTTGACCAATCTGCGCACTGACGCATATGGTGGCGCGCTGGCCAATCGTTTGCGCTACCCGCTAGAAGTTTTTGAAGCCGTGCGCGCTGCATGGCCGCAGCACCTGCCTATGTCGGTGCGTATCTCGGCGCATGATTGGGTGGAGGGCGGCATTAGCCCGGCGGACGCGGTGCAGATTGCGCAGGCCTTCAAAGCGGCGGGCGCGGACATGATCGACTGCTCCAGCGGCCAGGTCAGCCCGCACCAAAAGCCCAGCTATGGCCGCATGTACCAAACCCCGTTTGCCGACCGCATCCGCCAAGAGGCGCGCATTGCCACCATGGCCGTGGGCGCCATCAGCGAAGCCGACCATGTCAATAGCGTGATCGCTGCGGGTCGCGCCGACTTGTGCGCGGTGGCCAGGCCGCATTTGGCCAATCCGGCGTGGACATTGACGGAAGCCGCACGCATTGGCTACACCGGCCTGTCTTGGCCGCAGTCCTATGTGTCTGGCAAGCCGCAACTTGAAGCCGGTTTCGCCCGCGAACGCGCCCAACTAGCCCAGGCCCAAGGCGCTGCCAGCGAGGAGCGCGCCTCATGAACGCGCGCCAGAACACCGACATGGAGCAGCGCGCGCATGCGGAACACCACGCGTCCCTGCGCTTATGGTTGCGTCTGCTTTCGTGCACTACCCGTATCGAAGACACGATACGCCAACGCCTGCGCGAGCAGTTTGGCATCACGCTGCCGCGCTTTGACTTGATGGCCCAGCTCGAACGCGAGCGTGAGGGCCTGGCCATGGGTGAAGTCTCGCGCCGCATGATGGTGACCGGTGGCAATGTCACCAGCATCGTGGACCAGCTAGAGCGAGAACAACTGGTGCAACGCTTGCCAGTGCCGGGCGACCGGCGTTCCTACCGCTTGACCCTGACCGAAGCGGGGCGCAGCACCTTCGCCACCATGGCCCAAGCCCACGAAGCCTGGGTGCGCGAACTCTTGTCCCCTTTAAGCGCTAAAGAACAAGGCCAACTGGCCACGCTCTTAGGCACCCTGAAAACCGCCAACCCCCGCCCCATGCGCAGCAGCGCCCGCAAGGAGAAACCATGAGCACCCAATACCTGCCCGGTCAAGCCCAGCAATTGCCTGGCCACAACCATGCACTGCACAACTACCAGGCGCAGCACTTCAAGTTCAGCGTACAGGACCATGTAGCCACCATCAGCCTGAACCGGCCTGAGCGCAAAAACCCGCTGTCTTTTGAGTCCTATGCCGAATTGCGCGACCTGTTTCGCGCACTGGTGTATGCGCCCGATGTGCATGCGGTGGTGCTCACCGGCGAGGGCGGCAACTTTTGCTCGGGCGGGGATGTACATGAAATCATCGGCCCGCTCACGAAGTTGGACATGCCCGGCTTGCTGACCTTTACCCGCATGACGGGTGACCTGGTCAAAGCCATGCGCGCTTGCCCGCAACCCATCGTCGCGGCGATTGACGGCATTTGTGCCGGAGCCGGTGCTTTGCTGGCGCTGGCCTCCGACATGCGCTTTGGCACCGCGCGCAGCAAAACTTATTTTTTGTTCAATAAGGTGGGTCTAGCCGGTTGCGATATGGGCGCTTGCGCGCTGCTGCCGCGCATGATCGGTCAGGGCCGGGCCAGCGAATTGCTGTTCACCGGGCGCGGCTTGGGCGGCGAAGAGGCTGAGCGCTGGGGGTTTTACAACCGCGTGTGTAGCCCCGAAGAACTGCATACGCAAGCCCAGACCATGGCTGCGCAACTGGCCAGCGGCCCGACCTTTGCCAACGGCATGACCAAAAAAATGTTGCAGCAGGAATGGAATATGGGCGTCGACGAAGCCATCGAGGCCGAAGCCCAGGCCCAGGCTATTTGCATGGCGACCAATGATTTCCACCGTGCCTACCACGCCTTTGTAGCCAAGCAAACGCCGGTGTTTGAGGGGGACTGATATGGACGCCAACCCACACAGCCATTTGCACTGGCCATTTTTTGACCAGAGCCACCGCAGTTTCAAAACCGCGCTCGATGCTTGGTGCGCAGCCCAACTCCAAGATGCCACGCATGATGAAAGCCGCGCGGCCGTCGATGCGCGTTGCATCACCCTGGTAGACCGCATGGGGCAGGGCGGATGGCTGGCACATGCGGTTGCCGGGCGCGCGCACGGTGGCTTTACGGAGCAAATTGAGACGCGCCGCCTGTGCCTGCTGCGCGAAACCCTGGCCTACCACGAAGGCCTGGCCGACTTTGCCTTTGCCATGCAAGGCCTGGGCAGCGGTGCCATCAGCCTCATGGGGACGCCAGCGCAACAAGCCACCTACCTTCCTAGGGTGGTGCGCGGACAAAGCCTGGCCGCGTTTGCGCTGAGCGAGCCCGATGCGGGCTCCGACGTGGCCGCTATGCAATGCAGCGCCACGATAGTGGATGGAGGATACGAACTCAATGGCCGCAAGACTTGGATTTCCAATGGCGGCATCGCCGCTTTTTATGTGGTGTTCGCCCGCACCGGCGAGGCGCCGGGCGCACGCGGTATTTCGGCATTTATCGTGGACGCCGACGCGCCGGGCTTGGTCATTGAAGAGCGCATCGACGTGATGGCGCCACATCCTTTGGCCACCCTGCGCTTTGATGCCGTGCGCCTGCCCGAAAGCGCGCGTATCGGCAAGGCGGGTGAGGGTTTCAAAGTGGCGATGGCCACGCTGGATGTGTTTCGCACCTCGGTCGCTGCGGCCTCGCTGGGCTTTGCGCGCAGGGCACTGCATGCATCCATAGACTGGGCGCGCCAGCGCAAGATGTTTGGCCAAAGCCTGGCGGATTTTCAGATCACGCAAACCAAGCTGGCGGACATGGCCACCATGCTGGACGCCGCCGCCTTGCTGACCTACCGCGCCGCCTGGCTGCGCGACCAGGGTCAGCGTGTTACCCGAGAAGCGGCCATGGCCAAGATGAATGCCACCGAAAGTGCGCAAACCATTATCGACATGGCGGTACAAATGCACGGCGGCATGGGCGTGAAAAAAGGCTGCATTGTTGAATCCTTGTACCGCGAGATTCGCGCCTTGCGTATTTACGAAGGCGCTACCGAAGTGCAGCAACTCATTATTGGCCGCGACCTGATCAAGGGGTAATCCGTATGCAAGACTGGAATGTTGTAACGCCCAGCAGCCATACCGACACCTTCGCCCGCGACCACTTGCCGCCGCACCATGAATGGCCGGTGTTTCAAGCGGACTTACCGGAACTGCACTACCCCGCCATCCTCAATTGCGGCGCTGAACTGGTAGACCGCCACGTAGCACAGGGCAGAGGTCATCGTATTGCCATCCGCGGCATGGCTCCAGGCCCTTCAGGGCCGGTAGAAATCGCCTGGACCTATGCCCAGCTAAGCGACCACTGCCACCGCGTCGCGCAAGTACTGACCCAAGACATGGGTCTGGTACCGGGCAATCGGCTCTTGCTGCGCGGCGCCAACACCCCCATGATGGCGGCCTGTTTCTTGGGCGCGCTGCAAGCGGGTTTGGTGGTGGTGCCTACCATGCCGATGTTGCGCGCTACCGAGCTGGCCACCATCATTGCCAAAGCCCAGGTCAGCGCCGCATTGTGCGACGCCGCGCTTTTGGAGGAATTGCAGTTTTGCCAAACACCGGGCCACGCGCAATACCAGCCGCTGTTGCGGCAGGTGCTGGCTTTTCGCAGCGACGCACCCGACGCTTTGGAAGCGCGCATGCAAACCCATGGCGGCGATTGGACGCCACACCCCACCAGCCGCGACGATGTGTGCCTGATCGCCTTTACCAGTGGCACCACCGGTCAACCCAAGGGCACCATGCATTTCCACCGCGATGTACTGGCCATGTGCGACTTGTTTCCGCACCATGTGTTGCAGATGGACGCCGACGACGTGGTATGCGGCACGCCGCCAGTAGCTTTTACTTTTGGGCTGGGCGGTCTGCTGGCTTTCCCCTTGCGTTTTGGTGCCAGCACCGTGCTGCTGGAGCGCCACACCCCCGAGACGCTGTTGCAGACCATTGCCAAATACCGCGCCACCCAGTGCTACACCGCGCCGACCATGTACCGCCAAATGGCGGCGCTGGCGGGCGAGCATGATCTAGCTAGCCTGCAGCATCCGGTCAGCGCCGGTGAGGCCTTGCCCGATGCCACGCGCCAGGCCTGGAAGCAGGCCACCGGGCTGCAAATTACCGACGGAATTGGTGGCACCGAAGTCATGCATATCTACATCGCCAGCGCCGGCGACCAAGTGCGCGAGGGCAGTATCGGCAAAGTCGTGCCCGGCTATGAGGCGCAGGTGGTGGATGCACAGATGCAGCCGGTGCCGCCGGGCACGCCGGGCCGACTGGCAGTGCGCGGCGCGACCGGTTGCCGCTACTTAGATGACCCGCGCCAGCGCGACTATGTGGTGGCGGGTTGGAACCTTCCCGGCGATACCTTTGTGATGGACGCCGATGGCTACTTCAGCTACTGCGCGCGCAATGACGACATGATTATCTCGGCCGGCTACAACATCGCCGGGCCCGAGGTGGAAAGCGCCTTACTGCTGCACGCGGCGGTGCTTGAATGTGCCGTAGTCGGTATGCCCGATTCCGAACGCGGCCAAATTGTGCAAGCCTTTGTGGTACTCAAGCCGGGGCACCGTGCGGATGCGGTGATGGCTCTCGCACTGCAAGAGCATGTGAAGCACAGCATTGCGCCTTTCAAATATCCGCGCAAGCTGGAGTTTGTTGCATCCCTTCCGCGTACCGAAACCGGCAAATTGCAGCGCTTCAAGCTGCGTCAACTCCAAAGCTAGGACACCCTATGTTTCAAACCTTGCAGCCACCGGATTGGGCTCCGGCCAAAGGCTATTCCAACGGCATCGTGGCCGGTGGCCGTACGATATTTCTGGCCGGCATGATCGGCTGGAACGGCCAGTGCCAATTTGAAAGCGATGACTTTGTAGCCCAGTGCCGCCAGGCCTTGCAAAACATTGTGGATACCCTGGCTTGCGCCCAGGCCGGGCCGCAGCATGTGGTGCGCATGACCTGGTACATCACCGACAAGCAAGAATACTTGCGCCGCGCCCGCGAGCTAGGCCGGGTGTACCAGGAAGTGATTGGTCGCCATTACCCGGTGATGACCTTGGTGCAAGTCACCGCCTTGCTGGAAGATCGCGCCTTAGTGGAAATAGAAGCGACGGCCGTACTGCCGGACTAAGCTACTGGGCCCCAAGGGGGGCGCTACCATAGACCTTTGCCTAAAGCATAAAGGGTTTGCACGCTATGTCGGACAACCGTTCTCGCGCCTCTTTCCGTTTTTTCCATCGCCTGCGCGTACGTTGGGCGGAAGTGGATTTGCAAAAAATTGTCTTCAACCCGCATTACCTGATGTATGTGGACACCGCCCTGGCCGACTACTGGCGTGCGCTGGCCCTGCCGTATGAACAAAGCTTACACGCCATGGGCGGTGATTTGTTTGTGCGCAAATCGACGCTCGAGTTTCATGCCTCTGCCGTCTATGACGACGTGCTCGATGTGGGCTTGCGCTGCGCGCGCATTGGCAATAGCTCGCTGACACTGGTGAGCGGTATCTTCCGGGACGAGGAACTCTTGGTCAGCGCCGAGTTGGTCTATGTGTTTGCCGACCCGGTCGCTAAAGTATCTTTGCCCGTACCCCAAGTCTTGCGCGAATTGCTGACGCAATTTGAGCAAGGCCAATCGCCGGTGCGCGCCGTACTGGGCGATTGGCACAGCCTGCGCGAGACGGTGTGCAGTTTGCGCCCCACACAGCCGCAAGATGCAGATGCCCAGCACTGCGTGCTCTACAACGCTATGAACGCGGCCATTGCCTGCGGGCGCCTGCAAAAACTGGCCGATGCGCAGGTGCAAGGCCTATTTGTCAGCCCTTTGCTCAGCGGCGCAGGGTGGTCGCGCGTCGTGCGTCAGCATTTAATGGCGGCCAAGGCCTGAATAAGCCGATAGGGCTTAAATGTCTTCCAGCAAAGGGTAAGGCAGGGCCAATACTTGCAGCGCCGGGCCATCGGGGCTGCCCGCATGAAGGGCGCCCGCGTCTGCGGCCTGGGTTTGCAGACTGGCGATGCACAGCCAGCGTCCATCGGGGGCGTACGCGCTTTGCACCACCGTGCCGCAGGATTGTTCTGCATCCAATGCCGAAAACAGTTCTTGCCCCGCCGCCAAAAGGGCGTCCACTGCTTGCGGCCAGGTATCCAGTGTGCGCAAGATGTAGGCGCGCCGTTTGAGCGTACCCCGGAACTGGCTGCGTGCCACCACCTCCTGGCCGGGGTAGCAACCTTTTTTAAAGTTCACGCCGCCGACCGATTCGTAGTTCAACATTTGCGGCACAAAAGCTTCGAACACCGGCATGCTGATCGTGGCAATGCCGGACAGCACTTCACCCAAAGCCCAGTCGGCTGCGCTGCAAAGCGGCGCTTGCGGTGGCGCGTTGTTGGTCGCAGCTATCCAGAGTTGGCGGCGGGTTTGCTGGGCGGGGTAGAGATTGATGACATGCGCGCCATCGACTTGGGCAGCGGTCCAGACGGCGCTGTCTTGCAAGGCCATACAGGCTGAACCCATTAAGCCCCAAAGCGCATATTCGGCGCTGGCATCGTGCAGCTTGACTTTGGCGCGCAGTACAAACATGGACAGGCGCTTCAGGGTGGCGGCTAGCAGGTCGCGGCTGCAAACAAGCAGCAACTGTTCGGACTGACCTTGCAAGCCGATAAAGCTCGCTTGCATCCGCCCCTTGGCGCTGCAAAAAGCCGCCAAGCGCGCATGCTGCGCATCCAGCAGCAGGAAGTCGTTGGTTAGTTGATTATGAATAAAGCTGGCCGCGTCCGGGCCGTTCAGGGCGATCACGCCCAGATGGTCTAGGGGCGCGGCACCTGCGGGCAGAGCATAGTCGGGTGCCGTCGGTTCGGCGTGCTGGATAGAGGAAGATGGAGCAGGCAACATAGGGGCAATTATGCGTGCCATCCTCTTACCCGCGCACCCAGGTGGACTATGGCGCAGCGCTGCCGCTTGCGCTTTGGCAGGGCTGCGAGGGCCTAATCCACAATCAGGCTACAGCGCGCCTTGATCTTGAGAAAGACTGCACGCTCATTGCACAGCTTGACCGCCAGGCGGGCGCCCTGGGCCGATGAGCGTACATAGATGGAGCAGCTCAAAGCCATTTTCAAACCGTCGGTGCGGCTGTCAAAACCGGCTGCGCAATGGCCGTACTGACCCAAACCGGGCTGCTCGCGCGCATAGAGCTCTTGCAAAGAGCCGGGAAGTTGCGATGGAGACATCGTGGGAAATTCCTCCGCGCTCGCCGCCCCAGGCAGGGCCATCCAACACAGACAAGCTGCCAGCAGCGCCAGACCGGGCCGCAGCACGGAAAAAATCGATGGTGTCGCCGTGCTGGCAATGGCGCGAGCGGGCTCCTGCAAGCTGCCCCGAACCGGACTGGCGAAGAGGGTGAGTGGCCTACAGTACATGGCGCATACCTAGTTGGATGAAGGCCCCAGACCGATAGGCGCCGGAGCGTGCATAGTAATGCGGGTGAACAAGCGGTCGTACAAAGGCTCGCGCGGGTATTTTCCGGTGAGCGGATTGCCTTGCACCGAAAACGCGCTGTTCAGCGCCCTCCAATCGCCATCGTCCAGCACCTGCAAGGCCTGGGCGATCACTACGGTTTCTTCCAACTGCATGTGCTGCAAGTAAAAATCTACATAGGCTTTGAGCGCCAATTCAAAACGCTCCCGGCGCGAATCGCCCAGCAACTCCCAGGCCAATAGCAAATGCTGCATTTCGCGCACTTTGGACTCGGCCACTGCATGCTCGTGGTTGAGCTGAGCCACCACCTCACGCGCTGGTCTGGAGCGCGCTGCCACCGTGGGAAACAGCAATTCGCTTTCTTTGGTGTGGTGCAGGCGCTCGGGAAATTCATCCATGTAAAACAACATGGCGCGCATCACATCGAAAAAGCGTTCGGGCTGGTCTTGCGGCCCGCGCTGCACCATCATCAGGCTGGAGCGCAGCATGGCCGCTAGCGAGGCGTGTTCCTCGTGGATGATGCGGATGCTGGCGTGCGTGGGTTTGGCTTGGGTGTCGGGCATGCGCCGCACTGTCGCATGGACGGCCCCCAGCGGGCTTGACCTAAATCAAGAGCACGCTTTCAGCCGCAACTGCCCAGCCAGCCGCAAGCGCCGCAATGCTCGCAGCCGTCTTTTTTGACGACGGCGCGGGCGCCGCATTCAGGGCATTTTTTGCCACCCAGGGAATACGGACTGATGCCTGCGTCCGCCTTGGGCGGGTTCTTGTCCTGTGTCTGCCCGTCCAGACGCATCGCAATAATGTTTTCGATGGCAAAGGCAATGGCTGCGACTTCCGAGTCGTGCCACAGCGGCACTTGGGCTCCATCCTCGCGCGCGAAACTGCCCAGGCGCACCGGACCACGGTCCCAGGCCACTTTGCGCATATCGCCCAGAGCGCGCTGCAAAAAGCCGCCCCGTGCCGCCAGCGACAAGAGGCGCATGCTGGAGGTCATCCATTGCTGCGATTCACCGCTTTGGCCCACGGGCATAAAAAACTCTATGGCCCGATCCACCGTGCCTTGTGGCCCGCTTACCGGCAAAAACGAGACGACCAGGTACAAGGTTTTGTGGCCCTCCTGGGTCCAGTACTCGATTTTTTCTGCGACGGCAGACAATGCACCTTTGGGGCGGCTTTCTATGACGCTGCGCATCGGATCGGCATGGCTTTCTGGCAATGCGTTGGCGGCGGCTGGCGCGCTTTGCGGCACATCCAAGACCGAGCCCAGAATCGCATTGGGACGGTAGGTGGCCAAGCCCTTGAGGCCCGCTTGCCAGGCCTGGAGGTACAAATCTCGAAACTGCGCAAACGGGTAGTCCACCGGCACGTTCACCGTTTTGGAAATTGCGGTGTCGATATAGGGTTGCACCGCTTGCATCATGGCGATGTGGTCTTGCGCCGGCATCTCTAGGGCGGATACAAAGTAGTCAGGCATATGTTCCACATCGCCCCCCAGATGGCGGTAGAGTCGCCAGGCGTGGTCCTCCACTGCATAGTCCAGGGTGTTGCCATCAGCCAGGCGTTTTTTGCGCCGGTACACCCAAGAAAACGAGGGCTCTATGCCGTTGGATGCGTTGTCCGCAAAGGCCAGGCTGACGGTGCCCGTGGGCGCAATCGAGAGCAAATGGCTGTTGCGCAGGCCGTGGGTGCAGATCGCTTCTTGTAAGTGCACCGGCAAGCGGCTGGCAAAGTTGCCCTCTTGAAAATACTGGCTGGCCTCAAACAATGGAAAGGGGCCGCGTTCGGCGGCCAGGGCTATGGATGCTGCGTAAGCGGCGTCACGCATGTGGCCCGCAATCTCAGCAGCCATGGCCCGGCCGGCTTCGCTGTCATAGCGTAGGCAGAGCATGGCCAGCGCATTGCCCAAGCCGGTAAAGCCCACGCCAATACGGCGCTTGGCCATGGCCTCGGCCTGCTGTTGGGGAAGCGGCCAAAAAGTCAGGTCCAGCACATTGTCTAAGGCGCGCACTTGCAGGGCAACGGCTTGGGTAAAGGCGTCGAAATCAAAGCTCGGGGTGCCAGCAAATCCGAAAGGATGGCGCACAAAACGCGGCAAGATCACGGGTCCCAGATCGCAACAGCCATAGGGCGGCAGGGGTTGCTCGCCGCAGGGGTTGGTGGCGCAAATAGTCTCTAAGGCGCGCAAATTGTTATCCCGCCCAATCGTGTCCAAAAACAAGATGCCTGGCTCTGCATAGTCGTAGGCCGATTGCATAACGCTGTCCCACAATTCCTGCGCAGCCAGCGTGGCATAAACCCAGAGGCCATCGTCACGCTGGTAAGCGCCCTGGGCCAAGCGCTCTTGGCCTGGCTTGGCGACATGCACCAAGTCCCAAGCTTGCTGCGATTGCAGGGCGGCGATGAAGTCATCACTGACCGCCACCGATACATTGAAATTATTCCAGCGCCCGGGCGTGCGTTTGGCGGCGATGAATTCGAGCACGTCCGGGTGGTCTATGCGCAGCACGGCCATTTGCGCGCCGCGCCGTGCACCGGCGCTCTCTACCGTGGCGCAGGACTGGTCAAACACATTGATATAGCTGCAGGGCCCCGAGGCCAGCGAGCCGGTGCCTTTGACATAGGCGCCGCGCGGCCGGATGCGAGAAAAGTCGTAACCCACTCCGCCACCGCGTCGCATGGTTTCGGCCGATTCGCGCAAGGCCTCGTATATACCGGGGTAGCCCTGGGAGTCCGTGCCTTGGATGCAATCGCCCACTGGCTGCACAAAGCAATTGATTAAAGTAGCCTGCAGGCCGGCCCCGGCCGAACTCATGATGCGGCCGGCACCGATAGCGCCGTCCATGAGGTTGGCTAAAAACAGGGCGGTGTAGCGTTCCTGTTCGCCCGGCGCTTCCACCGAAGCCAGTGCGCGCGCCACGCGCAGATAGACATCTTGGGCTGTGCTTTCACCCGCTTTTAGGTATTTTTCCTGCAAAACGTCGATGCTGATACTTTGGGCAGCTAGGACGCCGGGTGCCGCCTCATGGCTTAACGCGTTCATACAAACTCCTTGGTAAAGGGCTGCGGCTCGATGGCGCCTAGCAGCCATTGCATTAAGTCCGCGACCGAGCGGATCTCTTTTCCAAAGGGCAAAGCCCCGGCGCCGCGAAAAAACAAGCCTTTTTGCGTATCGCCTTCGAAGGCGTGGCCTAGTTGCTGGTCGATACAGAACTGACCGACGCTGGCGTCCCCATCGCGCAGGCCGCAATGGGCCAGGCAGTCAAAAGACATATTGCATTTCTTCTTTTGGTGGGCAGCCGCCTGTAGCTTGGGCACGATACGCAGGTATTTGTTGAGCCAGGGCGTGCGCACTGCGCGCGCGGGCAGGCCTGAGACGCTGATGAACTCCACAATGTCCTTGGACTGGGCATTGGCGAGCACCTGCTTAAAGGCATCAGCAGCATCGCATTCACGAGTTACCGCAAATGCGGTACCCAGTTGCACCGCCGAGGCGCCCAGGCCCTGCAGGCGAAGAATGTCATCGCGGCTGGAGATACCGCCTGCGGCAATCAGTGGAATTTTTCCCTCTAGTCCTGCGCTTTTGAAATACTCCAGCACCTGCGGGATGGCCACGTCAAAATCAAAGCGCTTGTCCTGCAGATCGGCCACTTTGGCCGCGCCCAGATGGCCGCCGGCCAAACGGGGGTGTTCGATGACCACCGCATCGGGTAAACGGCCCCGCTTCTCCCATTTGCGCACGACGAGTTGCACGCCGCGTGCGTCCGACAAAATCGGTATCAAAGCAGTGCCCGGAAAGTCGCGGGCTAAATCAGGCAGGTCAAGCGGCAGGCCAGCGCCCACCACGAGCGCATCAGCGCCACTTTCCAAGGCTTGTTGCACCAGGCCGCTGTATTGGCTCAGGGCTTTCATGATGTTGACGGCGACAGCGCCGCGCCCGCCCGATAGTTGTTTGGCGCGGCGGACCTCTCGGTCTAAGCCCACCAAGTTGGCCGCCTCGATAATTTGCCGGGCCTCGGGCTCTTTGTCCAGATGGCCAGTTTGCGCCATCAGGTCAGGGTGCAAGCGGCGCAAATCCACCGCAGACACCGTGCCCAGCGCCCCCGTCGCAGCGACTGCGCCGGCCAGGCCACCTGCCGAAATACCTACTCCCATGCCGCCTTGCACCACGGGTAGGAGCGGGCGCCCGGCCAAGTGCCAGTTCGTCAGCCCAGACTGTCTGCCCATGGCGGACAAATCCACCGCCCTTAGCGCATCCGCGCACACACCACTGTCCATCATGTCGATTTCCCGCAGGACGAAAGCCCTTGGTCTGCAAGATTAGTCCTTCTGCGGCCCGAAATGAAGCGCTTCGCACCCTGTTTGCTTGATATGCGCAGGGCGCTTGATCTTGGTCAAGTTTTAGGGTCGCAGGCCATCCTTTATCATCGACTGATTCAAATCTTTTGGGTGTTTGCAGCGTGCGTTTTTCCTTTTCCGGTGGGTTCGGCGCCCTGTTGCTACTTCTTTTGCTTGGGGGCGGCGCTGGGGTGTGGTGGCTGTGGGTGCCCAGCACTTTGGCGCAGCCAGTGGCCGAGGTCTCGATCGAGCCCGGAACTAGCCCGAAAGAGGTGGCCGCTGCCGTTGCGCGCAGCGGCGTAGCGGTGAATCCGACATTGTTGTACTGGTGGTTCCGCTTATCCGGGCAGTCGCGCCAGATTCGCGCGGGCAGCTATGAGTGGAGCGGTCAGACCAGTCCCTGGCAGATTTTGCAAAAACTGGTGCGCGGCGACGCCTCCAGCGGTAGCGTGACGCTAGTAGAAGGCTGGAATATCCGCCAAGTGCGCGAGGCCTTGCGCAAAGCCGATCGCTTAAAGCCCGACACGGCCCCACTGAGCGACGCCCAACTCATGCAAAGCTTGGGGCGCCCGGGTGAGCACCCGGAGGGGCGCTTTTTTCCGGACACCTATACCTTCTCTAAAGGCTCCAGTGATACCGCCGTGTTACGCCGCGCGATGCGGGCCATGGACAAGCACCTGGCCGCCGCCTGGACTGAGCGCAACCCAAAAGTTCCACTGCAAACACCCGAGCAGGCCCTGATACTGGCTAGCATCATTGAAAAAGAAACCGGAAAAATTGGTGACCAGGCAGAAATTTCGGCGGTATTTCACAACCGCTTGATTTTGGGTATGCGCCTGCAGACCGACCCCACGGTTATTTACGGCATGGGTACGCGGTTTGACGGCAATATCCTCAAATCCGATCTAACAACGGATACGCCTTACAACACCTATACACGCGACGGGCTGCCGCCCACTCCGATTTCTATGCCCGGCAAAGCGGCGCTGCGCGCGGCTTTGCACCCGGTTGCGTCCGAGGCCCTGTATTTCGTGGCGCGCGGTGACGGCAGCAGCGCATTTAGCGCGACGCTGGAGGCGCACAATCGCGCGGTCAACAAATACCAACGCTCCCCCTAAAGACGCGGCCTTTCAAACCCAGCGATGCAAAACACCCAAGGACTTTTTATTAGCTTTGAAGGCATAGACGGTGCCGGCAAGTCCACGCATATCGCGGCGGTGGCGCAGGCCTTTGAATCCCAGGGGCGCAGCGTGACCCGTACCCGCGAGCCTGGCGGTACCCCGCTGGCTGAAGCCTTGCGTCAGCTGGTGCTGAACGACCCAATGGACGCTTTGACCGAGTCGCTGTTGGTGTTTGCGGCGCGGCGCGACCACATACAAGGCGTCATCGCGCCGGCATTAGCGCAGGGCAGGGTGGTTTTGTGCGACCGGTTTACCGACGCCACCTTTGCCTACCAAGGCGCAGGCCGGGGGTTTGATCTCGGGGTATTGCAAACGCTGGAGCATTGGGTGCAAGCCCGTAGTGGTGAAGCCCAAGCTTTGTTACAACCCCAACTAACGCTCTGGTTTGACCTGCCGCCCGCGGTAGCCGCCGCGCGCCTGGCCGGCGCGCGCCTGCCGGACAAGTTTGAAGCCCAACCTTTGGCTTTTTTTGAGGCGGTTGCTGGAGGCTACGCGACGCGCCTTGCACAAGACCCCGAGCGTTTTGCCCGCATCAACGCCGACCAAAGCCCAGAGGCGGTGCGCGCGCAGGTGTTGGCGGCCTTGCGTGCCAAGGGCTTTTTAGACGGAGCGCCCGGCGCATGAACACAGAGAACCCCGCTTGGATTGCCGAGCAAACCCGCAGCCTGTTAGCCCAGCGTGGCCACGCCTGGTTGCTGTCGGGACCGGCTGGGCTGGGGCAGTACGAACTGGCGCTGGGCTTGGTCAAGGCCTGGTTGTGCGAGCAGCCGCAGGCCGACGCTGCATGCGGTCAGTGCGGCAGTTGCCACGCGATCGATGTGCGCACCCATGCCGACCTGTGCGTCTTGATGCCTGAGACCTGGATGCTGGATTTGGGTTGGCCGCTGTCAGAGAAAGCCCAGGCAGATTTGGACGACAAAAAGCGCAAGCCCAGCAAAGAAATACGCATCGAAGCCATGCGCGATGCGCTTGATTTTTCGCAACGTACCAACGCGCGCGGGCGCGGCAAAGCGGTACTGGTTTATCCAGCCGAGGACATGAATGGCTTTACTGCCAACGCCTTACTCAAAACATTGGAAGAGCCACCGGGCGATGTCCGCTTTGTGCTGGCCAGCGAAGCAGCGCACCAACTGCTGCCCACCATCCGCAGCCGCTGTCTGGTGCACACCATGGTCTGGCCCGATGCATCCAGCAGCCTGGCCTGGTTGGGCACGCAGGGCCTGGAGCCCGCGCAAGCCGCAGTCGCGCTGAAGGCCCAGGGCGGACGCCCTCAGGCGGCGCTGCATTGGGCCCAATCGGGTCAGGACTCCGGGTACTGGGCGGCCTTGCCCCAGGCGCTGGCCCGGGGCGATCTGCAAGCCTTGCGGGACTGGACGCCACAGCAATTGCTCAGCGCGCAGCAACAGCTATGCCACGACTTGATGGCGCTGGCGGTGGACGGACAGCCCCGATTTTTCAGCGCAAAAGACTTGCCGCGTGGCGTGCCGCTGGCTGTTTTGTCAGACTGGGGCATGCGCTTGCAGGCACATCGACGCACTATGGACCACCCGTTTAACCCGGGATTGTTTATGGAAGCTTTGATGGCTCAGGCCCACACAGCGCTTGCCAAAAGTGTCACTTAAACCTGGTGCCTAGCCTTATGACAGTGTTAACACCACCCTTTTCCACCCTGGCTGGCGAGAGCCTGTGGTCTGAATCGGTTTTGTCTGGCGGGAGCGCCCGGCCTACGGTTTTGCAATTGCGCATGGACACGCCGCTGGACTTGTACCAAGCGTATATCTCCGTGTTTACCGAAGGCGGCTTGTTTGTGCAGACCCGACGGGATTACCAAATGGGTGACGAGCTGTACGGACTGTTGACACTGCCCCAGGACCCTAAGCGCCACCCCTTTATCGGACATGTGGCCTGGATCACGCCGGCCAATGCATCCACTGGGCGGCCCCAGGGCGTTGGCCTGCGCTTTAGCGCTGATGCGCGTGGTGCAATTTTGAAAAATACCATCGAAACCGCGCTTGGGTCGCTGTTAGGCAGCCAGCGGACCAACGATACGGTGTGATCCGTCGCCAAAATCTATGCCGCACCTGCTAATCTAAGCCCACAAAGTGTTTACTGATTCGCACTGCCATCTGGCGTTTCCTGAGCTACGCAGCCAAGTGCTGGAGATACGCGCAGCTATGGAATTGGCGCAGGTCGAGCGCGCTTTGTGTATTTGCACTACCCTGGAAGAATTCCCCGTGGTGCACAGCTTGGCTCTGGACTATGCGAATTTTTGGGCCACGGCAGGGGTGCATCCGGACAATGAGAACGTGCGCGAGCCTTGCCTGCAAGATTTGCTGTCCCTAGGTGCCATGCCCAAAGTGCTGGCCATTGGCGAGACGGGCTTGGACTACTACCGGCTCAATGGCCGCACCGTGGCTGACATGCACTGGCAGCGCGAACGCTTTCGGGTGCACATACGCGCAGCGCGTGCGCTGTGCAAGCCGCTAGTTATTCATACCCGCAGCGCATCACAAGACACTTTGGCCTTGCTGGACGAGGAGGGCGAAGACGGCTCATCCGGTAGCGCTGGCGGTGTTTTTCATTGCTTTACGGAAACTGCAGAGGTGGCCCGCGCTGCTTTAGAGCGCGGTTTTTACATCTCTTTTTCCGGCATCGTCACCTTCAAAACCGCCCAGGACTTGCGTGATATTGCGGCTTGGGTGCCGCTAGACCGTTTGCTGATTGAGACCGATAGCCCCTATTTGGCTCCTGTGCCGCACCGGGGAAAAACCAACAACCCTTCCTTCGTGCCGCTGGTGGCGCAGCAGATCGCCCAGGTGCGCGGCTGCAGCGTGGAGGAAGTGGGCCGGGCCAGTAGCGACAATTTTTTGCGTTTGTTTAAGCCGCAAGCGCTTACTGAAACTTCATGTAGTAGTTGAGAAGATTCGTATGTTTAACTTTAAGTATGCTTTGTACCTTATTGTTTTATTGTGGATTTTTCCAGCTAAGGCGGGTTCCTATGATGATTTTTTTGAAGGCCTGAAAACCGATGAAGTGAAGGTGCTTGCCAAGCTTTTGGCACGCGGCTTTGATCCCAACACCTTGAGTTTTGATGGCCAGTATCCTCTGGTTCTGGCAATACGGCAGCCTTCGCCAGCGGTTTTAGACCTGCTTTTGCGCACCAAAGGTTTGCGGGCTGAGGTGCGAACTGCGAAAGATGAAAGTCCTTTAATGCTGGCATCCATGGCCGGTATGGTTGAAGTCTGTAAGCGCTTAATTGCGCTGGACGCCGACGTGAATAAAACCGGTTGGACTCCTTTGCATTACGCCGCCACCGGCGGACACATCGCGGTGGTCAAATTACTTTTGAGTCATTCCGCCTACATTGACGCCGAATCGCCTAATAGGACTACGCCCTTGATGATGGCGGCCATGTACGGTACGCCTGAAACGGTGCAGCTACTGTTAACAGAAGGTGCCGATGCCAGTCTCAAGAACGAAAAAGGCATGACGGCGCTGGATTTCGCAGACACCGCGGGCAAGCAAGGCGCCGCAAAATTGCTGGTGCGACACATGATGTCCCAACCTTAGCCCTAGCCCATTTGATTTCAATTTGGCGGTTTCTCCGAGGATCGCTGCCCTTGAAGTCCGGGGAGCTCCGGGAGCTCGAGCCAAACACTTGAACGCGCTATTGGAAACAGAGCTAGCGTAGGGCGATGGATTTTGTTGTTTTTTCTTGTTCCTGACGTTATGATGATTCTGTGGTTTTAAGCAATTTTGGACTATTTCATGAAATCAAGTATTCTCATAAATCCAATTTCTAATGCGGCAAATTCAGATGAAGAGTTGGTGCTTGCTCTCGCAGCGCACTTGGAGCCGGTGCTTAAAGTCTGGCGCACCGGCTTGGATCTGAGAAAGGACATTGCTGACCAAGAGGCACTTTTGCCGGACCTGAACGATGCGGCCGAGCTTCTACAGAAGGGCGTTAGTGACCTGTCGGCAAAAATTACCGGTGCAGTGAAAGACTTTAAGTCTCAACCACTACTTTTGATGATCGCCGGCGCCTTAGTTGGCCCGACTCTGTTTTTCTTCGGCCAGGCCATTATCGGTTTGGCCGCTGGGATTGGATTCATTGCGTTCGGTTCGTATGAATTAAAGAAAATAAAATCGAAGTTGGAAAATGAAAAAGCGCAGTTAATTCAAAAACTTGAGACAACTTCAGAGAAAATCAGAGACCTTTTACAGAAAATTGAGGTCTCTAAATCTGAAATGAAAACCCGAGCCGATTCATTTCCTGAGGTAACTCAGGTAAAGGCTGCTTTCTCCGTCTTTCATAAAAAAATCTTAGGTCAATCGACATTGGTTGATGAGTCAGGGATACTGGAAAGCGTACACCTGCACACCATTGATCTGCGTGAAACCCAGTCCAACCTAGAGGCTATTGCAAGTAAGTTACATACCTTGCAAGAAGTCCCTGTTTTGTTATCGACAAAAACAAAATCAACTTCTGACGATGCAGTTGATACATTGTTCGGGGAGGAAGACGAGATTCAAGAGCTCGTGTACGCATTTACAAATTCACTCTCTCAGGTAAAGGACGTTAGTTTGAAAATTCCATTATTTTCAAATAAGTCAGCTTTGGTTAAAAAATATGCATCTGGGAGCTTTTCTCAAATAGAGTATGCCAGTTCAGCACTTAAAGAAATTAACCTAACAAATGCAGCGTCACTGGGTATTGAGGCCTTTATTAAGCAAGTGAATGAAACCAAAGAGTTTGGGGTACAGGTTCTAGATGAGCTGAAAGAGACATTCGAAGGACTAGAGCATGTATGTTTGTCGTACTCGAATGCGCGTTCAAATTCAATCAACAATGTGCATGGCAAACTGTTTGACGTGCTGAATAAGGCGTCGTGGTGCTCTAAGCGTTTTTATTGCCCTCGAAGTATTCAAGCGCCCGTGTTTTTGCATGATGTCTTGGGCATTTTGCCCAAGCAAGCGCACAAGCTAAATTTTGATCAGATCATGCTCAATTTGAGGCAGGATAAGGTTATCGCGGCACGGATGAAAGACAAACCTGAGCTTTGCGACCAACTATTCATGAATTACAACTCAATACAAGAATTCAAGGGAGAGATGGATTTTGATGATTTAGGAGAGCCTATCGATTCGGGTGATCGACCTGCCTATATTGATGACCAATTCCAGGAGGCACTTGCCAGGTTCCGCGCGAATTTGAGTATTTTGATGACAGGATCTCTGAATCCGATATTGAATTTCTCCCATCAATCGGAGCTGTATTTTGACCCCGAAGTGGATGAATGGAGGTCAAGCACCGTTCCTTATGTTTATTCAACTTCGGAAGTACTGCGTTACGGGCAAGTACTTAAAGTGACCTCTGATTTGATGATTCCCTTGTGGGAGCACCTATGGACAGAAAAATCAGATTTCCGTAAGGCGGAACTTTTTAGGACGAATGAATCGCTTATTCGAATGACCGAAAAAGAATCAGAAAAGCTCATTGAGATCGCAAATCAATACCGAGGGGATATGCGATCGGTACGAGAAAATATTAATTTGCTCGAGTCTGATCTTAAGTCTAAATATGAAGAGATCAAATCATTCAAAGACGGAATGGAAGCGCTGGGTTTACTATCTGAAAGACAAAAACAATTTTTAAATGAAGATAAACTTAAATCATTAACTTTGGGTGATCATTCAATCATTGAAGAAGGTGAGCAGCACGAGACATATTTAGGCATGGAGCCTCGGATCCAAGCAGAAAGACGTGGTTCAGCGGAGGATCCGATCGACTTGATCAGATCGCCAGATATCCTGATTCCATATAAGAATAACGCAGTTAAGCGGCTTTCCGCTGCTTGAGGTCGTAAATCATGGCTGAAGGAACCGGTGTATCGCAGGTCTATGTCGATAGTCGAATTTCGAATCTCCACTCTCAACTTCGAAGTGAAATTGAAAATGTAAGAAACGAATACAGGCGGGAAATTGAAAGATTGGAGAAGGAAATGATCGAAGTCGGCAGAATGATAGTAGGCGAGATCAGAGACCAGACCACTAAACTTTCTGGGAAAATAGAGACGCAAACTGTTGCGGTGGTAGGCGGAGTCGCTGCCAACACCGTTATGCTGGAGCGGACAAAAAGTCAGATTGAAACTGATTTTGACAAGACCCGATTCAAGCTTGATATGCAGACTGAAGCTTCGTTACAGATAGAAGTGGGCAAAAAACTAGCCGATAGTGTATCAACGCATGGCAAGTTAATGGCATTTGCTTCAGATATTAACTCAAGGTTTCAGAAATCTATTGAAGGTATTTTTCTGAATCGACAATTGTATTCTGTCAATTTCAACAAAATATTCGACGAGTATCGGAATAAAATTCGGACCATAGGAGATCATATCTTTTACATCCGTGATAATGACATTCTTCCTGCAGTTAAAGCTGCAAACGCATCGCTAGAGGAGATCCATGGCTTGCCTTTTGAGGTTGACTTGTTGCGTCTCAAAGTAAGAGCGCAGAGTTTGGATGAAACTTTGACCATGCTGAAGGAAAGTCGATTCGATCAAATCCTTAATTCGCTTGACAACTTAACGGAGAGCCTTGATTCGCAGTTTGCCTTAGACCTGAAAGCAACCGAACCTGCGGGGGGTGAATGCAAAGTGGTGCTAATGGCAATCCAGTCTAAACTCGCTACCGATTACTTGATAGGCGCTGAAGCAGGCGCCGTCGGAACTGGGCAAGCAGTTAACATCGTCCACAATGAAAATTTGTATCCTGATTATTTGGGCAAAAATAGTAAGAACTTGATGGAGCGCTTACTTGCTTCCGTCGCGCGCCTAGCTAACAAAGAAGAGTTAGATCGATTACACCTTGCGGTCGAAAGTTTGAGGAATAAGAATTTAATTTCTGAGGATAGTTCGATGATGGTTAACGACTTTCTTGATTCCAATAAACTTAAATTTGTGAGCTAATCATGGGTGTGCGTGAAGAAGGTAGCAACATCGTCGTCGACGCTTCGATTAGCGGAAGTTTATTTCCAAAGGTCGAGCGGGATATTGTGTTCCCGGTGTTGATTGATGGATCAAAAGTGGCGGACACCCTTATCATCGAAGGCTCTGTGTACGGCAGGTCTCTCGAAGTAAGAGGGAGTGTCTTGATCGGCGGACCGGTAGTTTCACGGGGAGACACTAAGATTACGCCCGCAGCGAAAAAACGTGTGAACCTGATGGGGGGCATTACTGTTAATGGTGTATTTAACGCGGGCTTTCCCGAAGGTACTGCGTTCGATACTTTACATGATGCAATTGAACATTGCTCCTTGATCATTAGAGGCGACATTGCAGTAAACCAAAGCTTGTTCCTAAACAATGCAATCGTTTTCGGCAGTATCCGAGCGGTGAACTGTCGTCTCCTCAACTGCATTGTTCTTGGAACTGTTTCCGTTGAGGAAAAATTATCGGTTGCTATGTCGTCAATCGGCGGCTATACCAGCCGCGAGGTGGTATTTGAAGGCGCTTGTACAATGATTCACGCTATTGGCGAGAGTAATGAAAAACCAGTGTTTTCTCCCTATGAACTTAGTGACCGAACTATTATTTCTTCAGACCTGCGTTACTACCCAGCGATGAGAAGCAACTCGCGCTTAACCAATATTCCAGATAGTCAGTCGCAATACCCAAGCTATTCCGCGCTTGACCCATATTCCGATTGGGTTCGGGTGCTAGCAAGCACTAATGAAGTTATTGATGGCACAAGCGAATCTGATCGGATTACCAAGTGGGTGTTATCTATTGGTGGGCGTGTCGGAGATTTTCAAAAAATACAGTCTTCCATTGATGCTTTGACCGACATGTTGAAATGCGGTTTTGAGTATGATCATATTGTCCCCGAGTACAAAGCGAAACTTAAGGAAAAGGTGTTGCTGCAACTTAATCAAGATGAAGCTTGGATATTAAATCAGGTCTGTAGAGTATGATATTTATTAAAACATTTTTAACTTTTGCACTTCCGTTTGCGATGTGGCTACTCATCGGAGGTCCAGGTCTGGAGTCAGCGGGAAGCCTGGTAATTTTTGTCTTCTTGATGCTCCATTTGCTTGTGATCATCTGGAACAGAGCTACGTTTAAGTTTTTGGGTGGTGATGTGTTCACATATGGGATGGTGACGCTTTCGATAAATATACTTTCTTTTATTTATAGCGTCTTGATTACATTTGTGATTTTTCATTTTTATGGCCTTTCAATCGCAGACTTTTCCACTGTTCCTAAATACCTGTGGGGAGCTTTGACGCTTGGTTTGATTGGTAGTTTTGCTTTCCAAATGCTGTCAACCAAGCGCGTGGATCTCCTTCCAGACCGCGACGACCGTCGAGTATTTGAGAAACCGAGGATGGATTGATATGTTAGGTTTTTTTACCAAAGAAACAAAAAGTTTCTATATTGCAAGGCCTGCAGAAGCGGCGCGGGATTTTATTTATTTGCATCCTGATACGACAATTCCTCGCGGCGCAAAAATTACCGTTAAAAGTGACGAGTGCGCATTGTTTTTTAGCGAAGGCAAATACGTTGGCACCATCAACCCAGGCACTACGACGAACCTAGATACAAACAATATTCCGTTTCTGGGTCATTGGCTCATCGATAAATTTACAGGCGGCAATCACTTTATCGCAGAGATTTACTTCGTTTTGCTTACCGAAGTGCTCGTCCCAATTAACTCGGAGCCACTTGGTCAGTATCAGGATTTGAACTCAAAAAATGTAGTCGCATTACATGGTAGTTTGCAGTATTCAATCCGAATTAACGATCCACTCAAGATCATAACGACGCTGTCTGGTCAATCTGGTTTTGCCCAAAACGCGGTCATTCAATTTTTTAATGGGCGATTACTCAATGGCTTGCGCCGCTTAGTGGGTCAACGCGCTTTGGCATTTCCAATGCTAAGCGTTGTTTCGAATATCGATTCGGAACAGATTAGCACCGAGCTAGTCCAATTTTTGAAAAATGAATTTGAAACCTCAGGCATTACAGTAGCAAGAATGTTTGACTTAAGTCTTGCTTTGGACACTGCTAGTTTAGAAGAGTTAAAGAGATTTGGACGTGAAGAGTCGAACCTGGCACTTCAATCCAAAGGTGCACAAATTGCCAGCCAACAGGGTTTTGCGGAGTTTAATATTGTTCAAGGGCAGCGCGCTGCGTTAGAAGGCATGGGGCAGGGCCTTGCTACCGGTAAGGGAACCATGTTTATGGGCATGGGTCTTGGCGGTAACCTAACCAACGTTCGTTCGGGAGGAACCTCTTTTTCCCGTCCGACCGGGCATGAGGGAGGTGGGTTTAGCAAAACAGGTTCAAGCTTGTCCGGGCCACGCAATTTTTTTGTAGAAAGTCCCACTGGTGAAAATGGCCCCATGTCTTCGCGGCAGGTTGCCTTATTTGCCATTTCAAACAAACGTAACCTGGCTGACTTGAATATTCGTGGTGACGATGACCCTGTTGGCTCCTACTTTCCCGCTGATGCGGAACCCACTGTTTTGGCAGAATATAAAAGAAGGGCATCAATTGCGCCGGCCCAGAAAGTGGCGCAAGCCTCTGATCCGATGGCAACTGCGCCCTCGGATGATAAAAACTGCCCCTTTTGTGGCGAGCGAATTAAGGCTGTTGCGATCAAGTGTCGCTTTTGTCAATCCAATCTCCAGGCGCCCCCGCCAGTAGGGTAAGCGCTCAAGATATGTCGACTTCGGTCTGCGAGCGGCGCTAGAGTAGATTGCTCTGGGATCATCGGATCAAGGTCTAGGCCGGCGCGAGCTGTTTGCGCTGCGGTAAGTCTGATATTTACTTCATACGATGTATATTATGTTAATAAAAGGATGGCATCTATACCTAAACGGAAAACCAACCAGCCGCCAAAGCAAAACTCCAGTGTTAGAGGTGACCCCAGGCCATCAGGGCTTCCTGCCCTTGCAACACCAGATCAACTTTGGCTCCCACCGGCAGCAGTACCTTAGTCGGCACATGGCCCAGCGGCAGTCCCATGACGATGGGAATAGAAATCTGGGTGCGCAGCCATTGCGCCACGGTGTCGAGTTTGAAGCCTTTATCGTGTGGCACAAGCTTGTAATTCGCGAACTGGCCGAGTACGAGCGCCTTTTGCTGCGCCAAGACACCGCTGTGCAGCAACTGGGTCAGCATGCGCTCTAACCGATACGGGTGCTCGCCCACATCTTCTAAAAACAAAACGCCGCCGCGCACTTTCGGCATATAGGGCGTGCCGAGCAGTGATACCAGTACCGACAAATTGCCGCCCCAGAGCTTGGCGCCATGAATCTCATGATCTTTTTCCATCGCATGCCCGCGCGGCAAACGCCAGCCAACACCTTCGCCTTGTGCTAGCAACAAATCATCTAAACAGGCTTGCATGATTTCGTCGGGCGATTCTTCAGTACCAAAGTCGTCCAAGACGCAGGGGCCTTGCCAGGTGATAGCGCCTGTTTTGGCCATCAAGCCCAGCTGCAAGGCGGTGAAATCGCTCAGGCCCACAAACTGGGTGCCCGATTCGATCGCTTTGGCCAGCGCTGCATAAGGCAGGTCGGCCAAGATGCGGGTCAGCCCGTAACCGCCACGCGAAATCATCGCAAGGTCGGCACCGCTGGCCGCTGCACGGGCGATGGCGGCCAAGCGTGTTGCGTCATCACCCGCAAAGCGCTGGTAGCTGGACAGGGCATCGGCGTCGATTTCCACTTCATGGCCTAAGGCCCGCAAGCGCTTGACGCCCAGGCGAAAGGCCGCTTTGCCACGCACAGCGCTGGACGGGGAGTAAATGTAGATATGGCTCATGGCTTGCTGTCTCGCGCTTGGGGGCGTATGTTCGAAATAGGTAAATGTAAGCGCTGCAAAGCTTGTCCAACTCAAGCAATCGCGTCTGCCTTAAGCTTTGGGCGGGTCTAAAAAAAACGAATAGCAGACTGTGCAATTGCCTGCCCATGCTCCTGCACAAAATGTCCGGCTTCGGGGAGGAGCACGACGTGCTCGCAGCCGCGAATCTGGCTCTGCAAAGCGCGCATGACCGGCTCACCCAGGACCGGGTCTTGCTCGCCGATGGCCATGAATGTGCGCCCCGCCCACTCGTCGCGCCAAAAATCACGGGCTTGGCGGGCAATCGCGGCACCTGGGCTATCGGCGAATTCGGGCACCATATTCGGAAAAACTCGCAAAGCAGCACGGTGACCAGCATCCGGAAAGGGCGCGTTATAGGCTTGCCACGCTGACTCAGCCATGTGGCTGTTGCCTCGAGCAAAAAGCCGCCCTACGTCGAATTCGGGGTTTTTCGCGCACCAGGCCCGCCACGCTAGAAAGCCAGGCGATAGCGGCACATCGCCACAGGCCAGCAGCGTATTCATGGCCAAAAGTCCCTTGTATCGATGCGGCGCGGCCATGGGCAATGTCAGGCCAAATATGCCGCCCCAGTCCTGCACAACTAAAACCATGTTTTTCAGGTCTAGGCGCTCCACAAACTCCAGCAATACCTGGCGGTGAAAGTCAAACTGGTGGGCGCTGTCTTTTTTCGGCTTGTCGCTCTTGCCAAAGCCAATTAGGTCGGGGGCTACGACCCGATGCCCTGCTCCAGTAAAAACTGGAATCATCTTGCGGTACAAATAGCTCCAGGCGGGGTTGCCGTGCAGGCACAAATACGTGCGTTGCGCGTCTTTCGGGCCTTCATCCAAGTAATGCATGCGCAAGCCGTCCAATGCCGGCAAGTCGCTAAGGTAATTCGGTGCCCAGGGATAGTCCGGAAAATCGGCAAACCGTGCCTCAGGGGTGCGCAGGGCATCTTCGCGCAAAGGGCTCATATTGGCTCGCTTAGGCTTAAAAAAATCACGCAAGGTGTCGGCGCACTCCTGTGCCAACAAGCCGCCTTGTACGCGGGTGTGGTGGTTGATCGCGCCGACGGCAAACACATCCAACACCGAGCCGGCAGCTCCAGCGCGTACGTCACTGGCCCCGAAAACCACTTTTTGAAGCCGGGCGTTGATCAATGCGCCGCTGCACATGGCGCAAGGCTCAAGCGTCACATAAAGCGTGCATTCTTCCAGGCGGTAATTGCCCAGCGCCAGCGCTGCTGCCCTTAGCGCTACGACTTCGGCATGGGCGGTGGGGTCTTTATCCGCAATGCATCGGTTATGCCCGCTCGCGATCAGTCGCCTGTTTTGCACCACTACGGCGCCAACCGGCACCTCGCCCGCTTGCGCAGCCACAGCCGCTTGCTCTAAAGCCAAGCGCATCCAATGCACATCATCAGGCAGGGTTTCAGCCATTGGTAAAGCTCTATTGCGAGGCCCCGTTCAAGCCCATTTTGCGCATCCATGCTCCCAAGGCTTGGTCGTCAGGGCCACCCGCATCGTATATTTCCAACATGCGGGCATGGGCTTCAGGACGATGCTGATTCACTTTAATTTTGCACTGCATGCTATTGATTTTTAATGAAAATGCAACGATGGCGCTAAGCATTTTCGTGGTGTAATCTTCGGGTAAGCCACGCCACTGGTCGGCATATGCGGGCTCATGGTCGGCAATGAGTTGCTTGAGCAAAGCATCTTTGGCATCGTGTCCGTCTAGTACCTCGGCCTCGACCACGCAATGCACCGCCACGTAGTTCCAAGTCGGCACGCGCGCCAGATCGGGATATACCTTGGGCGACATGTAGGCATGCGGGCCCATGAACGTAACTCCCGCCTGTGGGCGCTGCGTGAGGAATTTCCAGTGCGGATTGCCCCGCGCGCAATGCCCAAGCAACACGCCGTGTTCAGTGCCCTGCCCCGGTTGCGCTTCCCAATGTACCGGCAAGTGCGTAACAAAGGGCAACCCAGCATCATCGGTGGAAATCAGACTAGCAAAAGGATGCGCCTGCATGATGTCGATCGCCACTTGCGGGTCTTTGGGGTCGAATTGGCTGGGTAAGTACATGGTCTTGCGTTCTGTTCGCCGGTTTATTCCCACTCAATTGTCGCCGGCGGTTTGCTAGAAACGTCATAAGTCACTCGGTTAATACCGCGCACCTCATTGATAATGCGACTCGATACTTTTTTCAGCAAAGCGTAGGGCAACTCGGCCCAGTCGGCGGTCATGAAGTCGGTGGTTTGTACTGCGCGCAGCGCCACTACATAATCATAAGTGCGGCCGTCGCCCATCACGCCTACGCTCTTGACGGGCAAGAACACCGCAAATGCCTGGCTGGTCAGTTCGTACCAGTTTTTGCCGCTGTCATCATCGCGAAAATTGCGTAATTCTTCGATGAATATGGCGTCGGCGCGGCGCAATAGGTCCGCGTATTCTTCTTTCACTTCGCCCAAAATACGTACTCCAAGGCCTGGGCCGGGGAAGGGGTGGCGATAAACCATGGCGGCGGGCAGGCCCAGCGCCACGCCGAGTTCGCGCACTTCGTCCTTAAACAAATCCCGCAGGGGCTCAAGCAGTTTCAAGCCCAGTTGCTCTGGCAGCCCCCCCACGTTGTGGTGGCTCTTAATCGTGACTGCTTTTTTGCTTTTGGCGCCGCCTGATTCGATCACGTCCGGGTATATCGTGCCTTGGGCTAAAAAGGTGGCGCCTTTCACAATGGTGCCAGCCGCTCCCTGCCCGGCTTGGAGTTTGGCGGCTTCGGCCTTGAAAACATCGACAAACAAGCTACCAATAATCTTGCGTTTGGCTTCCGGCTCGGACACGCCCGCTAACTTGCCCAAAAACAAATTAGCCGCGTCCACGCGAATCACTTTGGCGTGCAGCTTGCCCGCGAACATTTCCATGACCGCGTCGCCTTCGTTCAGGCGCAAAAGTCCGTGGTCCACGAAGACGCAGGTGAGTTGGTCGCCGATCGCCCTATGAATCAGCGCGGCGGCCACCGAGGAATCGACGCCACCCGATAGACCCAAGATGACCTCTTCCGAACCCACTTGCGCGCGGATTTTGGCGACCGCTTCCGAGATGTAATCCCCCATGATCCAGTCGGCCTGGGTGCCGCAGATATCGAGTACAAAGCGCTCCAAAATGGCGGCGCCGCGTTTGGTGTGGGTCACTTCCGGATGAAACTGCACGCCGTAAAAGCGGCGCTCTTCATCGGCCATGCCGGCTATCGGGCAGCTATCGGTGCTGGCCATCAGCTTAAAGCCGTGAGGCAATTCCGTCACTTTGTCGCCATGGCTCATCCAGACTTGCAGCATGCCGTGGCCCATGGGGGTGGCGTAGTCCTGTATGCCATCGAGCAAAGCGGTATGCCCGTGAGCGCGCACATCGGCATGGCCGAATTCGCGCAGATTACCGCTTTGCACCCGTCCGCCCAATTGCTGGGCCATGGTCTGCATGCCGTAGCAAATACCCAGTACGGGAATGCCTAGTTCAAACACGGCTTGGGGCGCTTTGTCCGTGTCTGCCTCATAGGCACTGGCGTGGCTGCCCGAAAGAATGATGCCTTTTAAATTGCCATCTCGCGCATACGCCCGTACCCAGTCGTCGCTCACATCACAGGGGTGCACCTCGCAAAACACATGCGCCTCGCGCACGCGGCGGGCAATTAATTGGGTCACTTGCGAACCGAAGTCCAGTATCAGTATTTTTTGGTGCGACATCAGGGCTAAGGGGGTTTTCAATCCGCCCGGTAATTGGGCGCTTCTTTGGTAATTTGCACATCGTGCACGTGGCTTTCGCGGATGCCGGCGGCGGTAATTTCCACGAACTCGGCCTTGTTTTGCATATCGGCAATCGTGGCGCAGCCGCAGTAGCCCATGCTGGCGCGCAGCCCGCCGGACATTTGAAACACGATTGAGACCATCGAGCCTTTGTAGGGCACACGGCCTTCAATGCCTTCAGGGACCAATTTATCGGCATTGGGGTTACCGGTGCTGGATTCTTGGAAATAGCGATCAGCGCTGCCTTGCTGCATCGCACCTATGCTGCCCATGCCACGGTAGCTTTTGTAGCTGCGCCCCTGGTAAAGCACGATTTCGCCCGGCGCTTCTTCAGTGCCAGCGAACATGCCGCCCATCATCACTGAGCTAGCGCCCGCCGCTATGGCTTTGGCAATATCACCGCTGTAGCGCACACCGCCATCGCCGATCAGGGGCACACCAGTACCGCGCAGAGCAGTCGCAACATTGTCAATCGCCATGATTTGGGGCACGCCAACGCCAGCGACAATGCGCGTGGTGCAAATGGAGCCTGGACCGATGCCGACCTTCACTGCATCTGCGCCCGCCTCCACCAGCGCCAGCGCCGCCGCACCAGTGGCAATATTGCCGCCCACCACATCGACCTGGGGGTAGTTTTGCTTGACCCAGCGCACGCGCTCGATCACACCTTTGCTATGCCCATGCGCGGTATCGACCACGATGGCGTCGACTCCGGCGCGCACCAGGGCCTCAACGCGCTCTTCGGTGCCCTCGCCCACACCCACTGCTGCCGCCACGCGTAATTTGCCCAAGGCGTCCCGCGCTGCGTTGGGAAAACTGGTTTGCTTCGTAATGTCTTTAACGGTAATTAGGCCCTTGAGTTCAAAAGCGTCGTTGACCACCAGCAGGCGCTCCAGGCGGTGCTTGTTCAGCAGCGCCTTGGCTTCCTCCAGCGTGGTGCCATCCGGCACGGTGATAAGGCGTTCGCGCGGCGTCATGATGTCGCTGACGCGCTGGTCATAGCGGGTTTCAAAGCGCAAATCGCGGCCTGTGACGATACCGACCACCTTGCCAGCATCGCAGACGGGAAAGCCCGAAACGCCTAATTGGTCAGACAAAGCCATGACCTCGCGTACCGTGAAATGCGGGGTAATGACCACCGGATCGCGCAGTACGCCAGACTCATAGCGCTTGACTTTGGCCACCTGGGCGGCTTGCTCGGCCACGGTCAGGTTTTTGTGTACCACCCCGATACCGCCTTCCTGGGCAATGGCAATTGCCAAGCGCGCTTCGGTTACCGTGTCCATAGCGGCCGACACCAAGGGCAGGTTCAGGGCGATATTGCGGGAAAACTGGGAGGCGAGAGAGGTGTCCTTAGGCAGGACTTGGGAGTACGCAGGCACCAACAACACGTCGTCGAAGGTGAGCGCTTTGCCGAGAAGGCGCATGTCAAAGCTCCAAAAAACCGATTGTACTCGTGGGCTTGGCGCCGCCTTAGGGGCAGCTTCAGTGGTGCAGACTAGTACCCGGCTTTAGCGCCAGGCCGCTTTTTGGCGAATAGGCCGGCTGCCTTGGCGCCTTGGCGGACAAAACGCTCGCGCCGGGCCACTTTGGGGTCTACCCGCAGAGGGCGGTAAAACTCGATGCGGTCGCCGGCCAAAAGTACGCGGTCTTTCGGACATCGAAGGCCCCAAATACCCACTTCCAGCGCTGTCAGCGTTGCGAGAGCGATGCCCATCGTTTGGGCAATAGCAGGCAGAGCCTTCGCCAGCTGGGAGCCTGCGGGTAACTGCAACGATTGCTGATGCACTAAGCGTGGCCCGGGTGAATAGACCACCTCAACCGAAATGGACGCGGTGGCCGCCTTACCTGCGCCTTTAGCGCCCAGGTCCTCAGGAATCGCCATATACCTGCTGCGCGCGTTTCACAAAGGCTTCCACCAGCGTTGCGGCAATTTTGTCAAACACAGGGCCTACCAAGGCGCCCAGGGTGGCACTAGAAAAACCATAGCGCAGTGAAAGCTCTACTTTGCTGGCCTGCTGCGAGCCATCGCCCACCGGCAGGAAGAGCCATTGCCCATCCAGATTAGAAAACGGCCCTTTGACCAATTGCATATCTACCTGGCCGGGGGATGTGTGGGTATTGCGGGTGGTAAAACTTTGGTGGATGCCGCCAAAAGCAATACCGACTTCGGCAGTCATGCCAGTGTCGTCCTGCTGCAAAATCTCAGCCCGGTCGCACCAGGGCAGGAACAGCGGATAGCACGCCACGTCCGTCACCAGAGCGTACATTTGCTGCGGGCTGTAGCCCAGCAGGACTGACTTGTGAACAGTTTTCATAGAATGGGCCTTGCGCGCGGATTGTAGTCAAGGCCATGGGGCCTGCGACCTGCCTACGCCGCCCCCTTCTCCCGAGCGCCATGGCTAAAAAACCCGATACCTCCGCCCGCATTGCCGACAATAAAAAGGCGGCTTTCGACTATTTTTTTGAAGAACGATTTGAAGCGGGCTTGGTGCTTGAAGGCTGGGAGGTCAAATCGCTGCGCGAAGGCAAAGTGCAGCTCACGGACGGCTATGTGGTGGTGCGTAACGGCGAGATATTCATCATTGGTCTGCAAATTCACCCGCTGAATACCGCGTCCACCCATATCAGCCCGGACAAAGTGCGCACCCGCAAATTGCTAATGCACAAAGCCGAGATCAAACGCTTGATTGGCAAAGTCGACCAAAAAGGCTATACCTTGGTGCCCATTAATTTGCATTGGAAAGCGGGCAAGATTAAGTGTGATATCGCGCTAGCCAAAGGCAAGGCCGAACACGACAAGCGCGACACCATCAAAGACCGCGAGGGAAAGCGGGAGGTAGAGCGCGCGATGAAGGTGCACCATCGATAGCCGCTGGTGGGCCTTCGGCGCTACACCAAGTCTTTCAGCGGATGCGCAGACACCGGCCAGGGGCTTTGGAAAAAAGGTTCCACCATATCCGGCGTCACATCTTCCACCCGCGTAGGGTTCCATTTGGGGTTTTGGTCCTTGTCGATCACCAGCGCACGTATGCCTTCCACGGTGTCGGTGGCAGCGCCACTGCGACCTAGGTGTGCGCTGTGAAAGCAATGGCGCACCATGTCGCGTTCCATACGTAAATCCTCTGCCAAAGACATGGTGCGCGCACGGCGTACATGCTCTAGGGCCACATGCAGCATCAGGGGCGAGCGCTTGCGTAAACCGACGGCAGTTTCCTGCGCCCACGGGTCCTGGTCAGCATCCAGGGAGCGAAGAATCTCAGCTACCGTAGCATGTGAAAAATGGCGATTGATCAGGCCCCAGACCTGCATATCGGGATACGCCGGGCCGGCTTGCGCAGCAACGGTATGGCCTTGCAGCCATGCGTCCAAGGCATGGGCTTTGGTCCAATCCAGAGTTTGAAAATCATCCCAGGCGACAGCTTGGTGCGCAGCCTCGATTTGCCAATCGGCCAGGTCCAAGGCAATGGCCTGTGCGGCGTCAATATGCTGGCCGGTCAGCGCCAACCATTCGCCCGCTGCTCCGGGGCAACGGCTCAAAAAATAACCGCCGCCTACATCGGCAAACAAACCGATCAAAGTTTCGGGCATAGCCATTTTGGTGCGCGGCGTCACCAAACGGTGGGTCGCACCTTGGCACAAGCCCATGCCGCCGCCGAACACAATTCCGTCCAAAAAAGCAATCAAAGGCTTGCCCAGATGGTGGGTCAGGTAATTAAGTGCATATTCTTCGGTGAAGAAGTCTTCCAATTGTGGCGTGCCCGCCATTGCAACTTCATGGAAAAAACGGATATCTCCGCCAGCGCAAAAGTTGCCGAAGGGCCCGTTTTTATCGCTGCCCCGCATGGCGATGGCGTAAATCGTCGGATCGTCTTTCCAGCGGCGCAAGGCACCCGCTATGCCACGCACCATCCCCAGGCTCAGTGCGTTCATGGCCTGGGGGCGCGACAGCGTGATCAGGCCCACACCGCCGCGTTCTTCGATCAGCAGAAATTCCGACATGGCCTGGCTCCAAACTTCCCGCCAGGCTTAGGCGCCGCGGCTGGCTTTCTTGCGCTCGTGCTCTTTCAAAAAACGCTTGCGCAGACGCACACTCTTGGGTGTGATCTCGACCAATTCATCATCCTCAATGAACTCCACGCCATACTCCAAATTCAAGTCGATAGGGGGCGTAATCTTGATCGCATCTTCTTTGCCGGAAACCCTGAAGTTGGTCAATTGCTTGGTACGCGTGGCATTGACTACCAGGTCATTATCACGGTTGTGGATGCCCACAATCATGCCTTCATATACCGGATCGTTGGCGCGAACAAACATGCGGCCCCGATCGTCCAGCTTACCTAGGGCGTAGGTGAAAATTTCGCCGTCGTCCATCGAGATCAAGACACCGTTTTTACGGCCGCCGATGTCGCCTTTATGCGGCTCGTAGCTGTCGAAAATATTGGAGATCAATCCCGAGCCTCGTGTCAAGTTCATAAACTCATTGGTAAACCCGATCAGGCCACGCGCCGGAATGCGGTATTCCAAGCGCACGCGCCCACGTCCGTCCGGCTCCATATTTACCAACTCGCCCTTACGCTCGCCCAGCGCTTGCATGACGCCGCCTTGGTGCTGCTCTTCAATATCGGCAGTGACCAACTCGATAGGCTCATGGCGCTCACCATTGACGTCGCGGAACACGACGCGGGGCTTGGATACTGCCATCTCATAGCCTTCACGGCGCATGTTTTCCAACAGAATCGTTAGGTGCAATTCGCCACGCCCAGCGACTTCGAAAATACCTTCTTCGTCTGTCTCTTTCACGCGCAGCGCTACGTTGTGCTGCAGTTCTTTTTGGAGACGATCCCAGAGTTGGCGGCTGGTAACGAATTTACCTTCGCGTCCTGCCAGTGGCGAGGTGTTGACGCAGAAATTCATGATCAGCGTAGGCTCATCAATCTTCAGCATTGGCAGCGGCGCTGGGCGCAGCGGATCGGTGACCGTAACGCCGATCCCGATATCGCCAATGCCGTTGATCAGCACAATTTCTCCCGGTCCGGCTTCAGTGACCTGCACACGGTCTAGGCCCTGGAAAGTCAGCACTTGGTTCACGCGACCTTTGACCACTGGACCGTCTTCACCGGACATCACCATCACGTCCTGGCCAGCTTTGAGCGTGCCCGCGCTGATACGGCCCACCCCGATGCGACCGACAAAAGTAGAAAAATCTAGCGCGGAAATCTGCAATTGCAGTGCGGCCTCGGGGTCGCCGGCTTGCGGCGGCACATGGCTCAAGATGGTGTTGAACAAGGCGGACATATCGGGCCCCCACTGCTCGCCGGAAGCGCCCTGCTCCATCGAGGTCCAACCGTTGATGCCCGATGCATAGACCACTGGAAAATCCAGCTGCTCGTCGCTCGCGCCCAGTTTGTCAAACAAATCAAAAGCCGCATTGACCACCATCTGCGGGTTAGCACCGGGTTTGTCCACTTTGTTCACCACCACAATCGGTTTGAGGCCCAGGGCTAGCGCCTTCTTGGTCACAAAACGGGTTTGCGGCATAGGGCCTTCTTGCGCATCGATCAGCAGTACCACGCCATCGACCATAGACAGCGCGCGTTCTACCTCGCCGCCGAAGTCGGCGTGTCCGGGGGTATCGACGATATTGATGTGCGTACCCTCCCAGCTGACGGCGCAGTTTTTGGCCAAGATGGTGATGCCGCGCTCCCGTTCGATGGCGTTGTTGTCCATCACCGTGTCCACTACTTTTTCATGGTCGGCAAAAGTGCCGGACTGGCGTAACAACTGGTCCACCATCGTGGTCTTACCGTGGTCAACGTGCGCAATGATCGCGATATTGCGGATTTGTTTACTGCTCATGGTTATCTTTCTTTCTACAAATTCAAAATTCAAAATTCAAAACACAAAATTCAATTCGGCCAGGCTGCTTGCTCGCGCATTTGCGCAATATCCAGCGTACTGAGCAGGCGGGTGGGAATTAACTCGCCCGCCTTCACATGCCCGATGCCCAGCAAAGCGGTGGGATATTCTGCATACACCGCCACTTGCCCCGCATCGTCCCACGCGCCACGTCGGGGCAAGCCAGTCAAAAAACGTCCCGCATTGTCGGCATCCAATGTGATGGGCGCATGACCAGGCAACAAGCTGTCCACGCTGTGCAAACAGGCCAGGCGCTGCGCCATATCCATGGCCTCCAGTGCCTGCAGCTCAACGCAGGCGCCTACCTGGAAATCGCCAGTCTGCACGCGGCGCAAAGCACTTAAGTGCGCGCCGCAACCTAGGGCCTCGCCGATGTCTTGCGCTAAGGTACGTATGTAGGTGCCCTTACTACATGCCACTTGCAACGAGAGTGTTGGCACCGCTGCCATCGAATCATTAGCCAGCAGCGTAATCGCATGGATGGTCACATGGCGCACCGCCCGCTCTACTTCAATCCCGGCACGCGCATACTCGTACAAAGCCTTACCGTCTTTCTTCAGCGCACTGTGCATAGGCGGAATCTGTTCAATAGGCCCGGTAAACCGGGCCAGCACTTCGTTGATGCTTTCCCGGGAAACCTCCACGGGCCGGGTTTGCAAGACCTCGCCTTCCGCGTCGGCCGTCGTAGTCGTCACACCCAATCGTAAAACTGCTTGGTACACCTTGTCCGCATCCAATTGCATTTGGCTGAACTTCGTTGCCGCGCCAAAACACAAAGGCAATACACCGGTGGCTAAGGGATCCAAAGTGCCCGTGTGACCCGCCTTCTCAGCGGCCAGCAACCATTTGGCTTTTTGCAAAGCCTGGTTGCTGGACCAACCCAGCGGTTTGTCCAGTAAGAGCACCCCGTGCACGGGGCGCCTTGCAACCCGTGCATGCGGCGCGTTCATGGTGCTCAGTCTTCCTTGGCTCGGGAGGACACTGCCCTGGCGATCAGCGCGTTCATGTCCGCAGCCCGCTCGGTGGTTCGGTCAAAAATAAAGTGCAAGGTCGGCACGGTATGGATGTGTAGTCGCTTAAACAAACCCGCGCGCAAAAAGCCTGCCGCTTGGTTCAGCCCTTCGCCGCACTGCGCCGCATCGCCCACCAGCAGGCTGAAATACACCTTGGCGTGCGCGTAGTCGGGCGTAACCTCCACTGACTGAATGGTCACCATGCCCACGCGCGGGTCTTTGAGCTCGCGTGCAATGAGCTCTGTCAGATCGCGTTGGATCTGATCGGCCACGCGAAAACCGCGGTTGGGTGTGGAGGACTTTTTGCGCATACAAGGTAAACGCTCAGATGGTGCGCGCGATTTCCTTGATCTCAAAGAACTCTAACTGGTCGCCCACGGCAATGTCGTTGTAGTTCTTGAGCTTGATACCGCACTCAAAGCCTTCTTTGACTTCACGCACATCATCTTTCATGCGCTTGAGTGAATCGAGCTCGCCGGTATAAATCACCACGTTTTCGCGCAGCAAACGGAAGTGCGCACTGCGGTTGACAAAACCGCCGGTAACCATACAGCCGGCCACGGTACCGATCTTGGACGCCACGAACACGGTACGTATCTCGGCAAAGCCAATAATTTCCTCACGCTTTTCTGGTGCCAACATGCCCGACATGGCCGCTTTGAGCTCATCGACTGCGTCGTAAATGATGTTGTAGTAACGGATGTCAACGCCGTTGCCTTCTGCCAATTTGCGTGCACCCGCATCGGCGCGCACATTAAAGCCAATCACTACCGCCTTGGAGGCAATAGCCAGGTTAATGTCCGATTCGCTGATGCCACCCACGGCGGAGTACACCATTTGAACTTTGACCTCTTCGGTAGAGAGTTTGAGCAGCGACTGTGCCAATGCTTCTTGCGAACCCTGCACATCGGCCTTGACGATGATGGGCAGCATCTTGATGTCGCCCGCACCAATATCGCTGAACATATTTTCCAGCTTGGCCGCTTGTTGCTTGGCCAGTTTGGTGTTGCGAAATTTGCCAGCGCGGTAGGTCGCGATTTCGCGCGCACGGCGCTCGTCCGACATCACCATGAACTCGTCGCCCGCTTGCGGCACTTCTGTCAGGCCTTGGATTTCCACCGGAATGGAAGGGCCGGCGTCTTTAATCGACTTGCCGTTCTCGTCCAGCATGGCACGCACGCGGCCAAAGGTCTGACCCGCCAGCACGACATCGCCGGTTTTGAGTGTTCCCGACTGCACCAGCACGGTGGCTACCGGACCGCGCCCTTTATCCAAACGCGCTTCAATGACCAGGCCTTTGGCCATGGCATTTACCGGCGCGCGCAACTCAAGCACTTCAGCCTGCAACAACACTTGTTCCAGCAACTCGTCAATACCCTGCCCGGTTTTGGCAGATACCGACACGAAGGGCGACTCGCCACCGAATTCCTCGGGTACGACTTCCTCGACTACGAGTTCATTTTTCACACGCTCCGGGTTGGAGTCGGGCTTATCAATCTTATTGATAGCCACCACAATCGGCACACCGGCCGCCTTGGCGTGCTTGATGGCTTCTTTGGTTTGCGGCATCACGCCATCGTCGGCGGCTACTACCAGAATCACGATGTCGGTTGCCTTGGCACCGCGCGCCCGCATGGCAGTGAACGCCTCGTGTCCCGGCGTGTCCAAAAAGGACACCATGCCGCGGGGCGTTTGCACGTGATAAGCACCAATGTGCTGGGTAATGCCACCGGCTTCGCCCGATGCTACTTTGGCGCGGCGGATGTAGTCCAACAAGGACGTTTTGCCGTGGTCAACGTGACCCATGACGGTAACCACCGGAGCGCGCGGCAAGGATTCGGACTGCGACTGCACCTCTTCATCGGTAAAGGCCTCTGGATCGTCCAGTGCGGCTACTACGGCCGTGTGGCCCAGCTCCTCCACCACAATCATGGCGGTATCCTGGTCCAATGGTTGGTTGATGGTGACCATCTGACCCAGCTTCATCAATTGTTTGATGACTTCCGAGGCCTTGATCGCCATCTTGTGCGCCAATTCGGCCACGGTAATGGTTTCTGGTACGTGTACTTCGATGACGCGCACTTCTTGCGTCTGCATGGGCGCGTGGTCTTCGCGATCACGGTCGCCGCCGCGCTTGCCGCGCGGACCGGCTCGCCAGTTGGTCGAGCGGCCCGCTCCTGCGCCGGTGTCGCCACGGGTCTTGAGTTCTTTCTTCTTAGCCGGGTCGCCTGCCCAGCTACTCGATAGCTTGGCCGATTTGACCTCTTTGCCCGAAGCCGGCGCCGCGCTGCCGCCCGCTTTGGCGGGCTTGGCTACCGTCGAGCCTGCTGCAGGTTTGTGCAAGGTGCCTTTTATCGCTGTTTTCGGATCCACAGCGAGTTTGGGCTCTACCTTTTTTGGCGGCGGCACGACCTTGGCCGGCGCCGACATCATCAAGCGGATGGCTGCAGCTTCGGCCTCGGCTTTGCGGCGACGGTCGCCCAAATCGGCGGCGCGCCTATTTTCTTCCAGTGCTGCCTCGCGTGATGCTGTGGCGGCTTTAGCTGCATCTTCTTCACGTTGACGTAGTAATGCAGCGTGGGCTGCAGCCGCGGCCTCGGCTTGGGCCGCAGTGTCTAAAGCCGCTTTTTCCGCAGCTTTGGTCAATTTGCGGGGTTTGGCCGTAGCGTTATCGCTCTCGGGGCCGCCTGAGGAATCGCTTTGGGTTTCGACTTGGGCTTGGGCTCGGGCTTGGGCCGCAGCTTCTTGCGCTGCCCGTGCCTTGGCCTCCTGCTCTTCACGCGCCTGCCTTCGGGCGGCTAACTCTTCTTCCTGCCGGCGTAAAAACTCAGCTTGGTGGCGCGCTTCTTCTTCGCGGCGTGCCAGTTCAGCCTGATCGATCACCGGTGCTGCCGGCGCGGGGGCTTCAAATACCTCGCCAGACTCTGGCACTGCGTCCGAGCCATCTTCGCGCCGAACAAAGGTGCGTTTTTTGCGCACCTCCACCTGGATGGTGCGCGCCTTGCCGCTGGCATCGGCTTGTTTAATTTCCGTGGTCTGCTTTTTAACCAGGGTTATTTTTTTTCGTTCTGCGCCAGCCGTGCCATGGGCAGCTTGCAAATGGTTGAGCAATTTATGCTTATCGGCGTCGGTCAAAACATCGCTTGCAGCGGTTTTGGCCACCCCAGCGGATGTCAGTTGTTCCAACAAGGTTTCGGTAGATTTCTTGAGTTCACTGGCAAACTCGGCGACGGTCGTACTGGACATTTAGCGGGTAACCTTTCATGGCCGTGACTCTTGAGCGGCAGCGTCATCGGTAAACCAATGTTCGCGCGCCTTCATGATCAGGGCAGTGGCTTCGTCAATAGACTGGCCGGTGATTTCTGTAAGTTCGTCAGTAGCCAAATCGGCCAGGTCGTCCAGGGTCTTGATCCCGTGTTCGGCCAACATCCCAATGTGCTCGGCGCTCAAGCCTTCCAAGTCACGCAGGTCTTGCGACACATTGGCGGAGCTCTCTTCGCGCGCAATTTCCATGGTCAGCAGCGCGTCTTTGGCGCGGGTGCGAAGCTCATGCACCGTGTCCTCGTCAAAGCTCTCGATTTCGAGCATCTCTTGCAAGGGCACGTAGGCTACTTCTTCCAGGCTGGTAAAGCCTTCGGCGATCAAGATGTCGGCAATCTCCTCGTCCACATCCAACTTGTCCATAAACAAGCGGCGGCCCGAATCAGTTTCCACTGCCAGTTTTTCGGCGGACTCCGCCGCGTCCATGATGTTGATCTTCCAGCCCGTCAATTCGGATGCCAAACGCACATTCTGTCCGCCACGTCCGATGGCGATGGCCAGGTTCTCCTCGTCCACAACCACGTCCATGGCGTGGCGCTCTTCATCCACGACGATGGAACTAACGTTAGCGGGCGCCAAAGCACCAATCACAAACTGGGCCGGGTCTTCGCTCCACAACACGATATCTACGCGCTCGCCCGCCAGCTCAGTGGTGACGCCGTTGACACGGCTGCCACGCACGCCGACGCAGGTGCCGATGGGATCAATGCGTTTGTCGTGCGATTGCACCGCAATCTTGGCGCGCGAACCGGGGTCGCGGGCGCAGGATTTGATCTCTAACAAGCCTTGCTCGATCTCAGGCACTTCCTGGCGAAAGAGCTCAATCATGAAATCAGGTGCCGAGCGCGATAACAAAATGGGCGCGCCACGCAGGGTTAGGTCCACTTCCATAATCATGGCGCGCACACGGTCACCCGCGCGCAAATTTTCTTTGGGAATCATCTCGGCACGCCGCAGACGTCCCTCGACGCGACCGCTTTCAACGATCACATCGCCCTTGTCCATCCGCTTGACGGTACCGACGAAAATATTGTCGCCGCGTGACATAAAGTCATTGAGCAACATTTCTCGCTCGGCATCGCGGATTTTCTGCAAAATGACCTGCTTGGCCGCCATGGCACCAATACGGCCTATGGGAACCGACTCAATCGGTTCTTCAATGTACTCATCAACCTCTATGTCGGCAATCTGCTCTTTGGCTTCAAACAGCAAAATTTCCTGATCCGGCAATTGCAGGCCCGCCTCGTCCGGGACGACGTGCCAGCGACGAAAGGTTTCGTAATTACCGCTGTCACGGTCCAAGGCGACACGGATATCCACGTCTCCTGCATAGAGTTTTTTGGTGGCTTGTGCCAGAGCTGCCTCAACGGCACCCAAAACCACATCACGCTCCACGTTTTTCTCACGGGAGATCGCCTCTACCAACATTAACAATTCGCGATTCATGCCTTCACTCTCCTGACAACTCAATTCACAAACAAAAACAAGTGCTACTCAAAAGCCTTGCCCATCGCAACTCTGCGCCTTTAGGCAGCAGCACCAAGGTCATCCGCCACCGGCTCCAGTAGCGTCTCGCCCTGCCCCTTGCCACGCCCCTTAAAGCTGACAATAGGCGCCAAACGCGCTTCTTTCAATTCGTCCAGCGCGAAACCCATGGCCTGCAAAGGCGGCGCGAGCCGCTTTTTACTGATCTTCTGGCCCGGCTTCACGGCCGGCGCCTCACTCCACACAATGTGCCAATGCGAAGCGCCTAGCGCATCGTCAAGGCGCTCCAAAGTGCCGCGAAACTTCTTACGCTTAGCGTTGACCATGCCGCCTCCCGCCGCGCCAATCGGCTCGCGCAAAGTGATATCAATCACCTGGCCGGCAAAGCGCTCAAAATCTGCCTCGTGCCGCAGGGGCCTATCAATCCCCGGCGAAGACACCTCCAGGCGGCTGTACGCCGTACCCTCGACTTCCAGCGCAAATTGCAATTGGCGCGTTACCTTTTCGCAATCTTCCACCGTCACAAACTGCGCATCTTGCGCCGCGCCTGGCGCCGCTTGCACCCAAGGCAGGTCGATCGTGGCCCGCAACAGACCGCCTGCCGAGCGCTCCAGCTCCACCAGGTCGTATCCCAGACCGACCACGATTTGACGCACGATGTCTTGCCAAGCCACGTTGCTGATGCCCGATTTCCTGTGTGTCCGAAGGCCGTTGAAAGCCACCTCAAAAAACAATCGACCAAAAAAAACGGGCGGTAATTACCCGCCCGTTTGGTCGTGAAGCTCGCATTGTAATGGAAAAAGCCGGTAAAAACCAAGCACTTAGCGCATCCGAAGCCATGAGTTTAGAGAACCGACCTCGATCTCCACACAGCGAGCCTTAGGCGCAGCGCGCCTCGCGTGCAGATAAAGGCCAATACTTGCCGGCCCAGCGATCTAAAAGGCGGCCATCAGGTTCTTCAGTCTGCACCACGCATCCCTTGCTGAGCCGCGCTAACGGACTGTTGCACGCCCGCCTTTGCTGCCGCTCCAAAGGGCGCCAATACAAGTGCATCAGAAAGGCGCAAATCGCTTTTGAATAAGACTATGTTCAAGGGTTTTCACTAGGGTAAACCGTCATAACCAAGGAACATAATGAAGAGGTCATTCGTTCTAACAACCCCTCCCGGAGACATACGTTATGCAGGTTCAATTGAAGGTAAACAACCGCCAGGTTTCAGTGGACGTACCGCCCCATACCCTGCTAGTACAGGTTCTGCGCGAACATTTGCATATGACAGGCACCCATGTGGGTTGCGACACCGCCCAGTGCGGCGCGTGTACGGTCATCAAGGACGGCCATGCGGTCAAATCCTGTAACATTCTTGCCGCCCAGGCCGACGGCGCCGACATCACCACCATCGAAGGTCTGGCCGCGCCGGACGGCACCATGCACCCGATGCAGGCCGCTTTCAAAGACTGCCATGGCTTGCAATGCGGTTTCTGCACGCCGGGCATGGTGTTGAGCGCTATCGACTTGTGCGCCAAGCACCCCAATGCCAGCGCGGCTGAAGTGCGCACGCAGCTGGAAGGCAATATGTGCCGGTGCACTGGCTACCAAAACATCGTCAAAGCCGTGCAGCAAGGTGCTGCTGCCATGGCTTCCGCCTAAACCATTCAAGGAGCAAGCAACATGGGTGCCTCAGATTTTTCCAACCTCCCGCATATCGGTGAATCGGTCCGTCGCAAGGAAGATTACCGCTTCCTGACCGGCGCCGGTCAGTACACCGACGACATCACCATGCAGGCGCAGAGCTACGCCGTCTTCGTCCGCAGCCCGCATGCCCACGCCATCATCAAAAGCATTGATATCAGCGCCGCCTCGAGCATGCCTGGCGTGGTGCGCATCTTTATTGGAAAAGACCTCGAAGGCAAGATGGGCGGGCTGCCCTGCGGCTGGTTGATCAACAACCCGGACGGCACACCCATGAATGAGCCGCCCCATCCGGTGCTGGCTTTGGGCAAAGTGCGCCATGTGGGCGACCAATTGGCCATGGTGATCGCCGACACGCTGGAGCAAGCTAAAAACGCCGCAGAAGCCGTGCAAGTTGATTACGACGTGCTGCCCGCAGTGGTAGACGTTCGCGATGCCGCCACGGGCCCACAACTGCACGATGGCGCACCCAATAACAAGTGCTACAAATGGGTACTGGGCGACAAAGCCAATGTAGATGCTGCGTTTGCCAATGCCGCCCATGTGACTAAGCTGGACCTGATCAACAACCGCCTGGTGCCAAATGCCATGGAGCCACGGGTTGCGATCGGCAACTATAGCCGTGCCACCGAGGAGTACCTGCTCTACGTGTCCAACCAAAACCCGCACGTCGAGCGCCTGCTCATGACGGCTTTTGTACTGGGCTTGCCCGAACACAAGGTGCGTGTGATCGCGCCGGACGTGGGCGGCGGTTTCGGCTCCAAAATCTATTTGTACGCCGAAGACGTGGCCCTCACCTGGGCGGCCAAAGAGGTCAACCGATCTATCAAATGGACGTGCGAGCGCTCGGAGTCTTTCCTGACTGACGCGCATGGCCGTGACCACGTCAGCCACGCTGAAATGGCCATGGACAAAGACGGCAAGTTCCTGGGTATGCGGGTACACACCCATGCCAACCTGGGCGCTTACCTGTCCACGTTCTCTACTGCCGTGCCGACGATTTTGTACGCCACGCTGCTGGCAGGCCAATACACCTGTCCGCAGATTTACGTGGAAGTCGATTCCTGGTTTACCAATACCGCACCGGTCGATGCCTATCGGGGAGCAGGTCGCCCAGAGGCCACTTACCTGCTGGAACGCCTGGTTAGTCGCTGCGGCTGGGAGATGGGTCTATCTCAAGACGAAATCCGTAAGCGCAACTTCATCAACAGCTGGCCCTACCAAACCCCAGTGGCTTTGCAATACGACAGTGGTGACTACATAGGTTGTATGACCAAAGCCCAAGATATGGCGGATGTGGCCGGTTTTCCCGGACGTAAAGCTGCCAGCGCTGCCAAAGGCTTGTTGCGTGGCATAGGCTATTCCAGCTACATCGAAGCCTGCGGCATTGCGCCCAGCAACATCGCAGGTGCTTTGGGCGCCCGCGCCGGCCTGTTTGAATGCGGCGAAATCCGCGTTCACCCGACGGGTAGCGTCACGGTTTTTACCGGCTCACACAGCCACGGCCAGGGCCATGAAACTACGTTTGCCCAAGTCGTTGCCGCCCGTCTGGGCGTGGCGGTCGATGCCGTCGATGTGGTGCACGGCGATACCGGTCGCGTGCCCTTTGGCATGGGTACCTATGGCTCGCGCTCTATATCCGTGGGCGGCGCAGCCATCATGAAGGCACTGGACAAGATCGAGACCAAGGCCAAGAAAATCGCGGCCCATTTGATGGAGTCCAGCGATGCCGACGTCGAATTTGCCAATGGCGAATTCACCGTGAAAGGTACCGATAAAAAGGTGACTTTCGGCCAAGTGGCGCTCACGGCCTACGTACCGCACAACTACCCGCTAGATAAGCTAGAGCCCGGTCTGAACGAAACCGCGTTTTACGATCCGACCAACTTCACCTTCCCGGCAGGCACCTATATCTGCGAAGTGGAAATTGACCCGGCTACCGGCGTGACGCGCGTGGAAAAATTCACTGCAGTGGACGACTTTGGCACCATCATCAACCCGATGATTGTTGAAGGCCAGGTGCATGGCGGACTGGTGCAAGGTATCGGCCAAGCTCTGATGGAAAACTGTGTGTACGACCGCGAAACCGGTCAGCTACTCACCGGCTCCTTCATGGACTACGCCATGCCCCGCGCCGACGACTTCCCCGACTTCAAAATTGGCAATATTTGCACCCCTTGCACCCACAACCCGCTGGGCACCAAGGGCTGTGGCGAAGCCGGAGCCATCGGCTCACCACCCGCCGTTATCAATGCCGTGCTCGACGCGCTGCATGGTCTGGGCGTCAAAGAATTTGACATGCCTGCCACGCCCCACCGCGTTTGGGAAGCCATTCAGGCAGCCAAAGCCTAAAGCAGCAAAGGAGTTCACACATGTATGCATTCACACTAGACCGTCCTGCTTCCCTGGCTGATGCCGTCAGCGCAGCAATTTCGGGAGGCCAGGTTTTGGCCGGCGGACAAACCCTGCTTCCCTCCATGAAAATGCGCCTGTCCCAACCCGGCCGTCTGGTCGATTTGGGTGGCGTGAAGGAACTATCGGGTATTGAGCCCAATGGCAATTCCGTGGTCATTGGCGCAATGACGCGCCATATGGATGTGGCTAATAGCAACACCGTGCAGGCCATGATCCCGGCGCTGGCCGATCTGGCATCGCATATTGGGGACCGGCAGGTCCGCGCTATGGGCACCCTGGGTGGTTCGGTTGCCAATAACGACCCCTCCGCCTGCTACCCCAGCGCAGTGTTGGGCTTGGGTGCAACCGTTCACACCAACAAGCGCCGCATCGAAGCCGACGACTTTTTCCAAGGCATGTTCACCACCGCCTTGGAGGCCGGCGAGTTGATCACCGCGATCAGCTTTCCCCAACCCAAATCGGCCGCTTACATGAAGTTCGTGCAAGCGGCTTCGCGCTTTGCGCTGGTGGGTGTATTCCTGGCCCAGACGGCGGGCGGCGTACGCGTTGCCATCACCGGTGCTGGGCAGGGTGTTTTCCGCCACAAAGCACTGGAAGACGCCCTCAATAAGAGCTTTACCGTGGCCTCTGCCGCCTCGGTGCATGTGGATGCCGATGGCCTGAACGCCGACATCCATGCCACCGCGGCCTACCGGGCCAACCTGATCAGCGTCTTGACGCAGCGGGCTGTGGCACACTGCCTGGCCTGATGCCGCCTCCGGCTTAAACGCCGGCGCAACAAGGCCCCGTGTGCACAACGCGGGGCCATTTTTTTGAGCCCAGCCATGAACCTCTTTCCCTCCATTGACGCCCTGATCGAAGCCTTGCGCCAGGCCGGCTATTTCGCGGACCGGCGCCTGGCCACCGCCGTGTTTTTGGCACTCAAACTAGAGCGCCCTTTGCTACTAGAGGGTGAGCCCGGCGTCGGCAAAACTGAACTGGCTAAGGCTCTGGCACTTGCGCTGCAACGCCAGATGCTGCGCTTGCAATGCTATGACGGTCTGGAACAACGTGACGCGCTATACGAGTGGAATTACGCCGCGCAATTGCTGCATATGCGGGCCGCGCAAAACTATGCTGAAAACGCTCAGGGCGCAGCGCCTGCGGTGGACGCTATGGAGCGCGAGGTTTACCAGGACCGCTATCTGATTCGGCGCCCCTTGTTGCAAGCCTTGCAAGCACCCGCTCCCGGAGCCGTGCTGCTGATTGACGAAGTGGACCGGGCGGACGAACCCTTCGAAGCCTTTCTGCTCGAATACCTGGGTGAGTACCAGGTCAGCATCCCGGAAATTGGCACGGTGTGCGCCGTGGTTAAGCCAGTCACCATCCTGACCAGCAACCGCACACGCGAACTCAACGATGCGGTCAAGCGCCGCTGCCTCTACCACTGGCTGGATTACCCGGACCGCGATCGCGAACTGGCCATCATCAGCGCGCAAGTGCCTGGTGCATCGGCACAACTGGCGCAGCAAGTGGCCGACGTGGTCACGCGCTTGCGCAACCAGCCGTTTTCCAATGCGTTTCAGCGTGCCCCCGGCATTGCCGAAAGCGTGGAATGGGCTAAGGCTCTGGTGGCCCTGGATACGCTGGAGTTGGACCCCGAAATCATGAGCGATACCGCAGGCATCATGTTCAAGCAGCGCGAAGACGTCGCTGCCCTCACTCTGGCGCTAGCACAGGACGTGCTGGCCCTGCCCCCTGAAGCCGACGCCACCACATGAGCCTGGGCGATTCGCGCACCGGCAAGTTAGCGGGCAACCTGGCGGCTTTCGGGCGTACGCTACGCCGGGCCGGTGTGCAGGTGGATAGCGCGCGCATTGGCCTGTGCGCCCGCGCGGCCTTGGAAGTTGGCCTGGCAGACCGGCACGACCTGAGCGCTGCCATGGAGTCGGTGCTGATCAGCCGAGAGCAGGACCGCGCGGTGTTTCGCGAACTGTTCGAAGCCTTTTTCCGCGACCCGAACATGGCGCACAAGCTTTTGTCGCAAATGCTACCCAGCGCCGAAGGCAAGGCCGAACCCAGCAAACGTCGGCCCCGCGTACGTGAAGCCTTGTCGCCCCCCAAGGTGCGCGGCCAGCAAGCCAAGCCGAAAACCGAAGACCAGAAAGTGGACTTTGACGCCGCCATGACGGCCAGCGACATCCACCGCCTGCGCCACGCAGACTTCAATGCCTTGTCCGCCAGCGAGTACGGCCTGGTCGAGCGCTTGGCTCGCGACATTGCGTTACCCCTGCCGCAGCATGCCAGCCGCCGTATGCGCCCAGGCACGCATGGAAACCAGTTGCATTGGTCCGGCGTGTTGCGCAGCGCCGTGCGTTTGGGCGGTGAAACCCTGCATTTGCCTAGGCGTGAGCGGCGCCAGCAGCCCTTGCCCTTGCTGGTGCTGGTCGATGTGTCCGGCTCGATGGAGCGCTATGCGCGCTTGCTGCTGGCCTTTTTGCATGCCGCCACCCGCAAGCATCCGCGCCGCGCGGTATTTGCTTTTGGCACCCAACTGACCGAATTAAGCGGCGCCTTCAAACTGGGCGACACCGACGCCATGCTGGACCATGCCAACGCCTTGATTGAAGACTTTGCCGGTGGTACCCAGCTGGGTAAGTCGCTTGCAAGCTTGCGGGAGCACCATGCGCGCACCCTGGTCGGGCGGCGCACCATGGTGCTGATCGTGACCGATGGTTTGGATACCGGCGAGCCACAGGAATTGGCGCAGGAACTGGCCTGGCTGAAGTTGCATACGCGCCGAATTTTGTGGCTCAATCCCTTGCTGCGCTTTGAGGGCTACGCCCCGCTGGCTCAGGGCGCGCAGGCCTTGAACCAGGTGGCACACGGCATGGTGGCGATACACAACCTGACCAAACTGGAAGATTTGGCCAGCAGCCTGGCCAAACTGATGAAGCAATAAGGCCGCAGCGGCTACGATTTGAATACCGACGAAAGGAAACACCATGGAAATGCAAGGAAGCCGCGATCTGGCGATCACGCAACAACAAGCTTGGGACGCGCTCAACGATCCCGAAGTGCTCAAGCAATGTATTCCCGGCTGCGACAAAGTCGAGGCCAACGGACCCGACACTTTCGCGATCGGCATGGCTCTCAAAATAGGCCCGGTATCGGCCAAGTTCACCGGCAAGATCACGCTGTCGGACATCAATCCTCCGCATAGCTATACGATTAGCTTTGAAGGTCAGGGCGGCCCTGCTGGGTTTGGCAAAGGCAATGCCAAAGTGCTTCTGACCCCCCATGGCCGCGGTAACACCCTAAGCTACGAAGTGCACGCGTCGGTGGGCGGCAAAGTCGCGCAGATGGGCCAACGCCTGATTGACGGTGTAGCCAAGTCATTGGCCGAAGATTTCTTCAAGCGTTTTGATCTGGCCATGCAGGCCCGTTACCCCGAGGCCTATGCTGAGCCTGGCCAAGATGAAGTCGCAGCACCGCCGCCAGCCCAAACGGACAATGAAGGCCCCAGCGTGGGAGTCCTGGTGGTTGGCGCCATCGTCGTACTGGCGCTAGCTGCCTACGTGTTTATGCGCTAAAGCTGCGTGCGACAATTGCCGCTGACATCCACACGGGGCATTGACGACCATGGGCTTTTTAACAGGCAAAAAATTACTCATCACCGGCGTACTATCCAACCGCTCAATCGCCTACGGCATCGCCAAGGCCTGCCGGGCGCAAGGTGCGGAACTGGCCTTTAGTTATGTGGGCGAGCGCTTCAAAGAGCGCATCACTGAATTTGCTGCCGATTTTGATTCCACCTTAGTCTTTGACTGCGATGTCGGAGACGACGCGCAAATCGACCAACTCTTTGCCGATTTGGGCGCGCACTGGCCGGAGTTTGATGGCTTTGTGCACGCCATCGGCTTCGCACCGCGCGAGGCCATTGCCGGCAATTTTCTGGAAGGTATCAGCCGTGAGGCTTTCAAGATCGCGCACGATATCAGCGCCTATAGCTTCCCTGCCATGGCCAAAGCCGCCCTGCCCCGGCTGCGTACCGGCTCAGCCCTTTTGACGCTGAGCTACCTGGGTGCGGACCGTATCATCCCCAACTACAACACCATGGGCCTGGCCAAAGCCTCGCTCGAAGCCTCGGTGCGCTACCTAGCCGAAGCCGTAGGCCCGCGCGGCATTCGCGTCAACGGCATCAGCGCCGGCCCCATCAAAACCCTGGCTGCTAGCGGCATCAAAGACTTCGGCAAACTGCTCAAAGTCGTGGCCGACGCCTCGCCTATCCGCCGCAACGTGACGCTGGAGGACGTGGGCAATGTGGCCGCGTTTTTGCTAAGCGATCTGGCATCAGGCGTGACCGCAGAAATCACTTTTGTCGATGGCGGTTTCAATAAGACCATGGGTGTGCAAACCGAATAACAATTGGCTTGTATGCGAGATAGGAGCGCCACGAGGCGCTTTTTTCTTTATGTCCGCACGCAATCCGCGTAATAGCGCGTCTTGCCGTTGTCGTCGGTTTCTTCCACCAAACCATGGATGTCGGTCTCAAAGCCAGGGCATAGGGCATTGAACTCGCGGGCGAACTTCAGGTAATCCACAATTTTCTTGTTGAACACTTCGCCGGGAATCAGCAGCGGAATGCCGGGTGGGTAAGGCGTGACCAGGCCCACGGTAATACGGCCTTCCAAGTGATCGATTTCAACGCGTTCGGTTTTGCGCAAAGCAATGTGGGCATAAGCGTCGCTGGGTTTCATGGCCGGGCTTAGGTCGCTCAGGTACATCTCGGTGGTCAGGCGGGCGATGTCGTATTTGGCGTAGAGTTGGTGCACATGCTGACACAAATCGGCCAGGCCCATTTTTTCATAGCGTGGGTATTTCTGTACAAACTCCGGCAACACGCGCCACATGGGTTGGTTCTTAGCGTAGTCGTCTTTGAACTGTTGCAAGGCGGTCAACATGCTGTTCCAGCGGCCTTTGGTGATGCCGATGGTGAACATGATGAAAAAGCTATACAGGCCGGTCTTTTCCACCACCACGCCGTGTTCAGCCAAAAACTTGGTGACGATGCTGGCAGGAATGCCTTGCTTGGCAAACTTGCCGTTGAGGTCCAAGCCCGGCGTCACGATGGTGGCCTTGATAGGGTCCAGCATATTGAAGTCAGTAGCCATCTTGCCAAAACCGTGCCAGTTGACGCCGGCCTTGGCTTTGGCAGCTTCGCCCTTCAACTTCCAATTGTCAGCGCGGCCTACGCCCTCTTCGGCTATTCCGTCTGGTCCCCAGACTTTGAACCACCAGTCCTGGCCGTATTCCTCGTCCACTTTGCGCATGGCACGACGGAAATCCAAGGCTTCCAAGATACTTTCTTCCACCAAGGCGGTGCCACCGGGTGGCTCCATCATGGCGGCGGCCACGTCGCAGCTGGCGATGATGCTGTACTGCGGGCTGGTGCTGGTGTGCATCAGGTAGGCCTCGTTAAACAAGTGCTTGTCCAGTTTGACGGTTTGCGAGTCCTGTACCAGCACATGGCTAGCCTGGCTGATACCGGCCAACAGCTTGTGAATCGATTGCGTGGAATACACCATGGCTTCCTTCGGGCGCTTGCGCTTTTTGCCCATGGCGTGGTAGCTGCCGTAAAACGGATGGAAGGCCGCATGCGGCAACCAGGCTTCGTCAAAATGGATGTTCTCCACATAGCCGTCGAGCATATTCTTTACGGTCTCGGTGTTGTAGAGAACGCCGTCGTAAGTGGACTGCGTCAGCGTCAGCACGCGCGGCTTAATGGTGTTGACATCCACGTCGCCCAAATGTTCTTTCACCAACGGGTTAGCCTTGATCTTGGCGCGGATGGTGGCGGGCTCGAACTCCTCTTTGGCAATCGGGCCGATGATGCCGAAATGGTTGCGCGTGGGCTTGAGAAATACCGGAATCGCGCCGGTCATGATGATGGCGTGCAATATGGACTTGTGACAATTGCGGTCCACCACCACGATGTCATTGGGCGCCACCGTATGGTGCCAGACCATTTTGTTGCTGGTGCTGGTGCCATTGGTCACGAAAAAACAGTGGTCGGCATTAAAGATACGGGCCGCATTGCGCTCGGACGCGGCCACCGGGCCGGTGTGGTCCAGCAACTGCCCAAGCTCTTCCACCGCATTGCACACGTCGGCGCGCAACATGTTCTCGCCAAAAAACTGGTGGAACATTTGGCCTACTGGGCTCTTCAAGAAAGCCACGCCACCGGAGTGGCCAGGGCAGTGCCAGGAATAAGAGCCGTCCTCCGCATAGTCCAGCAGAGCTTTGAAAAACGGCGGCTGCACGCCTTCCAGGTAGCTCTTGGCTTCGCGGATGATGTGGCGCGCGACAAACTCGGGCGTGTCCTCAAACATATGGATAAAGCCGTGCAGCTCGCGCAAGATGTCGTTGGGGATGTGGCGGCTGGTCTTGGTCTCGCCATAGACGTAGATTGGCACGTCCAAGTTTTTGCGCCGCACTTCTTCAATAAAGTTGCGCAAATTCAGCACCGCCGGGTCCAGATCCGGACCGGGGGTGAATTCCTCGTCGTCAATCGACAAAATGAATGCACTGGCACGGCTTTGCTGCTGGGCAAACTGGCTCAGGTCGCCGTAACTGGTGACGCCCAGCACCTCAAAGCCCTCGGTTTCTATTGCTTGGGCCAAGGCCCGGATGCCTAGGCCTGAGGTGTTCTCCGAGCGAAAGTCTTCATCGATGATGATGATGGGAAAGCGAAACTTCATTGCAGGGCTCCGGCGCAGGCCATAAGTCAAAAAGAGGTGCAAGTGTAAGGATTTATTACGTCGCCAGACTTGTATTTCCAATAGCCGGGCGCACAATAGACCGTAGTAATACGTGTGAACAGGAGGGAATCGCAATGGAGCCGTCAACTATTTGGTGGGTTTTGGCCGGGATTACGGTGGCCGCCGAGCTCTTAATCGGCAGTTTTTACCTGCTGATGCTGTCCCTGGGCATGGCCGCAGGCGCGGTGGCCGCGCAAGCGGGCAGCCCGCTTACGGTGCAACTGGTGGTCGCTGCAGTAGTCGGTGGTGGGGCGGTGCTAGTGTGGCGCCGCTTAAAGCAGGGCCGCAGCGCAGAGCCAGACGCGCAATCCAACCCTAATGTAAATCTGGATATCGGCGCACTGGTTAGTGTGGAGGTATGGGCTGAGGATGGCAGCACGCAAGTGCACTACCGTGGCGCCAATTGGACCGCTATGCACCGGCCCGGTGTCACGTCCGAGCCCGGTGAACACCGGGTTGTCGAAGTTCAGGGCAGCCGCCTCGTGCTTGAAAAAACTTAAGGGAAAAAAATCATGGAAATCGCTATCGTTTTATTGGTCATCGCCGTTATCTTTATTACCCAATCGGTCAAAGTGGTGCCCCAGCAGCATGCCTGGGTCATCGAACGCTTAGGCAAGTACCAGGGCACGCTGACACCTGGCCTCAACTTTCTGGTGCCGTTTATCGACCGGGTGGCCTATAAACATGTGCTTAAAGAGATACCGCTGGACATTGCCAGCCAGGTGTGCATCACACGGGACAACACCCAACTGCAAGTGGACGGCATCCTCTACTTTCAGGTCACCGACGCCATGCGCGCCAGCTACGGCTCGTCAAATTATTTGGTGGCGATTTCGCAGCTGGCGCAGACCTCGCTGCGCTCAGTCATCGGCAAGTTGGAACTGGACAAAACCTTTGAAGAACGCAGCCTGATCAACGGCCAGGTGGTTGCAGCCATCGACGAAGCGGCGCTGAACTGGGGTGTGAAAGTGCTGCGCTATGAGATCAAAGACCTGACGCCGCCCAAAGAAATTCTGCACGCCATGCAGCAGCAAATTACCGCCGAGCGCGAAAAACGCGCTCTGATCGCCGCCTCCGAAGGCCGCCGCCAGGAACAGATCAACATCGCCACTGGCGAGCGCGAAGCCTTTATCGCCCGCTCCGAAGGCGAGAAGCAAGCTGTCATCAACAAAGCCGCTGGCGAAGCCGCCTCCATCACGGCGGTGGCCGATGCAACCGCCGAAGCCATCGAACGCATCGCCGCAGCTATCCGCCAGCCCGGAGGCGAGCAAGCCGTCCAACTGAAAGTCGCCGAGCGCGCCGTGGACGCCTATTCCCGTGTAGCCACCGACGCGACTACCACGCTGATCGTGCCTAGCAATATGAGCGAGGTGTCGGCCTTGATCGCGTCGGCGATGAAGATGGTGCAAGTGGGGAAATAAAACGCAGGGCAGCCTCTACTTCCCACCCAATCCCATAGCCCGCGTAATCACCTCCTTCATGATCTCATTGGTGCCGCCGTAAATGCGTTGCACGCGGGCGTCGGCGTAGGCGCGGGTGATGGGGTATTCCCACATATAGCCGTAGCCGCCAAAAAGCTGCACGCACTCGTCCATCACTTTGCATTGCATGTCCGAGCACCAGTACTTGGCCATGCTGGCAGTCGCAGTGTCTAGTTTGTCTTGCAGTAATAGCTCGGTGCATTTGTCCACAAACACGGCGGCAATTTGCACCTGGGTTTGCAACTCGGCCAAGGTAAAGCGCGTGTTCTGAAAACTGCCCACAGTCTGGCCGAATACTTTGCGCTCTTTCACATAGTCCACTGTCCAGTCGATAGCTGCTTGGGCGGCGGCCACGGCGCTGATGGCAATTTGCAGGCGCTCCCAGGGTAGTTGCTCCATCAGGCAGATAAAGCCTTTGTTTTCCAGCGCGTCGCCGCCCAACAGGTTCTGTGCAGGCACGTGCACTTGGTCAAAAAACAATTCCGACGTGTCTTGCGCCTTCATACCCATTTTTTTCAGACGCTTGCCCACCGAAAAGCCGGGCATGCCGCGCTCCACCAATAGCAGACTAGTGCCTTTAGCGCCGGCCGCGGGATTGGTCTTAGCCACAACAATCACCATGTCCGCATGCCAACCGTTGGTAATAAAAGTTTTGCTGCCGTTCAGGATATAGCTGCCATCGGCTTGTTTCAATGCCGTAGTCTTGATGCCTTGCAAGTCCGAACCGGCTGCGGGCTCGCTCATGGCGATAGCGCCAATCATGGCGCCGCTGGCCATGGCGGGCAGGAATTTGGCTTTTTGCGCCTCGGTGCCGTAGCGCTCGATATAGGGCGCTACGATTTCGTTGTGCAGGCTGTAGCCTATGCCTGAAAATCCGGCCCGGCCCAGTTCTTCCATTTGGATGACCGAATACAAGCGGTCCGCGCCCGAACCGCCATAGGCTTCGGGCATGGACATGCACAAAAAGCCGTTGTCACCCGCCTTGTTCCATACGGCCCGGTCCACATAACCCTGCTCTTCCCAATCGGCATGGAAAGGCGCGATTTCCTTGTCCATAAAGCGCCTGAAGCTGTCGCGAAAGGCTTCGTGGTCTGGGGAATACAGCGTGCGTTCAATCATGGTGATGGCTTCTCTCATTAGTCATGCAAGGGACATGCAAGGCGGGCGGTGACCTACGCTTGCCGTTTTCAGAACAATATACTCCACCGCACAAAGCGCTGGCGCTGCCCCGAGCACAGCCACCCCCACTATTTAACGGGCAACTACGCCCCATTTCAGAGGAGACAGACCATGACCGAAGCCTATGTGTTTGACGCCATCCGCACCCCCCGCGGCAAGGGTAAGAAAGACGGCAGCCTGCACGAAGTCAAGCCTATCAACCTGCTGTCAGGTTTACTCAGTGACCTTCAAAAGCGCCATCAGTTGGATACCGCCATGGTGGACGATGTGGTGATGGGCGTGGTCTCGCCGGTGGGAGAGCAAGGTAGCGTGATCGCGAAAGTAGCTGCGCTCAAGGCGGGCTGGGACTTTCAGTGCGCCGGGGTGCAGATCAACCGCTTTTGTGCATCCGGCCTGGAGGCGGTGAACATGGCGGCGCAAAAAGTGCGCTCGGGCTGGGAAGACCTGGTGGTGGCCGGCGGCGTGGAGAGCATGAGCCGCGTGCCCATTGGATCGGATGGCGGCGCTTGGGCGCAAGACCCCGAGACCAATATGCAAACCGCTTTTGTGCCCCAAGGCATTGGCGCCGACCTGATCGCCACCATGGAGGGCTTTAGCCGTACCGACTTGGATGCTTACGCCCTGGAATCGCAGCGCCGCGCCGCTTACGCGCAAGCGCAGGGCTATTTCGATCATTCCATCATGCCAGTGCATGATGCGGTAGGCAACGTCATTTTGGACAAAGACGAGTTCATCAAGCCGCGTACGACTATGGAGGGCCTGGCCTCGCTCAAACCCGCGTTCGAGCAAATGGGCGCGATGGGCTTTGACCAGGTGGCGTTATCGCGCTATCCGCAGGTCGAGCGCATCTTGCATGTACACCACGCGGGTAACTCTTCAGGCATCGTCGATGGCGCAGCCGCCGTGCTGATTGGCAGCGATGCTGCAGCCAAACAGCACGGCCTGACGCCGCGTGCCCGCATTGTGGCCACTGCCCTGAGCGGCGCCGACCCCACGATCATGCTTACCGGCCCTATGCCTGCGGCGCGCAAAGCCCTGGCCAAGGCCGAAATGACCATGGACCAGATGGACTTAGTGGAAATCAACGAAGCCTTTGCCGCGGTGGCGATGCGCTTTATGAAAGAAATGAAAGTGCCCCATGAAAAAACCAATGTCAACGGTGGCGCGATCGCCATGGGCCACCCGCTGGGCGCAACCGGCGCCATGATTTTGGGCACACTCATCGACGAGTTGCACCGGCGCAAGCTGCGCTACGGCATGGCCACGCTGTGCGTGGGCGGCGGCATGGGCATTGCAACTATTGTGGAAAGAATCTAAACATGCAGACTATTCGTTACGCGCTGCAAGACGGCATCGCCACCGTTACTTTCGATGAACCCAATTCGCCGGTCAATACCATGTGCCTGCAATGGCAGGAAGACCTGGATGCTTTAGCCGCGCAGGTTGTGAGTGACAAGGAGAGCATCCGGGGCATCATCCTGGATTCGGCAAAATCTACCTTTTTTGCCGGTGCTGATCTCAAAAGCACCATGCGCCTGCAGCCTTCGGACGCGCCCAGCGTGTTCGCGGGTATCGAGCGCATGAAAAAGTCTATGCGCACTTTAGAGACGCTAGGCAAACCCGTAGTTAGCTGTCTTAACGGAACCGCGCTAGGTGGTGGCTGGGAAGTGGCGCTGATAGGCCATTACCGCATCGCCATCGAAGACCGCAAGATCCAATTCGGTTTGCCCGAAGTTACGCTGGGCTTGCTGCCAGGCGCTAGTGGCATCACCAAGATGACGCGGCACCTAGGCCTCATGGGCGCGCAGCCTTTTCTGGTGGAAGGCAAATTATTCGGGCCGGCACAGGCTCTGGAAATGGGCTTGGTGCATGCCTTGGTGCCCCCAGGTCCTGAAGCTGCAGCCACCATGCGCACCCACGCCCTGGAGTGGATCGCTGCCAACCCCCAAGCCCAGCATCTCTGGGAGGCCAAAGAATACAAAGTGCCGGGCGGCCTGCCCAGCAGTCCTAAAGTGGCGGGCATGTTGGCCGTGGCACCGGCGATGCTGATGAAGCAAACCCGTGGCCTTTACCCAGCCCCCGAAGCCATTTTTGCCTGCATGGTCGAAGGCTTGCAAGTGGACCTAGAGACTGCGCTACGCATCGAAAGTCGCTACTTGGCGCAATTGATGACAGGCGCCAATGCCCGCTCCATGATCAACACCTTTTTCTTCAATCTCAACGCGATCAAGAGTGGGCGCGCGCGTCCTGCCGGTGTACCCCGCTTTGCGCCGAAGAAGGTAGGCATTTTGGGCGCAGGCTTGATGGGTGCAGGCATTGCCTATGTGCAAGCGCGCAAAGGTATTGCTACCGTACTCAAAGACGTAAACCTAGAAAAAGCCGCGCACGGCAAAGCCTACAGCAGCAAGCTGTGCCAGGGCATGGTGGACAAAGGCCGCATGACCCTACCGGCCATGGCGCAAACCCTGGACTTGATACAGGCCACCGGCGATGCCGCCGACCTGCAAGACTGTGACCTGATTATCGAAGCCGTGTTTGAAAACCGCGAGCTCAAGGCGCGCGCCACGCAAGAGGCCGAACCACTGCTGCGCCAAGGCGGTTTCTTTGCGTCCAATACGTCCACCTTGCCAATCAGCGGCCTGGCCACCGCAAGCCGCGCACCAGCCAAGTTTGTCGGCATCCATTTTTTCAGCCCGGTGGACAAAATGAAACTGGTGGAGATCATTCGTGGGAAAGCCACCGACGATGAAACGATTGCCAGAGCCTTCGACTATGTCCAAGCCATCGGCAAGATGCCCATCGTGGTGAATGATTCACGGGGCTTTTTTACGAGTCGCGTATTTGGCACCTTTGTGATGGAAGGCGCTGCCATGCTGGGCGAAGGCATACCCGCCACCGTTATTGAAAACGCCGGTTTGCAAAGCGGCATGCCGGTAGGCCCCTTGGCGGTGCTGGACGAAACCGCCTTGTCGCTGAGCGTGCACGTGATGGAACAAACCATTGCCGACTTTGCGTCTGAGGGCAAGACCTATGTACCCCGCCCCGGCGAGGCTTTGGTGGCCGAGATGGTGAAAAAGCACGGCCGTGCAGGCCGCGCAGCCGGCGGTGGCTTTTACGACTACCCGGCCGAAAAAGGCGCTAAAAAGGCACTTTGGCCTGGCCTGAAATCTTTGTACGAAAAACCGGACCTTGCCTGGAACATCCAAACCCTGAAAGATCGTTTGCTTTATCGCCAAGCCATAGAGACAGCACGCTGCCTGCATGAAAACGTGCTGACCAGTGTGCACGAAGCCAATATTGGCTCCATCTTCGGCATCGGCTTTCCGGCCTGGACGGGCGGTGCGATGCAGTTTATTTTCGGCATGGGCCTGCATGCATTTGCCGCGCGCTGCGATGTTTTAGCCCTTCAGCATGGCGATGGCTTCGCATTAAGCCAGGACGTGAAAGACACGATTGCCCGATACCAACCTGTGTATTGACGAGGACAGCTCCGTACACAAGTGCATGCAATAATTCATGCTGCCCTATTACAAGGAGACAGGCATGCGCTTGATGAAACGGTTTGTGTTGGGCTTTATCGCACTCGGGCTGTTGCTAGCTGCATTGGCCTGGGTCTTTCAGCGCGAGGTTGGCACCATGCTACTCAAGCGCATTGTGAAAACCCAAGTAGGTCGCAACATCGTGCCCGAATTACCCGACGGCCTGCACCTAGGCTTGTGCGGTACCGGTTCCCCGTTTCCCGACCCTACCCGTGCAGGTCCGTGCTCGGTGGTGATCGCCGGGGATCGCGTATTCATCATCGATGCCGGCGAAGGCGCCGCCCGCAACCTGGGCTACATGGGTATACCGACCGGCAAGGCCGAAGCCCTGTTCCTGACCCACTTTCATTCAGACCATATCGACGGCCTCAGCCCCATCATGTTGCAGCACTGGGGCCTGGCTTCGTCCACCGCACCCCTGCCCGTTTATGGCCCCACGGGTGTGGATAAAGTGGTCGATGGCTTGCGGTCAGCCTATGTGTTCGACTACGGCTACCGCGTAAGCCACCACACTGAAAAAATAATGCCCCCAAGTGGCAGCGGCGGTAAAGGCATGCCTTTTGAACTGCCTCCCCAAGGTCAGGGTGATACCGTAGTGGTACTGGACGACAAAGGCTTGAAAGTGACCGCCTTTCGCGTCAACCATGCGCCGGTGGAGCCTGCAGTGGGCTACCGTTTTGATTACAAGGGCCGATCCATCGTCATAAGCGGAGACACCAGCAAAGTGCCCTCCGTGGTGGCTATTTCTAAGGATGTAGATATTTTGTTGCATGAAGCTTTGCAGCCCAAACTGGTAGCGCTCTTGGGCGACGCGTTTACCAACAAGAAAATGGATAACTTGGCGCATGTGATGCGCGACATTCTGACCTACCACACCACGCCCGAAGAGGCAGCGCAAGAGGCGGCAGAGGCTGGGGCCAAGCACCTTATTTTTAACCATATCGTCCCCCCCATGCCAGTGCGCTTTGGCTATCCGGCCTTCGTAGGCGACGCAGCCCAGTTTTATAAGGGTCCAATAACGGTTGGCGAGGACGGCATGTTCTTTAGCCTGCCTGCCAACTCCAGCGAAATGATCAAAAAGCGGCTGATGTAATGACAGAGCTGACGCAGCGCGCACGATAAAGAAATTTCACTATGCTTAACTTATTCTTGAAAGCCACGATTCTTGCGGTGTACCTGCTGGGCATTGCCTCGCATATCGTCGTGTTTCCCGGCCAGAGCGGGCCGATCGTGCAAACCATGTCGCTGGCCTTGTTGCTGATCCACGCGCTGGAGTGCCTGCTGGCCTATCGTTACATCAAGCTCTATTCCGGTCCGCTACTTGTAAGCCTCCTGCTGTCTTTGTTATTTGGCTTGTTGCATTGGATGCCGCTGGCGCGAAAGGCACGCCAGGCGGCACTAGAACAATCGTCGCAATGACAGCCCATGCGCCTTCGCGTCTGCGGCGCATTCTGGTCGGTGGTGCCTTGTACCTGGGTGCGCTGGCAATTGGTATTGGCTCTGCGCTCTGGGTCTTAAAAAAAGCAGCTTGGCTCAACCCTTCGGTACAGGCAGGCGCTTGGCGTGCCAACTTGCAGGCCGGTAGCGTAGATGCCGATATGTACACCCGTGCCACCGTGGCGGTCAACGCCTTATTGGCTCTGGGCCGCAGCGAAACCATGTATTTTGTCGCGACGCAAGATGACACCGGCCATGCCCTGCGCTCGCAATGCAATTACCGCATCAGCGGTGTGCCGCCCAAAGCGCGCTGGTGGAGTATTACGGCCTATGCCGACGATATGTTTTTGTTTGATGCGCCCAATGCGCATTACAGCCTTAACGGCGATATCGCGCAGCTCAGCAGCGAAGGCCTTTTCAGCTTTACCACCGGCCCCCAGGAACAAAGCGGCAGCTACTGGCTGCCTACGCCAGGCAAGCGCGGCATGCTGCTCACCTTGCGCCTGTATAACCCGGATGCGGCCCTGCAAGCGGCGCCGCAAAGCCTGGTGCCACCCAAAATCCAGCCTGTGGGAGACTGCGTATGAGCAGCTGGTCCAACACCCGCCGCCTGTGGTTGTACCGCATTGCCACTTTGCTGGCCACTGCCTTGCTAGCACATTTGCTTACCGTCTGGGCGGTACCGCGCCTGATCATGCAGGTGCTGATGAACGGGCCTATGGCGCAAAAAATGAATATGCGTAACCAGGCTGCTTTTCCGCCGCCGGTTAACGCGCAGTCGCGCAGTGTGGTCATGCCCAGCCCGGACTTGCTGTATTCGGTGTGCGTGTTTGACCTAACGGATGGTCCGGTGCGCGTGCGCGCCGCACCGCAATTGCCGGCTTACTGGTCGGTTGCCTTGTACAGCGCCAATAGCGATAACTTTTTTGTGCGCAATGACCGCCAAGCACAGGGCGCGCCGATAGACCTGTGGCTGGTGCCTGCCGGCGGCGCCAAGGGCGCAACGCCGGTGCCTCAAGGCGCACAAGTGGTAGTGAGCCCGTCAGGTACCGGCTTTTTGCTGATGCGTCTGCTCGCCTCGGACTATCAGGCTGACCAGGCGCAGTTGGAATCGGCCCGCCGCACCCTACGCTGTGAGCCGGCCAAGGCCGTCTAAATAGCAACTGCCCATGCTCGCCGCTTTTTTGCGCCGTTGGTTTTTGTGGCAGACCCTGGCTTACGCCGCCGCCAGTGTGTGGCTGGTAATAGCCTGGCAATGGCCAGCCGGGTGGCTGCTGGCCGCTTGGTTAGCACTGCCCTTGCTAGTTTTGTGGGTATGGACCGCAAAACTCACTTTGCATTCCCGCCCGCAAGGGCTTAGTGGTTGGGTTTGGTGGCGGGCTATCGCGGGCGAGACCTGGGCGATTTACCGCTTGTTGGTCTGGGCTATGCCTTGGGCCCGTGCCCATTCGCAAATGCTGCAAGCCGGCGCCCAACATAAACAATTACCAGTGTTGTTGATCCATGGCTATTGCTGCAACCATGGCGTGTGGCGTGATGTGGCGCCGCGCTTGCAAGCCTTAGGCCATACCGTGCTGGCTATCAACTTAGAGCCATTTTTTTGCTCCATTGATGACTACGCGGCCGAGGTGGATAACGCCGTCAAGCAATTGCGTGCGCAAACAGGCCAGCAGCGCGTGGCCTTGGTGGGCCACAGCATGGGCGGCCTCGTGATACGGGCCTGGATGCGCGCCTATGGCGACGCGCAGGTCGCCGTCGCGGTGACGCTGGGCAGTCCACACCAGGGCACCCAAATCACACCCCATGCCAAGTTAGCCAACGCGCGCCAAATGGTCTGGGCCAACGAATGGCTGCAAGCCCTGCAGGCCAGCGAAAGCCCCCAACGCCGCGCCCTGCTGCGCCTTGCCCTGACCGAGCAAGACGCTATTGTTTTTCCACAAACTGCACAAACCCTGCCCGGTGTTCATACGCAAGTATTCAGCGGCATCGGGCATTTGCAACTGTGTACCGATGCACGGGTGTTTGCCTGGGTGGCAGCGCAACTGCATGCGTGCGAGAACCAACAAGCCATACGCTAGGATGCTCGCTTTAGATTCGATCGCATGGCCCCATTAGACAATTCTCCGGCTCCGATTGCAGCCGCTTGCAGCCCTGCCAGCTTGCCCCGACCCTCATCCCTCGCCGTCCTGTTCTGGGCCATTAGCGGTATCGCGCTGCAAGGCTTTGGTGGGGTGTTAGCGGTGGTGCAGCGCGAGTTGGTCGAGAAAAAGCAATGGCTTACGACCGAGGAGTTTGTCGAGGACTGGGCGGTGTCGCAAATCATGCCTGGCCCCAATGTGGTGAATCTGGCCCTCATCATCGGTGACCGCTATTTCGGCTGGCGGGGTGCTTTAGTGGCCTTGGCGGGTATGCTGACCTTCCCACTTTTTGTGCTTATGGCGCTGACGATTGGGCTAGCCGGCATAGGGCATCTGCCCGCAGTGCAGGGGGCTTTGCGTGGCATGGGCGCCGTGTCTGCGGGCTTGATTGCGGGCACCGGAATCCGTTTGGTGCCGGCCTTGCGCAGCAACGCTATGGGCCAACTGGCCTGCGCGCTGATCGCTGGACTGGTGTTTATCGCCATCGCTCTTTTCAAGGTGCCGCTGGCCTGGACGCTGCTGGGCATTGGCCTGCCAGCCTTTTTTTGGGCTTTGCATCGCATCCGCACTTTGGCCGCTGCACCGCAGGAGCTTGCATGAACGGATTTGGCTACGGCAATCTGCTGGACTTGCTGGGCTGCTTTGTCACCCTGTCCTTGCTGTCGGTAGGCGGCGCTATCACCACCGTGCCCGAAATGCACCGTTATTTGGTGGCGCAAAACGCCTGGTTGACGGACAGCCAGTTCAGCGCTTCGATTGCCCTGGCGCAAGCGGCACCTGGACCCAATGTTCTCTTCGTGGCAGTTCTGGGCTGGAACGTGGGCATGGCCTCGGGCGGCGGCCCGGCCAATGGTCCCCTGCCCTGGGCCTTGGCAAGTGCGGCGATGGCGGTATCCATGGTGGGGATCATCATTCCCAGCACCACGCTCACCTTTTTTGCAGCCCGCTGGGGCCAGCGCAACCGCGAACGGGCCGAAGTTCGCGCCTTCAAGCAGTCTATGGCGCCAGTAGTGATCGCGCTGCTCGTAGCTACCGGATGGCTGCTTACCGCCAGCCATGGAAACCCACAGCAAGCACCCTTGCTATGGCTTCTTACCGTCGCTTCAGCGCTGCTCGTCTGGAAGACCCGAATTCACCTTTTGTGGCTGATCGGTGCGGGAGCGCTGGCAGGGGTATTGGGTCTGGTGTGAACTATTCCCTCTCCCGGGGGCCAGGCTTAGCCCGCCTGCCAGGCGCCTTGTACTTGCTCCCAGCCCACAACGGCGATGGGCGTGCCATCGGGCTGGATGAAAACCAAAGGCCCCAAAAAGGTCATGTAAAACTCACTATCAATGGGAAAATAGGTTTGGTCATGTCGTGCACCCGAGCATTCGAAACCATAGCCAGGCGCAACCGCAGTTTCACCCCCATTGTCTTTTCCTCCGCGCACGTCCATACGCCCTTTGGTTAGAAAATACTCGCCGGGTCCCGCATGGATATGGGGCGCAAATGAGGAGCCTTTCGGGCAATCAAAAATAGCCGTCCATGCGCCATGGCCGGGTTGAACATGGAGTAATTTCCAACGGATGCCACCATCGGCTAAACCTGCCGGAAAGTCAATCCAAGCGAGGTCCGGGATGTGGACGTATTCTTCGGCGATCTTAGATTTCATGGGTTCGGCTCCTGGTGGTGGTTGACGAATGTTCGAATGCCAGCGCTTAGCCGGGAGTGGCTAGACGGCAGTAGTTCGAGGGACCATGTTGCATCGGATAGCGCGCAGGGATAACTATGGTTTACCCTCGCAAAAGACGCCCATTGGTAACTAGTTTTCCCCTAGGTAGCCTCGCCTGTCCTTGGCCCCAGCTTTTCGCAAGCCTCAGTTCGGGCTCTCGAAAAACACGTAATTCGTGGCGTAGTCGCTGATCTCGAAATAAACCTTTTTCTCGGCAGCGTCGGCTTGCATGTTCTGGTTCTCGTCCAGCACACCGTAACCGAAGCGGTAAGGGCGCGGCTTGTTGTCGTCCGTGCCCATGGCGGTGCTCAGTTTGTCCACTTTGAGAAAGCGGCGAACCAGTTTGTCACCGGCATAGACTTCCAACACGCCATTGGTGCCGGTCCAGTTTTGGATGTCACGCCCCAATTTGTTTTGCTGCTCCTGGGTGCAGGCACCCAAGGTAAACAAGATTGCCACGGCGCTTGTGCCAAGCGCGAGATACTTCATTTTGAAACTGTTTTTCATGGTTTTCCTCCGGGGTGAATAGTTAGCCCGCTGCGCTGGCGCAGCACTTCGTACAAACATATTCCGCTGGCGACCGACACATTGAGACTTTCCACCGCCCCGCGCATCGGCAGGCTGACCAGTTGATCGCAGGTTTTGGCCGTCAACTGGCGCATGCCGTCGCCCTCGGCGCCTAGCACCAGTGCAGTCGGGCCGCGAAAATCAGCCTCGTACAAGGTACCGGGCGCTGCATCACTGGTGCCGGTAATCCAGATATTGCGCTCTTTGAGTTCCATCAAGGTGCGCGCCAGATTGGTCACCATAAAGTAAGGCACGGTTTCGGCCGCACCGCTGGCCACCTTGGCCACTGTGGCATTGATACCTGCGGCGTGGTCTTTGGGGGCGATGACCGCGTGCGCTCCGGCACCGTCGGCCACGCGCAAGCAGGCACCCAGGTTATGCGGGTCGGTAACGCCGTCGAGCACCAGCAGCAAGGGCGCCTGTCTTTCCTGCACCGGTAAAGCAGCCTGCGCAGATTCCAAATCTTCCAACAGCGTATCGAGCGAGCGAGCTTGCGGCAAAGGCCGCGTGCGCGCCGCAACGCCTTGGTGGCCATGGTTACCGCAAAGTTTGGACAAGCGCATGCCATCCGCTTCGATGAGCCGCACACCAGATTCGTGCGCTTTTTCCAAAAACTGCCGCATACGGGCGTCGCGTCGGGTGGGTTCGTAGTACAGCTCTACGATCGACTGCGGGGCAATTTTCAGGCGTACACCGAGCGCATGAAAACCAAAAAGAATATGGGAAGCGGACATCGCCCGATTATCGCGGTTGGCCGCGGTGCTGCAGCCCGCTCAGCCCAACGAGACCGCCGTACTGACATCCGAGGCCAGGCAACCAGCTTCAATCGTCAGGCAGCGCAGGCAGCGCTGGGCGATAGCGCGGTCATGGGTGACCAACACCAGCGTGGTGCCCAACTCGCGGTTGAGCTCAAACATCAGCGCCATGATGGTCTCGCCGGTCGCAAAGTCCAGGCTACCCGTGGGCTCGTCAGCCAGCAAGACCGCAGGTTGCACCACAAAGGCGCGGGCCAGCGCCACGCGCTGCTGTTCGCCGCCACTGAGCACCTTGGGGTAGGCCTGCAGCCTTTGTGACAGACCCACACGCTCCAGCATGGCCGTCGCTAACTTGCGCGCGTCTTTGCGCCCCGAGAGTTCCAAGGGCAGCATCACGTTTTCCAGCGACGTCAAATTGCCCAGCAACTGAAAGCTTTGGAACACAAAGCCAATTTGTCGCGCGCGCAAGGCGGCGCGCGCGTCTTCATCCAATGCAAACAAGTCCTGCCCGGCGATATGTACCGTGCCGGTGGTGGGCGTGTCCAGGCCCGCGATAATGGACAGCAGCGTACTTTTACCAGACCCCGAGGCACCGACGATGGCGACCGTCTCGCGCGCCTGCAGCGAAAAGCCGATGTTGTGGAGGATTTGCAGGGTGCCGGTGGAGTCGCTCACCGACTTGCAGACCTGGCTTACCGCGATAATTGAATCAGACATGGAACTTTCAATGAATCGCAGGTACTTTAACGTAAGCGCACTTGGCCTTTTGCTCTTTGGCAGCTTTGCGGCCCAGGCTAACGCACAGGCGACGCTGCTGGTGGTGGGCGATTCGCTCAGCGCCGAATACGGCCTCAAACGCGCAAGCGGCTGGGTCGCCCTGTTGGATAAGCGTTTGCGCGACGAGGGCAAGGCAATCACCGTGGTCAACGCCAGCATTAGCGGCGACACCACCTCAGGCGGCCTGTCGCGCCTGCCGGCGCTGCTAAAGCAGCACCAACCCAAGTTGGTACTTATTGAACTGGGCGGCAATGATGCCTTGCGCGGCCTGCCCCTAAAAACGAGCCAGGACAATTTAGAGGCCATGGTCAAGGCGGCGCAAAGCCAAGGTGCCAAGGTGCTGCTGTTGGGCATGCAAGTGCCACCCAATTACGGGCCGCAGTACGCCGCTGAATTCAGCGCGATGTACGCCGAAGTAGCCAAGCGCCATAGGGCTGGTCTAGTGCCCTTCTTTCTCAAGGGTGTGGCCGATACCGACAATGCCGACGCGATGTTCCAGAGCGACCGTATCCACCCGGTGGAAGCAGCGCATCCGATCATGCTGGGCAATGTGTGGCCAGCCTTGAGAAAGCTGCTGCCATGAGTTTGCAATTGGTCAAACCGCGCGAGGTCATTGACCGATACGGCGCCTTTGACAGCATCATTGATGCCCGCAGCGAGTCTGAGCACGCGCTGGACCATCTGCCGGGAGCTATCAACTGGCCCACACTCAATGACAGCGAACGCCAGGCGATTGGCACGATGTACAAGCAGGTCAATGCCTTTGAAGCCAAAAAGCGTGGTGCGGCGATTGCGGCACGTAATATCGCCAGCCATATTGAAACCCATGTGCTGGACAAACCGCGCGACTGGGCTCCGCTAGCCTACTGCTGGCGGGGCGGTAAGCGCAGCGGCGCGCTCTCCCTGATCCTGGACCAGATCGGCTTTCGGGTCAGCCTGGTCGAAGGAGGCTACAAGGCCTTTCGCGCCGAAATACTGCTCGACATAGGGCGCCTGGCCGGGCAATTGCAATTCAAGGTGATTTGTGGCACCACGGGTTCAGGCAAAACAAGGCTGCTGCAGGCATTACTTGCCCAAGGCGCGCAGGTACTGGATCTGGAGGACCTGGCGCAACACCGCAGCTCGGTTTTGGGCGCTATTCCCGGGCAGGCGCAACCCAGCCAAAAACGTTTTGACACCCTGGTTTGGGACGCATTGCGCGGTTTTGATCCTGAGCGCCCGGTGTTTGTAGAGAGTGAAAGCAAAAAAGTAGGCAATGTGGCGATTCACCTCGGCCTGTTGGAGGCCATGCGTGCAAGCCCGTGCGTGTTCATCGAACTGCCGCTGCCCGAACGCGTGGCGCTGCTGTTGGAAGATTACACGTATTTTCTGGGCAACCCTGCGCATTTTTGCCTGCGCTTGGAGGCACTGACAGCGCAGCGTGGCAAGGCCACAGTGCAAACTTGGCAAGACGCGGTCAAGCAGGGGGACTTCGCCAGCGTGGTGCGATCGCTGCTAACCGACCATTACGATCCGGTATACCTGCAATCCATGGAGCGCAATTTTGTGCAATATGCCCAGGCGCAGCGTCTGGATCTGAACGATCGAGGCATTTTGGCTATGCGCCAGGCAGCCGCCGGGCTGGCTTAGGTACTCACCGGACCGGTATCGGCTTGGGGCGGGGTGTAAGACGGCGTCAGCGCGTCCTCGCCACCGGATTCACCCGTTTCGCCAGCGTCCTTGCGCTCGGTCTTGCTCTTGAGCTTGTCTTCTTTTTTACGCTTTTTAGCCAGTTCCTTCTGGCGTTTTTCGTAACCGTAATTAGGTGTTGCCAAGATGGTCTTTCAAAAATGTGGACTCACTTTAACACCACTGCCCAGGCTGGGCTGTAGGACAGTCCAGCAGCCAAAATACAGGTAAGTGCGGCCCTGAAAATCGATAGGAAACGGCAATTAAATAAAAAGCTGTGTTTTATTCGATTAAATTGAAATTAATATAATTACACTAAGCGTTACCTGTTACCTATCCACCTAAAGTTGAGCGTGCAAACCTCCCAATTGCTTACCCGTGCAAGCCTTGGCACAGCGCCCGCCGCTGTGTGCAGCACGCTAAGACAAAGCATCGGGATACTGCTGGTGATTGCACCAAGCAGCTGCGTCTTCGCCGGCGAACTGGGCCTCGCCACCATTGCAGTTGTCGAGCCTGCAGAAGCGATACGCTACGCTTGGATAAGTGGACTATGCGCCACTTTGGCACTCGTATTTTCCTTTTTGTGGGCCGCGACGGGGCAAAAAGCCTTTGGCTGGTTTCTGGGCACGGTGCTGGCGGCTGGCTGGCGCATCGGAGAAAACAGCGGGCAGTTGCCCGCGCTATTTTCCGAGAACGGACACGCGTTGGTAACGAGGTCGCACTTGCTAGCTGATTCGGCCTTGTTGTTTTTTACCGCCGGCCTGTTACTCCAAGCATTGGGTCGGCAAGCCGCCGATCTACCTTACCGGCGCATCTTGTATGCAGCTGGACTACTCAGCCTGGTGCTTGCGGCGCTGACACCCTGGCCCGTGCTGGCGCCGTCGCTGCTGCATAGTGGTTTAGCCTTGGCCTATGGCGTATTGCTGCTGCTGACCGCCTGGCTAGCGCTGCGTGGTCAGCGCGTGTTTCTGTGGTATTGCATGGGCCTGTTGGTGCCGCTGGTCAGCTTGTACCTGCAGCAAGCTTTAGGAGTAGGCACTGTTCTTCTAAGCAGCTACCGCATAGACAACGCGCTGGTGCAGGGTCTGGTCCTGCTGGCGGGCGCGCTTGCCTATCAAGAAGTGCGCCAGCGCCAGAGCCATATGCACGAATTGCGCGGCTTGCTACAAGAGCAAAACCTGGCTTTGGAAAAAGCACGCCAAGCCGAAATCGACCTGGAGTCGCAGGTCTCCCAACGCACGCAGGAACTGGCGATGGCGGCGCGACGTCTGGAGGCACTCAGTACCGTAGACGGCATGACGGGGGTGGCTAACCGCCGCCGCTTTGACGAAACCTTGCAAGTGGAATGGGGCCGCGCTGCACGCGACAAGCGCCCCTTGTCGATCGCGCTTATCGATGTGGACTGGTTTAAAGGCTATAACGACCGCTACGGACACCCAGCGGGTGACGCCTGCCTGCGCCAATTAGCACGGGTGTTTGAAGCCGGCGTGATGCGCAGCGGTGATTTGATTGCGCGCTACGGCGGCGAAGAATTTGTGCTGATCGCGCCAGATACCGACTTGAATGGTATCAACACGATTGCCAGCTACTTATGCCAGGAAGTGTTTGCTTTGGCCCTGGAGCATGAAGACTCACCCTATGGCCGCGTATCGGTCAGCATCGGCGTGGCCACGGACTACCCGCACCGTGGCGCCAAATCTTTGCAATTGGTGCAGCAAGCCGATTCCGCCTTGTACCGCGCCAAACAACAGGGGCGCCACCGCGTCGCAGGCCCCGAAGGTGAAAACGAAAAGTCCTAGAAATTCAGTGTGCGCTTGTCCACAGCCAGGGCTGCTTCCTTGGTCGCTTCGCTGAGCGAGGGATGCGCATGGCATATGCGCGCAATGTCTTCGGCGCTGGCTTTGAATTCCATCGCCACCACAGCCTCTGAAATCAGCTCGGACACCTGCGGGCCAACCATATGCACGCCCAAGATTTCATCGGTCGTGGCATCTGCTAGAAACTTCACCATCCCCGTGGTATCGCCCAGGGCACGGGCCCGTCCGTTTGCAAGGAAAGGAAAGGTGCCGGCTTTGTAGGCCACACCATCGGCCTTAAGCTGCTGTTCGGTACGCCCCACCCAGGCGATCTCAGGGCTGGTGTAAATCACCCAGGGAATGGTGTTGAAGTTGACATGCCCATGCTGACCTGCAATGCGCTCGGCCACGGCTACGCCCTCCTCTTCGGCTTTGTGCGCCAGCATGGGGCCACGCACCACATCACCCACCGCCCAGATACCAGACACATTGGTTTTGCAATCGGCATCCACCACGATGGCACCGCGTTCATCGAGCGCCAGACCCACCGCTTGCGCGTTCAGCCCGGTGGTATTGGGCACTCGGCCAATGGAGACAATCAGCTTATCTACATCCAGGGTTTGCGCTTCGCCTTTGGCGTTGGTATAACTAATAGAAACGCCTTTTTTACCTGGCTTGATGTCGCCCACCTGAACGCCCAGTTCGATATGCAAGCCCTGTTTGTCGAAGGCTTTTTTCGCCTCTTTGGCAATTTGCTGGTCCACAGCGCCCAAGAATGTGGGCAGGCCTTCCAGAATCGTCACCTGCGCGCCCAGGCGGCGCCAGACTGAGCCCATTTCCAGGCCGATGACGCCGGAGCCAATCAGGGCCAGCTTTTTAGGCACTGCTCCCAAGCGAAGCGCGCCATCGTTCGACAAGATGTTGACTTCGTCAAAGGGTACGCCAGCCATGGCCCGCGCATTGGAGCCGGTGGCAATGATGACATGCTTGGCTGCCAGGCTTTGTGCCGGTTGGCCGCTCAGCTCCACGGTGTGCAATCCGTTTTGGGACGCTGCTAAGGCACCGCGTCCATGGAAAAAGGTGACTTTGTTTTTCTTGAACAAATACAAAATACCATCGTTGTTTTGCTGTACCACCGCGTCCTTGCGCGCCAGCATTTGCGGCACATCCATGGACACGCCAGTCGCGCTGATTCCGTGGTCGGCAAAATGGTGAAGCGCATGGTCAAAGTGCTCGCTGGACTGCAGCAAAGCCTTGGACGGAATACAGCCGACATTGGTACAAGTGCCACCGGGCGCGGGCCCGCCTTTGGCGTTTTTCCATTCGTCAATGCAAGCGACCTTAAAACCCAACTGGGCCGCACGGATAGCGGCGATATAGCCGCCGGGCCCGGCGCCGATGACGATGACGTCAAATTCTGTGCTCATGGTGTGCGCCCGTTCAGATGTCAAACAAAAGGCGCGAAGGATCTTCCATCGCCTCTTTGATGGCCACCAAGCCTAGTACCGCTTCGCGCCCGTCGATGATTCGGTGGTCGTAGCTCAAGGCAAAGTAGTTCATGGGGCGAACGACCACCTGGCCGTTTTCCACCACGGCACGGTCTTTCGTGGCATGCACCCCCAAAATTGCCGACTGCGGCGGGTTGATGATGGGTGTGGACAGCATGGAGCCAAAAGTGCCGCCATTTGAGATGGAAAACGTGCCGCCGGTCATGTCGTCCATGCCAAGCTTGCCGTCGCGCGCCTTGGTGCCGAACTCCGCTATTTTTTTCTCGATATCGGGAAAGCTCATTTGGTCGGCGTTGCGCAAAATTGGCACTACCAGGCCACGCGGCGAGCCCACCGCAATGCCGATATCGAAGTAGCCGTGGTACACAATGTCGTTGCCGTCCACCGATGCGTTGAGGACGGGGTATTTCTTTAAGGCGTGCACCGCCGCTTTGACAAAAAAGCTCATGAAGCCGAGCTTGATACCGTGCTCTTTTTCAAATCGCTCCTGGAATTTCTTACGCATCTCCATGACTGGGGCCATGTTGATTTCATTGAAGGTGGTCAGGATCGCGTTGGTGGCTTGCGACTGCAAGAGACGCTCGGCGACACGGGCGCGCAAACGGCTCATGGGAACCCGTTGCTCGGGTCGCTCGCCAAGTCCCACAGTAGCCGGGGCCGACACTTGCGGCAATGTGGTCTGCGGCACACCCGTAGGGATGATCGCAGCGGGTGCAACAGCCGGCGTTTGCAAGGCCTGCAACACGTCGCCTTTGGTAACGCGGCCGTCTTTCCCAGTGCCCGCCACCGAGCCTACAACTACTTGATTGTCTGCCATGAGCTTGGCTGCGGCTGGCATCAAGATATCCGCTTTACTGGCCGCTGGCGTAGTAGCAGGCACGGCAGCAACTGGCGCCGCTGCTGGCACTGCCGCAACTTTGCCATCCGTGTCAATACGGGCGATGAGCTGTTCGGCCCTGACCATGCCACCATCGGTTACCAAGATTTCAGCCAGGACGCCCGCCGAAGGTGCAGGAACTTCAAGCACGACTTTGTCGGTCTCGATTTCGATCAGGATTTCATCTACGGCGACGCTGTCGCCTACTTTCTTCTTCCACTGCAACATAGTGGCTTCTGCCACGGATTCAGACAGCTGGGGAACTTTTACTTCAACGATAGCCATACGATTCTTTCAATGAGTTTGCGTGTCGGGGTGTTGCCTTACTTGGTCAACACCACGCCTTTGAGCTTGCCGAATGCGCCATCGACAAGCGCTTTTTGCTGTTCTTGGTGCAGGTGCGAATAACCCACTGCCGGCGAGGCCGAAGCAGCACGACCGGAATAGCCAAGCTTTTGACCATCCAGCATGTTTTCATGGATGTAATGCTGTACAAAAAACCACGCTCCCTGGTTCTGCGGTTCGTCCTGGGCCCATACGATTTCTGTGGCGTTCGGGTACTTTTTGATCTCGCTGGCAAAAGCCTTGTGGGCAAACGGATAGAGCTGTTCGATACGCACGATCGCAACATCATCCGAACCGCGCTCCTCGCGTTTTTTCACCAGGTCGTAATAAACTTTACCCGAGCAGACCACCATACGCTTGACCTTCTCAGGTTTGATTTCTTTGAGCTCACCGATCACGGTCTGGAAGCCGCCACGGGTGAAGTCGCTCAATGCAGAGGTGGCATCTTTGTTTCGCAGTAGGGACTTGGGCGTCATGATGACCAAGGGCTTGCGCACATTGCGCACCATTTGACGGCGCAACACATGGAAAATTTGGCTGGCCGTCGTGGGCTGCACAATTTGCATATTGGTATCCGCCGCCAGTTGCATAAAGCGCTCTAAACGCGCCGAGCTATGTTCCGGTCCCTGGCCTTCATAGCCGTGCGGCAGCATCAAGGTCAGGCCGTTCACACGGCCCCACTTGACTTCGCCCGAGGCGATGAACTGGTCGATCACCACTTGCGCGCCATTGGCGAAGTCCCCAAACTGCGCTTCCCAGATCACCATCGTATTGGGGTCGTTAGAGGCATAGCCGTACTCAAAGCCCAGCACCGCTTCTTCCGAAAGAATCGAGTCAATCACCACAAACGGGGCTTGCCCATCGGCGACGTTTTGCAAAGGCACATAGGTGCCCACATCCCATTTTTCGCGGTTCTGGTCATGGATAACGGCGTGGCGATGGGTAAAGGTGCCCCTTCCGCTGTCTTCACCGGAAAGTCGCACCGGATAGCCACTGGCCACCAACGATGCAAACGCCATGTGTTCGCCCATACCCCAATCGACCGGAATATCCCCCCGACCCATGGCGGCGCGGTCGTCATAGACCTTACGCACGAGTTGATGCGGGGTCACGGTGGACGGAATCGTTGTTAGGCGTTCGGCCAAGCGCTTCCATTCGCCCAGTGGCAAGGCAGTATCGCCGACATCGGTCCACTTTTTGCCCAAAAATGGGGCCCAATCCACGGTGAACTTGGTTTTGAAATTGGTCAAGACAGGATCGGCCGCGTGGCGGCCTTCGTCTAATGCCGCGCGGTAGGCTTTGGCCATGTCGTCGCCCAAAGTCTCGCCCAGACCTTGCGCGGTCAACTTATCGGCAAAGAGCTTACGGGTGCCCGGGTGCGCGCTAATTTTTTTATACATTAAGGGCTGCGTCAGGCTGGGCGTGTCCTGCTCGTTATGGCCCAGCTTGCGGAAACAAATAATGTCCACCACCACGTCCTTGCGGAACTTCATGCGGTATTCCAAGGCAAACTGCGTTGCCAGCACCACCGCTTCGGGGTCGTCGGCATTGACATGCAACACCGGCGCTTCCACCATCTTGACGATGTCGGTGCAAAAGGCGCTGGAGCGCATATCGCGCGGGTCTGAGGTGGTAAAGCCGATTTGGTTGTTGATGATGATGTGTACCGTGCCGCCGGTGGTGTAGCCGCGGGTCTGGGCCAGCGCCAGGGTTTCCTGGTTCACGCCTTGGCCGCCAAAGGCCGCGTCGCCATGCACCAGCACGGGTAGCACTTGCTTGCCCTGCGGGTCAGAGCGCCGGTCCATGCGCGCGCGTACCGAGCCTTGCACCACCGGGTTGACGATCTCTAGATGCGATGGGTTAAAGGCCAGCGACAAATGCACCGGCCCGCCCGGCGTGCTCATGTCCGAACTAAAGCCCTGGTGGTATTTCACATCGCCTGCCGTTAGTTCTTCGGGGGCGGTGTGGTCAAACTCTGCAAACAAGTCTTTAGGCTGCTTGCCCATGGTGTTGACCAGTACATTCAGGCGACCCCGGTGCGCCATGCCGATCACGATTTCCTGAACGCCCTGGCTGCCTGCAGCCTGGATCAGTTCGTCCATCGCAGCGATGAAGCTCTCTCCGCCTTCAAGCGAAAAGCGCTTCTGGCCCACATACTTAGTATGCAGAAAACGCTCTAGACCTTCAGCGGCAGTCAAGCGGCCCAAGATGTGCTTTTTCTTTTCGGCATTGAAATTGGGTTTGCTGCGCACGCTTTCGAGCTTTTGCTGCCACCAGCGTTTTTCATCCTGGTCAGTGGCGTACATGTACTCAGCGCCTAAAGTGCCGCAATAGGTTTCGCGCAAAGCATTGAGCAATTCGCGCAGCGACATGCTGTTTTTACCGAAAAAGGTATTGCTGGTGTCGAATACGGTTTCCTGGTCGGCATCGCCAAAGCCGTAAAACGCAGGGTCCATTTCAGGAATGTTCGGGCGCTCGGTACGCTTGAGCGGATCCAGATCGGCCCAGCGCTGGCCGACGTTACGGTACGCGGCGATCAGTTGTTGTGCAGCAGTGCGCTTGCGGCCCATTTCTGCATCGGCGCTGGCCAGCACCACCCGGGTGCCGCCGGACTTGGCGCGCTGGGCAAAGGCGTTTACGACTGGAAGGTGCGCCACATCACGGGCGTTGCTGCCATCGGAGGCCGGCACATGTTGCAATGCGTCAAAGTAGTCGCGCCAGGTATCGGGCACACTGCCAGGGTTGTCGAGGTATTTTTCATACATCTCTTCGACATAGGGCGCATTGCCGCCAAAGAGAAATGTGTTGCCCAAATAGGCTGAATAGACGGACGAACTCGTACTCATTTTTCGCTGACCTCCGTTTCCCTCCGGGGAAACATAAGCTGGTTAAAAGACCTTCCGCTGTACGGCTTGACCGGATGGCGGATGCGACGTTGGCGCTGTGCGCCTTGGTAACGGGGCCTATTTTGCCATCGAAACCATGCCCGCTCGCCCGGGCCCGCCAAGAGAATGGGTGTGGCGCCCCTGGTGGGGCTACATCAAATCACGGATTTGTTGCAGCGCCGTTGGGTCTTCCATCGTAGTCAGGTCGCCAGGATCGCGACCTTCACACACGGCCTGCATGGCGCGGCGCAGCAACTTGCCGCTACGCGTTTTGGGCAGCACTGTCACAAAACGCACTCGCGCCGGACGGCCGATGGCGCCAATCGACAGGTCGACAAGTTTCATGATTTCGCCCTCAAGCGCAAAGCGAGATTTGTCATCGACCAAGGCGCTGGCGTCTTTAACTACCGCAAAAGCCATGGCCACCTGGCCTTTGAGCGTATCGGCCACGCCTACCACCGCCACTTCAGAGACGTTGGGATGGCCGGAAATGCATTCCTCAATCTCGCGCGTGCCCAGGCGGTGTCCGGCCACATTGATCACGTCGTCGGTGCGGCCCAGGATGAAGTAATAGCCATCCTTATCGCGCGTCGCCCAGTCAAAAGTGCTGTAAACCAATTTGCCCGGCACGCTTTTCCAGTAGGTGTTTACAAAGCGATCATCGTCTTGCCAGACGGTTTGCATGCAGCCCGGTGGCAGGGGACCTTCGATGACCAGCACGCCTTTTTTATCGGCGCCGTGCAGTTCCTCGCCAGTGGCTTCGTCCAGCAACTTGACGTCGTAACCGTACATGGCGATACCCGGGCTGCCAAATTTGCTGGGGGCTTTTTCCACGCCATTGGCAATGGTCAGAATCGGCCATCCGCTCTCGGTCTGCCAGTAGTTGTCAATGATGTCTTTACCCAAGCCATCGCTAATCCATTGCGCGGTAGGCTCATCCAAGGGCTCGCCGGCCAGAAACAGGGTGCGCAAACTGCTCAGGTCGTAGCGCTTTAGCAGGGCCGGATCTTGTTTTTTTAACACGCGAATCGCCGTGGGCGCGCTGAACATCACGGTGACTTTGTACTTTTCGACCAGGCTCCACCAGATGCCACCGTCAGGCCGGACGGGCAGTCCTTCGTACATGATGGTGGCCATACCCGCTATCAAAGGCCCATAAACAATGTAGCTATGGCCTACCACCCAGCCAATGTCGCTGGTGGAGAAATAGGTTTCACCGGCCTTGCCGCAAAAAATGGTTTCCATGCTGGCCGCCAGAGCTACCGCGTAGCCGCCGGTGTCGCGCTGTACGCCTTTGGGTTTACCGGTGGTGCCGCTGGTGTACAGGGTGTAGCTAGGGTGTGTGGCATCTACCCATTCGCACGGTACCACGGCATTTTGGTGCTTTGCTTGCAGGCTGGCCCAGCTATGGTCGCGCCCGGTGGTCATGGCCATGGGCGCCAATTGACGATCCACCAGCAACACCGCCTGGGGCTTGTGGCTGGACAGGGCCAGCGCCTCGTCAAGTAACGGTTTATAGGGCACTACTTTGCCGCCACGAGAGCCCGCATCTGCGCTGACCACCACCACAGGTGAGGCATCTTCAATGCGCGATGCCAGGGATACCGAAGCAAAGCCCCCGAAAACCACCGAATGGATTGCGCCAATGCGCGTGCATGCCAGCATGGCGAAGGCCGCTTCCGCCACCATGGGCATATAAATGAGTACGCGGTCGCCTTTACGCACACCCAAGTCCAGCAGTGCCGCAGCCATGGTTTGTACATGGGCGTGGAGCTGGCGAAAGGTAAAGGTTTGCTCGGTATCGGTTTCGGTGGATACGGCAATCAGGGCGATCTGGTCGGGCCTGTCTTTGAGGTGGCGGTCCACCGCGTTGTGGCACAGATTGGTCGTCCCGCCTTCAAACCAGCGTGCAAAAGGCGGGTTGCTGTAATCGCAAATCGTCTTGGGCGGGGTTTGCCACTCAATGCGTTGGGCTTGCTCGGCCCAAAAGGCGTCGCGCTCGTCGATAGACCGGCGGTGAAAGGCTTGGTAGTTGGGCATGTCTGTCTCCACAAATAGTTCTACGCCGTTTCTGCGCAGTTGCATGGATTATGAACAGGCAACTTGCAATTGGCTGACTCGGGACGCGGCTAAGCCCACGAACCAGCCTTACTTTATGAATGCCTGAACTGTGCGAAATTGGGGATGGTCGGCGTGGCGCAACCATTCAAAGGCCACCATTTCGGTTGTCAGGAGTTCGGCGCCGGCGCCGGCCAGGCGGTCAAATGCCGCATCGCGGTTGCGCTCGGTGCGAGAGCTACAAGCGTCGGTTACCACCCAGACTTCAAACTCATCCTCCAGCAGCGCCAGTGCGGTTTGCATAAGGCAGACATGGGCCTCGCAACCCGCCAGCACAATGGACGGGCGAATGTTTTGCTCCTGCGTTGGCTTTTGCAAATGCTTGGGTAGGCTGCGCGCATTGCCCCCAGCGGGTTTGACCGGTGGGCGCAATAGTTCGGACAAGCCGTCCTCCACGCCGCTGAAATGCGTTTTTTGCAGGTTGCGCAACAAGCGCAATGCAGCCAGCGCTTGGGTCGCCAGTTGCAGAGGCTCAGCGGTCGGCCCCAGGCGATCTGGGCTTTGCTCTAGCAACACTGTTGGCACTTGCATCAGCGCTGCCAGTCTGGCCAAACGCACGGCGTTAGCCATTACCTGCTGCGCATCAAACAGAGCGGGCATTAAACGCGCTTGGTAGTCCACCAGCACCAACTGACTTTCTTCAACTTCTAGCAACATGGGCAAGCTTTCCTATGGCCTAAAACGCAGAGCATAACCAGTCGCCAGGCCGCAGCCAGTGATGCGCCGTAACCAAAATAAATAGCCAACTTGGAATGCCGCGCCCAGGGCATTGCGCCTTGCGGATGGAGAAAATCATCTCTAAAAAGAGAAAATATTCAAATATATTTTATATAAAACAATGACTTAAACGGCTTTATGAAAGTAAATTTGGTTTGACTTCTAGCGCTAACTCGACTACCATGTTGTGATGTTTTTACCTGCCCGCGTCGCCCTTTGTCTGGCTTTTAGTTGCGGGGTTAGCGTCGCACAAACCGTTCCGGATCAAGACGATTTGGGCAAGTTATTGGCCGACAAGGGCTTGCTCAACCGGATCAGCGACGCGGGAACCCACATGCAAAACCAGGCCTCCGGGCTGGTGATTAGCGCTATGGGCTTTCTCGGAGTGCCTTACCGCCGTGGCGGTAACAGCGCCGAAAGCGGCTTCGATTGCAGCGGTTTCGTTAAAGCCATCTACGAACAAACCATTGGCCTCGTGCTTCCGCGCAGCGCGGCGCAGCAAGCCGCAGCCACCCAAAAGATTGACAAATCCGAATTGCGGCCAGGAGACCTGGTGTTTTTCAACACCATGCGCCGCGCCTTCAGCCATGTGGGAATTTACGTTGGTAATGGGAAATTCATCCATTCGCCCAAACCCGGCGCCGAGGTACGCGTCGAGGACATGGGCTTGGCCTATTGGGCGCGCCGCTACGACGGCGCTCGCCGCGTGCCCAGCGGCACCACCGCTAACCCCTGAGCGCTAGGTCGCGCTAAAGGAAAACTGGCCCGGATTACGGATGGGGTCCACACCCACATGGATAGTGTCTTTGGGCATAAAGCGCCCTTCTAGCAACAATTTGGACAAGGGATTTTCCAAGCGCTGCTGGATAGCACGTTTGAGGGGCCGCGCGCCGTAGACCGGATCAAAGCCGACTTTGGCCAATTCGGCCACCGCAGCGTCGGAGACTTCTAATACGTAGTCCATACGCGCTAGGCGGTCCATCAGGGTTTGCAATTGGATCTTGGCTATATTGGCAATATGTCCGGCGTCCAGCGCGTGAAAGACCACGGTTTCGTCGATACGGTTGATGAATTCAGGCCGGAAATGGTTCTTCAATTCTCCGGTGACCGCGTCTTTGATGTCTTCACGGTCTTGGCCCACCATGCTCTGGATCAATTGCGAGCCGATATTGCTGGTCATCACGATGACTGTGTTTTTAAAGTCCACGGTACGGCCCTGACCATCGGTTAGGCGGCCGTCATCGAGTACCTGCAAAAGTACGTTAAAAACGTCCGGATGCGCTTTCTCCACTTCGTCCAGCAACAGCACGCTATAGGGTTTGCGGCGCACCGCCTCGGTAAGGTAGCCGCCCTCCTCGTAGCCCACATAGCCCGGTGGCGCGCCGATCAAGCGAGCTACTGAATGCTTCTCCATGAACTCACTCATATCCATCCGAATCAGATGGTCTTCACTGTCAAACAAAAACCCCGCCAGGGCTTTGCATAACTCGGTCTTGCCCACGCCGGTGGGGCCTAAGAACAGAAATGAGCCAGTGGGTCGATTGGGGTCCGACAGCCCCGAGCGCGAGCGACGTATGGCATTGGCTACGGCGCCGATCGCCTCGTCCTGGCCGACCACGCGTTGGTGTAGACGCTCTTCCATCAACAAGAGTTTTTCCCGGTCGCCCTGCATTAACTTGGCGATAGGAATGCCCGTAGCGCGTGCGACCACTTCAGCGATTTCTTCGGCGCCCACTTGGGTGCGCAGCAATTGCGGCGTAGCACCCTCACCCCCCTTGGCACGGCCGGCCTCTGTATCTTGTGCCTCTTTCAGGCGCTTTTCTAAGCCAGGCAACTGGCCGTATTGCAACTCCGCCACTTTGGTGAGGTCGCCTTTGCGCGTTAGCGTTTCGATTTGTTGGCGCAGTACATCAATTTCTGCGCGGATTTGCGCACTGCCCTGAGCCATCGCTTTTTCGGCCTTCCAAATTTCGTCCAGATCGGCGATTTCGCGCTCTAGGGTGCTGATTTCCTCGTTGATGAGCTCGAAACGCTTGATGGAGGCTTCGTCTTTTTCTTTTTTCACCGCCTCGCGCTCGATCTGGAGCTGGATCAGTCGCCGGTCCAACTTGTCCATGATCTCGGGCTTGGAATCCAGTTCGATTTTGATCTTTGCCGCCGCTTCGTCAATTAGGTCAATTGCCTTGTCCGGTAGAAAGCGGTCGGTGATATAGCGATGGCTCAGCTCGGCCGCAGCCACGATGGCTGGGTCGGTGATGTTCACGCCATGGTGAACCTGGTAGCGCTCTTTAAGACCACGCAAGATCGCGACGGTGGCTTCCACCGTTGGTTCACCCACCAAAATCTTTTGGAAACGGCGTTCCAGCGCAGCATCTTTTTCAATGTATTTGCGGTACTCGTCTAGTGTGGTTGCGCCCACGCAATGGAGTTCGCCACGTGCCAGTGCCGGTTTGAGCATATTGCCAGCATCCATCGCGCCTTCGGCTTTGCCGGCACCCACCATGGTGTGTAACTCGTCAATAAAGACAATGGTCTGGCCCTCATCCTTAGACAGGTCTTTCAACACATTTTTCAGCCGTTCTTCAAACTCACCGCGAAACTTGGCGCCCGCCAGCAAGGAGGCCATATCCAGCGACAGGACGCGCTTGCCTTTGAGCGAATCGGGCACTTCGCCGGCAACGATGCGCTGGGCCAGGCCCTCGACGATAGCGGTCTTGCCGACACCGGGCTCGCCAATCAATACCGGGTTGTTCTTGGTGCGGCGTTGCAGCACCTGGATAGCACGGCGGATTTCGTCGTCGCGGCCAATCACCGGATCGAGCTTGCCTGCGCGAGCGCGCTCGGTCAAATCGACGCAGTATTTTTTCAGGGACTCACGCTGGTCTTCGGCATCGGCGCTGTCCACGCCCTGCCCGCCGCGCACCGCCAAAATGGCAGCGTCCAGGCTTTTGCGGCTCAAGCCCAAGGCCTGTGCCTGCTTGGCAAAGTCGGACTTGGCCTCGCTCAAGGCCACCAAAAACAACTCGCTCGCTACATATTGGTCGCCGCGTTTCATGGCTTCTTTTTCGCAGGCTTGCAAAAGGCTGACCATGTCACGCCCTACCTGCACTTGATCCTGACCTTGTACTTGGGGTAGTTTGTGCGCTGCAGCGTCTGCCATGGCCAGCAGCGAAGGGACGTTGACCCCCGCGCGCTGGAGCAAAGCCTTAGGGCCGTCATCCTGGCGCAGCATGGCCCCCAGCACATGGGCTGGCTCAATATAGGCATGGTCCTGGGCCAGCGCCGCACTTTGCGCTTCACCCAGGGCCTCTTGGAACTTGGTCGTTAATTTGTCAATTCGCATAAGGCATCCTCAGTTAGGGCACAGCTTGGGGTCGGTAGTGCATTTTCAAGCGGCGTGGCGCGGTCCGCACTGACTAAAATCAAGCTAATGAATATCCACCAACTCAATGTGCAGTATGACGAACGGCAGGACCGCCTGCTAGTTCGGGTCAAAACCGTACAGGAGCAAGAGGTGCGACTCTGGCTGACCCGTCGTATTGGCGTCAAACTGGTGGAGCCGCTGATGACGACCGTATCGCGCATCGAGGCTTTAGACCCCGCTGTGAACCTGGCCGACGAAGCCTCGCGCAAAATTTTGGTGCATCTCAAGCAAGAAGACTTTTTGCAAAAAGCCGATCTGCAAACGCCCTATTCGAGTACGACCACGGCGCTGCCCCTAGGCGAGTTGCCCATGCTAGTGACCGAGGTCACTATCCATTTGCATGCCAACGGCCTGACCCAATTAGTGATCAAAGACGGTGGGGACGAGGAGCAAGAAGCGCGTACCTGCACCCTGAATTTGCAGTCCTTTATGGTGCACGGCCTGCTGCATTTGCTGCAACAGGCAGTGCACCGCTCCCAATGGCTGGATCCGGTGCAAGCGCCGGACCAAGAGGAAAGCGCTGCCGAAGCCGCGCAGGCACGGCGTACGCAGAAGAAAACATATACCCACTAATTACACCCAGCGCATGAATGCGTACCGCAGCTTCAGGCGTTGGTTTTGTGGACACCCCAACGGGCTAAAGCCACATCGTCACTAACCCGGGCATCCACCCATTGCGCGCCTTCCAAGCCCCGCTCTTTTTTCCAAAAAGGGGCTTGGGTTTTCAGATAGTCCATCACAAACTCGCAGGCCTTGAAGCTTTCGCCGCGATGGGCAGAAGCCGCCGCCACCAGTACCACCGGCTCAGTAGGGTGCATCACGCCAACGCGATGTACCACCCGAACGCCATAAATATCAAAGCGCTGATGGGCCTCGTCTATGATGGCTTCGATAGATTTTTCTGTCATGCCAGGGTAGTGTTCCAGCTCCAAGGTCTGGACACTACCGGCATGCGAGGCATCATGCACATTGCGGTCGCGCACCGTGCCCAAAAAGGTACAAACCGCCCCGATGCGTGGGTCGTTTTGCTGCAAGGCTGCGATCTCCTGGGATACGTCAAAACGCGCTGTTTGAATCCGCACACGGGCAGTCGCCGCGTTCTGAACAAACCCGGTAGGCTGGCTCACAGCAGCCCTCCGAAAATAGCGAAGAAAGGCAAGGACCCCATTTTCATCCCCCCGTGACTGGCGGGAAAAATGCGATCTCCGCACCCGGCGTTAAGGCTGTACCTTCTTCGCACAAGTTTTGATTGAGTGCCATACGCAGCACCCTATTCCGTCCTAGGGCCTGGGCCGCGGGGCCACCGGCTTGCACCAATTCGTCTCGCAATTGGCCAAGGGTTTGCGACTGCGTTTCATAGGCGTGACCACTGCTACCCATGGTCTCCCGAATGCTTGCAAAGAATTTAAGAGTAATGTGCATAAGAGTCAATCCAAGCGTTCAGCCCAGCAAATCGACAAGGCCCACGAACCGGACCGTGTCGCCACGCACAATGGTACGGCCTGGCGGGTTATCCACCAATCCATCGCCCCAGACCACCGAGGTGAGTACCCCCGAGCTCTGGTTGGGGAACAGGTCTAGACCACCTTGGACATTACGCCTGACCCGTAAAAACTCCTGGCGGCGATCCGCACGCGGCCAATCGAAGTCTGCGCGCAAGCTTTGAATGGGTAATGCCACATTCCGCACCCCCTGCATGCACAGCACAAATGGGCGTACCAGCAGCACAAACGTGACAAAGCTAGACACCGGATTGCCCGGCAGCCCGATAAAGTGTGCCGCCCCCACGCGGCCATGGGCAAATGGTTTGCCTGGCTTGATGGCAATTTGCCAAAGGTCTAGACGGCCTAATTGTTGCACCGCCGGTTTGATATGGTCTTCTTCGCCTACCGACACGCCACCACTGGTCAGAACTAAATCATGTGTCTGCGCAGCATCATCCAAGGCCTGTACCGTGGCGTCCAAACGGTCCGGCACGATACCCTTATCCGTGACCTCGCATCCCATACGGCGCAGCAAGGCGGCCAGAAAAAATCGGTTGGAGTTGTAGATTGCTCCCGGCGGCATGTCCTGCGGCGCAACCGCCCCTGGCATCACCAGTTCGTCGCCGGTGGAAAACAAAGCGACGCGCGGCTTGCAAGTCACTTGCAACTGCGCCAAGCCCACGCTGGCCGCCATCCCCAAAGCGGCTGGGCCCAAGCGCATGCCGGACTGCAATACCGTGGCACCAAGCCTAACGTCCTCGCCACGGCGGCGTATCCACTGTCCGGCAAGGGGCTGGGTCTGCACTTGTATCCGTCGCGCAGAAGGGTCGGCGCCCGGTACTTCCTGGCAATCCTCCTGCATGACCACGGCATCGGCACCAGGCGGAATCGGCGCGCCGGTGAAGATCCGAGCGACCGTACCCGCTTGCAGAGGTAGGCCCTGGCTGCCCGCAGGTATGCGTTGGGAGACCGGCAGTGCGCGCCCAGGCGCGAGATCTGCGCAACGCAAGGCGTACCCATCCATGGAACTGTTGTCCTGCGGCGGCACTTCCAGCTGTGACACCACATCCTGCGCCAACACCCGGCCATCGGCATGCAGGGTGCTGAGCATTTCTAAGCGAAGCGGTCGGTCATCCAAAGCCTCTAGCAATTGCGCCACCGCCGTTTCAAGCGGTAAGAGCGGGCTGCGGTGCGGCGTGGACATGCGGACAATTCAGTCGCAAGCGGCGGCAATATAGGCTTTGATCGAATGCACATTCGCATCCATCACCTTGACGCGTTTGGGCAGGTCTTCAATTCCGACGAACTTGGCCGGACGCTCGGGCTCGCGGTCCAGCGCTTGCACAATCGTGGATGCGAACTTGATGGGCAAAGCGGTTTCCAGCACCACCATGGGAATGCCTGCCTGGCGGTATTGCTGGGCCACTTTGAGACCATCCGCAGTATGGGTATCCACGATCACGCCATAGCGCTGCCAGGTGTCGCGAATCGTCGCGATGCGGTCAGCGTGCGTGCTCTTGCCGCTGGCAAAACCGTAAACACTTGCCGCTTGTGCAAATAGCGGATCGGCGTGCAAATCGAAGGCTCCGTCGCGCGCCAGACCGGCGCCGAACAAGTCTGCCACGCGCGCGCCGTCACGCCCTAGCAAGTCAAATACAAAACGCTCAAAATTACTAGCCTTGGAAATATCCATGGACGGACTCGAGGTTTCATGCGTATCCGCGCTCCCCCGCACCCGGTACACGCCGGTACGGAAAAACTCATCGAGTACATCGTTTTCATTAGTCGCCACCACCAATTTTTCGATGGGTAGGCCCATCATGCGCGCGACGTGGCCAGCGCATACATTGCCGAAGTTCCCGCTTGGAACACAAAAAGACACCCGCTCGGTGTTGCTCGAGCTAGCCTGAAAATACCCCGCAAAGTAGTACACCACTTGCGCCATCAGGCGCGCCCAGTTGATCGAATTGACGGTGCCGATTTTGTAGCGTTGTTTAAAGGTCAGATCATTCGAGACTGCTTTGACCAAGTCTTGGCAATCGTCAAAAACCCCACGTATGGCGATGTTGTGGATGTTCTCATCCAGCAAGCTGAACATCTGCGCCTGCTGAAACGGGCTCATGCGTCCATCCGGGCTGGTCATGAACACCCGTACACCTTTTTTACCACGCATCGCATACTCTGCCGCGCTGCCCGTATCGCCACTGGTGGCGCCGAAAATATTGAGCACTTCACCGCGACGCGCCAGTTCGTATTCAAACAAATTGCCCAACAGCTGCATGGCCATGTCTTTGAAAGCCAGAGTGGGACCGTTGGACAGGGCCTGCAGGTACAAGCCTCCTTCCAAAGGCTTGAGGGGCACAATCGCGTCGGAGCCAAAAACCTCAAAGGTATAGGTTTTGCGACACAAAGCGCGCAGATCGGCAGAAGGAATGTCGTCCACATACAAGGACAAAATCTCAAAAGCAAGGTCTGCATAAGGCAGGGAGCGCCAGCGGATTAATTCCTCGCTGCTGACCTGCGGATAGTGTGTCGGCAGGTACAAACCGCCATCAGGCGCCAGGCCCTCGAGCAAAATTTCGCAAAAGCGTTTGGGCAGCGCCTGACCTTGCGCGTCGCGCGTGGAGATGTATTGCATCAGGCTAACTCTTCCTTGCGGATACGTACGATGTTTTGCAGCACGGTGGGCAGCGCCTGCATGCGTGCCAAGGCGGCGTCCATGCGCGCTTCCTGGCAGTCATGCGTCAGAATAATCAAATCGGTTTGGCTGGCGCTGTCGCCGTCGATTTCATCGGCCTCGCGCTGCAGCACGGCGTCAATGCTGATATCGGCCTCGGCCAATATGCCCGTTACCTTGGCCAATACCCCCGCTTGGTCGGCAACGCGCAAGCGCAGGTAATAACTGGTCACGATCTGGTTCATGGGCAAAATGGGCAAATCACTCATCGCATCGGGTTGAAACGCCAGATGCGGAACGCGTTGGGCGGCATCAGCGGTGTGCAAGCGCGTCACATCCACGAGGTCGGCGATGACCGCGCTGCCGGTCTGCTCGGCCCCGGCGCCAGCGCCGTAATACATGGTGATACCGGCGGCATCGCTTTTCACCATAATGCCATTCATCGAGCCTTCTACGTTGGCCAATAAACGTCTGGAAGGTATCAAGGTGGGGTGTACGCGTAACTCAACGCCCAGTGTGGTCTTCTTTGCGATGCCTAACAACTTAATCCGATACCCCATTTGAGAGGCGTAACTAATGTCGGTGGCCGCCAGGCGGGTGATGCCCTCTACATGGTCTTTGCGGTATTGAATCGGGATACCAAAAGCGACAGAAGCCAAGATGGTTGCCTTGTGTGCAGCATCAAAGCCCTCGATGTCAAAACTAGGGTCCGCTTCGGCATAACCTAAGGCTTGGGCTTGGGCTAGTGCTTCGTCAAAGCCGAGTCCTTTGTCACGCATTTCGCTCAAAATGAAATTAGTCGTGCCGTTAATAATGCCAGCGACCCACTCAATTCGATTGCCCGACAAGCCCTCGCGCAGAGCTTTGATGATGGGGATGCTGACGGCTACCGCGCCTTCAAACGCAACCATTACCCCATTTTTCTGTGCCAAAGAGAAAATCTGGTTCCCGTGTTCGGCAAGTAATGCCTTATTGGCAGTCACCACATGCTTGCCGTTGGCAATGGCACGCAAAACGAGGTCTTTCGCCAAGGTGGTGCCGCCAATCACTTCCACCACAATCTCCACGTCAGGGCTGTTGACGACCTCGAAGGGGTCTGAAGTTACTTGCACCGTCTCGCTGACTAAGGACCGTGCGCGCTCAAGATCGCGAGCCGCAACTATGCATATTTCAATGCCTCTTCCGGCGCGACGAATAATTTCTTGCTGGTTGCGCAGCAAAACACGGTAAGTGCCTCCGCCAACCGTACCAATCCCCAATAAACCGACCTTGATAGGCTTCATCATGACCTTTGGATAACAAACAAATCTAAGCGACTGCGTGGCTCAAGCGATACCGCTCTAAAAACTGCTCCAAGCGCCCTATTGCCTCGCGCAAGTCATCCTCATGCGGTAAAAAAACAATCCGGAAATGGTCTGGCGCTTCCCAGTTAAAACCCGTTCCCTGCACCAGCATTACACGCGTCTCTTGCAATACATCGAGGAAAAATTGCTGGTCGTCTGCAATCGGGTACATCACTGGATCTAGGCGAGGAAACATGTACAGCGCGGCGCGCGGTTTTACGCAGCTGACACCGGGAATGGCTGTAATGAGTTCATAGGCCAAGTCACGCTGGCGACGCAGGCGCCCGCCTTCGCACACCAGATCATCAATGCTTTGGTAGCCGCCCAGTGCGGTTTGAATCGCGTACTGGCCCGGCACATTGGCGCACAAGCGCATATTCGAGAGCATGTTCAGACCCTCGATATAGTCCTTGGCCTGCCGCTTGTCGCCGGACAAAGCCAACCAGCCCGCACGGTAGCCGCAAGAGCGGTAACTCTTTGACAGTGAATTAAAGGTTAGTGTCAACACATCCTGGCTGAGTGAGGCAATCGCTGTGTGGCGCACCCCGTCGTACAGAACTTTGTCGTACACCTCGTCAGCAAATAAGACCAAACCATGTTCGCGCGCAATCGCCACTATCTCCAGCAGCAATGCGTCGGAGTACAGCGCGCCGGTCGGGTTGTTGGGGTTGATGACCACAATACCCTTGGTACGCGATGTGATTTTGGCGCGGATGTCGGCGATATCTGGCATCCAGCCCTTGGCCTCGTCGCAGCGGTAATGCACCGGGGTGCCGCCGGACAGGCTGGCAGCGGCGGTCCACAGCGGGTAGTCAGGGGCAGGCAATAACAATTCATCGCCGTCATCGAGCAGGCCATTGGTCGCCATCACAATCAGTTCGCTGGCGCCATTACCCAAATAAATGTCATCGAGCGCCACGCCCTTGATGCCCTGTTTTTGGGTTTCGTGCATGACCGCTTTGCGTGCCGAAAAAATACCTTTGCTGTCGGAGTAGCCAGAGGAGTTCGGCAAATTACGGATCATGTCCTGTTGTATTTCTTCCGGCGCATCAAAGCCGAACACCGCCAGATTGCCGATATTGAGCTTGATGATTTTTTGTCCGTCCTCCTCCATCTGCCGCGCTCGGTCCATGATGGGACCGCGGATGTCATAGCAGACGTTGGCTAATTTGGCGGATTTATGAATGGTTTTCAATGGCACTCCGATGCAGGCACGCTAAGGACGAAACTTATAATTTGACCACATTTCAACACTTTTTCTTTGCATAGGGCGGCCTTTGGGCTGCTATTTATCCGCCATGAAACTTCAAGCAGACCAGGCCCGAGGCCCCAGTATTACCGGCTACGGCCCGGGCTGGATCGCCATCAACGGCGACAAGGTGATGCACAGCATGCTGCTTAGCAGCATGGGGCACCGCCAAGCCTGGGGCTGCGATGGTTTTGAGCAAATGGGCACAGCGCAGTTTGACTGTCTCGCAGACTGGGGTGCCGAACTCGTGCTTTTTGGCAGTGGTGAGCGGCTGCGATTCCCACAAGCGCAGTGGCTAAGCGGTCTGTATGCGCGCCGAATCGGGGTCGAAACCATGGATACCCCGGCCGCTTGTAGAACTTTCAATTTTCTGGCGGCCGAGGGCCGCAAAGTCGTCGCGGCATTGCTGGTTTAAGGCATGCGCCACGGCGCGCGTAGGCGGGCCCTTCAAGTTTTCAGCGTAAAATAGTGGGCTGACGCCGTTGCGCAATAAGTTCTATCCACAGCGCAACGGCTTGCCTGACACATTCTGCACGCGAGACTCAATACCCTATGGCGATCGTTGTCAATAAACCCTTACCTGAATTCGAAGCCAATGCCACCGGCGGCGTTCGGGTAACGAACAATTCGCACGTGGGCAAGACCCTGGTGCTGTATTTCTACCCCAAAGACAATACGCCCGGTTGCACCACAGAAGCCATGCAGTTTCGCGACCACTATGCCGATTTCGTAAAGGCCGGTAGCCAGGTGTTTGGCGTCTCGCGCGACAACATGAAATCGCACGATGAATTCAAAGCGCGCCTAGAGCTGCCATTTGAACTGGTTGCCGATACCGAAGAGAAAATGTGCCACATGTTTGGCGTGGTCAAAAACAAGATCATGTACGGCAAAAAGGTCAAAGGTATCGAACGCAGCACCTTCCTGATCGGCCCCGACGGCCTGGTGAAGGAAGAATGGCGCGGTCTGAAAGTGCCGGGCCATGTGGAAGAGGTATTGCAGGCAGTGAAATCGCTGAACGCCAAAGCCTGATCGCTTCATTCTTGGGCTTACCTTCTTCATTTTTTTGCCATAGGCCTCATGCATAATGCATTGATGCTCGCAAATTTCACCGTTCCCGATAGAGGCCGCCTCCTACCCAGGCGGCCTTTTTTGTAACCTGCGGTGATTGCCAACTGATTTTTCACCATCCCGAGTTCTACGACATGCCCTTGCCACCCGCGCCGACCAAGCCCGCTGACAAACTTTCTCCATCCGCATTCTCCAAATCAAGCCCCAAAGCTAAGTCAGCGAGCCCTAAACGACCCGCCGCTGCTGGCCGTGAAACGGAGGTAAATGCGCCAGTGCGTATCGCGCGACTAGAGCAGCATGTGGCTCCTCGCACCATTGCCCAGGTAATTCCGATCTCGGCTGCGTTGCCTGCAAGCAGCTATCCGCAAGCGCGATCGCCACAACCAGCGCCGGATGCGAAGCCCGAGCCGGCGCAGCCGGTGGCAACGGGTACCACAGGAAAAGTCGGTTCGCGCGGGGAGAAAAAAACGCGGCGCACAGGTCCGGCAAAGTTGTTTGTGCTAGATACCAATGTGCTGCTGCATGACCCGATGTGCTTGTTCCGCTTCGAGGAACACGATATTTTTCTGCCGATGATTGTGCTCGAAGAGCTGGACGGGCACAAAAAAGGAATGACCGAGGTTGCGCGCAATGCGAGGCAAACCAGCCGAACCTTGGATGCTTTGGCCGGTACACCGGGGGCTGACATCAGCAGCGGCTTTAAGCTGGACAGCACCGGCCAGCGCGAGGCCAAGGGCAAACTCATGTTCCAAACCCTGGCGCTGGACTACAGCCTGCCAGGCAGTCTGCCCCAGGGCAAAGCGGATAACCAGATTTTGGGCGTAGTGGACGCATTGCGCACCCAGTTCGCGCCGCGCGAAGTGGTGCTTGTGTCTAAAGACATCAACATGCGGGTCAAGGCGCGCGCGCTTGGCCTAGCCACCGACGATTACCAAAACGACAAAACTTTGGAAGACGGCGATCTGCTGTATTCAGGTGCCATGGCCTTGCCCGGCGATTTTTGGGCCACCCACGGTCAAAAAATCGAAAGCTGGCAACAAGGCCAGCACACTTTTTACAAAATCGACGGCCCTGTCGTGCCGCAGATGCTGATCAACCAGTTCGTCTATTTCGAATCGCCGGGCGAACCTAGTTTGTACGCCCGCGTGACCGAAATCCGTGGTAACACCGCCGTCCTAAAGACCCTGCGTGATTTCAACCACATGAAAAATGCAGTCTGGGGCGTGACCACGCGTAACCGTGAGCAAAATTTTGCAATGAATTTACTCACCGACCCGGATGTAGATTTTGTCACCCTGACTGGAACCGCAGGTACCGGAAAGACCTTAATGGCACTGGCCGCGGGACTCACCCAGGTGCTGGACGATAGACGCTACACCGAGATCATCGTCACCCGCGCCACAGTGAGCGTTGGCGAGGACATCGGCTTTCTGCCGGGCACGGAAGAGGAAAAGATGGGGCCCTGGATGGGCGCGCTGGACGATAACCTGGAAGTGCTGGGAAAAACCGATAGCGGCGCAGGTGAATGGGGCCGTGCCGCCACCTCAGAGTTGATCCGCAGCCGCATCAAGATCAAGAGCATGAACTTCATGCGCGGGCGCACATTCTTAAACAAGTACGTGATTATTGACGAGGCGCAAAACCTGACGCCCAAGCAAATGAAGACATTGATCACCCGCGCAGGGCCCGGTACCAAAATCGTCTGTATGGGCAACCTGGCGCAAATTGATACGCCTTACTTGACCGAGGGCTCGTCGGGCCTTACCTTTGCGGTCGACCGATTCAAGGGCTGGCCGCACGGTGGCCATATCACCCTGGCGCGCGGCGAGCGCTCACGCTTGGCCGACTTCGCCAGCGAGGTGCTGTAGGCCCGCGGACTAAAAGTCCCCACCTCCGCCGTGCGCCAGGTTCTCAAACTTGGTGATGTTGCGCAGGAAAGCCAGCTTGACGGTTCCCGTAGGCCCGTTACGTTGCTTGGCGATAATGATTTCGGCGACTCCTGGCTCTTTGCAAGCCTCTTTGGTGTAGTACTCGTCGCGGTAGATAAACATAATGATGTCAGCGTCCTGCTCGATCGCACCGGATTCGCGCAAGTCGCTCATCATGGGCCGCTTGTCGGGTCGCTGCTCCACACTGCGGTTAAGCTGTGACAAGGCCAAGACCGGACATTTGAGTTCGCGCGCCAGCATCTTCAAGCCTCGCGAAATTTCACCAAGCTCGGTGGCGCGGTTTTCACCATCGCCGGTACCGTTCATGAGCTGCAAATAGTCCACCACAATCAAACCTAGCTGGCCGCAGCTGCGCGACAGACGGCGCGCGCTCGAGCGCAAATCACCGGCGCTGAGGCCTGCGCTTTCGTCAATATGCAGGGAGATCGTGCGCAGTTTTTCAATCGTCTCGGTCAGGCGCGGCCATTCTTCCTCGGTCAGCTTACCGGTGCGTAAATGGCTTTGGTCGATGCGGCCAATCGAGCCCACGATACGCACCGCCAATTGCGCGGCACCCATCTCCATGGAAAATACCGCCACCGGCAAACCTTCGTTGAGCGCCACATGCTCGGCAATATTGATCGCCAAAGCGGTTTTCCCCATGGACGGGCGGGCAGCCAGCACCACTAAATCGCCCGCCTGCAAACCGGCGGTCATGCGGTCAAGGTCATAAAAGCCGGTGGGCACGCCGGTTACGTCATTGGGGTTGTCGGCCATCTCCTGCACGCGGTCGAGCAGCTTGACCACCAAAGTTTCCATGCCCTGAAAGCCGTCGCTATTGCGCTTGCCCTGCTCACCAATATTGAATATTTTTTGCTCAGCCTGGTCCACGATCTCGGACACCGCCCGTCCCTTGGTGTTGAACGCGCTGGTGGCGATATCGTCGCTGGCGGTCACCAGTTTGCGCAAAATAGAGCGATCGCGCACGATTTCGGCATAGCGACGAATATTGGCCGCACTAGGAACATACTGCGCTAGCGAATTGAGATAGACCAATCCGCCAATCTCTTCGCCGTGGCCCTGGCTTTGCAAATGCTCGTACACCGTAATGACATCGGCTGGCCGGTTGCTGTTAACCAGGGAGCCTATGGCAGCGAATACCAGTTTGTGCTCGTAACGGTAAAAGTCGCCCTCTTGCACTACATCGCTGACACGGTCCCAGGCATTGTTATCTAAAAGCAAGCCGCCCAGCACGCTGGACTCGCCCTCCATGGAGTGGGGCGGAATGCGCAGTTGCGCCAGTTGCCTATCAGGCAACAAATCGTCCGGCATTAAACCGTCTTCAGACATGCATCCATCCTTTTGATTGCCACCCTACAGAGTGCCTAGCACCCTGTTCCAACGGGACGATATTCCATTAAAAAAGCCGCGAGGGCAAACCCAGGCGGCTTTTTGAGCCAGGTACCGCAGGGCCCACGACCCTACAGCTTAACCTGAACCTTAGCGCTCTCGATCAGGTCGATTCGCCGTAAACCGACACCGTGATATCGACCACCACGTCCGTGTGCAATGACACGCTAACCTGGGTGTCGCCCACTACCTTGATCGGGCCGTTAGGCATACGGATATTGGATTTAACGACTTCGTAGCCGCCTTTGACCAATTCTTGCGCGATGTCCGCATTGGTCACCGAGCCGAACAAGCGTCCATCGACACCGGCTTTTTGGGTCAACTTGATGGAGCTTCCGCCGAGCTTTTCACCCAGCTTCTGGCTTGCCGCCAGTTTGGCAGCAGCGGCTTTTTCCAATTCAACGCGACGCGCTTCGAATTCAGCTTTGGCTGATTCGGTGGCACGGCGCGCACGGCCCGAAGGGATTAAAAAATTACGGGCGTAGCCGTCTTTGACTTTGACGATTTCGCCCAGATTACCCAGGTTAACGACCTTGTCGAGCAGAATAATTTGCATGATCGAACTCCTTAGATCTTGTGTTGGTCGCTGTACGGCAGCAGCGCCAGAAAGCGCGCGCGTTTGATAGCGGTATTGAGTTGACGCTGGAAAATAGCGCGAGTGCCGGTCAAACGGGCGGGAATGATCTTGCCGTTCTCCGCGATGAAGTCGCGCAAAGTATCGATGTCTTTGTAGTCGATCTCTTCCACACCGGTGACGGTAAAGCGGCAAAAGCGTTTGCGCTTGAACAGCAGCGATTGGGTATTGCGCTTGGGGCGCTTGTCTTTATTGAACTTCTTGAACGTGGCCATAAAGCCTCCTATAACAAATTTTGCGAAAAATTTTGAATCTGCAAAACAATCGATTTACCGGCTCTGGAATTACTGAGGTAGCCATGGAATTCCCAGCTACTTCCTACCGCCTGACTCACCAGCCTTTCAGCCAGCGCACCAAAGGCCATCGCTTTGAGCACCATCTTGACCTGCCGCTTACCCTGTGCATCCTGCACTTGCGACTGATGCTCCAGCACCAATTGCAGCGCCGGAATACCGGCCGGGGTATACCGCAGGGTATGCACCTCTGCGATACAAGCGGTCAAAACAACTGCGTTGGCGGACACTCCTGACGTTGATTCGATGCTTTAAACGCGGATCAGGACTGGTATTCAGCCTGTTGGGTCTTACGAGCGTCTTCACGCTCCACAGTTTTCATCATCGAAGAGGGACCGGCATCGGCCTTTTTCTTGGATACAGTAAGGTGACGCAAAACTGCGTCGTTGAACTTGAATGCATGCTCGAGTTCAGCCATAACGGCCTGATCGGCTTCGATGTTCACGCACAGGTAATGGGCTTTCGCAAGCTTGTTGATCATGTACACCATCTGACGACGGCCCCAGTCTTCAACGCGGTGCACTTTGCCACCGCCGGCGGTGATCATGCCCTTGTAACGCTCCAGCATGGCTGGAACTTGCTCGCTCTGATCCGGATGGATCATGAGAATGATTTCGTAATGACGCATGGATACTCCTTATGGATAGGCCCTTTGGGGCCGGAAAAAGCTACCCCCGGCGTCTAATCGGGGTGCAGCAAGGCGAAAAGCCTACGATTATAGCCCGCAGCAATAGCCGGCTATCAGCATCTAGGCATACCACGCTCGGTGAAGGCACCGCGAATGCAGGCCTAAATTCTTCAGAAACGAAAATCCGGCGCCGAATTTTCTTTGTGCCCCGTGACTGCACTGATCACCAGGGTGGCCAAAAATCCGGCAGGAACACCGAAAACGCCCGCCGACACCGGCTGAATTCCCCACCAAAGCGCGCCGGTAGGCCCAAACCCGAGCGCCTCTCGCAGAGCCGGTGAATTGCTCAACATGTAATACAAAGTGACGCCCAGTCCGGTCAACATACCTGCGACAGCACCGGCGCGGGTGGTGCCACGCCAAAAAATGCCCAGCACCATGGCCGGCACCAGCCCGGCACCGGCAAGCGAGAAAGATGCTGCGACCAAGTACAAAATGCCTGCCGGGCGCTGCGCAGCGGCATAGGCGGCAATCAATGCGACCACCAAAAGTGCAAACTTGGACCACATAACGGTACGCATGGCTCTAACCGGATCGTTCTCACCTTCAAATGCCAAGTCATGCGCCAGCGCATTGCCGATGGTGAGTAACAGTCCGTCTGCGGTGGACAAAGCCGCAGCCAAACCCCCCGCAGCGACCAGGACGGAAAACACATAGGGCAAACCACCGATTTCAGGGCTTGCCAACATGATCAAGTCTGCCCCCACATGCAACTCAGCAAATTGCAAAAGACCGTCGCCATTCACATCGGAAAACGCCAAAAGACTGGGGTCTCTAGACCACTGGGTCATCCAAGCGGGCAGTGCATCGATAGGTTGACCCACCAAATGGGCCATCACCTCGTACTTGACCAAAACTGCCAAGGCGGGGGCGCACAAATAAAGCAGTGCAATGAAAACCAACGACCAGGCCACCGAGGTGCGCGCCTCGCTTACCGATGGAGTGGTGAAAAAACGGGTGATCAAGTGCGGCAGTCCCGCTGTACCCACCATCAGGCAAAACATTAGCGCCAAAAAATTGGCTCTGGAGTTATTGAAAAGCGCAACTTCCTGCTCACTACCCTGCGGGTCGCCCGCGAAGGCACGCGTATGGGGATTGAGGCCCGATAAAGCGTGGGCGCGCTCCTGATAGTCGTTAATCTGGCGAGTCCATTGCGTGCGGGCGGCATCTGCATCTTTGGGCAAAGTGGCAAGTTCTTTGCGCAGTCGGGCCACAGCAGCTTGCTGGGCTGGCGCATCGCCCAAAACTTGGATTTCCGAGCGCAGCGCCGCGCGCTCAGCCTTCAGCGTCGCATCCGCATCCTGCAACTTTGTACGCAAATTCTGCGCGCGATCCAGGTACAGGGCAACGACCTCCGCTTCGGCCGGCGAAGCCTGTATTTGCCCCTCCAGCGCCGTGATTTTGGCCAATTGCTCGCCATAGGCGAATGCGGCCACAGGGTTGCCGGTTTGTTGGTAGGACAGCCAGCTGACAGGCAACAAAAAAGCCAAAATTAACAAAACATACTGCGTCGCCTGCGTCCAAGTCACCGCGCGCATGCCGCCTAAAAAGGAACAAACCAGCACACCGCCTAGGCCCAACAAAATTCCGATTTCAAAATGCAAACCGGTCAGGCGCGAAGTAATGAGGCCGACCCCGTAAATCTGCGCCACCACATAGGTAAACGAACACAAGATAGCCGCCAGGGCAGCAATCCGACGCGGCCACTTCCCGCCAAAACGCAAGGCAAAAAAATCGGGCAAAGTGTAAACATTGCATTGGCGCAAATAGGGAGCGACCAGCAAGGCCAAAAGACAAAAGCCACCAGTCCAGCCCAACACGTATGCCAGGCCACCGGGTTGCTCTCCCATCCCGGAAAAACCTTGCAAGTAAAGGCCGCCGGACAAGCTGATGAAAGAGGCTGCGCTCATCCAATCGGCCGCAGTGGCCATGCCGTTATAAACCGCCGGGATACCGCGACCCGCTACGTAATACTGGTCCACATTTGTGGTTCGCCCCCAGACGCCGATAGCGGCATAGAGCACTAAGGTCAGCGACAGGAAAATTCCCGCGATCCAGGGCTTTGGCAGGCCCGCGTACTGGGCCAAACCTAAACCTACGAAACAGCTCAATACGCCAAACAAATAGATCGCAAATCGGCGATGCAGACCGCTAGGGGCGTGGGGCACGGGAGCCGTAGCGCCTAGAAAAACATCGCGCCGGTTTTGGTGCCAGGCAAAAAACACAAGGATGCCGATAAACACCAGCACCGAGCCTTGCGCGGCAAACCAAAAACCGACTGGCCAACCGGCTACCGCCCTGTCCAAGTCACGGGCAAAAAAGACGACCCCAAACGAGGCGGCAAACCACAGGCTGAGTAAGACCGCATGCAGCGGCCAACGCACTGTAGTTTGCGCACTACTCATTCTTTGGCGAGTTCCTGCCAGGTGGCAATCACCGAGTCCGGATTGAGAGAAATCGAGGAGATCCCTTCTTTCACCAGCCAACGTGCAAAGTCGGGATGATCGCTAGGGCCCTGCCCACATATTCCCACATACTTCCCTTGGGCCAGGCAGGCCTTAATCGACATGCGGATCATGGCTTGCACAGCCGGGTCGCGCTCGTCAAAATCCGCTGCCAAGAGTTCCATGCCGGAGTCCCGGTCCAAGCCCAGCGTTAGTTGGGTCAGGTCGTTAGAGCCGATGGAAAAACCATCGAAGTACTGCAAAAACTCGGTCGCCAAAATCGCATTGCTGGGGATTTCGCACATCATGACCAGTTGCAGTCCGTCCTTGCCGCGCTCCAAGCCCTGGCGCGCCAGTAGTTCGGTAACTTTGCGCGCCTGCTCCAGAGTTCTCACAAAGGGCACCATGATTTGCACATTAGTCAAACCCATCTCCTGGCGTACCCGCTTGAGCGCTTCACACTCCATGGCAAAAGCCTCGCCGAAGTCGGCACTGACATAACGTGCGGCCCCGCGAAAGCCCAGCATCGGGTTTTCCTCTTCCGGTTCATAGCGGCTGCCACCGATGAGCTTGCGATATTCATTGGATTTGAAATCGGACAAGCGAACGATCACGGGCTTAGGCCAAAAGGCGGCTGCAATCGTCGCGACACCATCGGCCACCCGGTCCACATAAAAAGCACGGGGCGAGGCATGGCCGCGTGCCACCGATTCCACGGCTTTTTTCAGATCAGCATCGACATTGGGGTAGTCCAGAATCGCTTTAGGATGTACGCCGATGTTGTTATTGATAATGAACTCCAACCGCGCCAAACCCACCCCCTCATTGGGTAGCTGACAAAAGTCAAATGCGAGTTGGGGATTGCCCACGTTCATCATGATCTTGACTGGGATCTCGGGCATCAGGCCGCGCTGCACTTCGGAGACTTCAGTCTCCAGCAATCCGTCATAGATAAACCCGGTGTCGCCTTCGGAGCACACCACGGTTACCAGCGCGCCCTCAGCTAAGCGCGCGGTTGCATCACCGCAACCAACGACTGCCGGAATGCCCAATTCGCGCGCAATAATGGCTGCGTGGCAGGTACGCCCGCCGCGGTTGGTGACGATGGCCGAGGCCCGCTTCATTACCGGCTCCCAGTTGGGATCTGTCATGTCGGTTACCAGCACATCGCCCGCTTGCACCATATCCATATCGCTAATGTGATGCACGATCCGAACCGGCCCAGTACCGATTTTTTGTCCGATGGCTCGGCCTTCGGCCAAGACCGCGCCTTTACCTTTGAGCTGGTAGCGGTATTCCACAGAATTGCCGGCTTGGCTTTTTACCGTCTCCGGACGCGCTTGCAAGATATAGAGCTCACCGTCCAGCCCGTCCTTTCCCCATTCAATGTCCATGGGCCTCCCGTAGTGGTCTTCGATAAGCAATGCGTAGCGCGCCAATTGCTCTATGTCAGCGTCGGTCAGCGAATAGCGGTTGCGCAACTCGGTAGGCACATCCGTGGTTTTGACCAGTTTGGCGCCTGCGGCCTGTTCGGCGGCGCTGGTGAATTCCATGTGCAATAGTTTGGAGCCCAGACTGCGCCGGATAATGGCCCGATTGCCTGCTCGCAACATGGGCTTATGGACATAAAACTCATCCGGATTAACTGCGCCTTGCACCACGGTTTCGCCCAGCCCGTAGCTGGAGGTAATGAAAACCACATCCCTGAAGCCGGACTCGGTGTCCAAAGTAAACATGACGCCCGCCGCACCCAAGTCTGAGCGGACCATGCGCTGCACACCGGCACTCAAGGCGACGTTGTCATGCGCAAAGCCTTTGTGCACGCGGTAGCTTATGGCGCGGTCGTTGTACAGGGAGGCGAACACTTCGCGGATTTTGTGCAAGACATCTTCAATGCCAGAGACATTGAGAAAGGTCTCCTGCTGACCGGCAAAGGAGGCGTCGGGCAAATCCTCTGCGGTGGCGGACGAGCGTACCGCAAATGAGGCATTTTCCGCGCCCAATTGCAATTGCACAAAAGCTTGACGGATGTGTTTTTCCAGCGCATTGGGGAATGGTTGGCCCTCCACCATCGCGCGGATTTCGGCACCTGCCAGCGCCAGCGCCCGTACATCCTCCACATCCAAAGCCTTGAGTCGCTGGCTGATGCGTCCGGCCAAGTCCTGATGCTTTAAAAACTCGCGAAAGGCGAACGCAGTAGTGGCAAAGCCACCAGGAACTTTTACCCCACCTGGCAATTGAGAAATCATTTCCCCCAGGCTGGCGTTTTTGCCACCCACGGCTTCCACATCGCTCATGCGCAAATGCTCGAACGGAACGACCCAAGCGGTATCGCTAAATAGTACTGACATAGGAACTCCAAAGTTAAAAACGGGTCAAACCTTCAGGGCGCTTTCGCGGTCGGTTTGGCGCAGGAAGCAGGCGGGCAGCGTCTCCTTATGGTTCTAGTTCTGGAGCCTGTGCACGGGCCTGTTCTTACGACGTGCGCTGATTGTAGGGTTGGGAGGACAGGCAACGCGGCAGCGCCGCTGACGTGCACATGCAGGACAATAGCCTGCGTTGGGGCGCCGCATCGGGTGGGTCCGACCAAAATGAAGTCATGTCCTATGCCCCATCGCAGTGTTTTTTTTGTCTCCGACGGTACCGGTATCACCGCAGAAACCTTTGGCAAAGCCATACTTGCCCAATTCGAGGTGCGCACACGCTCTGTGCGACTACCCTTTATTGACACCGTGGATAAGGCCCACCAGGCGGTGCGCCAAATCAACCATGCCGGTACGCAAGACGGCCAAACACCTATCGTCTTTAGCACCCTGGTCAATATGGAGGTGCTCAAAGTCATCCAAGATAACTGCCAAGGCATGTTGCTGGACATGTTTGGCACCTTTGTCCACCCTTTAGAACAAGAGCTGCAACTCACCTCCAACCACCGCATCGGGCGCTTTAGCGATGCCAGCAAAAGCCAAGAGTACCAGGCGCGGATCGAGGCCATCAATTTTTCTCTGGCCCATGACGACGGTCAAAGCAATCGTGACCTGGAACAGTCGGACGTGATCCTAGTGGGCGTAAGCCGCAGTGGAAAAACGCCGACCTCCCTTTATTTGGCGATGCAATACGCCATGAAAGCCTCTAACTATCCATTGATACCCGAGGACTTTGAGCGCCGCCAGTTACCAGTCGCTTTGGTGCCGCATAAGCATAAAATTTTTGGCCTGAGCATCCATCCAGAGCGTTTGAGCGAAATTCGCAACGAGCGGCGCCCCAACTCCAAATATGCGTCCCTCGAAAACTGCCGTATGGAAGTGCACGAAGCAGAAAGCATGATGCGCCGCGCCGGCATACGCTGGCTGTCCACCACAACCAAGTCGATCGAGGAAATTTCCACCACGATTCTGCAGGAATTGCAGCCCGAGCGGCTAAGCTATTAATGTTTGTTAGACCAAACCAAAGCGCTCGGACCCCCACCCCAAGGCGGGGTAGGTTAAAAATGGTGCTTGATTAAAGCCCGATGGCGGCAATGCCGGCCCGGGCCACTTGCGCATCTTCGCTGGATTTAACGCCGCTCACGCCCACCGCACCAATGCACTGACCGTCCTTCATGATGGGCACACCACCTTCGAGCATGCCTTCCAAACCCGGCGCACTGAGGAAGGACATGCGTCCACCATTAATCATTTCCTCGTAAATCTTGCTCTCCCGCAGGCCCAGCGCCGACGTGCGGGCTTTCGCTGGCGCGATATGGGCAGAAATCGGGGCCGCGCCGTCCAGGCGCTGGAACCACATTAAATTGCCTCCGTCATCCACGATGGCGATACTCACGGCCCAGCCATGTTTAAGGGCTTCTGCCTCAGCGGCAGCGGCCATAGTTTTCAAATCTGCGAGTTCGAGCGTGGCTCTGGTCTTCATACATACATCCCGTAAAAGTGTCAGTAAAGGCAAAAACGCCAGCATAACCGCTCCGGCGACCCTGGTTGACCCGTCTGAAAACAGGGCATCCCTGCCAAATATCGGGCTAATGCCCCAGCCCGATTGGGCGTAAGGCCTTGTAAATGTCTAAAATGCCTCTACCTTCTACGGTATTCTTTTGGAGATGCACAATGAACGAACAAGTTAGCTATTTGGAACAAGGGTTGGACTACGGCGTCCGTCTTGAGCAACGCAACAAAGTTTTGCGTAATACATACTGGCTCCTAGCCCTGAGTCTGGTACCCACCGTACTGGGTGCCTGGGCCGGTGTAGCGTTTGGACTGGGCCAACTGTTTAGCGGCGCTCTGGGTTTCATACTTTTCCTGGGCATTGCCTTTGGTTTCATCTACGCTATTCAAAAGACAAAAAACTCCGCTGCCGGCGTGCCCGTGTTATTGGCCTTTACATTTTTCATGGGCCTGATGATGTCCCGCCTCATCGAATCTGTGCTGGGCTTTAAAAATGGTCCAGACTTGATCATGACCGCTTTCGGCGGCACAGCAGGCGTGTTCTTGGTGATGGCCTCGCTGGCCACCGTGATCAAACGCGACCTGTCGGGCATGAACCAATGGCTTTTTGTCGGTGTTATCGTCCTGTTGGTGGGCGGTGTTATCAATATGTTTGTCGGCTCTACGGTGGGCATGATGGTCTTGTCCATGGCCGCCATTGGCATATTCAGCGCCTACATGCTGTATGACATCAAGCAAATCATCGATGGCGGTGAAACCAACTACATCACCGCCACCTTGGCGCTGTACCTGGACATCATCAATGTGTTCCAGAGTTTGCTGGCGCTGCTAGGCATTTTCGGCGGCGAGCGCGACTGATCGCAAGCCGAAACCCCAGGTCCCTCTCAGGGGCACTGCTTCTTCGAAACATAGGCCCGTCAGGGCCTATGTTCATTATGGGGCCTGGCCTGCGGCCTATACTGGAAGGGAGCAAGCAAGACAGGAATGTATAGGCATGGTGCGGCGCAATTGGATTCGGTTTTGGAGCATGTGGTTGGCCCTGACGGCGCAGTGTTCCTGGGCTGCTGAGGTCCAGGTCGCTGTGGCTGCCAATTTTTCAAGCACCATGCAGGCCATCGCCCAGGCTTTCGAACAAGAAAGCGGGCACCAGGTACGCATCATTACCGGTGCAACCGGGAAGTTCTACGCCCAAATTAAAAATGGTGCTCCATTCCAGGTATTGCTGGCTGCTGACGCACAAACCCCGTTGCTTTTGGAGCAAGAAGGCTTGGCCGTTGCCGGCAGCCGTTTTACTTATGCGGTGGGACGCTTGGTCTTGTGGAGCAGGCATCCTGACCTGGTGGATACGCAAGGCGAAGTTTTACGCAGTACCCGTTTCAAGCGATTGGCTATCGCCGACCCCCGCTTGGCCCCCTACGGTGCGGCGGCAATGCAAACGCTGGAGCAATTGGGCGTGCTGTCCCCGGTAAAAGACCGCCTCGTGCAGGGTGAAAGCGTGACGCAGACCTACCAATTCGTCGCCAGCGGTAACGCAGAACTAGGTTTCATCGCCAGCTCCCAGCTCATAGTCGATGGAAAACGTATCACTGGCTCCTCCTGGCTGGTGCCCGAATCCCTCCACAGCCCGTTGCGACAGGACGCGGTATTGCTGAAGGCGGGCCAAGCCAATCCCGCGGCACAGTCCCTAATGCTTTTCTTGCGGTCGCCGCGCGCGCGTACTTTGATGCGCGACTACGGTTACTCCCATTAGACCGCCGAGCATGATTTCCTCCGAAGATTGGAGTGCCATTGGCCTGACCTTGCGTCTGGCAGGCATCAGCACCCTGGTGTTACTTCTGCTGGCCAGCCCGCTGGCCTGGTGGCTGGCGCGCAGCCGATCGGTCTGGCGTGCGCCGGTGGCGGCGCTGACCTCACTGCCGCTGGTGCTGCCGCCTACAGTTTTGGGCTTTTACCTTCTTGTGACGCTGGGGCCGGACGGCCCCCTGGGGCGCTTGACGCTGCACTTGGGTCTGGGCACCCTGCCCTTTAGCTTTGCCGGATTAGTCATTGGTTCGGTGGTGTACTCCTTGCCTTTTGCGGTGCAACCCCTGCTACATGCCTTTCAAAACATGGGCGACCGTCCACTGGAGTTGGCCGCCACCCTGCGCGCCTCGCCGCTGGACGCGTTTTTCAGCGTTGCACTGCCGCTGGCCTGGCCTGGCTTTGTGAGCGCCGCCGTTCTCAGCTTCGCGCACACCATTGGTGAATTCGGTATGGTATTGATGATGGGCGGCAACATCCCGGGCCAAACCAGAGTGCTATCAACCCAGATTTACGGCCATGTGGAAGCGATGGCTTACACCCAGGCGCACGCCTTAGCGGCGGGCATGTTGGTTTTTTCATTTGCGGTGCTGCTGGCCCTGAACCTGCTGCAAAAACGCGGCTTGCGCATGGGGAGTTAGGTATGTCTGCCGACAACCACATCTCGCTGCAATTGGTGCGCTCAAGCTTTGCGCTGGAAGTAGATATCAGTCTGCCGCCACAAGGCATCACTGCCGTGTTCGGGGCCTCGGGCTCTGGCAAAACCAGTTTGTTGCGCTGCGTGGCCGGTTTGGAGCGCCCTACCCATGGGCTGGTACGAATGGGCGGCGAAGTCTGGCAGGATGCGCAAACCTTTCTGCCCACCTGGCGCAGGCCGCTGGGCTATGTGTTCCAGGAGGCCAGCCTGCTCCAACACCTCACCGTGCAAGGCAATCTGCACTTCGGGCTGCGCCGCAGTGCGCAGCGGCAGGCCGGGCAAAAGCATCTGCAAGAAGCCATTGAACTGCTGGGCATCGGGCACCTGCTCACGCGGCGGGTGCAAGAACTTTCGGGCGGAGAGCGCCAACGTGTCGCCATTGCCAGCGCCCTGGCCCTGCAACCGCGCGTGCTGCTGCTGGACGAGCCACTGGCAGCGCTAGATGCCGCGAGGCGCCAAGACATACTCCCCTGGCTTGAACGCCTTCGGGACGAAGTCCATATCCCCATGTTGTACGTGACGCATGCGCTGGAGGAAGTGGTGCGTTTGGCCGACCACCTCTTAGTTCTGGAGCAGGGCAAGCTTGCGGACAGCGGGCCGGTGGCTCAGGTGTTGGGTCGCAGCGCTGCCAGCATGGCCAGCGGCGAGGAGCTGGGCGTGCTGCTTCACGCTAGCGTGCAGGAATTTGACACCGTCTGGCATCTCATGCGCGTGGGCTTTCCCGGCGGCAGTCTGTGGGTCAAAGACAAGGCGCTGGCTTTGGGTGCGCCAGTGCGCGTTCGCGTGCTGGCCCGTGATATCAGCCTGGCCGTCGGCCCGCCTCCGGTCAGCAGCATTCAAAATCTATTGCCAGTTACGGTGCTGGAAATGAGGGCTGACGTCCATCCCTCGCAGTGCCTGATAAAGCTTGCCTGTGGCACAGCCAATGACGGCAGTGTGCTGTGGGCACGTATCACGGCGCGCTCGGCCGATGCCTTAGACCTACGAACAGGCGTGTCGGCTTGGGCGCAGGTGAAAGCGGCGGCTTTGGTGGGTGCCTAGAGCTGAGCGCCATGGCCCCCAGCGGGTGCTGCAAAGCAGATAAGCCGGGAACGAAGTCCATCTGGGCTAGAATGCGTTGTTTTCCGCGGCAAGTACTGCGGGCTTAGGATCAGGCAGCCGTTTGTCTGAGGGCCCACGAGTGGCTACCGCAACTGATGGATAGATTATGAAAGCTGGCATTCACCCCAATTACCGCGACGTTTGTTTTGTGGACTTGTCCAATAACTTCAAGTTCGTCACCCGCTCTTGCGCTAACACCAAGGAAATGATCAAGATGGAAGACGGCCGCGAACTGCCGCTGTACAAGCTTGATACCTCCAGCGAGTCGCACCCTTTCTACACCGGAACCCAGAAGTCCGTCGACAACATGGGCGGTCGTGTTGAGAAATTCCGCAACCGGTTCGGAAAAACCGCAGTTAAATAAATGCCGCAGGCGCAGGCCTGACGCACAATCTAAGGCAGCCCGGCAACCCGTGCTGCCTTTTTTTATTCTTCCATTTAGTCTTTGAACACCACTCCAGCCATCGTCACCCAAGCGGGCGCTGCACGCCTTCCGCGCCTTGCCTTGCTTTCTTTGTGCCTGGTGTACATGCTGGCGGGTTTTGTCGGCCGCAGCGGGTGGAAATTCGCCGATATGGGTGCCCTGGGCTATATGGCCGAGCTGGCCTGGGGTCATGCGGATTGGTGGTACCCCACGCTGGCGGGCATACCTTCGGAACAGGGCGCGCTGCTGCCTTATTGGCTGGGCGCCTGGATGTTGCAATGGGGCGGCGGCCTGGAGGCACAGTGGCTAGCGCGCATCCCTTTTATTCTGGCGCTGGCCGCGGCTATGGCGGCACACTGGTATGGCACGTATTACCTGGCGCGCAGCCCCCAGGCTCAACCTGTCGCCTTCGCTTTTGGTGGACAGGCCAACACCACCGACTACGCGCGCTCTATCGCCGACGGCGGCCTGCTGGCATTCATTGCATGCTTAGGCCTGGCACCGATGGCGCACGAAACCTCGCCCGAGTTGATTCAACTGGCCTTTGTAGGCCTATTTCTGAGCGGCGTTAGCGCACTGCCCTGGCGACCCCAGCAGGCCTGCCTGGCACTGGTGATTAGCCTCTTAGGCCTGTCCATCAGTGGCGCGCCGAGTCTGGCCGTGATTTTTGGCCTCGGGGCTATGGTCTTTGAGCTATACCAATTGTTTTTGACCGCCGACGCCACGCCCCGTTTGTACCGTGGCAGGGCGGGAATTATTGTCTTGCTGATAAGCACGCTGGCATGTGCAATTATTGCCAGTGCGCTGAACTTGTGGCGCTGGAAGCTGGATAACCCACTGCACCTGGCCTCACCCTGGCAAGGCTACACGGAATTGTTGCTGTGGTTTACCTGGCCGGCCTGGCCCTTGGCTTTATGGACCCTGTGGGTGTGGCGCCGACAGCTCTGGAGCCTGCATGCCAGCCGGCACCTTGCCCTGCCGTTGCTAGTGGTGATTACCGTGCTCGTCGCAAGCTGGTGCATGCATTCTTCGGAGCGCACTTTGCTGCTGGCCCTGCCCGCACTATCGAGCTTGGCGGCCTTTGCCTTGCCTACGCTGAAGCGCCAGGTGGCCTCCGTTATCGACTGGTTTACGCTATTGTTTTTTACTGGCTGGGGCCTTGTTTTATGGGTCCACTTTATTGCCATGTTTACCGGTATTCCTGCCAACCCGGCGATCAATATTGCTCGGCTGGCGCCAGGTTTTGAGGCACAATTTTCCTGGTTTGCGCTGTGTATTGCGTGCATCTCCACCGTCGCCTGGGGCATGCTCGTGCATTGGCGGGTGGGACGCCATCGGCATGAACTTTGGCGCAGTCTGGTACTACCTGCTGGCGGTATTGCCTGGTGCTGGACCCTGATGATGAGCATGGGCATATCCTTGTTTGACTACACCCAAAGCTATGGTCGGTGGGCTGCCCAGGTGGCCAAGCAGGTCAGCGGACCGGGCTGTGTGCGCAGTGAGCAATTGAATATTGGCGAAATTTCAGCTTTGCGGTGGATCGGCAATTTGCCTATAGGCGCCCCCACGTTAAGCAATGACTGCCCCTGGCTACTGATTGGGCCGGGACCTCATCAATCCTTACCGCCCCAAATTGACACGGCACAGTGGACGGCCAAAGCGCTGGTACTGCATCCTGCTGACGGCAACATTGGCGTGTGGGTGTTACAGCGGCGTTAGCAAAGGGCTAAGCGCCCTCTAAATCAAACACCGCAATGCTTTCGACGTGCGCAGTGTGGGCAAACATATTGACCACACCGGCCGCTGTGCAGCGGTAGCGACCTTGGCTCACCAACACAGCAGCATCGCGGGCCAAGGTGGCGGTGTTGCAACTGACATACACAATCCGTCGCGGCGGCGTCCAAGCCTCTGCACTTTGCGTTTCTTGCATCAGCGTGACCAAAGACTGCACCAGGGCAAACGCACCTTCGCGCGGCGGGTCTACCAACCATTTGTCTGCCACGCCATCGGCCCGCAAAGCCGCGCTGTCGATTTCAAACAGATTGCGAGCCACAAACCGTGTAGTCGCCAGGGATTGGGAAGGTCCCCGAGATGCCTGATTTATCTGGTAGTTGTCGCGTGATCGCGCGACCAGGGATTCGGCACCCTCTACGCCTAGCACCTCGCGCGCCTGAGTGGCCAAGGGCAGCGTGAAATTACCCAGACCACAAAACCAATCAATCACCCGCTCGCTTTTTTGTACTGCCAATAGCGAAAGTGCGCGCTGAACCAAGACCCGGTTGATATACGGATTGACTTGGGTGAAATCCGTGGGGCGAAATGGCATGGTGATGCCGAAATCTGGCAAGCTGTAAGCCAGCGCACCGGTGCGTGCCTCGTCGGAAGGGTCCAACAAGGTAATGGTATCCGGGCCCTTGGCTTGTAGCCACCATTGCAGGCCCGGCCTTTCCAATGCAAAAGCGTGCAGCCTGGCTCGATCTGCATCACTGAGCGGCAGCAGATGCCGCAAAACCAGCGCCGTCACATCGCCCTGGGTATCGGCGCTAGCCGGTCCACCGCGGTCTCCAATCGCCAGCTCAATTTGGGGGATATGTTGAACTGCGTCCATGCCTGCGATCAAGTCGCGCAAGGGCAAGAGCATGTCACTGACATGGTGTGGCAACACCGGGCAGCGCTTCATGTCCGCCACAAAATGGCTTTTACGCTCGTGAAAACCAATCAATACCGCAGCCTTTTTACGCACGAAGCGAACCGACAAGCGGGCGCGGTAACGGTAGGCCCAGGCCGGACCTTCAATCGCGCGCAGTATGCGATCCGGGCGCAATTTACCGATGTGCTGAAGTTGGTCTTCCAAGGCTCTTTGCTTGACCGCCACTTGCGCCGCCGGATGCAAATGCTGCATCTTGCAGCCCCCGCAGGCGCCTTCGTGCAGGCCGAAATGCGGGCAGTGCGGCAGCACCCGCTGGGACGACTCGCGATGCACCTCAGTGAGCGTGCCTTTATCGAAACTAGACTTGCTGCGATGGATACGGGCGCTGACCACCTCATACGGTAAGGCTCCGTCAATAAATACCACCTTGCCATCAGAGCGGTGTGCCACACCCTGGCCTTCAAGGTCTAGACTGAGCACCGTTAAATGTTCTTGCAAGCCCAGCGCGGCGGCGATCTGCGCTGGATCCAACACATGTTTGGGAACAGCGGCTGTCTTAAGGGGAGCCCTAGCGGTGCTTGGGCTGGCAGGCGCTGGCGCCTTGGTCTGGGACATCAATATCAACCCGGTTGAGCAGTGGCAGGAGCCAGCGCCGTGTTAGCGAATCGGCAAGTACTTCGCCGGATCTACCGGTTTACCCATTTTTCGCACTTCAAAATGCAGCTTCACCTGGTCTGCATCGCTATTACCCATTTCGGCGATTTTCTGGCCTTGCTTGATTAACTGCTCTTCTTTAACTAGCAAGGTCTGGTTGTGGGCATAGGCCGTCAGGTAGGTGGCGTTGTGTTTTACGATGATCAGATTACCGTAGCCCCGCAGACCGGAGCCGGCATACACCACTCTGCCCTCGGCCGCAGCCAATATGGGGGTACCGGCGACGCCACCGATATCCAAACCTTTGCGGTTTTTAGCTTCGTCAAACGTGGTCACGATGTCGCCGCGCACCGGCCAAATAAAAGACACATCGTCTTCAATGACCGTAGCCGGTGTCGCCATCACTGCAGGCGCGCTGGCAGGTGCAGCCGGCGAAGCCACCGCTGCGCCAGGCGCACTGGCTGCCTGCGCGGGCTTGCCCGCTGACGGCAGCGGCATTGCCGAAATTTTCGACGCCGCCACTGGCCGGGACACCACACTTTCCTCTGAGGCCCCTGGCGGGATGATGCGTAGGACTTGTCCCGTTTCGATACGATTTGGGTTCTCCAGGTTGTTCCAGCGCGCTATATCGCGGTAGTTTTGCCCCGCCTCCAAGCCGATACGCGCAAGGGTGTCTCCCTGCTTAACGGTGTAATAACCCGGCTTGCCGACATTTTCCGCACCAGGCACTGTGGCAGTAGGCTGGGGTGGTGCAGAGGGTTCGGAGGCGGCCGGTCCCGCGAGGCCGACCTTGGCAGGTGGCACAGCCGGTGTGCGCTCAGCGGCATTTTTGTGTGTGGCTGGCGCGTTGCGGTCTTCGACCGGCGCGGGTCGCAGCGGCTGACTGCTACAGGCGGACAAAAGTACCAAACCTAGGCCCATCAAGGGCCAAGAATAAACCTTAACTCTATTCTGTAAGTCTTTGAATTTCATATTTTAATTCCCTTTTTTGACTCTACGCAACACCGGATTTTAAGGGCACGAAGTGAACCGCCTCCAGCACCGTTTGGCGTACGCCCTGGGCTGTCTTGTCCACCACCATCAGTGACTGGCCCTTGGTCGTGCCGGTTTTCAAATCCGCAGAACTGGCCTTGCCCACCACCGGCGCAATCAAGCGCCCGCCTACCGCCAACTGGTCAACCCAAGCCTGTGGGATCGCTTCGCCCCCCGCCGCTGCGATGATGGCCGCATAGGGCGCGCCAGCCGGATAGCCCAGCATGCCATCGCCAAACAGCAGATGTACCGTCGCCAGTCGCAAAGGACGCAGGTTCTCGCGCGCCTTATCGTGCAGACCCCGCAAGCGTTCGATGCTATAGACCTCGGTCGCCAACTGGCTGAGCACCGCCGCCTGGTAGCCGCAGCCGGTGCCAATCTCCAGCACCCGGCCCAAGCGCCCGTCCACACCTTTGCGCAACAGCTCGATCATGCGCGCCACTACGCTGGGTTTGGAAATAGTCTGTCCCAGCCCGATGGGCAAGCTGGTGTCCTCATAGGCCTGGTTGGCCAGTCCGCTATCGACAAAACGGTGGCGTTCTATTGCGCCCATGGCCTGCTGCACTGCGGGGTCACTCAGGCCCTGTGCCATCAGCTTTTCGACCATACGACGACGTACTGCGCTGGAATCCATGCCCAGACCTTGCGGAAGATTGCGCACCGCGCTGGGCTTGGCGATTTTTGCCGAAACGCTGGCCGGCATCCGTGCCGGAAAGCTGGGCCGCTCTTTCATGCACCACCCATTAGCGCCATGCTTTGCGCCCAGTAGCTCAAGGCCTGGTGATCCGTCAGATCCACCGACAAGGGGGTGATCGCCATATGCCCCTGCTGGGTCGCATGAAAGTCTGTTCCCGGCGCGTCGTCTTTGGCCGGGCCTGCTGCGCCAATCCAGTACATGGTCTCGCCGCGCGGGCTTTTTTGGGTAATGACCGGCTCAGCCGCGTGGCGTTTGCCCAAGCGACACAGCTTGGCGTTGCCGATTTGCGCATAGGGCCGGTTGGGAATATTCACATTCAACAACCAGGGCGTAGGGGTAATGAGCTCGCTTGCCTGCATCGACAGTACCAACTCGCGGGCTTTGCGTGCGGCGCTGGGCAGTTCAACCCAGTCCTTGTCCACCTGAGAAAAGGCGATGGCAGGTATGCCGAAAAGGTAGCCCTCCATGGCCGCACCCACGGTGCCGGAATAAATCGTGTCGTCGCCCATATTGGCACCGTTGTTGATGCCCGATACCACCAGATCGGGGCGGTAGTCCAGCAAGCCTGACAGCGCGATATGCACGCAATCGGCCGGGGTGCCATTCACATAACGAAAGCCGTTGGCGGCTCGGTGGACGTAGAGCGGCGCATTCAAGGTCAGTGCGTTGGACTTGGCGCTGTTATTCACCTCGGGCGCGATCACTTCAACCTGAGCCACATCTTTAAGCGCCTCGTACAAAGCGACAAGGCCCGCCGCTTGGTAGCCGTCATCATTGGAAATAAGTATTTTCATGGGTTACTGATTGTAGGTGTCCGCCTTGGTACGCTGCGCTCACGCGAGGGGTCAGTGCAGGCGCGCGGGACGCAGTGCAAGCCCCCAGGCCGCCGTCGCGCGAGGGACAAGACCCCTATGCATGCCTGTGGCTCCGCCCTCTATCATCGGTTATTTATTGGAGAAATTTGTATGCACGCTTGGCTCTGCGAAAACCCTATCGGTGTCGATGCCCTGACCTGGAAAGAACTGCCTACGCCCAGCCCGAAGGCCGGCGAGGTACTGGTGCGCATCGAAGCCGCCAGTCTGAACTTTCCTGACCTGCTGATCGTGCAAAACAAATACCAGATGAAGCCGCCGCTGCCTTTTGTGCCCGGCTCGGAATATGCAGGCACCATTGAAGCCGTGGGTGAAGGCGTCAAACACTTGCAAGTTGGCCAGGCGGTGGCTTGCCTGAGCGGCACGGGCGGCTTTGGCACCCACACAATTGCACCGGCCATGGTGTGCATGCCGCTGCCGCCGGGTTTCCCGATGGTGGACGCGGCCGCCTTCATCATGATTTACGCCACTTCGCACCACGCGCTGATCGACCGCGCCGCGCTTAAAGTGGGCGAGACCGTGCTGGTCCTGGGCGCGGCTGGCGGGGTTGGCACCTCGGCCATCCAAATAGCCAAAGCGGCCGGGGCACGGGTTATCGCTGCCGCCTCCACCGATGAAAAATGCGCCCTGTGCCGCAACATTGGCGCTGACGAAACTATCAACTACAGCACCGAGAACCTGCGCGAAGCCATTAAAGCCCTGACGGGCGGCAAGGGCCCGGACGTCATTTACGACCCTGTGGGTGGCGACTTTGCCGAACCGGCCTTTCGCTCCATTGCCTGGCGCGGACGCTACCTGGTCATCGGCTTTGCCGCAGGCCCCATCCCCGCCCTGCCCCTGAATCTGGCCCTACTCAAAGGCGCGTCCATCGTGGGCGTGTTCTGGGGAGATTTCACCAAGCGCGAACCGCAAAAAAGCATGGCTGCCATGGCCGAACTGGCCCAGTGGTACGCGCAAGGCAAGATAAAACCGGTGATCGACCGCGCCATGCCCATGTCAGAACTCAAAGCCGCCTACGCCCACATGGGCTCGCGCGCGGTGATGGGCAAGTTGGTGATGGTCAACGCGTGATGAAGCGCAGTCCGGATAAACCCAAGTAAAAAAATACCACTTGGGTTTCCCTCAAGTGGTACTTGCAACCCGCTCCAACGGGCCATTGACTGACTGCGCGCAGTCGCGCGGGCTTCAGCCGCCCTTTTTTGCCCGCTTGCCCGGGTTTTTCTTGCTGCGCGTGGCGACGCCGCGCTCAAGGCTAACGCGCTGGCCGTGGCCGCCGGTACGAGAGCTCATGCCCGATGGGGGTTTGGGTGCGGGGGTAGCCTTACGGTCTGCTTCGGTAACGATGGAATTGCCCATGAGAATCTTTCCTGATGAATTAAAAACGAGGTGGGGTATTTGACCACTTTTTTCGCATTGCCCCGCCAGCGGTTTAGGCACGCAGTGCTTTTCGAAGATCGACGCCCAGTTCGGGCTTGTGCGCAAAGGGGTCGGTAGGGTTGCGCGAGAGCAACATGTCCTCCATACGTACCTGAACCGAAGCGATGGATTTGGGGTGGCTGTAGATGTAAAACTGGTTTGCACCCACCCCGTCAAACACTTTTTGCGCCACTTCGGCAGCCGAGACTTTGCCGCTGCTGACGGCTTTATCGCTCATGGCCTGGCTGATCATCTGGCTGCGCGTAGGGCGCGCAGCTTGCGTACCCTCGGGCCGGTTACGGTGGCTTTCGCTGATGCCGGTGGGCACGAAGAAGGGGCACAGCACGCTGGCACTGATCTGGTCAGTGACCAGGGCCAAATCTTGGTACAGGGTTTCGCTCATGCTGACCACAGCGTGTTTGCTGACGTTGTAAATACCCATATTGGGCGCATTGAGCAGCCCGGCCATACTGGCGGTATTGACGATATGCCCCTGGAAAGCAGCGTCTTTTTCGGCGGCGGCCAGCATCATGGGGGTGAATACGCGGATACCGTGGGCCACGCCCATCAGGTTGACGCCGATGACCCATTCCCAATCTTGCAAGCTGTTTTCCCAGATGAGGCCGCCCGAGCCGACACCGGCGTTGTTAAACACAAAGTGCGGCGCGCCAAAACGCGCTAATGTGGCGGCGCCCAAGGCTTCGACCTGGACTGCCTTAGACACGTCCACACGCATACCCAGCACGCGCGCGCCGGCAGCCTCCATCTCGGCCACAGCTCGGTCCAGTGCATCTTGCTGCACATCTGCCAGCACCAGGTGCATACCCAGCTTAGCGCCGATGCGCGCGCATTCCAAGCCAAAGCCAGAGCCCGCGCCGGTGAGTACCGCCGTCTTGTTGCGAAAATCCGAAATCATGCCGAGGTATCCTATCCGTGAAGTTAAAAATCTATACGGCAACAGCGCGCAGCACATAACCGATGCGCGGAAAGTGCACATGCACCGTGCCGGCGCGTGGGTCTTCGCGGCGCAAGCTGTAGCGGGTGCGGGTGGCGGCCAGCAAAATCCCTTGGGTGGGCTCCTGCCCGAAGGTCTCGGCGGCGATGCTGACCAAAGAACCAAGGGCAATACCGTGGTCGTCCTGAAACACATCCGAGGTCGACAAGGGCATTGGCAGGCTGCTATGGGCCAGACCAATTGCCTGCTCGGCACTCCATTTTTCAGATACGCTGTGACCAAGCGCAGCCATGCGGTCCATCCAGGACAAAACGGCTGGCGTGGCCTCCAAAATGGAGGCCATAACCGGCACCACCTGACGGGTAAACCATAAGGGGTGGTAGGCCGCAAAGTCCGCGACACATGGGGCATCGCCTAGCAAAAAGGGCTGGGCATCGAGCATGTGCGACAGGCGCCGCAAGTAAGACTTGTAAATGCCGCCGGCGTCCCCAGGGCGCAGGCGCGTCATGCCTGCGGACATAGCCCTACGGTCCGCGCTAAAGGCCTGCGCTGCTTGCGGCGGCGCATGGGCAAACAAAGCGGCTGCGCCTTTCGCGCTGAGGTTGTAGCCCATGGCCGCCCAAAACAAAGTACTGTCAGCCCACTGCGCCAATACACGCGCCACGCCTTTGCTTGCCGGGGGGTACAAACTGGGCTGGGGCTGCAAATGCTCCAGCACTTCGCAAATGAGCGCCGTGTCGCAATAAATGTCGGCGCCGATTTGCAAAAACGGTGTTTTGCGGTAGCCGCCAGTCAGGGCCAGCACATCCGGCTTGGGCAGGATGTTGGGCACGCTGACACTGCGCCAAGCCAAGCCTTTGTAGCCCAGCACCAAACGCACTTTTTCTGAAAACGGGGAAATTTTGTAGTGGTGCAGCACCGGGGTGGAGGCGGATTCAGACATGGGCGGCTCCTGCAGCGGCTTTGGGTTTTCGCGGTGCAAAAATCAGATGCAAAGTGTCGGCTATGTCGCGTACCTCGGCGCCTTCGAGCACGCCGCGCGCTTGCAAAGCGCGATGCAGCGCCGGCAGGTGGTAATGCGGCACAGCGGGGTATAAATGGTGCTCCAAGTGGTAGTTGACATGGTGCGGAAAAAGCATCGCACCCAGCACCCGATTGGGCCAATTGCCAAATGTGCGGTTGCTGCGCGCCGCCGTCAGCGGCGAGGACAAATCGCGCACCGCACCGTGCTCGCATACCGCGCGCAAACGTAATATGGGTTGTAGCGTGGTCATGAGAGGCACGATCCATACCACCAGATAAACCACCAAGCCGTGCCAGCCCGCCAGGGCGTAAGCGAGCAGCGGCATGGCGATATGGGCGCCCACGACCCAGTAGCGGTCCTGCCGGGCGGCCTTGCGTAATTGCGGCGAGGTGTCGTCCAGGGGGCGGATGGCGCGCAGCGTGTCTTCGTTGATCGCCGGCGCACCAAAGAAATACGCATAGGTTTTCCAGGCATTCCAGCCCACGATGTCCTGCGCCAGCTTGCGCAGCAAATAGGCTCTACCACGGGGGTAGCCGCCGTGGATGGCAGTATCCGGGTCGTCACTGCCGTAAAGGTTGTTGTGGTGCAAGCGATGCGTTACCCGGTAGGTGCACATGGACACGCCACTGCTCATGCCGATCAAGCGCCCCAGCACCTCGTTGGCGCCGCGATACGACAACAAACGGTAATGCGCCGCCTCATGCGAAAGGATAAACAAGCTGTGCTGCGCGATCCCCATCAAAACGATACCGGCCAACATCCACGGGCTGCCCCATAGACCCACGATCAGCGCGCCAGCGACCAGCAGCAGCAGGCCGGTTTGCGCCATCGCCAGCAGCGAGCGCACATCATCTAGTTGGGTAAAAGGCAGCAACTCCTGCGCGCTGAGCGCTTTGCGGGCCTGGGCATTAAGCGCGCCAGGAGTCCGCAAATCATCACGAAATTCTTCGCCACGCGCACCGCTGCCCGAAAGCGCTGGGGCCTTGGCCACCTCCACTGAACTCGCTTGCGCATCCGCAACAGGGGAAGCGAGGCTTGTGGCTCTGGAAACCGTGCTGTCCTGTTGCATATCTATTACTCCTTGGGGCCAATGTACCGGGTGGCCTAAATCAACTTCACCAATTGCTTGCCAAAATTACGCCCGCTTAGTAAACCTAAAAAGGCCTGCGGCGCGCTTTCTATGCCTTGCGCAATAGTTTCTCTCACACGCAATGCGCCGCTGGCCACCAAGCCGTCCAATTCGGCTAGAGCTGCCGGCCAGACCTGCGGATGTTCACTGACGATAAAGCCCTGAAAACGCAAGCGCTGCATCAAGATCAGCTGCGGCGCGGCCATGGGAATCGGCGTGCCGTTGTAACCGGCAATCATGCCGCAAACCGCCACGCGGCCAAAGGCGTTCATCAAGGGCAGCACGGCGTTCATCACCATGCCGCCGACGTTTTCAAAATAGCCTTCAACACCTTGCGGGCAGACCGCCTGCAAAGCGGCAGACAGGCTGGCGGCATCATGGTGCTGCTTGTAATCCACGCAGGCGTCAAAACCCAGTTCATTGACCACATAGGCGCACTTGTCCGCGCCACCGGCAACACCCACTATGCGGCAGCCCCGCGCTTTGGCCAGGACGCCAAAAGCACTGCCTACCGCCCCCGAGGCCGCGCTCACCACCAAGGTGTCACCCGCTTTGGGCGCGATGATATGGACCAAGCCGAAATACGCGGTTACGCCGGGCATGCCGACCGCGCCCAGGTAGGCGCTCAAGGGGATACGGCTGTCATCGACTTTGCGCAGCATGCCGGTCATAGCTGCCTGCACCAGGCCATATTCCTGCCAGCCGCCCATGCCCACCACTTTGTCACCCACGGCAAAGCCGGGGTTGCGCGATTGCAACACTTCCCCCACGGTGCCGCCAAGCATGGTTTGGTTCAGGGCTTGCGGCTGGGCATAGCTTTTGGCGTCGTTCATGCGTCCGCGCATATACGGGTCCAAACTGAGGAAGTGGTGGCGCACCAGCACCTCGCCTTCACCCAAGTCGGGCGTTAGATTGCTGACCAGGCTGAAATTATTCAAGCCGGGCGGACCGCTGGGGCGGCTGCTAAGGTGAATTTGGCGGTTAAGCGGCATGGGTTTAGTCCGTGTTGCTACCCGCGGCTGCACGCTGCAAAAACGTAGCCGAGCGGGACACTTCTTTCAAGTATTTGAAGGTGCCCATGGCCATTGCGCAGGCTCTGCCCTTGGCATCGTAAATCGTCGATTGGGTGAAGGCTAGTGTGGCAGTGCGATGCAGTAACTGGCCGCGCGCCGTTAGGGGGCCGCTGGCCGCTTGCATAAAACTGGTTTTCATCTCGATGGTCACCACGCCTTGGCCCGGTGTATCGCTGCGCGCGGCGGTGGCCATAGACACGTCCAGCAAGGTCATCAGCGCGCCGCCATGCGTCACGCCTAGCGAATTCTGGTGCTCGAGCAGCGGCGCATAGCTAATTTCAGAATGCCCGTCGGTACACTGCTCCAAGACAAAACCCATGTGTGCGACAAAGGGAATTTGCAGCCCATCGCCACCCAAGGCGCGCCAGGAAGCCGCCGCCTTATCTGCCGCAGACTTCGCGTCCTCAGCCACCCGTCACCACGCTCACGCCGCCGTCCACCGCCAACCATTGACCGGTGATGTGTTTGCCGGCGTCAGAGGCGTACAACAAGCACAGGCCTTTGAGGTCTTCATCATCGCCTAGGCGTTTGAGCGGGGCATGTGCGGCCAGGCGCTCTTCACCCATGGCCTTGAGCGTACCGGCTGTCATTCTGCTGGGGAAAAAGCCCGGGCAAATGGCGTTCACCGTGATGTTGTACTTGCCCCATTCGGCGCCTAGCGTGCGGGTGAAGTTGATGACTGCGCCTTTGGATGTGTTGTAGGCCAAGGTGTTCATGCCTTCGGGGTTGCCGCCTAAACCGGCAATCGAGGCGACGTTGATAATGCGACCCGAGCGCCGCGCAATCATGCTTTTCTTGGCGATCGCTTGGCTGAGCAGAAAGTAGCCGCGCACATTAAGGTTCATCACCTTGTCCCACGCATCGATGGGGTGGTCTTCGGCGGGAGAGCCCCAGGCCGCGCCGGCGTTATTCACCAAGATGTCTATATCGCCCATGCGTTGCAGGGTTTCGTCTGCCAAACGGGCGATTTCGCTGTCTTTGGCGCAATCGGCGGCGATCCAGCGGGCGTCAATGCCTGCGGCTTGCAACTCGGCGGCGGCCTGCTCCAAGTCTTCGGCTTTGCGCGAACTGAGCATGATCTTGGCACCAGCTTCACCTAGCGCATGGGCCATTTGCAGGCCCAGGCCACGCGAACCGCCAGTCACCAGCGCAGTTTTTCCAGTCAGGTCGAACAATTGTTGAATAGTACGTGTCATAGCGTGTTCCGATTGAAGAGTTAAGGGCGGCAGCCACAGCGGCGCTGCCGAAATTGTCGCCCTGTCGCCAGGTCCGCTGTGTCACACCAGCGATAGGCTGGGGAACCACAGGATGCAAAGTCAGGCTTTTTTATCGCCTTCGCGCAGACGCGACCGCACCAAAATCAGCACCACGCCTGCCGCTACGGCGAACAAGCCGCTTGCCAGCAGCGCCACATGGCCCTGGACGCCGGCGTCGCGGGCAAAGCCGGAGAGCACCGACGAGAGCAAACCACCGTAAATCAGTATCCAAATGAGGCGCTCCAGACGCAACAAGCGCACATCGGTGGTGCCGTTGTACTTCTTAAAAAATGCCATTAAAAAGCCTCCTCGGGAAATGTTGCACAGGTCATATCTCTGGATTGAACCACAGACAACCAGGCTCCGATTTTGGGCAACTCATAGTGGAAGAAGAATTGGGCTGCGCCCAAGCGCCCCTGGGTCGTAACGCGCTGCGCTGGCGGGTCGACCTCCAGCGCGGCACAGGCGACATCCAGCCAGATCCAAGCCAGTACGGTGTGGCCAAAGGCCTGCATATAGGGCACAGCATTGGCCAGAGCCTCGTTCGGCACACCTGTCGCCCAAGCAGCGCGTGTGGCCGCATCTATTTGCCCCAGCGCATGACCAAGCGCTGCCGCGTGGGCGCCCAGCGCCCCATGCTTGTCTGCGCGGGCCATCGTGGCCTGCATGCGCGCGGCCAGCAATTGCATGCCTTTGCCGTTTTCCATCAAGACTTTGCGGCCCAGCAGGTCCAAGGCCTGGATGCCGTGGGTGCCCTCGTGGATCATGTTCAGGCGGTTATCGCGCCAATATTGCTCCACCGGAAAATCCCGTGTGTAGCCGTAGCCGCCGTGTACCTGGATGGCCAGCGAATTGGCTTCTAGGCACCATTCGCTAGGCCAGCTTTTGGCGATGGGCGTTAGTACCTCTAGCAGCAGCCGCGCGTCGTCCGCAGCGGCCGGTTCAGCGGTATGCTGCTCATCGACCAGGCGGGCGCAATACAAGGCCAGCGCCAAACCGCCCTCGCCATAGGCCTTCTGGGCCAGCAACATACGTTTGATGTCGGTGTGCTCGATGATGCGGACCTGGGGCTGCGAGGCGTCTTTGCCACCGGCGCCCATGGGCCGACCCTGGGGCCGGTTTTGCGCATAGGCTAGCGAGGCGTAATAACCGGCCAGGCCGAGCATGGTGGCAGCAATGCCCACACCGATGCGCGCTTCGTTCATCATATGGAACATGCAGCGCAAACCCTCACCTGCTTGGCCCACCAAATAGCCGATAGCGCCGGCACCCTTGCCGTCCAGCCCTGCACTGCTGCCGACCGGAAACTTTCCCTCACCGAAATTGAGCAAGGTGTTGGTGGTGCCACGCCAACCCAGTTTGTGGTTGAGGCCGGCCAGGGCCACGTCATTGCGCACCCCCGTCAATTCGCCTTGGGCATCAACTAGTTTTTTAGGCACGATGAAGAGCGATATACCGCGCGTACCCGGCACCAGTTTGCCCTGGGCGTCCGGAATTTTGGCCAGCACCAGGTGGATGATGTTCTCGCTGATCTCATGCTCACCGCTGGAGATCCACATCTTGTTGCCCTTGAGGCGGTAACGCGGACCCAAGTCGTCAGACTGATGGTCGTCGCCATCGGGCACGGCACGGGTCACGATATCCGACAGGCTAGACCCCGCTTGCGGCTCGCTCAAGCACATCGTGCCGGAAAATCGGCCAGAAAACTCTTGCAGGGCGAATACCTTTTTCTGCGTCTCGGTGCCATGCACCATCAGCAAATTGGCGTTGCCCGTGGTGAGCATGCTAGTACCAATGCCGACCGAAGCGCAGGCAAAAAACGCATTGGCGGCGGCCTCTACGCTATAGGGCAGCTGCATGCCGCCCATCTCGTAGTCCTGCGCCGCGCTGAGCATGCCCGAGGCGGCGTAGGCATCGGCAGCGTCTTTGCTGGCCTGCGGCAAGATAACCTTTTCGCCGTCGAAGCGTGGCTCTTCGATGTCCACCAATCGATTAAAAGGAGCGTATTTTTCGCGGGCAATACGCTCACAGGTATCGAACACCGCATCAAAGGTTTCGCGCGAATGATCGGCAAAGCGCGCGCGGCCACTGAGCTGCTCTGTGCGCAACCAATCGTGCAGTAAAAAATCGATGGTCGCGCGCAGCTTCATAGCAAGCGTCCTTTATAAGACTTCGAAAATACCCGCCGCGCCCATGCCGCCGCCAATACACATGGTGACGCAAACGCGCTTGGCGCCGCGGCGCTTGCCTTCGATCAAAGCATGGCCCGTCAAGCGCTGGCCGCTCATGCCAAAGGGATGACCCACCGCAATGGCGCCACCATTGACGTTGAGTTTGTCGGCCGGAATACCCAGCTTGTCGCGGCAGTACAGCACTTGCACAGCGAAAGCTTCGTTCAGTTCCCACAAGTCGATATCGGCAACCGTCAAGCCCAGGCGCTTGAGCACTTTCGGCACGGCATAAACAGGGCCGATGCCCATTTCGTCCGGTTCGCAACCGGCTACTGCAAAGCCCAGAAATCGGCCCAACGGTTTGAGGCCTTTTTGCTCGGCAATTTTTTCGTGCATCACCACCACCGCACCCGCGCCGTCGGACAACTGGCTGGCATTACCCGCCGACACCACACCGCCTGGCAGTGCAGATCGCAGATCTTTAATACCCTCGTAGGTGGTACCAGCGCGAATACCTTCGTCATCGCTCACCGTCACTTGCTTGGTCATCATGCCCATCACTTTGTCGGCAACGCCCATCGTGACCTTGATCGGTGCGATTTCGTCTTTGAACAGGCCTTTTTCTAAAGCCGCAGAAGCTTTTTGCTGGCTGGATGCGCCGTACTCATCCATGGCTTCACGGCTGATGTGGTAACGCTTGGCCACTTGTTCAGCAGTTTGCAACATGGCCCAATAGACCTCAGGCTTGTTTTTCTGCAGCCAGGGGTCGGCCAACATGTGCTTGTTCATTTCCTGCGCCGTGCAGGAAATGGCTTCCACGCCACCGGCTACATAAATGTCGCCTTCGTTGGCCAGAATGCGCTGCGCCGCTGTGGCAATGGTTTGCAAGCCTGAAGAGCAAAAACGGTTGATCGTCATGCCCGAAACACTGACCGGGCAGCCGGCGCGCAGCGCAATCTGGCGCGCAATGTTGGCGCCGGTCGCTCCCTCGGGCGTGCCGCAGCCCATGATGACGTCATCCACCTCACCGGCCTCGATGCCGGCGCGCTTTATCGCGTGCTCGACCACATGGCCGCCCATGGTGGCGCCGTGGGTCATATTGAATGCGCCTTTCCAGCTTTTGGTGAGGGGTGTACGGGCGGTGGAAACAATTACTGCTGAAGTCATAGCGGTTCCTTAATTAAATGTCTTACCTTCGGCAGCCAGGCGCGCCAGCAAGGGCGCGGGCTTCCAGAAATTGGCGTCGTCCAGCGGGTTTTGCGCAAAGCGCTGCATGGCTTGCACTACGTTGAACAGGCCTACTTCGTCGGCGTACAACATCGGACCGCCTCGGTAAGGGGGAAAGCCATAGCCAAAGATGTAGGCGATGTCGATATCGCTGGCCTTGTTGGCAATGCCCTCTTCCAAAATATGGGCTGCTTCATTGACCAGCGCAAACACTAAGCGTTGCACGATTTCCTCATCGCCGATTTTGCGCGGCGTGATGCCGTTGGCCGCGCGGTAGTCCTCGATCATCTTGACGACTTCGGCATTTGGAATCGCATCGCGCTTGCCTGGCTTGTAGTCGTACCAACCGGCACCGGTTTTTTGGCCGAAGCGGCCCTTTTCACACAACAAGTCTGCGGTTTTGCTGTACTTCATGGTAGCGCGCTCCACAGAGCGGCGTTTGCGGATGGCCCAGCCGATATCGTTACCCGCCAGATCACCCATACGGAAGGGGCCCATGGCCATGCCGAATTTTTCCATGGCTTTGTCCACTTGCTGCGGGGTGCAGCCTTCATCGAGCAAAAAGCCACCTTGGCGACCATATTGCTCGATCATGCGGTTACCGATAAAGCCGTCGCACACCCCCGAGACCACCGCCGTTTTGCGGATCTTTTTGGCTACGGCCATGGAAGTGGCCATCACGTCTTTGGCCGTCTTGGCGCCGCGCACGACTTCCAGCAGCTTCATCACATTGGCCGGGCTAAAAAAGTGCAGTCCCACCACGTCTTGCGGACGCTGGGTAAAGGCGGCGATTTGGTTCACATCCAAGGTAGAGGTATTGGAGGCCAAAATGGCGCCAGGCTTCATGACACGGTCCAACTCTTTGAACACTTTTTCTTTCACGCCGATTTCTTCGAATACGGCCTCGATCGCCATGTCGGTGCCGCTGAGCTCGTCGTAGCTCAAAGTGGTGGACAAAAGCGCCATACGTTGCTCATATTTGTCCTGCTTGAGCTTACCTTTTTTGACCTGGGCTTCATAGTTACCGCGAATGGTGGCCACGCCCCTGTCCAGGGCATCCTGCTTCATCTCCAGCATCTTGACGCTGATGCCGGCATTCATGAAGTTCATGGCAATGCCACCACCCATGGTGCCCGCGCCGATGATGGCAACGCTCTTGATCTCGCGCGGCTGGATGCTGGCGTCGATGTCCGGAATCTTGGAGGCTGCGCGCTCACCCAGGAACAAATGGCGCAAAGCGCGGCTCTCGGGTGTCATCATCAAGTTGATGAAAATTTGGCGCTCGGTAGCCATGCCGTCTTCAAACTTTTTGGTCGCCGCTGCTTCCACCGCCTCAATGCACTTAAGGGGTGCCGGATAGTTTTTAGACATAGCGCCCACCATATTGCGGGCGAACTGGAAATAGGCATCGCCTAAGGGGTGCTTGCAAGGTAGATCACGCACCAGCGGCAGCGGACGGGCGGCTGCTACCGAGCGGGCAAACGCCAAGGCCTCTTCGGCCAAGCTTTCGGCGGACTTGGACAGCTTGTCGAACAGTTTTTGCCCTGGCAACATCGCCAGCATTTCGCTCTTGATCGCTTCGCCCGAAACCACCATGTTCAGGCCGGCTTCGACGCCGAGCACACGCGGCAGGCGCTGCGTGCCACCGGCACCAGGCAACAGGCCTAACTTGACTTCCGGCAGGGCGATGCTGGCGCCCGGCGCGGCAATACGGTAATGGCAACCCAGGGCTAGCTCCAAACCGCCACCCATGGCCACCGAATGGATGGCTGCGATGACCGGCTTGGTAGATTTTTCCAGTAACAGGATGACGCTGTTGAGGTTGGGCTCCATCATGGCCTTGGCAGAGCCGAATTCACGAATGTCTGCGCCGCCGGAGAAGGCTTTGCCCGCGCCGGTGATGATGATGGCTTGGACGGCCGAATCGGCCAGTGCCTTGGCCATACCGTCGGCAATGCCGACCCGGGTGGCGTGCCCCAGGCCATTGACCGGTGGGTTGTCGAGTGTAATTAGGGCGATATCGCCCTGAATCTGGTAATGCGCTGTCATGCTGGCTTTCCTTCTAGAGATGCGGCAACGGGAAGACGGGGAGACGGGGAAGCAAAATAGAACGACCGTTCTTTTTTGTAAATTGTAGGGCCTTTTACGTCTGGGGAGAGGGCATTTGTAACAACTGGGACAAAAGCCAGGTCACACCTCCAACCACTCTTTGCGCACCCCTGCATTGGCTTGCAATGCAGAGGGTGCTCCCTGAAACACCACGCTGCCGTGCCCCATGACCAAGCAGCTGTCAGAAATTTGCATGGCAATCGTCAACTTTTGCTCGATGAGCAGTACCGACAAACCCCGCGCGCGCAAGGCTTGTAAAAACCCGGCAACCAGTTCCACAATCTTGGGTGCCAAACCCTCCGTGGGCTCGTCGATGATGACCAGGTCTGGGTCGCCCATCAAGGTGCGACACAAGGTCAGCATCTGCTGCTCACCGCCGGACAGCAAACCCGCCTCCACCTGCGCGCGCTCACGCAGGCGCGGAAACAAGATGTACATGTCCTCAAAACTCCAACGCGGATTTTTAGAGCCCGATTTTTCACCCAGCATCAGGTTCTGGTGCACCGTCAGGCGTGGAAAAATATCGCGATTTTCAGGTACATAGCCAATACCCAACTGCGCGATTTGGTAAGGCTTTTTGCCTAGTAGCTCTTGGCCATTCCACTGCACCGAACCCTGGGCATCGACCAAGCCCATGATGGCTTTGGCAGTGGTGGAGCGTCCCGAGCCATTGCGCCCCAGCAGCGCCAGAATTTCACCGTCAGCTACTTGAAAATCCACGCCATGCAGCACATGGCTTTTGCCGTAAAACGCGTTCAGGCCTTGTACGCGCAACATGCTTAGCCTCCCCGCGTCACTGCGTCGGCCTGGGCATCGGCCACCGGTGAACCCAGATACGCCTCCTGCACGCGGGGGTCGGCGCGCACGGCTGGCGGTGTGTCAAATGCAATAACTTCGCCATAGACTAAGACGGCAATTTTGTCGGCAAGACCAAAAACAACCCCCATGTCGTGCTCCACGGTAAGCAATGTTTTGCCTTGGGTAGCCTCGCGAATCAGGGCCACGAAATGGCTTGTTTCACTGGCGCTCATTCCGGCCGTGGGCTCGTCCAGCAAAATTACATCAGCTCCGCCGCCTATCGTGATACCTACCTCCAGGGCGCGTTGCTCGGCGTAGGTTAAGTCCATGGCCAAGGCATCGCGTTTACGGGCCAAGCCGATGCGCTCCATCAAGGCCAAGGCGGCAGCATTGGCATCGTGCATATCGGCCAGGAAACGCCAAAAGCTATAGCCATAGCCCAGGCTCCAGAGCACGCTGCAACGCAGGTTTTCAAACACGCTGAGCTTGGGGAAAATATTGGTTATCTGAAAGCTGCGCGACAGGCCCAGGCGGTTGATCTCAAAAGGTTTTTTGCCTTGTATCGACTTCCCGTGCAACAAAATATCGCCACCGCTTAGGGGCGTACGACCGCTAATCAGGTTGAACAATGTGGATTTTCCCGCTCCGTTAGGGCCGATGATGGCCACGCGTTCACCTGACTGCACCACCAGATCGGTTCCGCGAATAATCGCCGTATTGCCAAAGCTTTTGCGTACATCGCGTAGCTCCAAAGCCGGCACCAAGCTAGGGGCTGTCATGGCGCCATGGCGGCGCGCAAGCGCTCGTTCTCTATGCTTTGGTGCACCGCATCCCATTGCAGCGCGAAGCGGCGACGCGACCATTCAAATACCAAGACGCCTAGGGCCAGATAGAGCAGCAAGCCAGTCCAATGCACGGCAGACGAAGTGTCCAAGCCCATGCCTAAAAAGACAAGCACCGGGCCCATCGCAGCATCGAGTTGGCGGTGGTAGACCATTTCTACCAAGGCAGAAAAACCCAGACCACACACTACACTACTGGCGCTCAGCAATCCATAGACCGGCAGCAACACACGCAACTTGCCCTGGCGTGCTACGCGCAGATTGAGCATGATTAGGCTGGCCAAGCCGCCCGGCGCATACATCACCATGAGCATGAAAACCGCACCCAGGTAAAGCAACCAGGCCTTGGTCAGTTCACTCAGCATGACAAAGGCCAGCACCATCAATACCGCACCAAGCATGGGACCAAAAAAGAAGGTGGCGCCGCCTAAAAAAGTAAACAGCAGGTAGGCGCCGGATCGGGCTGCGCCCACGACCTCGGCGTTGACAATCTCAAAGTTCAAAGCCCCGAGGCCCCCCGAAATACCGGCAAAAAACCCGGCAATGATGAAAGCGGTGTAGCGGATGCGCTGCGGGTTGTAGCCGATAAACTCCACCCGCTCTGGGTTGTCACGTACCGCATTGAGCAAACGGCCCAGGGGGGTTTGGGTGAAGGCGTACATCAAAACCACGCAAACCAAGGTGTAAACGGCAATCAAGAAATACACCTGCTCGGCCGGCCCGTAGCTGATGCCCAGCACAGGCGCCCCCACCACCCGGTTGCCCGACACCCCGCCCTCGCCGCCAAAAAATTCTGGCACCATCAGGGACATGGCAAACACCAGTTCGGCCAGGCCCAGGGTAATCATGGCAAAGGTCGTGCCGGATTTGCGGGTGGTCACATAGCCAAATAGCGTCGCAAAACCCATACCCGCGACTCCGCCCACCAGGGGCACCAGCGACACTGGCAGCGCCGGGCTGGCGCCGCACCAGTCGTTGAGCGCATGGATAGCGACAAAAGCACCCAGGCCGGTGTACACCGCATGGCCGAAACTGAGCATGCCGCCCTGCCCCAGCAGCATGTTGTAGGACAAACAGGCAATGATGGCGATGCCCATTTGCGAGAGCATGGTGATGGACAAGCCGCTGTCAAAGACACGGGGCATGACGAACATGACCAAGGCAAAGGCTAGCCACAAGCCCATCGAGCCCCAGCGCGCTCCGGTATAGCTTGCGGCGCTCATCCTTCGCGGCTCCCTAAAAGGCCGCGCGGACGGAAAATCAGAATCAAGATGAGCAACAAATACGGCAATATCGGCGCCACCTGAGCAATCGTCAGCCGCGCCAGGGTGGTGCCCTGCCAGGAAGGCGCCAGCGCCATGCCGATAGAGGCCAGCACGCTACCCACCGAATAATCTAGCGATACGGCAAAGGTTTGGACAATGCCAATCAAGAGCGATGCTATAAATGCGCCCGACAAAGAACCCAGACCACCAACCACCACCACCACAAACACAATCGAGCCCACGGTCGCGGCCATAGCAGGTTCGGTCAAAAACGTGCTGCCGCCGATCACGCCGGCCAAACCGGCCAACGCGGCACCGGCGCCGAACACCAACATGAACACGCGTGGCACGTTATGGCCCAAGGACTCCACCGCATCAGGATGCGTCAATGCTGCTTGGATAACTAAGCCGACACGGGTACGCGTCAGCAAGAGCCAAATGGACGCCAGCATGACCATAGCCACCAGCATCATGAAACCACGCGTCGCTGGAAAGGGCGAGCACACAATGCGTAGCGAGGCATCTGCGGAACTGCATAGCTCGGGCGCCACAGCGGCCCAATGCAAACTCAGACCTGCCACCGAATGGTTCACCAGCGTAAATGCCGGGCCTTGCAAAAGTGCCGGCGGCGCAAAGTCCACCGCAATGCGACCCCAGACCAGTTGCACCACTTCTAGCACCACATAAGTCAGACCAAAGGTAATTAAGAGCTCAGGCACATGGCCGAATTTGTGTACACGGCGCAGGCAGTAGCGCTCAAACAGGGCCCCCAGGGCGCCTACCAGCAAAGGCGCAAGCACCATCGCCGGCCAAAACCCCACCCCTTGCGCAAGGCTGTAGCCGATATAGGCCCCCAGCATATAAAAACTGGCGTGCGCAAAGTTCAGCACACCCATCATGCTGAAAATCAGAGTCAGACCCGAGCTGAGCATAAACAGCAGCAAGCCGTAGCTCAGGCCGTTCAGACTTGAAATAAGAAAAAATTCCATGGCAAGCAGCAGGCTTTCAAGGGAAAGCGAGGCGCCCTGGCACAGAACGCGTTTCGCTTACCCGGTATGTCACATTACTGCTTAGGAAGGCCGCTTCATCTGGCAGCTGGTGGGCGTGCTGGAAACGTAGTTGGGGTACTCTTTGAGGGGCACCAAGGTCATGCCGGTGTTTTCCGGGCTATACGGGTATTTTTTGTCTGCCTTCTGCCATACCGTCATGTACAGGGGCTGCTGTAACTGGTGGTCCAGCTTGCGCATTTCCACTTCGCCGTTGAAGCTATCGACGCGCAAACCCTCCAAGGCGGCTGCGACTTTGACCGGGTCGGTGGACTTAGCCTTGGCCATGGCCGCACCGAGCATCTGGTACACGCGGATGACAGAGCCGGTATAGAAATCGTCGTTGTACTTGGTCTTGAATTCGCTCATCCATTTGTCCATCTGGCCGCCCATGTTGTAGTGGCTGTAAGCGATTTGATAGACCTTGCCCGCGCCATTGGTGCCCAAGGCCGTCGGCGTGCCGGTGACGCCCGCGTAATAGGTGTAGAAATTACCGGTAAAGCCGCCTTCCATCGCCGCCTTCACGAGCAGCGACAAGTCCGAGCCCCAGTTACCGGTAATCACCGTGTCCGCGCCCGATGCTTTGATCTTGGCAATATAGGGAGCGAAGTCACGCACCTGGGCCAAGGGATGCAGGTCTTCACCCACGATTTGGATATCCGGGCGCTTACGGCCCAGGGTTTCCTTGGCGTACCTAGCGACCTGTACACCATGGGAGTAGTTTTGACCCAGGATATAGACTTTTTTGATGTCCTTTTTATCCACCATAAAGCTGGACAGGGCTTCCATCTTCATCGAGGTGTCCGCATCGAAGCGGAAATGCCAGTAGCTGCACTTGCTATTGGTCAGGTCTGGGTCCACGGCAGCGTCGTTCAGGTAAATCACTTCTTTGCCAGGGTTGCGTTCATTGTGCTTGGTCACCGCATCGGACAGCGCTAATGCGACCGAGGAGCCATTGCCCTGGATGATGTAACGCACGCCCTGGTCGATGGCGGATTTGAGTGCGTTCAGGCTTTCTGCGGGGCTGAGTTTGTTATCAATACCGGTCACTTCGAACGTGACCCCAGCCGGATTGCCTTTGCCGCTGAATTTTTCGGCAAAAAATTGGTAGCTTTTGAGCTGGTTCACGCCCACGGGCCCGAGTAAGCCGGACTGCGCGTCGATACGTACCATTTTTACGACCTCCCCTTTTTGCGCTATGGCGCCACTTACGCAAACCAGAGCAAGCGCCGCTGTCATGATTTTGAATGGGATAGACACTAAACGTTCTCCTATGAAATCTAAGTGCCCGAGGTTACAAGACTTCCAACGGGCGCATCCCAAGGGTTTGACCCTAGATTAGTCACCAAAGTGATAAACACCCAGCCCGCAAGCTGCGCGTAGCCAAAAGCTCCGACTTCAAGGGCGTGAACCGCTAGATAAACCGTCCGTGCCGCGCGCCAAGGAGCAAATCAGGCCTCAGGCCGTTGGCAGTTGGTAATCCTTCAAGGTCTCGCGCAATTTGACTTTTTGCATCTTGCCCGTCGCGCCCAGCGGAATGGCGTCGATAAAAACTACGTCGTCTGGGATTTGCCACTTGGCAGTCTTGCCTTCAAAAAAGGCAAGCAACTCTTCCCGCGCAAGATCGGCACCCGGCTTTTTCACCACTACCACCACCGGGCGCTCGTCCCATTTGGGATGCTTCATGCCAATGCAAGCGGCCATGGCTACTGCCGGGTGCGCCATGGCGATGTTTTCCACGTCAATCGAGCTGATCCACTCACCGCCAGACTTGATCACATCCTTGCTGCGGTCGGTGATTTGTAGATAGCCGTCGGCATCGATGGTGGCCACGTCCCCCGTGGGGAACCAACCATTGACCAACGGGGAGCCACCCTCGCCCTTGAAGTATTCGCGGATAACCCAAGGGCCTTTGACCAGTAAATCGCCATAGGCCTTGCCGTCCCAGGGTAATTCTTCGCCTTGCTCATCGACGATCTTCATATCAACGCCATAAATGCCACGCCCTTGCTTGATACGCACCGCCATTTTCTGGCTGGTATCCAAACTGAGGTGTTTGTTTTTCAGCGTACAGACGGTTCCCAAAGGCGACATCTCGGTCATGCCCCAGGCGTGCAGCACCTCCACGCCGTAGTCATCATTGAATGCGGAGATCATGGCCGGCGGACAGGCCGAGCCGCCAATCACGGTGCGCTTGAGCGTAGAAAAACGCAAGCCGCCCTGCTGCATATGGCCCAGCATCATTTGCCATACGGTGGGCACGCCGGCCGCGAAAGTCACTTTTTCGGACTCAATCAAATCGAAGATCGACTTTCCGTCCATGGCTGGGCCGGGGAAGACCATCTTGGCACCGGTCATAGCCGCGGAATACGGCAGGCCCCAGGCATTGACGTGGAACATAGGCACCACCGGCAGCACGCTGTCGCGCGCGCTCATGTTCAATGCATCGGGCATGGCGCCGGCCCAGGCGTGCAAGATCGTAGAGCGGTGGCTGTAGAGCGCGGCCTTGGGATTGCCTGTGGTGCCGCTGGTGTAGCACATGCTGGATGCACTGTTTTCGTCAAACTCGGGCCAGGTGTACTGGGCCGCTTGATGGCCCATCCAGGCTTCATAGCTTTGCAAGCCGGGAATGCCGCTGTCTGCAGGCAGGTTGGCCGCGTCGCATAAAGCGATGAAATGTTTGATGGTGGTGCAACGCGCATGCACCGCTTTGACAATGGGCAGGAAGCTCATGTCAAAGCACAAAACCTGGTCCTCCGAATGATTGGCAATCCACACGATCTGGTCCGGATGCAAACGCGGATTGAGCGTATGCAGCACCCGCCCCGAGCCGCTGACGCCAAAATAAAGCTCCAAATGGCGGTAGCCATTCCAAGCCAGGGTGGCAATCCGGTCGCCAAAGTCCAGTTGCATACCGTCCAGGGCGTTGGCCACTTGGCGAGAGCGCCGGGCAACATCTTTGTAGGTACAGCGGTGGATGTCCCCCTCCGCGCGGCGGGAGACTATTTCGCCTTCGCCATGGTGCCGCTCGGCAAAATCAATCAGGGAAGAAATCAGCAATTGCTGGCTTTGCATCAATCCGAGCATCGACATATCTCCAAAAAAATGCGCCTCAGGCGGGCGGGTCCGCATAGTAACTGCATCGCGCCACAGGCCCGAAAAGTCCCCCCGCTAAAGGCCGGCGGCGACTTTCGCGGAAAATGCGAGCATGACCGACCCCTACACCCCTGCGGCAGTCGCCCCCCCGCCCCCCGCCGATCACGCGCTTGCCACATTGCCCTGGCAACAGCGGTTTGCGAATTTGGGGCCGGATTTCGTAGCGCCCATCGCACCGGCACCCTTGCCCGCGCCTTATTGGGTCGGCCAAAGCCTCAAAGTGGCCCAATCGCTAGGCCTACCCCCCGGCTGGGCTGCCACCGGTTCAGCGCTACAAGCCATGACTGGCAACCTGTTGCTCCAAGGCAGCGCCATGCATGCCGGGGTATACAGCGGTCACCAATTTGGCGTTTGGGCCGGCCAATTGGGTGACGGGCGCGCCTGCCTGCTAGGCGAATTGGCCGGGCAAGAGATACAACTCAAGGGCGCTGGCCCCACGCCTTTTTCGCGCCGTGGCGATGGACGCGCCGTGCTGCGTAGCGCCATTCGGGAGTTTTTATGCAGCGAAGCCATGCACGGCCTGGGTATTCCCACCACGCGCGCTTTGTGCGTCACTGGTTCGGATGCCCCCATTTGGCGCGAAACGGCGGAAACGGCGGCGGTGGTAGCGCGGGTGGCGCCTAGCTTCATCCGCTTTGGGCACTTCGAGCACTTTAGCCAGCGCCAACAAATCCCCCAATTGAAAACACTGGCCGATTTTGTGATCGACCACTATTACCCGCAGTGCCGCGACGATGCGCACGGAAACCCTTACCTGGCTTTGCTGGGAGAAGTCAGCCGCAAGACTGCTGAGCTTCTGGCTCAGTGGCAGGCGGTAGGCTTTTGCCATGGCGTCATGAACAGCGACAACATGAGCATCCTGGGTCTTACCCTGGACTACGGCCCTTTCCAGTTTTTAGACGCTTTTACGCCCGGGCATATTTGCAACCATTCCGATACCGAAGGGCGCTACGCTTTTTCCGAGCAGCCCAATATGGCCTACTGGAACCTGTATTGCCTGACCGACGCTTTGATGCCGCTGATCGAGGACGAAGACGCCGCAACCGAGGCCGTGGACAGCTACCGCAGCCATTTCCAAGCAGCCAGCCAACTATGCCTGGCGAAAAAAATGGGCCTCAGCCTTGCCGACCCCAGGCAAAAAGCCCTGACCGACATGCTGCTGCCCATGCTAGCGGCCGACCAGGTGGACTACACCATCTTCTGGCGCCGCCTGAGCCACTGGGCCGCACGCATGGACGACGAAGACTTTTCGGTTATGGATTTGTTTATCAACCGCCAACAAATGCAAACCTGGCAGTATGCGTTTGAGTCCATGCACAAAGGCATAGGGACTAGCGATGTATCGGCGCATATGCTGCGCGCCAACCCCAAATTTGTGTTGCGTAACTATATGGCGCAAGAGGCGATTGCCGCGGCTCAGGCTAAAGACTTTTCGGTGCTGGCTCAATTACAAACCGTGCTGGAAAACCCGTTTGATGAACATCCAGCCCATGGGCGCTGGGCTGGCTTTGCGCCGGACTGGGCCAAGGCTATTTCGGTTAGCTGCAGCTCCTGATGTAGCAATTTACAAGCATTACGAAAGCATTTTTATGATCCACAAAACAGAGAAAGAATGGCAAGCCCTGCTGGCCGCCAAAGGCGCAGAGCCCATGGCTTTTGCCGTGACGCGTCAGGAATCCACCGAACGTGCTTTTACCGGACGCTGGGCCGTCAACCACCAAAAAGGCCTCTACAGCTGCATTTGCTGCGGAAAAGCGCTTTTTTCATCAGAAACCAAATACGAATCGGGCAGCGGCTGGCCTAGCTACTTCCAGCCCGTGGCACCCGACGCAGTAGGCACCAAAGAAGACGGCATGCTGTGGATGAAGCGAACCGAAGTGCATTGCGCCGATTGCCACGCCCACCTGGGCCATGTGTTTAACGACGGGCCGGCCCCCACAGGGCTGCGCTACTGCATGAACTCGGCTTCGCTGGACTTCAAACCCGAATGAAAACACTCTTTGACCTGTTCCCGGTGCTGCTATTTTTCGGCGCCTACAAGCTCTTTGACATCTATGTCGCCACCGGTGTGATGATGGCCGCTACCGTGCTGCAATCGGCCTACACCTACCTGCGCGAGCGCAGCCTGCCCTTAATGCAAAAAGTCACCCTGATCATGGTGCTGGCCTTTGGCGCCGTGACTTTGGGCCTGCACGACGAACGCTTTATCAAATGGAAGCCCACGGTGTTTTACGCCTGCCTGGCTGTGGGCTTGGCGATCGCCGTGTGGATTTTACGTAAGAATTTTTTGCGCGCCATGCTAGGCAACCAGCTCGAACTGCCCGACGCCCTTTGGCGGCGGTTAAACGTGGCCTGGATTGCCTATTGCGCTTTTATGGCGGCCCTCAACGCCTATGTGGTGCTCAACTACAGCACCGAGGAATGGGTCAACTTCAAACTGTGGGGCTACGTCTTCCCTCTGGTCTTCATCATCGGCCAAGGCTTGTACATTGCGCCGCACATGAAGCTGACAGAGCAACCCGAGCAAGCGCCGCTATCCCCGGATGATGCAGGAAAGAACCCATGAATCCGTCCTTGCAGATCACCGCCCATAATCTGGAGGCCCGCTTGCGTGAGCGCTTGCAGCCTCTGCGGATAAGCGTCATTGACGAAAGCCACCAGCACGCGGGCCACGTAGGAGCCAACGACAGCGGCTTTGGTACGCACTTTAGGGTGCGTGTCGCTTCACCTCTTTTTGCCGGCAAAACACGGGTCGCCTGCCACCGCCTTGTGTACGATGCCGCACAAGATTTCATTGACCAAGGCCTGCACGCATTGGCGATTGAAATCGATACCGCAAGCTGAGCCCAGCCCACCGACACCCGCGCGCTGGACAAAGTACCCTCCCGAACCAGCGACAATGCGTGCTTAGCCCTTTTCCAGCCCTCAAGGATCTCGAATGAAATTTCAAGTTTGGACCGCCACGGCGGCAACCCTCCTGGCCCTGTACGCAGCCCCCGCCCTGGCGCAAAACATTGCCATCGTCAACGGCAAACCGGTGCCTACCGCCCGTGTAGAAGCTCTGGCCCAGCAAGTAGCCCGCTCCGGCCGGCCCGTCACGCCGGATATGCAAAGCCAGTTAAAAGAAGAGGTCATCGCCCGCGAAGTCTTCAGCCAGGCCGCCCAGGCCATGGGCCTAGACGCTACGGAGGACTTCAAGGCGCAGATGGAGCAGGTCAAGCAATCCATCTTGATCCGGGAACTGTTTGCCGCTTACCAAGCCAAAAATCCGGTCAGCGATGCGGACCTGAAAGCCGAGTACGACCGCTATGTGGCAATAAACGCCGGTAAAGAATACAAAGCGCGCCATATCCTGGTGGAAAAAGAAGACCAGGCCAAAGCCTTGCTGGCACAACTTAAAAAAGGCGCCAAATTTGAAGACTTGGCGAAAAAGTCCTCCAAAGACCCTGGCTCTGCGGTCAAGGGCGGCGAACTGGACTGGGCCAACCCCGCCAGCTACGTCAAAGAGTTTTCGGATGCCCTAGCGGCCCTGGGCAAAGGCAAGACCACCGAAACCCCCGTGAAAAGCCAATTCGGTTTCCACATCATCCGCCTCGATGACGTGCGTGAGGCCAATATGCCCAAGTTCGATGAAGTCAAACCCCAAATCTCGCAACACCTGGCCCAGCAAAACCTGGCCAAGTACCAGGAAGAACTGCGCAGCAAAGCGAAGATTGAATAAGCCGCTTTATCCGCCCCCAAAGAAAACGCGGCCTGGTGCCGCGTTTTTTCTTGTAGATTTGCAAGCGCGATTCAGGTGCGCTGCCACAACCACAGCGCCCCCAGCATCACCGGCTGGTGCAGCATGTAATAAGTAAGGCTCCAGCGGCCCAAAAAGGCCAAGGGTCGCAGCGCCGGAACATCGGCCTGGTGGAATGGGTGTGCGGCATGTCGGTTTAAGACCGATCGCATAGCAGCCATGCCCCACAGCATCACGCCCAGCCAGGGGACCAGGGGAACGTAGTCTTCAGTGATCGGCTTGGTGCTGATCAGGCCCATCCAGTTAAGCGATTTGTTGTTGAGCGCGCTATCCCACCAGCCCACGTTGATCGCCCAAGGCGCAAGCCATTGCAGGGCTATGAGTGCGCCGCCCAAGAGCCAAGGCCAAGGCCCGCGCGGGCCGACAAAGCGGGTAATCAGTAGCATCACCGCCATGCCGTGTAACACGCCAAAGTAAATGAAGCTATTGGGAAACACCAGGTAAGAACCTGCGCTCACCAGTAAAGCGCATCCCGTAATCTGCAACCAGCGATTACCAAAGCGCCGCCAGGATTGCGCTTGCGCCAAGGCGATGGCTTGGCCCGCACCCGCACAGAGCAAAAATAGGCTGAGAATGCAGGTCCGCTGCACGGTCCAGCGCGGGTCCTGGTAAAAATTAGCTTGAATCAGACCGGCGTTGGCCAAGTCAAAGCAAAAGTGAAAAACCGTCATCCACACCATAGCCAGGCCGCGCAGCGCATCTACCCATGGATAGCGTGCAGTATTCATCGCTTGCGGTTATGCGGAACTAAAAGCTGAGCGCGCAAAGAAACAGGTCGATGAGCGGCCCAGACCCAAGTCCGAAGGCTTAGCCCAACCATTGGCGCGCGTTGTGCCACAAGCGCATCCAGGGACTGCGCGCACTGATATCCAAGGCTGTCCAGCTGCTTTGGACATTGCGGAAGACGCGCTCGGGATGCGGCATCATCGCGGTAAAGCGTCCGTCTGCAGTCGTCACCGCCGTCAGGCCCGCCGGGCTGCCGTTGGGGTTGAAGGGATAGGCTTCAGTGGCCTGCCCTGCGTTATCCACAAAGCGCATCGCGCGCAGCACTTTGGCGGCATCGCCACGCTGCGCAAAGTTGGTAAAGCCTTCCCCATGGGCCACCGCAATAGGCAAACGCGCCCCGGCCATGCCCTGGAAAAACAAAGAGGGGGAGTCCAGCACTTCCACCATGGACAGGCGCGCTTCGAAGCGCTCGCTTTGGTTGGTGGTAAAGCGCGGCCAGTGGGCGGCGCCAGGGATGATGTCGGCCAACTCGGCAAACATCTGACAGCCATTGCACACCCCCAAGCCAAAGGTGTCAGGTCGCGCAAAAAACGCGCTGAACTGGTCCGCTAAGCGCTTGTTGAAAGTGATGGATCGCGCCCAGCCTATGCCCGCGCCCAAGGTGTCGCCATAGCTGAAACCACCGCAGGCCACCATGCCGGCAAAGTCGCGCAGATCGGCGCGACCCGTTTGCAAATCGCTCATGTGCACGTCAAAGGCGTCAAAGCCGGCCTCGGTAAAGGCATAGGCCATTTCGATGTGCGAATTTACGCCCTGCTCGCGCAACACCGCCACGCGCGGTTTGCGCAATAGCAAAGCGGGTGCAATGGGTGAGGGCACGGGGTTCAAGCCCAGCGGCAAATAAACATGCATACCGCTATCGATTGGCGCACCAAAGGATGCATGTTCGGCATCAGCGCACGCCGGGTTATCACGCAGGCGGCAAATTTTCCAGCTGACGCTGTCCCATACCTTTGCCAGGTCCTGCAAAGGCGCGCTAAAGACCGCCTTGGCATCGCGCCAAATTTCTAGCGCCGACGTATCACTACCCTTGGCCGGACGCGTCTTGCCGATGACATGGCTGTGCTTGGATAAGCCATGGGTGCGCAGCACCGCCATCACCGCATCGCGATCGGCAGCGCGCACTTGCAAGACCACACCCAGCTCTTCATTGAACAGCGCTTTGAGCGTCAATTCTTCCCGTAGCGCCCCGACCTGGTTTGCCCAGTTTTTACTGTCACCCACGTCCATGCGGCCGTCGGACACGCCATCGCCTTCCAGCACTAACATATCCACATTCAGCGCCACGCCGACACGGCCAGCAAAGGCCATCTCGGCCACAGTGGCCAAAAGACCGCCATCGCTGCGGTCATGGTAGGCCAGTATTTTTTTCTGGGCGCGCAAGGTATTGACGGCTTGGACCAAGGCGACTAAATCTTGCGCATCGTCCAGGTCGGGCACCTGGTGGCCTGTTTGCGCCAGAGTCTGCGCCAAGATGCCGGCGCCCATACGGTTTTTACCGCGGCCCAGGTCGATCAGTACCAGCAGCGCATCGTCCACCGGTTGCAATTGCGGGGTCAGCGTAGGCCGCACATCGGCGATGCTGGCAAATGCCGAAACAATCAGCGAAACCGGCGAGCTGACTTTCTTCGCGATGCCATCTTCGTCCTTCCACTGCGTGCGCATGGACAGCGAATCTTTGCCCACCGGAATCGAGATGCCCAATGCCGGACACAGTTCCATGCCCACGGCCTGCACCGTCGCATAGAGTGCCGCGTCTTCACCGGCCTCGCCGCAAGCGGCCATCCAATTGGCTGAGAGTTTGACGCGCGGCAGTTCAATCGGCGCCGCCAGCAAATTGGTAATTGCTTCAGCAATCGCCATGCGGCCCGAGGCCGGTGCGTCAATCACCGCCAGTGGTGTGCGCTCGCCCATGGACATGGCTTCTCCGGCAAAGCCTTTGAAGTCGGCCAGCGTCACCGCGCAATCGGCCACCGGCACTTGCCAGGGCCCAACCATCTGGTCGCGATGGCTAAGGCCTCCCACCGTGCGGTCCCCAATCGTGACCAAAAAGCGCTTGGATGCCACCGTGGGGTTCGACAACACCGCAGTGACTGCGCTTTGCAATGTCACGCCACTCAAGTCCAGCGGCGCAAAGTCGCGGCACAGCGTTTGAACATCACGGTGCATCTTGGGCGGTTTGCCCAGCAGCACCTCCATGGGCATATTCACCGGTGTGGGTGCGCCTTCATCGGCCACGATCAACTGACGGTCTTCGGTGGCGACGCCGACGACGGCAAACGGGCAGCGCTCGCGTTCGCACAAAGCGGTGAACAGTGGCAAGGCATCGGCGGCAATCGCCAACACATAGCGCTCTTGGCTTTCATTGCACCAAATTTCTTTAGGGGCCATGCCCGACTCTTCCAGCGGCACGGCACGCAAGTCAAAGCGTGCACCGCGTCCGGCGTCGTTGCTGAGCTCGGGGAACGCATTGGACAGTCCGCCAGCGCCCACATCGTGGATCGCCAGGATTGGATTGGCATCGGCGCCCATCAGCCAGCATTGGTTGATTACCTCTTGGGCGCGGCGCTGGATTTCGGGGTTGCCGCGTTGCACCGAATCAAAATCCAGCTCCGCTGCATTGGCACCCGTCGCCATGGAACTGGCCGCACTGCCGCCCATGCCGATACGCATGCCGGGCCCACCCAATTGCACCAGCAAGCTACCGGCGGAGAACAGTTTTTTATGGGTTTGCCCGGCATCGATCACCCCCAAGCCACCCGCAATCATGATCGGTTTGTGGTAACCGCGTTGCACAGTGTCTTGTGCGCTGCGAACGTTTTGTTCGAACTCCCGAAAATAACCCAACAAGTTCGGGCGGCCAAACTCATTATTAAACGCGGCTCCGCCCAAGGGGCCTTCGATCATGATTTGCAAAGGGCTGGCAATGTGCGTTGGCTTGCCGTAGCCGCCCTGCCCGTCCCAGCGCAAGGTGGACACGGTAAACCCGGACAGCCCGGCTTTGGGCTTGGAGCCGCGCCCGGTGGCGCCCTCGTCCCGGATCTCGCCGCCCGCACCCGTGGAGGCGCCGGGGAACGGTGAAATAGCCGTCGGGTGGTTGTGTGTCTCCACCTTCATCAAAATATGTTGCAAGGCTTCAGTTTTGATGTACTGCGGCGATTGCTGCACACCCAGGACGGGCGCCGGCTGCGGCGCAAAGCGCTCTATCGCTGCCCCTTCCATCACCGAAGCATTGTCCGAATACGCCACCAGCATGTGCTGCGGATGGGTTTTATGGGTATGGCGAATCATGCCAAACATGCTGCTGGTCTGTGCCACGCCATCGATACTGAAATCAGCGTTAAATATCTTGTGGCGGCAGTGTTCGCTATTGGCCTGCGCAAACATCATCAGCTCCACGTCAGTGGGATTGCGCTGCAAACGGGCAAAAGCCTGGTGCAGGTAGTCGATTTCGTCCTCGGCAAGGGCCAGGCCAAATTGCACATTGGCGTGCTCCAGCGCGAGACGACCGCCACCTAGCACATCGCAATAGTCCATGGGCGTAGCCGGCAAGGCCTGAAACAGGCGGGCGACTTGCCAACGCTCGCGCCATACGCTTTCGGTCATCCGGTCATGCAAGCAGGCGGCGACAGACTGTACTTGTGCCTCGTTCAGCGTGCCAGATTGGCCCAGCCATGATTTGATGTGCAAGCAGTATTCGACCGCGCGTTCGATACGGCGTACTGCAAAACCGCAGTTGTGGGCGATGTCTGTGGCCTTAGAGGCCCAAGGCGACAAAGTACCCAGGCGGGGAGAAACCAAAAGAACCTCGCCGCCGTGCCGCTTGGCGGCAGGTTCGCCATACGTAAGCAAGGCGCGAAGTCGTTCCTGTAAAACGGGTTCGGGTGCGCCGTCCGACGCGACCCAATGCACATAACGGGCGTCGATCGCGCTGATTTTGTCGTGAACTCGCTGTAATTGCGCCAGTAACTGCTGGTTGCGAAAAGGGCTGAGGGCGTTGCCGCCTTCGAATGTGCTGATATGGAGCGTCACGGTGCAAGGCCGGCTAGAGGTAATCATCAATTTTAACGGGACCATGCGCCGGCGACCTGTCATGCCGGGGCGACTGCTTGCGCGGGCCTCCGTCCTAGCCTGGGTGCAGCTGGCGGAGCGGCAAGTAAACTGGGGTTTTTAACGCTTTGCCAACCGCGCCATGACCGATAAAACCATTCCCATCCTTCCCATTAACCGCCGCAGCGCCAATATCACCGAAGGCAAATCGCGCGCGCCCAACCGGTCTATGTATTACGCCATGGGTTACAAGGAAACCGACTTCAAGAAACCCATGGTCGGCGTGGCCAACGGCCACAGCACCATTACTCCCTGTAACAGCGGTTTGCAAAAACTGGCCGATGCGGCCATCGACGGCATTGAAGAGGCCGGCGGCAATGCCCAAGTGTTTGGTACGCCCACTATTTCGGACGGTATGGCCATGGGGACGGAAGGAATGAAATATTCCCTGGTCAGCCGCGAAGTGATTTCCGATTGCATCGAGACCTGCGTTCAAGGCCAGTGGATGGACGGCGTGGTGGTGATTGGCGGTTGCGACAAAAATATGCCCGGTGGTTTGATGGGTATGCTGCGCGCCAACGTACCGGCAATTTACGTCTATGGCGGCACGATTCTGCCAGGCAGCTACAAGGGCCAAGACCTCAATATCGTCAGCGTATTTGAAGCCGTGGGCCAGAACGCGGCAGGCAATTTGAGTGACGTCGACCTGCACGAAATCGAACAACGCGCCATCCCCGGCCCTGGCTCCTGCGGCGGTATGTACACCGCCAACACCATGTCCAGTGCCTTCGAAGCCCTGGGTATTTCGCTGATCTATTCCAGCACCATGGCCAACCCCCACGATGAGAAACTCAATTCCGCCAAAGCCTCGGCCCAGGTGCTGATTGAAGCCATCAAAAAAGACATCAAGCCGCGTGACATCGTGACACGCAAATCGATTGAAAACGCGGTCGCAGTGATCATGGCGACGGGTGGCTCGACCAATGCGGTGCTGCACTTTTTGGCTATCGCGCATGCGGCAGAGGTGGAGTGGACCATTGACGACTTTGAGCGTGTGCGCGTCAAAACCCCGGTGCTGTGCGACCTCAAACCCAGCGGCAAATACCTGGCGGTGGACCTGCATCGCGCAGGCGGCATTCCGCAAGTGATGAAGACTTTGCTGGTGGCCGGACTGCTACACGGTGACTGCCTGACGATTACCGGCCAGACAATTGCTGAGGTGCTCAAAGACATCCCCGATGTGCCGCGCGCTGACCAGGACGTTATCCGCCCCATCAGCAAACCGATGTACGCCCAAGGCCACCTGGCGATTCTGAAGGGCAACCTTTCGCCTGAAGGCTGCGTAGCCAAAATCACCGGCTTGAAGAAACCGGTCATGACCGGGCCGGCACGCGTGTTTGATGACGAGCAATCGGCACTGAAAGCTATTTTGGCCGGCAAGATCGTCGCCGGCGACGTGATGGTTTTGCGTTACCTCGGCCCCAAAGGTGGGCCGGGTATGCCCGAAATGCTGGCGCCCACCGGAGCGCTGATTGGGGCCGGTCTGGGCGAGAGCGTAGGCCTGATTACCGATGGCCGTTTTTCCGGCGGCACTTGGGGTATGGTGGTTGGCCATGTGGCACCCGAAGCAGCGGTCGGCGGAACCATCGCATTCATTCACGAGGGCGACTCGATCACCATCGACTCGCACGCGCTGCTGCTCCAGTTAAATGTGTCGGACGAAGAAATTGCCGAACGCCGAGCGGTTTGGACGGCTCCTGCGCCGCGCTACACGCGCGGTGTGCAAGCAAAGTTCGCTTTCAATGCATCCACCGCAAGCAAAGGCGCGGTGCTAGACGACTACTAAGCTTAGCGCGGCGAGTAGTGCGGTACTCACATTCCTGGGCAAGAACGGGCAATCGTCTGAAACAAAAAGAGTATCCATCATGACTTCGTTCAAACACTTTATTTTGGCCGGGGTGTTGGGTGCGCTGGGCTTGGCTGGTTTGGTCGTTCCTTGGTATTCATCCCGAACACTGGACACGGAGATAAAAGCCTTTGCAGAGGGTGCGCGTACGGGCGATCTGGTAGTGCACAAGTTCGAACACCGATCCGGGCTATTCAAGTCCTCGGGGACGATGGAGTTCGGATTACGCGACAGCTGCGATGAAGATACTGAACAAGATCCCGCCAGTTTCTCTTTGGAATACACGGTAAGTCATGTGCCTTCAATCCGTAGCGTGATGCAGTTTGATTGGTCTTTGCTACCGCAGGGCCAGGCCCAAGCAACCATTGAGGAAATCATCGGCCCTGGCAAGAAGCTCAGCGGTACTGGGGCGTTGGGTTTTAACGGCTTGCTCGAGATGCATTTGGATTTTCCTGAGCTGAACTTCTCCGACAACGGCGTAGCTTTTCAAGTCACTCCCTCCAAGGGCTCTCTGATCGCCAACTCCACCGCCACCCAGTTTATTTGGAGTCTCAGTCGTTTTGTTGCCCGCGGCAAGGGCGAAGCACTAGACATGAAAGGACTTAGTCTGAACATGGATCTAAAAGACCGTAACCTGGGAACCGGTACCATTTCCTTAGGGGTCGAGAGCATCAGCACCTCTTCACTTTCCATAGAAGGTCTGCTAGTTCGCAGTGAGACTACCGAAATCAAAGATCAACTGAGTTCGAAGCTTAGCGAATCCATAAAAGTATTTAAATTCATGGATCAAATAATGAGTGATCTGGAGCTAGAGGCCAGCGTAACTGGACTACACGCACCCAGCGTGCGTTCCTTGGTGGAAATAGGTAAGGTAAGTTGCGGCTTCAAAAATATGACGACGGACGAATCGCAAATGGTTCGTAAAGTGGTGAAGACCTTGCTCACCACCGGAATGTCTATTGGCATCCCGTCGGTTAAAGGCAGCGGGGCGGACGGACGAGTCAGCGCCAACCTGATGGTGGAACTGATGCCCGCCAGCGACGGAACAATTGCATTAGAAAAACACCTCCGATCTTCGGGTCAACTCGTAATCACTGGTACCTTGCTGAATCCTGGCCAAGTTGACATGGCGCTTGCCACTGGTTATGCCGAAAAAATTCCTGGCGGCTTAAAGGCTGCATTCAACTACCAGGACGGCCTACTCAAAATGAGCGACAAGACCTTGGACGCGGGCTTAGTCAAGAGCGCGCTGGCCCAGGCTGACAAAGCCATTGAGAACTTTTTGAACCCGCGAGTTGCTGCGGCTCGGGTTGAAGCCGAAGTATCAGACGGCATGGGAGAAAACAACGAGCCTGCTTCCCAATAAGCCGCTACGAGCCCGCGCAACAGGCATGCAAACTAGGCCCAGGCGGCCAACGGCGGGCGCCTAATACTTACCCGGCTGGACCGACTGCACCTGCATTTGGGCAGTGCCATCAGACAAACGGGCATGCACAATTTGGCCGGATCGCATGTCGGAGCTTGCCGTCAGCTGCCTGCCCGCATCGTCCTGTAACCAGGCGTAACCGCGCCCCAGAACGAGTTGCGGGTCCAAAGCACCCAGGCGGACACTCAACTGCGCCAAACGACTGCGCTGACGCTCCGCGCTCTGTTGTGTGGCGTTACGCAAGGCAGCCTGACTAGCCAGCAAGCGCGTTTGCTGCGCTTGCAAGTGCTGCCACGGCGCAGAAACCATTCGCTGTCCCACTGCCGCCAAGCGAAGTTGCAAACGGTTGACCAGCGCTGCCGGGCGCCCAGCCCGGCTGGCCACCTGATCCAGGCGTTGAGATTCACGATCCAGCTTGCGCAACACGGCAGTTTGCAGACGTGATTGCGTCTGCCCTACAGCCTCTAGCAATTGCTCCAAAGGCATGGCGCACAACTCAGCGGCAGCTGTGGGCGTGGGCGCGCGCAGATCGGCTACAAAATCGGCAATAGTGAAATCAGTTTCGTGTCCGATGCCAGAAATGACGGGTACCGGACTTTGCGCCAGCACCCGAGCCAGGCCCTCATCGTTAAAGGACCACAAGTCCTCCATCGCGCCACCACCGCGCACCAATAAAATCACATCTACAAGCACTGCGGCTGACCCGGCACCGGCGCCACGCGCCTTACCCGCCGCTAAATCTGAACCGTCCGATGGTGCTGCCATTGCGTACAAGGATTGCAAGGCCTGCGCCAGTTCGGCCGCTGCATTGGCGCCCTGTACACTGGCCGGAGCTATCAACACCGGAATTTGCGGCACGCGCCTTTGCAAGGCGCTCACCACGTCGTGCAAAGCGGCTGCGCCCAGCGATGTCACGACGCCGATGCCGCGCACACGCTTGGGAAGCGGCTTTTTGCGCTCAGGTTCAAACAGACCCTCGGCCTGCAAACGCGCTTTGAGCAGCACAAACTGCTCATACAAATTGCCCTCGCCCGCTAGCACCATGGCTTCTACGACCAGTTGCAGTTCTCCACGTGGTTCGTACACGCCCAGGCGGCCCGAGACTTCGACGCGCTGGCCCTCGCGCGGCACAAAGCCCAATCCCGAGGCAGCGCGCTTGAACATGGCGCAGCGTAATTGCCCGCTGCTGTCTTTGAGCGTGAAATAGCAATGCCCGCTGGCCGCGCGCACAAAACCACTGATTTCCCCCGCCACACGCACCGGATTAAAGCGCGCCTCTAGGGCGTCAGCAATCGCATGGCATAAGGCGCCTACCGACCAGACCTGGGGCGCGGCGCAGCGCAGGGGCAAAGCTTCTGACATGAAGGTTATCTGGCGTTGTTGGGCGCCGCTTAAGGACGCAAAAGGAAGGGAAGGGTCCTCATGCGCCATATTAAATTAAAAGCAAGTCCGACCTGGCCGGTTCAAAAGGTGCCACCTGCTGCTCCACAACGCTGAAAGCACCCACAGCGGGCAGGACCTGCAAGGTAAACTAAAAGCAGCCGCTAGCGCAGTCGCTAAGACCTGGGCAGTGCTAACCCCCATCTACGGAAACTGCCAACCTGTGCCCATCACCAGCGCCTACGCCTTAAGCCCTCACCTCTTGGTGATTGCGCCGGTGGACGCTGCGTGCCCAGGCAGCATCAGCCTCCATGCTTTTGAGCCACCAGCGCCGCAGGACGCGCCCAGGCGTTGATGCCATGCGCAGCCTGGCAACCCAACTTTTACTTCGCGCCTGGCAGGGGCGATCCTTATGGGTGTGGCCGCTACTGCCCGTCGCCTGGCTCTATCAGCTGATCTTGCAATTGCGCCGAGCCCTGTTCGCGCTGGCCTGGCGGCGGGTCGAGCGGCCTGCCGTCTGCGTCGTGGTGGTGGGTAATGTGGTGGCTGGGGGAGCCGGCAAAACGCCCACCGTACTTTCGGTCGTCGCGTATTTGCGTGCCCAGGGTTGGTCAGTGGGCATCATTTCCAAGGGCTATGGCCGCAGCGAGTCCACGACCAAAGAAGTGCTAATCGATGCGCCCGTGCAGACCGTGGGCGACGAAGCCCTGCTGCTGCGCCAGCGCAGTGGTACCCCGGTGTTTGTGGGCCCGTCGCGCCCAGGCAGCCTGAAGGCGCTACTAGGCACCTACCCGCAGACGCGTATCGTGGTCTGCGACGACGGCTTGCAGGACTACAGCCTATACCGCGATGTCGAAATATGCATGCTGCACGAAGACGGCCTGGGCAATGGCTTTTTGCTGCCTGCAGGCCCCTTGCGCGAACCCTGGCCGCGCCAACCACTGGCCTGCTCTGGCGTAAACGACGCACATTTGCTGATCGTCAACAGCGGTACCGCCCTGCCGGGCCAATTTGCCACACGCCGTCGCTTGGGGCCAGTCGCCAGGCAGGCTGACGGCAGCTGCCGCGCCTTAAGCAAGCTGCGAGCTGACCCGGCCCTCAAGGCCGTGGCTGCAATTGCCCGGCCCGCCCAATTTTTTGCTATGCTAAAGCAGGCCGGTTTGACGCTTGCGGCGCAAGAAGCCCTGCCCGACCATGCGGACTTTGCCGGCCGCGACCGTGCTTCGCTTGGCGCCTATACCTTGCTGTGCACAGAAAAAGACGCGGCCAAACTCTGGGCAATCGCGCCCGATGCCTGGGCCGTGCCCCTAGAGCAAAGCCTGGATGAAAGCTTCTATGCGGCATTGGACGCGCGCGTCGCAGTGGCCTGGGCCGGGCGTTTATCATCGCCGCATGGACACTAAATTAATGGCTTTGCTGGTCTGCCCGGTTACCAAAGGCCCGCTGCAATGGCATGCCCAAAACGAGGAGTTGTGGTCGCGCAGTGCCCGATTGGCCTATCCGGTACGGGACGGCATACCCATCCTTTTGGAAAACGAAGCACGCGCGCTAAGCGACACCGAATTAGGCCTGTAGCCCTGATGGCCACTACCGTCCTGATTCCTGCGCGCCTGGCCTCTAGCCGCTTGCCCGAAAAGCCCTTGGCCGACCTGGACGGCGTGCCAATGGTGGTGCGGGTGGCACAGCGGGTGGCGCAAGGGCTGCCCGCGGACACCCAGGTGGTGGTGGCATGCGATAGCTCGCGCATTGTCAGTGCTTGCGACGCTTTCGGAGTGCAGGCCTTGCTCACCCGCAGCGATCATGCATCGGGCAGTGACCGCCTGGCCGAGGCCTGCCAATTGCTGGACTTGGCCGATGAAGACATCGTGGTCAATGTGCAAGGCGATGAACCGCTCATCGATACCCGTCTGGTGGCAGCGGTGGCCGCCTTGCTTAACCAATACCCGCAGGCCAGCATGGGCACTGCCGCGCATGCCTTGGAAGATGGCGGGGAATTTTACGACCCCAATGTGGTCAAAGTCGTGTGCGACGCGGCGGGCATGGCCATGTACTTTAGCCGCGCGCCAATTGCCTGGTGGCGCGACCGTCCCTTGGACGGATCTAAGGCCCTGCCGCAACCCGCGCCCTTGCGCCACATCGGAATCTATTCATACCGCGCCGGTTTTTTGCGCAGCTTCCCAAAACTGGCGCAGGCCCCCATGGAAATCAGCGAAGCGCTGGAGCAATTGCGTGCGCTATGGCATGGCTACAAAATCGCGGTCCACCTTAGTGACAGCGCACCCGGGCCTGGCGTAGATACGCCGCAAGACCTAGAGCGCGTGCGGCGCCTGCTTGCTAGGGACTAATGCTTGCGGGGCTGTAAGGCAATTTAAGGAATACGCGTGCTATTCTCGACGCTATACCCATAAGGCAGTCGGGCACCGCTAGTAGGCCGCCCGGCCATGAAGAGACACTGATTTGCGAGGTTAGCCATGCGATTGATTCTGTTAGGTGCGCCAGGCGCAGGCAAAGGGACACAGGCCACTTTCATCTGCCAAAAATATGGCATTCCCCAAATCTCCACCGGAGATATGTTGCGTGCCGCTGTGAAGGCCGGTACCGCACTGGGACTGCAAGCCAAGGCCATCATGGACGCCGGCGGATTGGTCGGCGATGAACTCATCATTGGCCTAGTCCAAGACCGCCTCACCCAGGCAGACTGCGCCCGAGGCTTTTTGTTTGATGGTTTTCCGCGCACGATTCCGCAAGCTGATGCCATGAAAGCGGCTGACGTGGCGCTGGACTATGTGGTGGAAATCGACGTGCCTTTTGATGCCATCATTGAGCGCATGAGCGGCAGGCGCTCGCATCCCGCGTCAGGGCGCACCTACCATGTGAGCTTCAACCCACCCAAGGTCGCTGGCCAAGACGACATCACCGGCGAGCCTTTGATTCAGCGCGAAGACGACAAAGAGGAAACTGTGAAAAACCGCCTAAACGTCTATAGCGCGCAGACCCGTCCGCTGGTGAAGTACTACTCCGATTGGGCGGCACACGAGCCGGCCAAAGCCCCCAAATACCGCGCCGTCAACGGTCAGGGCTCTGTGGAGTCGATTCGCGACAGCCTGTTTGCGGCGCTGCAAAGCTGAGCTGCAACCCGCGGACATAAAAAAAGGATGCGCGAGGCATCCTTTTTGTTTGAAGCGGAGCCCGGAACAACCGGGTACGCCCTTAACAAGCATTCGATCCTTCAATAGGCCTGGCCCAACTGGTCAAGAATCGCCGGGTTTTCCAGCGTGGACACATCCTGAGTAATCGTCTCACCCTTGGCCAGCGAACGCAGCAGCCGGCGCATGATTTTTCCGGAGCGCGTCTTGGGCAGGTTCTCGCCAAAGCGGATGTCTTTGGGTTTGGCAATCGGGCCGATTTCTTTGGCAACCCAGTCACGCAACTCCTTGGCAATGACCCTGGCTTCTTCGGGGCTGGGACGCGAGCGCTTGAGCACCACGAAAGCGCAGATGGCCTCGCCCGTCAAGTCATCCGGGCGACCCACGACAGCAGCTTCAGCGACCAGATCGATTTTGGCCACCAGGGCCGATTCGATTTCCATCGTGCCCATGCGGTGGCCGGATACATTGAGAACGTCATCAATGCGTCCGGTAATGCGGAAGTAGCCCCGGTCCACGCTGCGTACCGCACCGTCGCCCGCGAGGTACAACTTGCCGCCCATTTCTTCAGGAAAATAGCTCTTCTTAAAGCGCTCCGGGTCGTTCCAAATGGTGCGGATCATGGAAGGCCAGGGACGCGTGACCACTAATATACCGCCGGTGCCATTGGCAATGGGTTTGCCTACTTCATCGACGATAGCCGCCATGATGCCGGGCAATGGCAGGGTGCAACTGCCGGGCACTAGCGGCGTGGCGCCGGGAAGCGGCGTCATCATGTGCCCCCCGGTTTCGGTTTGCCAAAAGGTATCAACGATGGGGCATTTCTCGTGGCCCACATGGCGGTAATACCACATCCAGGCCTCGGGGTTGATGGGTTCGCCTACCGAACCGAGGATGCGTAGGCTGCTCAGGTCTGAGCGGTCGGGGTGCACCGCCGGGTCACTTTCAGCAGCTTTGATGAGGGAGCGGATGGCGGTGGGCGCGGTATAAAAAATCGTGCATTGGTGGCGCTCAATCATTTGCCAGAAACGCCCGGCGTTGGGAAAAGTGGGCACACCTTCGAAAATGATTTGCGTAGCGCCTGCGGCCAGGGGCCCATAGGCTACATAAGTGTGGCCGGTAATCCAACCGATGTCGGCGGTACACCAAAACACATCGTCGGCGCGCAGGTCAAAGGTCCAGTCCATGGTCAGCTTGGCCCATAGCAGGTAGCCGCCGGTGGAATGTTGCACGCCCTTGGGTTTTCCGGTAGAGCCGGAGGTGTACAAGATAAACAGCGGATGCTCCGCGCCCACGGCCACCGGCGCGCAGACACTGCTTTGACCCGCTAAGGCTTCGCTAAAGGTTTTGTCGCGGCCGGCCACCATATGGCATGCGGTGGCAGTGCGCTGGTAAACAAAAACGGTTTTGATTGACTCGCAGCCGCCCATGGCCAAGCCTTCGTCCACCATGGCTTTGAGGGGCAGTTCTTTGCCGCCGCGCATTTGGTAGTTCGCAGTAATGACGGCGACTGCGCCAGCGTCGATGATGCGTTCTTGCAAAGCTTTGGCGGAAAAGCCGCCAAAAACAACGCTGTGCGTGGCGCCGATGCGTGCGCAGGCTTGCATGGCAATCACGCCTTCAAGCGTCATGGGCATGTAGACCAGCACGCGGTCGCCTTTTTGGATGCCTGCAGCCTTCAGCGCGTTGGCAAACTGGCTGACGCGCGCCAGCAATTCTTTATAGGTCGTTTTGGTGACCGTGCCGTCGTCAGCCTCGAAAATCACCGCAGTTTTGTTTTCCACGGGCGTGCCCATGTGACGGTCCAGGCAATTGGCCGAGGCATTGAGTTCGCCGTCGTCAAACCATTGGTAAAACGGTGCATTCGACTCATCCAGTACGCGGCTGAAAGGCTTGGTCCAGCTGAGATGGTCCCGCGCCAACTGCGCCCAAAAGCCTTGGTAATCCTTGTCGGCAGCATCACACAAGGCCTGGTACGCCGGCATGCCGGCAATACGGGCGCCTTTTTGGCTCGCCTCACTGGGGTGAAAAACCCGGTTTTCAACCAGTACGGACTCGATGGCGGATGTCGACGAACTCATAAAACCTGTCTCCTTGTGGTGTTCGAAATGCTAGGGCAATCTTCAAGGGTGGCACTTACATTGCACTGACTTGATGCCCAGACAACGCAGATTTTGACGCCAAATCTGCCTTGGGACAAGCTAGCGGCATAGCGAGCCTGAAAACGCCAGAGGCTAAACTCAGGACCTATCTGCGAGCCTCACACCATGACTACCATTACCCAAAACGACCTCGTTGAATCGGTCGCGGCCGCCCTGCAGTACATCAGCTACTACCACCCGCCAGATTACATCGCCCACCTGGCCCGCGCTTATGAGCGCGAGCAAAGCCAGGCCGCTAAAGACGCGATTGCCCAAATCCTGACCAACAGCAAAATGAGCGCTACCGGTCATCGTCCCATCTGCCAAGACACCGGCATCGTCAATGTCTTCTTGAAAGTGGGCATGGAGGTGCGCTTTAGCGGCTTTAGCGGCTCCTTGGACGACGCCGTTAACCAGGGCGTGCGCCAAGGCTATCTGGACCCAGATAACACCTTGCGCGCCAGCGTAGTGGCCGACCCCGAATTTGATCGCAAAAACACCAAAGACAACACGCCAGCGGTGATTTTTACCGAATTGGTACCCGGCAATACCGTGCACGTCACGGTGGCAGCCAAGGGCGGCGGCTCGGAAAACAAAAGCAAGCTGGTGATGCTCAACCCGGGTGATTCGGTGGTGGACTGGGTGCTCAAAACCGTGCCCACCATGGGCGCAGGCTGGTGCCCGCCGGGCATGCTGGGTATAGGCATCGGCGGTACTGCCGAAAAAGCGATGTTGATGGCCAAAGAAAGCCTGATGGACGACATCGATATGTATGCCCTGCAAGCCAAATCCTCGGCTGGACAGACCCTCACACAAACCGAGGCGCTGCGCCTGGAGCTGTTCGACAAGGTCAACGCGCTGGGCATTGGCGCCCAGGGCCTGGGTGGCCTGACCACCGTACTGGATGTGAAAATCAAGCTCTACCCCACCCATGCCGCCAGCAAGCCAGTGGCCATGATCCCCAACTGCGCGGCCACCCGCCATGCGCACTTTGTCCTTGATGGCAGCGGGCCGGCCTACCTAACGCCACCGTCTCTGGACCTGTGGCCTTCGGTTCAATGGACGCCCGACTCTGTGAAAAGCACCCGCGTGGACCTCAACAGCCTGACACCTACGCAAGTAGCGGCCTGGAAGCCCGGTCAGACTTTGCTGCTCAACGGCAAGATGCTCACTGGGCGCGACGCGGCGCACAAGCGTATCCAGGGCATGCTGGCCAAGGGGGAGCCATTGCCGGTGGACTTCACCAACCGGGTCATTTATTACGTAGGACCGGTGGATCCGGTGCCCGGCGAAGCCGTAGGGCCGGCAGGGCCCACCACCGCGACGCGGATGGACGGATTTACCGAAATGATGCTGGCACAGACCGGCTTGATTGCTATGGTGGGTAAAGCCGAACGCGGTCCGGTCGCCATCGAAGCCATCAAAAAGCACCAAAGCGCCTACCTGATGGCCGTCGGGGGTGCGGCTTATCTGGTCAGCAAAGCCATTAAGCACGCCAAAGTCCTGGCCTTTGCCGACCTCGGCATGGAAGCGATTTACGAGTTTGACGTGGTAGACATGCCCGTCACCGTGGCCGTGGATGCCGGTGGCACCAGCGTCCACATCACCGGCCCGGCGCTGTGGCAACAAAAAATCGCCAGCGGCGCGTTCAAAACCATCGCCGTACAGGCGGCCTGAGGTCTGATGCCTAGCCCCGCAGCTGCCAACAGTCCTATCGGGGTCTTTGACAGTGGGATCGGCGGCCTCAGTGTGCTGGCGGCGCTGCGACGCGAGTTGCCGCAAGAGCAGTTCGTTTATATCGGCGATGCTGGCCATGCCCCCTATGGGGAGCGCGATACCGCGCATGTGCTCAAGCGCTCGCAACTCCTGGCCGATTACTTGTGCACCAGCCACCAGGCCAAAGCCCTGGTGCTGGCCTGCAATACCGCCACCGCAGCCGCTGTGGCGAGCCTGCGGGCGCGCTACCCGAAGCTACCGATCGTCGGCATTGAACCGGCGCTCAAGCCTGCGGCGGCACAAAGCGCCAGCGGCGTGGTGGCGGTGATGGCAACCCGCAGCACGCTGGCCAGCGATAAGTTTCAAACGCTGCTTAGCGCACAGCCGCCTTCAGTACGATTTATCTTGCAAGCCTGTGACGGCTTGGCAGCGGCCATAGAGCAAGCCGATCTCCAGGCTATCAAATCCTTGAGCCAGCGCTACATACAGGCCTTGCGGCATAACCCGGATGGCGGCTCGCATATTGATACGGTGGTGCTGGGCTGCACGCATTACGCACTGATTAGCGACGCATTGGGGCAACTTTGGGGGCAGCAGGTCCAGCTACTGGAGGCGGGGCAGCCGGTTGCGCGGCGCACGCGCCAGGTACTGGAAGCTGCCGATCTGCTGCAAGCGCTAAGCAAGGGGCCCGCACATGCGCCCGTATCCCCCGATACGCAGTGCTTGAGCACCGGAGACCCGGCATTACTGGACCAAGCGCTTCAAGATTGGCAGGTCGGCGGGCCAAGCCTGCGCGCCAGAGCCTTGTTTTTACCCTAAGATCATGCAGATGAAAGTGGCCTGTCCGACAGGAATCGAACCTGTGACCTACAGCTTAGAAGGCTGTTGCTCTATCCAACTGAGCTACGGACAGAAATACGCGCCAGCGGCGCAAATGAAAAAGCCAAAGGCAATGCTTTGGCAAGTATATTGGTCGGGGCGAAAGGATTCGAACCTTCGACCCTCTGGTCCCAAACCAGATGCGCTACCAGGCTGCGCTACGCCCCGACCAGCTTATTCTAACCTCCTGCTTATTTTGCATTGGGCTATGCGGCGCTGCCGCGCGGTGTGGATGGGTCATTGATGAGCACGCCTGAACTGACCTGGATGCTGCCTGGCGATCCGTTCCCCTCCTTAAGTAGGGCCTGGGGGCCGGGCAGCGATGCGCCGGGCTTGCTGGCAGCAGGTGGCGCACTGGACGTGGAGACCTTGCGCGATGCCTACGCGCGTGGCGTTTTCCCCTGGTTTAATGAAACCCAGCCAACGCTGTGGTGGAGCCCAGACCCCCGTATGGTCTTGGCCACAGGTGAATTTAGGATCCACGATTCACTGAAAAAAACCTTGCGTCGTTTTCAGCAGGACATGCGTTGTGAGATCCGCATGAACAGCGATTTTGCTGGCGTCATCCGCCAGTGCGCAAAAGCGCCGCGTCAAGGGCAAGACGGTACCTGGATTGTCCCGGCGATGGTCGAGGCCTATATCGACTTCCACCATGCAGGCTATGCCCATAGCGTGGAAACCTGGGTCGATGGCGAAATGGTGGCGGGCCTGTATTTCGTGGCGATGGGGCGGGCCGTGTATGGCGAATCCATGTTCACCAAGATGCGCGATGGCTCCAAAATTGCGCTTTCCGCGTTGATTGCCCACTGCCGGGCGCACGAGGTGCCACAACTGGATTGCCAGCAAGTGACCGCCCACCTGTCGCGCCTGGGCGCGCGCCCGCTGCAGCGTGCGCAATTCCTTGCTACCATGCAATCCGCCAGGGCGCAAACCCCTGTCCAGTGGGAATTTGCCGCCGACAGCTGGAAGCATTTGCTGCAAGCCCATTGACCAGCCTCCATGACGCATCTTCACGATCTGCCGCTGCAAACCCTGCAGTTTTACTCTACCGCACCGTATGAGTGCAGCTACCTGGACGCTCGCCAGGCACGCTCCCAAGTAGCCACGCCTAGCCACTTGATAGATAACAGCACCTATTCAGGTCTGGTGGAGAACGGCTTTCGCCGCAGCGGTATGTTTACCTACCGCCCCTACTGTGATGGCTGTCAAGCCTGCGTGCCTTTACGGGTGCCGGTGGCCCGATTTTCCCCCAGTCGCAGCCAGCGCCGGGCGCTCTCGCAACACGGCAATCTGCAAGTTCGGGTGCAAAGCCTGGGCTTTTCACAAGAGCACTACGCGTTGTATCTGCGCTACCAGCACCAACGCCATGCAGGCGGTGGCATGGAGGAAGACAGCGTGAGTCAATACACGCAGTTTTTACTGCAAAGCCGGGTCAATTCGCGCTTGGTTGAATTCCGCGCGCCTGGAGAGGGGCAAAGCGTCGGCACACTGAAAATGGTGTCTATCCTGGATGTACTTGATGACGGAATTTCAGCGGTATATACCTTTTACGAGCCGCAGGCCGATGCGAGCTTTGGCACGTATAACGTCCTGTGGCAATTGCAACAGGCCAAGTCGCTTGGTTTGTCTTATCTGTATTTGGGTTACTGGATAGCGCAAAGTCAGAAAATGAACTACAAAATGCGTTTCGCACCCTCGCAGATTTTGATCGATGGTCGCTGGCAGGACAGTGCGTCTTTGCCGAGCGAATCGAGGTGAAATTTATTAAATTACCGCTAATTGTTAGCCGGCCCTTGCTATAGCGCAAAATCAGGTTTTCCAATTCGCTGCCCATGACCAAACAAGACTCCAACAGCCCCTTGGCGCCATCGGTACAAGTGATCGAGCGCATGTTTACGCTGATAGACGTACTGGCATCGCGCGAAGAGGCCATGACACTCAAAGACATTAGTGACAAAGCCGGTCTGCACCCCTCCACCGCGCATCGCATTTTGAACGACCTGGTGCTTGGCCGCTTTGCGGACCGCCCGCAACCGGGCAGCTATCGCCTGGGTATGCGCTTGCTTGAATTGGGCAACCTGGTCAAAGGCCGCCTCAATGTTCGCGATGCAGCGATCGCGCCCATGCGCGAGTTACACAAGCTGACCCAGCAACCGGTCAATCTCAGCATGCGCCAAGGCGACGAAATTATTTACGTCGAGCGTGCTTACAGCGAGCGCTCTGGCATGCAAGTCGTGCGGGCCATTGGTGGACGGGCACCCTTACATCTCACCTCTGTTGGCAAACTATTCCTGGCCGCAGACGACCCGCAGCGCATACGCGCTTACGCAACCCGCACCGGACTGCAGGGCCACACCAAAAACAGCATTACCGAGTTGACTACTTTAGAACGCGAGTTATCTCGGGTGCGTCAGTATGGCCAGGCCAGTGACAACGAAGAGTTAGAGTTGGGTGTGCGCTGCATGGCCGCAGGAATTTACGATGACCAGAACAAACTCATCGCTGGTTTGTCGATCTCTTCACCGTCCAGCCGCATGGAGGACAGTTGGATGCCGCGTCTCAAAGAAACGGCGAAGGAAATTTCCAAAACTTTGGGCTTTAGCGATCGCTAAATAATCGCCGGCTTAGCTTGGCTCTAGGAAAAACCCAGAGACTAGGCCAAGCCCTACTGCCGGATTGGCGTGCCCGGCATTTCAAGTGCGGCAACCGGGGAAACGCGGCCATTGCCGATGGGTGCGGACTCCATCCAACGACGCACCCGCTCCGCATCGCCAATACGGCTAAGTTTGCCAGCAGAATCCAGAAAAACCATGATAATTTTGCGACCGGCCACTTTGGCCTGCATCACCAGACATTGACCAGCCTCAGAGATATACCCGGTTTTTTGCAGTCCTATATCCCAGTCAGGATTTTTTACCAAGCGATTGGTGTTATTGAACTGCAAGGTGCGCCGTCCCACCTCCACCTGGTGACCGGGCGAGGTGGAATACTCGCGCAAGGTGGAGTCGGCATAAGCGTAATTGACCAAGGTAGCAAGGTCTTTGGCACTTGATTGGTTTTTGCTGGAGAGACCGGTCGGCTCGACATAGCTCGTCGCAGCCATGCCCAGCTCTGCGGCTTTGGCGTTCATCAGGCTGACGAAATGAGGCATTCCTCCGGGGAAGGTTCGGCCCAGCGCGTAGGCGGCGCGGTTCTCGCTAGACATCAGCGCTAAATGCAACAACTCTCCCCGACTCAGTCTGGTGCCCACCGTCAGGCGAGAACGGCTGCCCTTTTCCATGTCTACGTCATCCTGACTGATGGTGATTAAGTCATCCATCGGAAGTCTCGCTTCGCTGATCAGCACGCCTGTCATCAATTTGGTGAGCGAGGCAATCGGGAGTACCGCCAGCTCATTTTTATGCAACAAAACTTCTTTGGTGTCCTGGTCAATCACGAAAGCTACGCTGGACTTCAGCGCCAGCGCATCGGGGGCGCGGTGCAAGCCGGCGACATCGCCAAAACTTGGCTTTTTCGCAACCTGCTTCCTGGCTTTGCTCTTTACCGGCGCTTTCCCGAAATTTTTCGCCTTAACCCATTTGCTCTTTATTTGCTGGCGGGGCGCATCCACGCGGCTCTTGCGCTTGACATCCGGCGCGGCAAAAGCCATGCCTAAGCAAAGCAAAAGTGACAATAAAGTTAAAAGTTTTTTAGCCAATGTGCACCGAATACGACTATTTACGCGCCAAATCCGCGCCTGGGTCAATTAAGAATTCTATTTTAATCAAAAAATATGACAAATCAAGCACTTACATGAGAAACATGATGCAAATTCATGTAAATCTACAATTAAGCCTGGATTGCAGGGCGGTTAGACCTATCTTGAAGTGGATTGACGGTGCTCAATTAAGCTTTTGCAGACACCGCCAGATTACCCGGCCGCGTGCCTATTAGGTGGACCTTTCGCCACCAGTTTTGCAAATATGGCCTCACCAGCCGCAGCGTTGTAGGCGCCGATGCGGGCATTGAAGCCGTGTTAGGGTAATTTATTTATGCATCCCGCGCTCATCGGGCTCATCCGTAGAGGTACTGATCACGCTGACCGGAACACCTCGGAATTTACGTATCCCGTAAACAACGTAGCCGCTGAAACCATACACCACAAAAATTCCCAGCATCACAGTCGGTGGGTCAATATTGATGATGGCGATCCCCAAGGCGATCAAAACAATGACGGCAAAAGGCACGCTCTGCTTCATGCTGACGTCTTTGAAGCTGTAAAACGGAACATTGGTCACCATGGTCAGTCCGGCGTACAGCACCCAGGCAAACATAAACCACGCTAACGAAGCCGGTGCGATGCCCAGGTCGGTACACCACCAAATAAAGCCGGCAACCAAGGCCGCGGCAGCGGGCGACGGAAGCCCTTGAAAATAGCGCTTGTCCACCACATGGGTGTTCACATTGAAACGGGCCAATCGCAAGGCCGCGCAGGAACAATACACAAAAGCGGCGAACCAACCCCATTTACCTAGCCCCTTAAGCACCCATTCGTAGGACACCAGTGCCGGCGCAGCGCCGAAGGACACCATGTCCGACAGGGAATCCATTTGCTCGCCAAACGCACTTTGGGTGTTGGTCATGCGCGCAACGCGCCCATCTAAGCTGTCCAAGACCATGGCGCAAAAAATGCCGATAGCGGACTGGTCGAAATGCCCTTGCATAGCCATGACCACCGCATAAAAGCCGCCAAACAAAGCCGCTAAAGTAAATAAATTGGGAAGAACATAAATGCCTTTACGCCGCTTGCGCACAAATACCGGCTCATCGCCTTCAGCTTGCGTGTTTTCGTCCATGCAATGATCCTGGTGTGATTTAAATGGGCCGCACGGCCGGGCGCTGCTGCTCCCGCATGCCAAGCGCAGTGTACGCTGAGCCAGCCCGGGCGGCATATCGCTTGAAATGCCAAAGGCCACCTCAGTGGCCTTTGGACGCCGTCGCCATTGCGGCAGAGCCGGATTAGTTGCGGGTTTGGTCCACCAGCTTATTTTTCTTGATCCAAGGCATCATCGCGCGCAGTGTCTCGCCGACTTGCTCGATCTGGTGCTCCGCGGTCAAACGGCGGCGACTCAACAGGGTTGGGGCACCCGCCTTGTTTTCCAAGATAAAGCTCTTGGCGTATTCGCCGGTTTGTATATCCTTCAAGCACTGGCGCATGGCCGCTTTGGTCGCGTCCGTCACGATGCGCGGACCAGTGACATATTCACCGTACTCGGCATTGTTGGAGATCGAATAATTCATGTTGGCGATGCCGCCCTCATAAATCATGTCGACGATCAACTTGAGTTCATGCAGGCATTCGAAATAGGCCATTTCAGGCGCATAACCGGCTTCCACCAACGTTTCAAAACCGGCTTTGATCAGTTCTACCGTTCCACCACACAAAACGGCTTGCTCACCGAACAAGTCAGTCTCCGTCTCTTCGCGGAAATTGGTTTCAATGATGCCGGCCTTACCGCCGCCATTGGCCATGGCGTAGCTCAGCGCCATATCGCGCGTGCGGCCCGATTTATCCTGGTGCACCGCGATCAGATGCGGCACGCCGCCGCCTTGGGCATAGGTTCCGCGCACGGTATGGCCAGGCGCCTTGGGCGCGACCATCCAGACGTCCAAGTCGGCGCGAGGATTGACCAAACCGTAGTGCACGTTAAATCCGTGGGCAAACACCAGTGACGCGCCCGATTTAATGTTGGGCTCGATATCCTGGGTATAAACCGTGCCGATTTGCTCATCGGGCAACAAAATCATCACTACATCGGCCGAGCGCACGGCATCTGCCACTTCAGCGACTTTCAAGCCCGCTTTTTCCACTTTAGGCCAGGATGCGCCACCTTTGCGCAGGCCAACAACGACTTTCACACCACTGTCGTTCAAATTTTGGGCATGGGCATGTCCCTGGCTGCCGTAACCGATGATAGCCACCGTCTTACCTTTGATCAGGCTCAGGTCGCAGTCTTTGTCGTAATACACCTTCATGCTTTTCTCCGAAAAATAATGGCGTCCTGCGCCAAGTTACAAAACCAATTCAAGCGGCCCGCTTTGCGCTTAAAGATGCGCAGCAAAGCCGTTTCGGTCACACGCGCAACACCCGCTCACCGCGTCCTATGCCACTGGCGCCGGTGCGCACCGTCTCCAAAATAGCGTCCGTCTCAATAGCCTGCAAAAACGCGTCATTTTTTGCCTGGTCGCCGGTCAGTTCTATGGTGTAGCTTTTGTCCGTCACGTCGATGACTCGACCGCGAAAAATATCCGCCATACGCTTCATTTCTTCGCGCTCTTTACCCACAGCGCGTACCTTGACGATCATGAGCTCGCGTTCGATGTACGCGCCTTCGGTCAAATCCACCACCTTGACTACCTCGATCAGGCGGTTCAAATGTTTGGTGATTTGCTCAATCACGTCGTCCGAGCCATTGGTCTGCAAGGTCATGCGCGACAAGCTGGGGTCTTCGGTGGGTGCCACCGTTAAGGACTCAATGTTGTATCCACGCGCAGAAAACAAGCCGACCACACGGGACAGTGCTCCCGGTTCGTTTTCCAGCAAAACAGCGATGATGTGTTTCATAAATATAGACGCCTCTTTTCACCGCCCTCCCCTGCGCGCGGTAACGCACAGGCTTGGCAAGCAATAGATTTGTCAGTCCATGGTTAATTAAATGCCATCCTTGGCGCTTACAGATCTTCCGAGCCCAGCAGCATTTCGGTAATGCCCTTGCCCGCTTGCACCATGGGGAAAACGTTTTCTGTCGGGTCGGTCCGAAAATCCATGAACACAGTGCGATCCTTAAGGCGCCGTGCCTCGCGTAAAGCCGGCTCCACGTCTTGGGGGCGCTCGATCAGCATCCCCACATGGCCATAGGCCTCGGCAAGTTTCACGAAATTGGGCAGGGCATCCATATAGCTATGGCTATAGCGGCCTTCGTACTCCACCTCTTGCCACTGACGCACCATGCCCAAATAGCGGTTGTTCAAAGAGACAATTTTTATCGGTGTGTTGTATTGCAAGCAGGTTGAGAGTTCCTGAATACACATCTGCACCGAGCCTTCACCCGTAATACAGAACACCTCGCTCTCGGGCTTGGCCAGCTTGATGCCCATCGCGTAAGGAATGCCCACGCCCATGGTGCCTAGTCCACCGGAGTTAATCCAGCGACGGGGTTGGTCAAAGCGGTAGTACTGCGCCGCCCACATCTGGTGCTGACCGACGTCGGAGGTGATGTAGGTATCGCCATCCTTGGTCATATTCCACAGGGTTTCGACCACAAACTGGGGCTTGATTACATCGCCTTTGCCATGGTCATATTTCAGGCACTGGCGCGCGCGCCAGCCTTCAATCGTGTCCCACCATGCGCCCAAGGCATTGGCGTCTGGCTTGACAGTGCTTTCCCTGATCATTGCGATCAGCTCGTTTAACACTTCCTTGACATCACCAACAATAGGGATATCCACCTTCACGCGCTTAGAAATGCTGGATGGATCGATATCAATATGGATGATCTTGCGCTCGTTTTGCGCGAAATGCTTGGGGTTGCCAATCACGCGGTCGTCAAAGCGGGCGCCAACGGCCAACAACACATCGCAGTTTTGCATGGCATTGTTCGCTTCAATCGTGCCATGCATCCCCAGCATACCGAGGAATTTACGATCCGAAGCCGGGTAAGCGCCCAAGCCCATCAGGGTGTTGGTGCAAGGGTAGCCCAGCATATCTATCAGGGTTCGCAATTGGACCGAGGCATCACTGAGCAACACACCGCCGCCAGTATAAATATAGGGACGCTTGGCCGTGAGTAAGAGCTGCAAAGCTTTGCGGATCTGCCCGCCGTGGCCTTTGCGCACTGGGTTGTAAGAGCGCATTTCCACGCTGGCCGGGTATCCTTTGTAGGGAACCTTCTTAAACGACACATCTTTGGGAATATCGACCACGACCGGACCGGGACGGCCACTGCGCGCAATATGGAAGGCCTTTTTCATAATGTCCGCCATATCGCGGGCATCTTTGACCAAAAAATTGTGCTTCACGATGGGGCGGGTGATGCCCACGGTATCGCACTCTTGGAAAGCGTCCAAACCGATGGCGTGGGTTGGTACCTGCCCGGTGATGATCACCATCGGAATGCTGTCCATATAGGCGGTGGCAATACCAGTCACCGCATTGGTAACGCCAGGCCCCGACGTTACCAATGCAACGCCGACCTCACCGGTCGCTCTGGCATAGCCGTCAGCGGCGTGCACCGCCGCCTGCTCATGGCGCACCAGCACGTGCTGAATCGTGTTTTGCTTGTAAAACGCGTCGTAAATATGGAGTACTGCACCGCCCGGGTAGCCCCAGATGTACTGAACGTTCTCCGCCTGCAGAGCCTTTATCAAAATCTCAGCACCGCGCAATTCTGGAACGCTAGCGGATTTAGGGTTTGCCGCAGCAGCGGCAGAGGCCAATTCGGCCTTGGATATTTCCATGATGAACCTTTGCGAATTTCTCTGACGAAACACCTTGGGTGCCCCTTCGTAAACACTTTTGGTGCCTCGTCGGGACTTAAGATTTTGGCCATGGACGCATTGAATGCTGCGCCGGACCAGAACCCGTTTGCTTTTTGAACGAAAGACGCATTATGGCATCAATCATGCCTCGCACCAGTCCGCCCAACCCAGAACATTGCCGGGGTGCGATAATTTGCGTACGCTTATGAGACTTACCTGCAAGCAAACGAACCCTCAAGCGCCTTGGAGGCCTTTTGGCAACTGAACGCGAACTCGATGCGTTCTTGCGCGGGGTTGAAAAGCGGGCGTTTAAGCGGACTATTTACCATGTACGCAACGAAGAGTCTGCCCTGGACATCGTGCAGGACAGCATGATGAAACTTGCCGAGCACTATGGGCATAAGTCGCCTGAGGAACTGCCCATGCTGTTCCAGCGGATTCTTAGCAACACCACCTTGGACTGGTTCCGTCGCCAAAAGACCCGCAACGCACTTTTCACTCCCTTGGGCGACTTTGACAGCGCAATGGGCGACGGCGAATTCGACGTTTTGGAGGCTTTACTCGCCAATTCTGACAATCTCCAGCAGGAAAGCAGCCAATCACAGGCCGAGCGCGCCCAAACTTTGCACGCGATAGAGTTGGAAATTCAAAATTTGCCCACACGTCAACGGGAGGCCTTCCTGATGCGTTACTGGGAGGAGCTGGATCTAGCGGAAACCGCCTCCGTCATGGGTTGCTCCCAGGGGAGCGTTAAGACGCACTGCTCACGGGCGGTGAGTGCATTGGCTAAAGCTTTACGATTAAAGGGGATTGATCCATGAAAATATTTACTGAGCCGACCGACACGGTTAGCCCTGCCGAGGCGCACTTTGGCGCCCGGATTGCCGCTCGCCTGGAAGAGGGTTCGCTGGATCTGCCCCGCAGTATTACCGAACGTCTGCGAGCGGGTCGGATGCAGGCGCTGGCAAAACGCCGTGTCACCGAGCTCCAGCTAGCGCCTGTGCTGGCCGGTTCGCAAAATGCTACTGAAACTATGGGTCCGGGTTTTTGGACCCGTGCCTCCGCCCTTTTGCCCTTTCTGGCCCTCGTCCTGGGTTTAGTGACCATCGCCGCGCTGCAAGACCAGGAACGGGCCTATGAATTAGCTGAGGTCGATGCCGAGTTGCTGACAACCGATTTGCCGCCGACCGCCTACACCGATCCCGGCTTTCTGCAGTACCTGAAAAAGGCTGCACAGGAATAGAATCAGGGACTAAACGTACCCACGCACTTTTTGGCACACTTCAAATCTTCATTGCTTTCTTGCCTGGTCGCATGCGCGCTGATTTTACTTACAGGCGCAGCTGCCGCACAGGCTGTAAATAATGGGCCACTGGAAAGCGGCACGGTCATTACCGACTCTGAACCGCGTTGGGAACAGCTTAGCGCAACTGAGCAGCAGTCACTCCAGCCCCTGGCTTCAATTTGGAGCAGCCTAACCCAAGCCCACCGACGCAAATGGCTGGCACTGGCCAAAAATTATGCCGCCATGGGCGAGGCGGACCGAGAAAAGTTGCAAAGCCGAATGGCCGAATGGTCCGCCTTGAAGCCTAAAGAGCGGGAACAGGCCCGCTTGAATTTTGCGCAGACCAAGAAGCTTCCGCCCGATGCTCGCGCAGCCAATTGGGAAGCATACCAAGCACTCTCCGAAGAGGAACGGCGTGTTTTGCTTGACAAAGTACCGAAAAAACCCAACGGCGCCGCTATTGCAGCCAAGCCCGTCGCACCCAGAAAATTGGCAGAAGTACCGGTGACCCGCAAAACGCCCGAGCAGGTGAAGGCTTCGTCCAATCCGCGGCCCGCGATTGACCGCTACACCTTGCTTCCCAAAAAGGACAGCGCAGCGTCCAACTAATGCATTTGCTAGGCCTGGCCTTAGCCCTCTAGCACCCTCCTGATGTCTGACCCTACTGCCATGGAAAACCCTGCGGACCCAACGCCTGGCCTGTGGCGGCGCATGGCTTGCTGGTTCTACGAAGGCATGCTGCTTTTTGGTGTCGTATTTATCGCAGCCTACCTGTTTGGCACATTGACCCAAACGCGCAATGCCATGGACAACCGGACCGCGCTACAGGTTTTTTTATTTCTGGCCCTGAGTGCCTATTTCGTCATTTTCTGGACGCGCGGACAAACTCTGGCCATGAAAACCTGGCATATCCGCGTCGTCGATGCGCAAGGCGTACTTATTTCCCGCCGGCGCGCCTTGCTGCGTTATGCGCTATCTTGGGTGTGGGTACTGCCGCCCTTGGGCATTGCCTGGGCGGCGGCTTTGCCAGCGGGAGCGCAGGTGTTGGTATTTTTGCTATGGGTTACGGCTTGGGCCGGTAGCAGCGGACTGGCGCCGCAAAGGCAGTTTTGGCATGACGTGCTGGCCGGCACGCGGCTGATTCATTACAAGCCGCCTGAGCCAGCAGCCAAGAGCCGAGGCAATTAGGCCCGGCACAGCGCGGACCTGATCAAACGGCGGACTCGTCCTGCTCACCGGTGCGGATACGTACCACGCGCTCGACCGCGGTTACGAATATCTTGCCGTCTCCTATTTTGCCAGTGTAGGCTGCTTTCACTATGGCATCTACGCACCGGTCCACGTCCTCGGTCTTGACTACCAACTCCACTTTGACCTTGGGCAAAAAATCCACCACATATTCTGCGCCACGGTACAGCTCGGTATGGCCCTTTTGGCGTCCAAAACCCTTAACTTCGGTGACGGTTAAACCACTGGCCCCGCATTCAGCCAGTGCCTCACGTACCTCTTCCAACTTAAACGGTTTAATAATTGCGGTGATTTGTTTCATGGCGGGTCCCCAAAGTAAAAAAAGCAGATTCAGGCGCGAAAGCGGTTGGTAATAGGATAACGCCAATCTTTGCCGAAGCTGCGGTGAGTGACCCGAATTCCGGGGGGCGCCTGACGACGCTTGTATTCATTGATCTGAATGAGTCGGGTGACGCGCTCCACATCGTTGGCGCTGTATCCGGCGGCCACGATATCGGCCATGCTTTGGTCGTTCTCCATGTAGCGCTCAATAATGCCGTCCAGCACTTCGTAGGGAGGCAAGCTGTCCTGATCCGTTTGCTCGGGCCGCAACTCGGCGCTGGGGGGACGGCTAATGATTCGCTCGGGAATAGGCTTTGTACCCGTTTCATAAGGGTCATGATGATTGCGCCAACGCGCCATCGCGAAAACTTTCATTTTGGGCAAGTCTTTGATCACCGCAAAACCCCCGGCCATATCGCCGTACAGTGTGCAATAGCCGGTCGCCATTTCGGACTTGTTTCCCGTGGTCAGCACCATGGAGCCAAACTTGTTACTCAGCGCCATCAGAAGCGTACCGCGTATGCGGGCCTGGATGTTTTCTTCGGTGCTGTCTTCAGCACGGCCTGCAAATTCGCCAGACAGCGACGCTTTAAAAGCCTCAAACTCCGGTCGTATGGAAATTTCGTCGTATCGCACACCCATGCGACCAGCCATTTCACGCGCATCCAACCAGCTGATTTCTGCGGTGTAGGGCGAGGGCATCATGACCGCGCGCACCCTCTTGGCACCCAGCGCATCGACCGCGATCGCCAGTACCAGCGCCGAATCAATTCCGCCCGAAAGGCCCAATAAGACGCCTGGAAAACGGTTTTTCTCTACGTAATCGCGAACGCCTAAAACCAACGCGTCCCACAAATCTGCCTCTTCAGAACGCTGCGGCTCGGTGGTAGCCATCCAAGAAGCATCCGGCAGACTGGGCTCTAATGCGCAGGCAAACAAGGATTCCTGAAAACTGGCCGCCCGGCCTTGAACCTGGCCCTGTGCGTTTAATACAAACGAACGCCCCTCAAATACCAGTTCATCCTGTCCGCCCACCAGATGCGCATAGACCAGTGGCAAGTCCGTGGAGCGGCACCGCTCGGCCATGACCTGTTCGCGCTGATAGCCCTTACCTAAGTGAAAGGGCGAAGCATTGATCACCGCCAACAGCTGCGCCCCAGCCGCCTTAGCCGCTAAGGCTGGGCCAGCGAACCAGGCGTCTTCACAAATCAACAGACCTACGCGCACCAAAGCATCCGCGGGTCCTGCATCGAACACACAGGTTTTGCTGCCGGGGGCGAAGTAACGGCGTTCGTCAAAAACCTGGTAATTGGGTAGCTCCTGCTTTGCATAGGTGGCCACCACCTGCCCGTCACGTAAGACGCTAGCGCAGTTAAAACGCTGGGTAATGGAAACTGAGGTGCCCCGCTGGTCGGCACCCTGGGGATGCCCCACCACAACGCACATGTCTTGAAGACCCGCTAACTGCGCGGTCAACGATTTCAAGGCATCATCGCAGGCCTGCATGAATGCGGGGCGCAAATAGAGGTCTTCGGCGGCATAGCCACACAGCGACAATTCGGGTGTCAGCAGCAAGCGAGCGCCCTGCGCATGGGCCCGATTGGCGGCGTCCAGTATTTTTTGCGCGTTACCGCTCAGATCACCCACTATGAAGTTGAGTTGGGCAACGCAAATTTTGAGAGTCATGTACGAATGCTTATGAAAACAGTGGCGAGGCAAGGGCCATCAGGCGCCGTCCCGGCCTTCCTTAGGGGTCTGCATGGGCCGCGATGATTATGTCACCCGGGTGCACGATTCAGTCAGCGCCATCGACGCTGCGCTGTGGGATGACTTGTTGGCCGATCACCCCGATGCCAGCCCATTTATGCGCCACGCCTACCTTGCGGCATTGGAGCAAAGCACCAGCGCATGCCCTTCAACAGGCTGGAGACCGGTTTGCATCTGCCTGGAGCAGGGCGGCGCCTTGCTTGGTGCCTGCATGCTGTACGAGAAAGACCATTCCTATGGCGAATACGTTTTTGACTGGGCCTGGGCCAATGCCTACCAACAGCACGGGCTCGCCTATTACCCTAAAGCGACGGTAGCAGTCCCTTTCACGCCGGTGCCCGGCGCCCGCTTGTTGGCCCGCGACGGTGCAGCGCGACAGGCACTTATTACCGCTTTGATCGCCTACAGCCAGGATAGGGAGATGTCCTCTCTGCATTTGTTATTCGTTTCCCCACAGGATGCCCAAGCCTGCGCGGATAGCGGCATGATGCTGCGCCACACGGTGCAATTCCATTGGACCAATACCAGGCCCGGGTTCACCGACTTCGACGCCTTTTTGGCCAGCCTGTCGCAAGACAAGCGCAAAAAAATCCGTCAGGAACGACGTAAAGTGCAAGACGCAGGCGTGCAATTTCGCTGGGCCCAAGGAGCCAACATCGGTGATGCCGACTGGGATTTTTTCTATCGCTGCTACGAGCGAACCTACTTGGAACATGGCAATGCGCCCTACCTCAGCCGCGCTTTCTTTGCCGCTATGCAGCGTGATATGCCGCAAAACTGGTTATTGTTTGTGGCCGAGCGCGCCGGCCTGCCTATCGCCAGCAGCCTGATCGGGCTGAGCAGCACCAGCTTGGATGGCGCCCAGCCTCACGTGGCCTATGGGCGCTACTGGGGTGCGCTGGAGCGCGTGGATTGCCTGCACTTCGAGGCCTGCTATTACCAGCCCCTGCAGTGGTGCATAGACCAGGGCTACGCACGCTTTGAGGGGGGCGCCCAGGGTGAGCACAAAATGGCGCGTGCCCTGATGCCAGTGAAAACGAGCAGCGCCCATTGGCTGGCGCATCCCGCTTTTGCAGACGCCGTTGCACGCTTTCTAGAGCGCGAAGGTGAAGGCATTCAACAGTACATGGGGCACTTGCAACAGCGCTCGCCTTTTAAGGGCATGCCCGCAGAACCTCAATAAGTAGTTTGCCCGTACGCGGTACAAGTACCGCGGCACCTTTATCCGGCCACAGGCTGGCCGCCTGGGTGATTAAGCGGCCTGCTCTTTTTGGTAACTCGCCATGCCTTCTGCAATTTCTTGGTGCGCTGCCTCGGGCCCTTCCCAGCCCAAAATTTTCACCCATTTGCCCTCCTCCAGGTCTTTGTAATGCTCAAAGAAATGGGCGATGGTTTTCAAGCGCAGCGGGTTCAGGTCAGCAGGCTTTTGCCATTGGGTATAGAGCGACAAAATTTTATCGATAGGAACGGCCAGCACCTTGCCATCTATACCGGCCTCGTCCTCCATTTTCAGGATGCCGATGGCGCGGCAAGTGACGACCACGCCGGGGATCAAGGGCACCGGCGTAATGACCAGCACATCGACCGGATCGCCATCGCCAGAGATGGTCTTGGGCACATAGCCGTAATTGGTCGGGTAGTGCATGGCGGTGCTCATGAAACGGTCCACAAAGATCGCTCCGGTTTCCTTGTTAACTTCGTACTTCACAGGGTCTGCGTTCATCGGGATTTCGATGATCACATTGAATTCTTTAGGTGCGTTTTTTCCGGGGGTGACTTTGTCAAGGGACATAAATAGCTCGTGAAGTGGAAGTAAGTGAATACCGATACGTATCAGTATTAACCCTGATTTTACTGACTTGGCCCTTGCGAAGCCTGATAAAGCGCACTTTTGCAGCTACAGTTGCGCGGGTTGGCCAATCAGCTTCCCGACTATTACGGTTCGAGAGCACGAGGAAGCAACGCAGCGGGAGTACCGCCAGCGTTACTCCTTTGTTCGCGAAACATGCTAGTTTGGAGATTTTTATGACAGGTAACTCAGCGCTGATTCTTGCGCTTGTCTGTGGTTTGATTGCCGTAATCTACGGCGTTTGGGCCCGCAGTTGGATTCTTTCACAGGACGCCGGTAATGCCCGCATGCAAGAAATTGCGGCGGCTATTCAAACTGGTGCCGCCGCTTACTTGGCGCGGCAGTACAAAACCATTGCCATGGTAGGCGTGGTCCTGGCGATCCTCATTGCTTGGTTCTTAGACCCCTTGAGCGCCGTCGGCTTCGTGCTCGGTGCGGTGCTCTCCGGTGCCTGCGGCTTTATCGGCATGAACGTGTCGGTCCGCGCCAATGTGCGCACCGCGCAGGCTGCCACGCGGGGCATTGGCCCGGCGCTGGATGTCGCGTTTCGCGGCGGCGCCATCACTGGCATGCTGGTAGTGGGCTTGGGCTTGCTGGGCGTCACCGGTTTTTACTGGTACCTCACCTCCGCTGGCGTACCTGCGGACGGTAAAGCGCTCGCTGGCATGCTCAACCCGCTGATTGGCTTCGCCTTCGGCTCTTCGCTGATCTCAATTTTCGCCCGCCTGGGAGGCGGCATTTTTACCAAAGGCGCTGACGTTGGTGCCGACTTGGTGGGTAAGGTAGAAGCCGGCATCCCGGAAGACGACCCGCGCAACCCTGCCGTGATCGCGGACAACGTGGGCGACAACGTGGGTGACTGCGCCGGGATGGCCGCAGACTTGTTTGAAACCTATGCCGTAACACTCATCGCCACCATGGTGCTAGGCGCCATGTTGGCGGGTGCAGCTGGCCCCAATATGGTGCTTTACCCGCTGGTTTTGGGCGGTGTGTCCATCGTGGCGTCCATCATCGGTTGCTTCTTTGTCAAGGCAAGTCCCGGCATGACCAACGTGATGCCCGCGCTATACAAAGGCCTGGCCGTCGCCGGCGTTCTTTCCTTGGTGGCTTTTTTCTTTGTCACTCAATCCATGTTCCCGGCACCGCTGGCATTGCCCGATGGCAGAGCCTTGAGCGCCGGTGGACTGTTTGGCGCTTGTGCCGTCGGCTTGATTCTGACTGGCGCGCTGGTCTGGGTGACCGAGTACTACACCGGTACGCAGTACGCTCCAGTGCAGCATATCGCGCAAGCATCAACCACCGGTCACGGCACCAACATCATCGCGGGTCTGGGCGTCTCCATGCGCTCCACGGCTTGGCCAGTGCTGTTTGTGTGTGCTGCAATTTACAGCGCTTATGACCTCGGTGGTCTGTACGGCATCGCTATCGCAGCGACCTCCATGCTGAGCATGGCCGGCATCGTGGTCGCTTTAGATGCTTACGGCCCGATCACCGACAACGCCGGCGGCATTGCCGAAATGGCTGAACTCCCAGCCAGCGTGCGCGACATCACCGACCCGCTGGACGCGGTGGGCAACACCACCAAAGCGGTAACCAAAGGCTACGCCATCGGTTCTGCCGGCCTGGCAGCGCTGGTGCTGTTTGCCGACTACACCCACAAGCTCGAGGGCTTGGGCGCCCACATCAAGTTCGACTTGAGCGACCCTAATGTCATCATCGGGCTGTTCATCGGCGGACTGATTCCTTACTTGTTTGGTGCTATGGCAATGGAGGCTGTGGGCCGCGCCGCCGGTGCCGTGGTGGTCGAAGTACGCCGCCAGTTCAAGGAAATCAAAGGCATCATGGACGGCACCGGCAAACCCGAGTACGACACTGCGGTAGACATGTTGACCACTGCGGCCATCAAGGAAATGATGATCCCCAGCCTGTTACCCGTGGTGGCGCCGATCTTGGTTGGCTTGATCCTTGGACCAGCAGCTTTGGGTGGCTTGCTAATGGGTACCATCGTGACCGGTTTGTTTGTGGCCATATCCATGTGTACCGGCGGCGGCGCTTGGGATAACGCCAAGAAATACATCGAAGACGGACACCATGGCGGCAAAGGCTCTGAAACCCACAAAGCCGCTGTCACAGGCGACACCGTAGGCGATCCTTACAAGGACACGGCCGGCCCTGCGATCAACCCCTTGATCAAGATCATCAACATCGTGGCATTGCTGATCGTGCCAGTGATGATGAAGATTCACGGCGGCTGATAAGCCCAGCGGCGCATCTGCGCCTAGGCCGGCCCCATCCCGCAAGCCCAGTGCTTCGCGGGATTTTTTTGGTCAGTACTTTGTTTTAAGGTGTAATAATCTTCTCACGTCCTATTCGTTGGAAGTTCGAAGCGTCGTGAAAATACTCATAGTGGATGACCATGCATTGGTGCGCGAGGGCCTGGGCCAGGTGCTGTCCGGCATGTATCCGAGGTTGCAACTGCTGCATGCAGGAACAGGCGCCTCCGCGATTGACATGCTACTGCCGCATCGCGACATCGACCTGGTGCTGCTCGATTACCACCTGCCGGATATGAATGGTTTGGAGGTACTGCGCCAAATGGGCCGTATTCAACCCGCGCTAGTGGTGCTGATGATTTCGGGCAGTACCACACCGCAATTGATTCAACTAGCGCTCAAAAACGGCGCTGCCGGTTTTGTGACCAAGACGGGCAACACTGACGACTTGCTAGAAGCCATTTCCCAGGTGCTTAATGGCGAGATTTACCTGCCGCAGGAGCTAAGGCCTTTAGCCGCCGCGGGCAAGTCAGCATTACCGCTGCCACTGTCGCCCAAGCAGGAAATGGTGTTGCGCGGCTTAATGGAAGGCCAAACCAACCGGGAAATCGCCACGGCATTAGAGGTTTCGGAGGAAACCGTAAAAACCCATGTGAGCGCCATCCTGCGCTACTTCCATGCGGACAACCGTACGCAAGTCGTGCGCGCAGCGGCCAACTACGCATTCAACGCCAGCAATTGACTGGAGCCAGGTCTAGGCTCGCAGTACACGACGCAGCCATGCCCGCAACTGCGCGGCTTGCACAGCTTGCCCCAAAACAGCGGTAGCGGCAGGCAGGTCAAGCAGAGCGTCGGCATTGCCTAGGTCAGCGTTGATCACGCAAGCCGGTATGTGACTTCCAACATGCGCACGGATGGCCAGTATGCGCTGACTCGCCTCTAGCGGCGTATTCGCCTGCCAGGCGCAAACAATGGCTTGGGTTTGCAGTGCCTCGGCAGCGTCCAAGACCTGCGCATCGACCAGTACACAACCCCAGCCGCGCAACCAGGCAGCGACCATTGATGCGCGTTCATCGTCGGCATCGAACAAGGCCACACGCAATCCGTCCAGACCGAAGGTCTCCAGGTCTTGGGGCAGGTCCGCACCATGCAACTTGATGCGCTCATCGGCCAGCGGCAAGGTGATGGAAAAACGGCTCCCGCGCCCCAATGCAGAACGTAACTGCACTTGGGTTCCCATCAGTTGGCAATGGCGGGAGGCGATATGCAGGCCCAGTGAGGGGCGCGATGGCTCTTGCAGCGTTGCCACATTGCGCTGGGCAAATGGCTCGAAAATCTTGGCGTGGTCGCGCTCGGCGATGCCCGGCCCGCTGTCGCTGACATCCAAACGCACTGCCACCCCATCCTGCACCAAGCGGGCACTGAGCAAAACCGTACCTTGCGCGCAAAATCGCAGTGCGTTACTGCCCAATGCCAGCAAGACGCGTTCGACTAGCGCCGCATCCCCAACTACCGAGCGCCCATTGGAACGCACGACCCAACGCAAACCCTTGGCCTGCGCCTGGTCGGCCAGTTGCTCGCCCACCCGAAAAAACAGCTCGTCCACTGACACCACCATCCTAGAGGCTTGCACTTCGCCGGCCTCTATCTGCGCCAGTTCCATAAGGCCGGCAAGCAAGCGCGTCAAGTCTTGCATAGAGGATTGCAAATAGCCGTGCAAAACTTCAGCGGATGCCTCAGGCGGCAAGCGCCGCAAACGCTCCAAAAACAGCGCAAGAGCCTGGGCCGGCTGGCATAAGTCATGGGTGGCAGTCGCCCAAAAACTCGCGCGCTGTTGCAATAGGTCCAGTGGCTCGTCCCGCGCCGGCCCAGCGGGTCGCAGACGCAACAGCGCTTCCTTGGTGATGCGGCCCGGTTGGACCGGCGCCTCACTCGGCTTATGCGTGGGCGCCTGAACCAATAAGCCGCTCGCAATGGGACTTGCAGCCATGGTGGAAGCACCCGCTAGGGCAGTGCCATCCGGCTCTCCCCAAAAACGCCGCCACCAGGCCCGCAGTCCGCGGGGCTTATCGCTAACGTCAGAGGGCGGGTTCATAGACCGAACAGCCGCGCGCGACGACCCCACCCTAGGACGGCTAGTGCGTTCAGCGCGATCAAGGCAGGGTTAAGGAGGTGAGCCATGGCAAACAATAATAGTACCAAGGCGGGGGATAGGGCCAGGGCACACACTGCACAATAGCGACATGAGTAATTCCCACAAGCCGCGCGTAATTCCGGTGTACGACCAGCGCCCAGGCGCACTCCCCATCCCCTTGCCTACCGCAGGGATCAGCCGTACGCCAGGGCTTGCGACAAGCGACATTCTGGGGCGCCCCTTGCGCGATTTGCGCATCAGCGTCACCGACCGGTGTAATTTCCGCTGCAGCTACTGCATGCCCAAGGAAGTGTTTGACAAGGACTACCTGTACCTACCCCAGTCAGCCTTACTGTCCTTTGAGGAAATTGTGCAAGTGGCGCGGGAGTTTGTTGGCTTGGGAGTGCAAAAAATCCGTCTTACCGGTGGTGAGCCCTTGCTGCGCAAAAATCTGGAATTACTGATAGCCCAGCTCGGCACCCTGCGTACCCTCGAAGGCCAAGCACTGGATATGACGCTGACCACCAACGGCGCCCTCCTAGCCCGCAAAGCACAGGCCTTGCGTGACGCCGGCTTGCAACGCGTCACCGTGAGTCTGGATGGACTGGACGACCGCATATTCCGCCAAATGAACGACGTGGACTTCCCGGTATCCGAAGTGCTCAAGGGCATCGAAGCGGCGCAAGCGGCGGGCCTGGGTCCTATTAAGGTCAATATGGTGGTCAAGCGCGGCACCAATGACCATGAAATTCTGCCCATGGCCAGACATTTCCGAGGGACCGGAATCGTTTTGCGTTTTATCGAATACATGGATGTTGGTGCCACCAACGGCTGGTGTATGGATGAAGTACTGCCTTCGGCCCAGGTCATAGCGCGCTTACAAACCGAGTTTTCACTACTGCCCTTGGAGGCTTTTGCACCGGGCGAGACGGCCCAACGTTGGGCCTATGCCGACGCGCAGGGCCAGCCCGACGCCCATGCCGGAGAAATAGGCGTGATCAGCAGTGTGAGCCAAGCCTTTTGCGGCGACTGCAACCGCGCCCGCTTATCCACCGAGGGCCAGTTGTATTTATGCCTTTTCGCCAGCCAGGGCTATGACCTGCGCAGCCTGCTGCGCGGTGGCGCGAGTGCGCCGGAGCTGGCTGCAGCCATAGCTGCGATATGGAAGCAGCGCGATGACCGTTACTCGCTGTTGCGCGCCTCGCTGCCCCCCCAGCCAGCGGCAGCGCCCGGGCGGCGGGTGGAAATGAGTTACATCGGTGGATAAGGTGGGTCGCTGTTTATGAAATCGCTGGCTGAAATAGCCGACGCATTACTGGCTTATGACCCCGATGCATTAGCGGCACCGTCCGTCAATGCATTCCTGGCCGATATGGTGCCCCTACCCACACAAACCCAAACCCTGCCCCTGATGCAAGCATTGGGACGGGTGTTGGCCCAGGACATCGTCAGCCCGATTGACGTACCAGCGCACGACAACTCCGCCATGGACGGCTATGCATTCGATGGCAGTGCCTTGTCGGCAAACAAGCCTTTGCAATTGCAGGTGGTAGGCAGCGCCTTGGCGGGCACGCCATTTTCCGGGCAGATCGGCGCGGGCCAATGCCTGCACATCATGACCGGGGCCATTCTCCCGCCCGGTCTAGACACCGTGGCGCCCCAAGAGCTCGTGAGGGTGCAAAAAAACTGTATCGAGGTTCCGCAGGGCATTTTGCAGCCTGGCGACAACCGACGCCTGCGTGGCGAGGATGTGAAGTGTGGCAGTGTTGCGCTGGCCAAGGGCACTGTCCTAGGTCCGGCCGCCATGGGCCTCCTAGCTAGCCTGGGTTTGCCAGAGGTGCTGGTTTTTCGTAAGCTCCGCGTGGCTTATTTCTCCACCGGCGATGAAATTTTGAGCCTGGGCGACAGCCCGCTTGAAGGCGCCGTGTTTGACAGCAACCGCTATACCGTATGGGGCATGTTGCAGCGCATGGGCATTGAATGCATAGACCTAGGCGTGGTCCGCGATGAACCGGATTTGCTGGAGCGCGCGTTTCTCAAAGCTGCGGCGCAAGCCGACGCGATCGTAACCAGTGGCGGTGTGAGCGTGGGCGAAGCTGACCACACCAAAGCCATGATGCGGCAACTAGCGCACAGCGATACCACGGGCGAAGGCGGCGTGGCCTTTTGGCGCATTGCCATGCGCCCGGGCCGCCCCATGGCGGTGGGCCGTATCGGCCGCGTGCCTTTGTTCGGCCTTCCGGGCAACCCGGTAGCGGTGATGGTGACGTTTTTAGCCTTCGTGCGCCCGGCTCTTTGGCAAATGATGGGCGCCAATCCAGAAGACCCGCAAGTGCTGTGCCCGATGCTGCAAGCGCGCAGCAGCGAAGCGATAAGAAAAAAGCCGGGGCGCACCGAATACCAGCGCGCGATCGTCTCGCTTGCAGCCGATGGCTCGCTGCAGGTACGCACTACCGGTCAGCAAGGTTCAGGCGTGCTCAGCTCTATGGTACAGGCCAATGGACTGATGGTCTTACCCCATGGACAGGGCAATATCGCCGAGGGCGACGTCGTCCAAGTCATGATGTTCTCAGGCGTGCTCTGAACTAGCGGCTGAGCTGTTCCACCCCACGGTTGGCCAGTGCGTCGGCGCGCTCATTGTCGGGGTCGCCGGCGTGGCCCTTGACCCATTGCCACTCGATGCGATGTTCGCTTTGGTGTACCAAGGCATCCAGCCGTTGCCACAAATCCACGTTCTTGACCGGTTGCTTGGCGGCCGTACGCCAGCCCTTGGCTTTCCAGCCATGCAGCCATTCGGTTATACCTTTGAGCACATACTGGCTGTCCACAAACAAGATCACATGGCAAGGGCGCTTGAGTGCTGAAAGTGCCTCGATCACCGCCATCATCTCCATGCGGTTATTGGTAGTCTCCGACTCGCCACCAAAAAGTTCCTTTTCTGCGCCATCGGCAGCACGCAAAAGTGCACCCCAACCGCCAGGCCCCGGATTGCCCTTGCACGCGCCGTCGGTGTAAATCACGATCTTGTTCAATGCTGTTGCTCCTTTAGCAGGGCATCTTGGTTGCTCTGACCCGCCGGCACCTGGTGGGGCACCCGCCCACGCGTGGTCTTCCACACCGAGCCGAGTAAGCGCACACCACGCACGCGCTTGACTCCCACTACCAAATAACTGGAGCCAAAAATCGGCCACCAGCGCGGCCCCAGGTTTTCCATCCAGGCAAAGCGTTGCAGCCAAGCCGGGCTGGACACTGCGGGAACATAACAACCAAAGCGCACAATTTCCACCTCAAAATCGAGCAGGCGCAACCAATCGCGCAAGCGCCAATAGCCGATATATTCACCCGCTACCGGCAAATAGCCCTGACCGGACCAGCGACCGCCGCTCAGGCTCTGCCATAAGCGCGAACGCGCCTGCCGCAGTGCCCACAAACCCACCGGGTTGAAGCCGCAAATCAGCACCCGGCCTTGCGGCACCAGCACACGTTCGACCTCGCGCAAAGTGGCGTGGGCATCCATGCTCACCTCCAGGCTGTGCGGCATCAACACCAAATCCAAACTGGCAGCAGAAAAAGGTAAGGCCGAAAAATCGGTAACCAGTGCGGGCCTGGGCGCAGGGTTCGCTTCATCCTTAGGCACCAGCCCGGGCGGCTCTTGCACCGCCAACCAGCGGTGCGGCATGCGGTTGTGTGCCAAGCCCTGCAATTGGGGCAAGCCCAGCTGCAAAGCATGGAAGCCAAACATATCCGCGACCAATGCGTCCGCTTGGCCTTGCTCCCAAGCCAGCATATAGCGTCCGGCATGGGTTTGGAGCCAATCCTGCAAATCTATAATCCGCTCGCTCATGACATTGTTTTCGCTGCCCGCTCTGCCTACGTTGATTTTTTTGGATGTCCCAAGATGCGTAGCCCAGTTGCAAGCAAGTCCATCTTCCGCCCCAAAACGCCACTGTGCAGCAAACCGCTGCTAAGTCCGGCGCATTCTAGTCAGACCCCATTGCCCTACCCCATGTGCTTCACTATGCTTCGCGCCCTGCATGCGCTTACTGCCCTGCTCCTTCTGGGCTGTTCAAGCCTCGCGCCTGCGTCTGAAGGTCCGGCCAGCTTGCAAGCGCTGGATGTGCAGGAAAGCAAATCTCTGCAAGTGGCCGATACGGCTACCCCCGCCGACTTATGGGAACGCATACGCCGTGGCTACGCCATGCCCAACCTCACCAGCCCTCTGGTGCGCGACCGAGAACAGTGGTACAGCACACGCCCGGATTACATTTTTCGCATGACGGAGCGCTCGCGCAAATACCTCTTTCATATTGTGGAAGAGTTGGAAAGACGCAATATGCCTACCGAGCTGGCCTTGCTGCCGTTCGTAGAAAGCGCATTTAACCCGCAGGCCGTCTCCAGCGCCAAAGCGGCAGGAATGTGGCAATTTATGCCAGCGACCGGAAAAAGCTTCGAGCTCAAGCAAAACGTGTTTCGAGATGATCGGCGTGACGTTCTGGCCTCGACGCGCGCCGCGCTGGACTACCTACAAAAGCTGCATGGCATGTTTGGCGACTGGCATCTGGCGCTGGCGGCCTACAACTGGGGCGAGGGCAGTGTCGGACGCGCCATCGCCAAAAACCAGCGCCTAGGCCTGCCCACCGGCTATACCGACCTGGGCATGCCGCAAGAAACCCAGTACTACGTACCCAAGCTACAAGCCATCAAAAACATTGTGGGCCAGCCTGAAACTTTCGGTGCGCAATTACCTGATATCGGCAACCATCCCTATTTCAAAACGGTGAGCATCGCCAACGACATCGACGTGGCCATGGCGGTGAAGCTCTCTGGCGTGCATTTGGAGGATTTCAAGTCGCTCAATCCTTCAGTGAACAAGCCCATCATCATGGCAGCTGGTACGCCACACATCCTGCTGCCCTGGGACAACGCCGATGTTTTCGAAAAAAACCTACAGGATTTCAAAGGTCCACGTTTGGCCAGTTGGACGGTTTGGGTAGCGCCGTCCACGGTGCGCATTGCCGAAGTCGCCAAGCAAGTGGGCATGACCGAATCGCAACTGCGTGAGCTCAACAATATACCGCCGCGTATGCTCATCAAGGCCGGTTCTACGCTGCTGGTACCCCGCGCTGCCAATTCGCAAAAAGACATCAGCGAGTCCGTCGCCGACCGTGGGCAAGTCACCTTCACTCCGGAAATGATCAGCGTGCGCAAATCCATTCGCGCAGGCAAGGCAGACACCGTGGCGTCCCTGGCCAAACGCCTCAACGTCAGCCCTGCCAATCTGGCCCAATGGAACAAAGTGCCGGCCAATGCGAAGTTCAAGCCGGGCCAGGCCTTGGTGATATTTGTAAATGTCCCTGCCGGCTCAGCAAGCAAAGTCAAAACCAAGCCTAAGACGGTAGCCAAGAAAGTAGCCAAACCAACGCCCAAGGCAAGCGGCAAAAAACCGCCAGATAAGACTCAGAAAAAATAGGCGTACCCTGCGCCTAAGTCGTTTCAGGCGCCAGCCGCTGCGGAAAAAAGAATAGCGATATTGGTAGCCAGAGCCAATACCCAAGCCAGGCTGCGCGCATTGGCTCGGTCGGCAATATACAAAGCGACATACACCACTCGTAAGGCCACATAGACCACGGCCAGCATATCTAAGCGGGCAGCGTCAGCGCCTGCATGCTGAGCCAGTGCTACAGCGCCGATAAAAAATGGGAACGCTTCAAAACCATTGGCCTGCGCCGCATGGGCACGAGCCTGCCAGCCCTTTTGAACTGCCAGCCACTGACGTGGCATCGCATTGTCATAGCCCCCTTCGTGCACGGGCTTGCCAAAACCCTTGGACTTTGCCATTCCGGCGCAGAGTATGGGCATAAGGGCAGCCACAAGAACGCACCAATGCAATACAGAAAAAACAGAACCTGTCATATCAGCTCCAAAAAACCATTAAAAAAAAACCTCAGCGCCGGTCCACCAAGGCATGGGCAATCGTGCCCAAGTCCACATATTCCAGTTCGCTACCCACCGGCACACCACGCGCCAGCCGCGTTGGATTGAGGCCCTTGGCGCGCAGGCCTTGGGCGATCACATGGGCCGTGGCCTCACCCTCAGCGGTAAAGTTGGTCGCCAAAATCACCTCGCGCACGATGCCATCACACGCGCGGGCAAACAATTTATCCAAGCCCAATTCATGCGGGCCGATGCCATCGAGCGGACTGAGCTTGCCCATAAGCACAAAGTAAAGCCCCTGGTAGGCGCCGGTGCGCTCCATAGCGGCCTGGTCGGCAGGTGTCTCCAATACACAAAGCTGCGTATGGTCACGCCGGGTGTCCAAGCAGGTGGCACACACCTGATCTTGCGTAAAGGTATGGCAGCGTTCACAATGGCGCACGTTCTCGGTAGCCTCTTGCAAAGCACGCGCCAAAGCCTGTGCCCCGGGGCGGTCGCGCTGCAGCAAATGAAAAGCCATGCGTTGCGCCGATTTAACGCCTACGCCGGGCAGGCGCCGCAAGGCCTGAATCAACGCGTCCAGCGCATGCGCATCAGACATGGCGCGATGCCCCTGCTTGCAAAGTCATCACGCGCTAAAACGGAAGCTTCATGCCGGGGGGCAAGCCGGCTGTGATCTTGGCCATTTTTTGCTCCGAGGTTGCGTCGGCCACCCGCAAGGCCGCGTTGAAAGCCGCAGCCACTAGGTCTTCGAGCATGTCTTTATCGTCGGCCAGCAGACTCGGGTCGATCGTGATGCGCTTGACCTCGTGCTTGCAAGTCATGGTGACTTTGACGAGGCCTGAGCCGGATTCCCCGCTGACTTCAATATGACCCAACTCTTCCTGGGCTTTTTTCACGTTGTCTTGCATTGCCTGCGCCTGCTTCATCAGGCCGGCGAGTTGTCCTTTATTGAACATCAAAATTCCTTATAGGTGTGCTGTAAATACGAGAAGTGTCCATGCCATCGGTCCATGCCAAGCCACTATAAAGGCCGGATGCTACCGGGCACAATTTTCGCCCCAAAGTCGCGTATCCAGCTTTGGACCAAGGGGTTGCCGTGGATGATGTGCTCTGCGGCCTGCTGGCGCTCTGCGCTGGCGCGCGCATTGCGGCGCGCCGGACTGTCGCTGACGCGTCCCACCTCCACCAGTAAGTTAACCGCAAAGCCGGCGTCCTGCAGCGCCTGGCTGAGTCGATCGCGGCTGCCCGCCTGGTTGAGCGACTCGCTTTCCACCCGCAATATCCACTGGTCTTCGTCGCGCCCTATCAACTGCGACTGCAAAGCCAACTCGCGCGCCAAGGCGCTAACCGCCTGCGCCTGCACCAAAGCCTGCACGGTTTGCTGCCAAAAAGCCCCATGCTCAGTCTCCACAAAGCCAGCGAGTGCGCCAGAGACGTTCTGGTCCAGGCGGCTTTCTTGCTGCACCCGCATCGGAACGCCCACGACGCGGTGGGCGGGAGTGCTCTTGTCGATGGGCTCAGCATCTTGGCCATGGCGGGCAGCCGGGTCATGAACTGCAAGCAATTGGCCCGGCGGCACCGAAATAGTGCTGGCGGCTTGCGCCCTTACAGGGCGATCGGGGGGCAGTATTTGCGCAGAAGTCGCGGGGGCCAGTGGCACCGACGGTTTCGGCGCTTGCCCGGGCACAGGGCCAGGACTAACAAGGGCCTCAGGCGCCGATTTCAGGCTTTTTTTTTCCGCTGTGGCAGTGCCAGCGGCGGTCGGCGTATGCACGGCGCAGTCGCCGGGTTTAAAAGCCAACAAGCGCAAGAGCACCATGGTCAGGGCCGCATATTCGTCCGGCGCCAAGCCTAAGTCACCCCGCCCGTGCAGGCAAATGCTGTAGAGTAATTGGGTTTCGTCGGCCGGCAAAAGCGCAGCCATTCGGGCAATTTCGGCCTCCTGCGGGTCACCGCTGTCGGCTATGGCAGCCTCGCCCATGGACTGATAAACCGCCATACGGTGCAAGACGCTGGCCATTTCCTCCAAAGCCGACGCGGCGTTGAGTCCCTGTACCCGCAGGTTTTCCACGGTTTCCACCACCTTGCGGCCTTCGCTTTGGGCCAGCGCTTCAATCAAGGCAAAAACATAAGAGCGATCCACGCTGCCAAGCATTTGCCGCACCGTGACCTCAGAAACCTGACCACCGCCAAATGCGATGGCTTGGTCGCTAAGGCTTAGCGCGTCCCGCATGGAGCCGCGCGCTGCACGCGCCAACAGATGCAAAGAAGGCGTGTCAAAGACCAGGTTTTCAGCAGCAAGCACCTGCTCCAAATGGTCGAAAATGGTTTGCGGCGCCATAGGCCGCAAATTAAATTGCAGGCAGCGCGAGAGCACGGTGACCGGTACTTTTTGCGGGTCAGTGGTGGCCAGCACAAACTTCAAGTAGTCCGGTGGCTCTTCCAGCGTTTTGAGCATGGCATTAAAGGCATGCCCGGTCAACATATGCACCTCGTCGATCATGAAGACCTTAAAGCGCCCCTGCACCGGTTTGTAAACCGCTTGCTCTAGCAAGGCCTGCACTTCGTCAACGCCCCGGTTGGACGCGGCATCTAATTCGGTGTAGTCCACAAAGCGGCCGGCATCAATGTCCATGCAGGCCTGACAAACCCCACACGGGGCGGGGGTGATGCCACCCTGGCCATCCGGCCCTTGGCAGTTGAGGGATTTGGCCAAGATGCGCGAAACCGTGGTCTTGCCCACGCCTCGCGTTCCGGTAAACAGGTAGGCATGGTGCAGGCGCTGGGAAGAAAGTGCATTGGCCAAGGCTTGCACCACATGGCTCTGGCCTACCATTTGCGCAAAATTACGCGGTCGGTATTTGCGGGCAAGAACCAGATAGGACATAGACAGATTCTACGGTGGCCGTGCCTGCGGCCTTAGGGGAGGCGCAAGCAATCCGGTATATTGCCGCTATGCAATACGGAGCCACGCCATGAACATGCCCGCACTCGCTTCGCTCCTGATGAGCGGCGATGAGTACCGCGAATCGCTACGCCGCTACCGGCCCCGTGTTTTTCTAGACGGCCATTTGATCGAATCTGTGGTGGATGAGCCGGGCTTTGCGCCGGGTATAAATGCCATTGGCCTGACCTATGACTATGCGCTCAAACCGCAATATGCCAAGCTCATGACTGCAGTGCAGCAAAGCAGCGGTAAAACGGTGAACCGACTCACCCATATAAATACCAGCGCCGGTGACCTACTCAATAAGCTCGAAGCTGTGCGCCTGGTATGCCAGGAAACTGGTTGCGCCCAGCGGTACCTGACGCATGACGCGCTCAACGCCATTGGCCAGGTCAGCGCCCGCATCGATGACGCTAAAGGCAGCACCGAGTACAGCGCGCGTTTTTTGAACTATATGCACCGTGTGCAAGACCAAGACTTAACGCTGGGCGTGGCCATGACCGACGCCAAAGGCGACCGGGGTCTGCGCCCGCACCAACAAGGCAACAGAGACAGCTACGTCCATATCGTCGATTACCACGCCAAACACAATGGCCAGCAAGGCATCTTGATATCTGGTACCAAAGCCATCGTCACCGGTGCGCCCTATATGCATGAACTTCTTGTCATGCCTTGCCGCAATATGGGCCAGGCCGATGCCGACTTTGCAGTCTGCTGCGCGGTACCCATTGACGCACCAGGCCTGACCATCATCGCCCGCCCCGCAGGACGCCCGGGGGAACCCGAACACGGCGCGCCCCTGTTCAGCAGCAAATACGGCCAAAGCACGGCGGTGTGCATGTTTGACAAAGTGTTTGTGCCCATGGACCTGGTGTTTTACGCGGGTGAGTGGGAACACTCGGGCTACCTGACCTACAACTATGCCACCCATCACCGCCACACCTGCATAGGCGCGCGCGCTGGCTTTGGCGACTTGCTGATTGGCGCAGGTGCATTGATGTGCGAAGCCAATGGCTTTGACCCCGGCCAGGAAAGCCATTTGCGCGAACAAATGGTCGAACTCATCACCATCACCGAGAGCTTTTACGCCTGCGGCGTGGCAGCCAGCGTCTATGGCAAAGAAGACCCGCACAGCCACAGCTTTGTGCCCGATACGGTGTTCTCCAATATCGGCAAACTGCTGCTGGCGACCAAAATTTATGACATGCACCGCATCGCGCACTATGTCAGCGGCGGCCTGATTGTCACCCTGCCCGGCCCGGATGAGGACCACAACCCCGAGACCGGCGCCAAGCTCAGCGAGGTGCTGCGCGCTAACCCGGACGTGCCCTACGAACAACGGATACAAACCGCGCGCTTCATCGAGGACCTGACCGCCGGTTACCAGGGCGGCTGGTATTCAGTCATCAGCCTGCATGGCGGCGGCTCGCCAGCAGCGATGAAGCAGGAGATTTACCGCAACTACCCCATAGGCTCCAAGGTGGAACTGGTCGAACGCCTGCTCGAACGCGGAATTACCGCCGACGGTTCTGCCGCCGCCGCTCCGCACGACCCGGCCCGAGCCATTACCCAAAACCGCCAACCGGGCAAATGTTGCGATACCGGTTGTACGGTGCCGGGCACGCCCATGATGGTGGATTTACCCACCGTCAAGGCGTCGCTGCCGTCCAAACGCTTCAGTCCTCAGCCCTGACAATTCGTCCCTGTTGCAAGATGCATCCGTCGTCTTTCAATCCATAGGTTCCTCGTTCCAGCCCAGGATGAGGAAATTAAATTACTTTTAAAACAACAACTTAGCACGTTGTTTTTATTTAAAACCTCAATTACGCGGTTATTTTCAGATAAGCGAGCTTTAGTGAAACCTAATCTCTTGTGGCTCGATAATGATTGAGAGAAAATTCAACGGCTGCAAACACCAACGTAAGTCATTTGAACCGCTCAAATCAGAAGCGCATGTCGCAGGCAAGGTTTGATGTTGTAGTTTAGATTCGACCAACTGCGCCTAACACTCGCTGGGCTGCGCGACCTCTCACGTCAAGTCACCCAGTAGCGCGACGTGCTGGCAAGGTTTAGGGACTTGAAGATTGGGCAAATGCCATTCTTGATGCAAAAAAACCACAAAATTCAAGGAAGAATTCGACAAGATCAACCAAATTTGCATTAACATCCGCGGGTCAGTTTGATCGAAGGCCTCTGGTTAGTAGTTCCATCGGACAGACGGAACTCCGTGGAATGGTTAGCCTCTGGCTCGTTGGAACACGGTGTTCAAGTAATCAATCGAAATAACGTAATCTTAAGGAATTAACTATGAAAATAGCAAAAGTAAGCTTGATGGCTTTATCCATCGTGGCTGCTGGTTCGGTCTTTGCTCAAGCGGCCGGCCCTGATACAAAAACTCTCGTCGAATGCAACAACTCAGTGTTTAACTGTGACCAACGGGAACGCCTTGAATCGAACAAAGTTGATCATAAACTCAGCAAGATGAGCTACGAGCGTGTAATTTTTGCTGTGAAGTCCCGTCCCGCACCGGAGAAGACTATTTTCATCGTTAAAGAAGAAACCACCAAGCCAACCGCGATGGTTGTGGATAGCTACTACGTGGTCGAACCTGTAGGCCCAACCAACACTTGGGCTTACCTTCCAAAGTAATTTGGTACGGGGGCTCCATAGAAGAGGCTCCGCGGAGCCTCTTTTTTTTCGTTTGATGCTGTCGGTATGCAGTGCTAGTAAAAACATTTCTCACTTGCCTAGCCCTTTTTAGATTCCATATTCAGCTAGCCGTCGGATCTGAGCGGCCATCAAAGCGTTCTAACCAGCTTCGGCTTGGCTTTGTGTTCCTATAACCATGACCTAACGATTCTTTGGTAATGGATTGCGTAGATTTTTATGTCCTTGACAAAGTCGTGGGCAAGTTGCTTTATTGAATCAGTTAATCAAAGGTGCGGTTCGTACTCATATCCTCACCATACCTTTACTGTGAAGTCACGGATTCAGGCATTTTGATTGCACCAAAGCGTGTTATCCCGATGTTGGTGGAATGATGAGCGCGCGGTTTAGATTTTGTTTAGGCTCTCCTGAGGCCTGGAAAAATTTTATAGATTTTGACCCTGTTGTGTCAAACTATTGGATGATATTTTTTAAAACTTGGAATAAATACTTTATGTCTATTACGTCGAAATTTACAGATTTTTTTGTCCGTAGTGTTTGCGCAGTTTTGTTAATTTCACCTATGCAGTTGTTTGCCGCTGATCTTAAATCCAACGTTCCAGCGAAAGTTAAACCGGCCGCGGCAAGCGAATTGAACTCACGGGCTGTCGTGGCGCCTGTGTCGACGACTCAAAATGCAGTTAATGTCCAAGTTCAAGCTGAGGCAAGTCCTCCTGTTAAAGGGGTTCTAGGTGTTTTTGATTTTTCTTTGACACTTCCCCGTGGCTGGAGTGTCGGCTCAGGCGCCCTGGCCAAAAAAGCGCTGGAAGCCGACGGGAATTTTATGGCGCCCAGTTTCTCCTTTGAAAGCAGCAAAGGAGGCGTCATATACGGTACCTCGAAAATATATGAATCAGGAGTGATTTTTTCACCCGAAAGTATCGCAGCGGAGAATCCTTCTTTTCCTTCTGCCTGGGGAGTAAAAAAGGAAGATATTCGTAGCACAGTTTCCAAAGCAGGGCAGATCGGCTACGCAGTGATGACCGCATCGGGTCCGGGTGATGGACTTTTATTTTCTGTTTCTGGTGACAAACGCATGACCGCGGTTTGGATAGATATTCCGGTAGCGTACAAAGACAAAATGGATGTCCGAAGCGCATGGGCTAGCATATATTATCGTGGTCCGGTTGAGGGGGACTCAGAGGCCAAGAATATTTATGATGCTATTATGGAGGGTTTGAAACCGAACGGCGTCGAACTGATGGATCTTTCGGAATACCGTCGCACCTATTTAGCCAAAAATAATGCTGGAGCGGCAAAACCTGCTGTATCGCCAAAATCTGAGGTGAACAAGCCAATGGATCCTCCGAAGGAATCAACTGCTACGAAAAAGACGCCTGAATCGGAAAAAACGGTAGAACGAATAGAAAAAGCTTTGGAACGACAAGAAAAACTTACGGAACGACTAGAAAAAGTTTTGAAGCGCCTAGAAAATGTTGCACCTTCTCGTTCAGTCCTAGACATATTTAAGTCTGACTAGTCCCAAACGGCCCCAACAGAAAACTCTATGAAGTGCGCAAGCGTGATTTAACTTTGGGTAAAAGCACCTTCGCCCACTGAGTGTGTCAATAACGTCTAGCACCACCTAGTCGCTAACTGCCCTTCGCAGACTTGCGTTTGGACTTTTCCTTGTCCTTGGGTTTATCCTTTTTTGCGGACTTCGCCACCCGTTTGCCACTCACATCACGTGACCACACAGACCGGGCATCGGGCGTGGGCGGGTCCATGAATGCGTCGCCGAAATCACCGGGACCCGGTTCCGGCAAGGGTCGCCCGCTGTCACGCCACTCCACCGCCGCCTGGAAACCATAGGTCTGGGCGTAGCGCTTAAACCACATGCCCTCCGGCGAATGGCGGGTAATGCCGTCAAACACATTGGCAAACATTTGCGTCTGCTCCAGGCCCATGGCGTCGATAGCCTGGTTGATCACCAGCTTATTCATCATCAACTGGTTTTTGGGCACCCCGGCCATGCGCTCGGCCAACTGCTGCACTACGGCATCGAGCTTGGCAAGCGGCGCCACTTCGGTTGCCAAGCCCCATTCAAAAGCTTGCTTGCCGTCGATCAAATCGCCGGTCAGCATCATGCGTTTAGCGCGCATCGCACCCAAGCGGTAGACCCACATCGCAGGGCTGGGGCAACCCCAGACCCGCACCGGCATATACCCAATGCGCGCCTTATCCTCCATCACAATAAAGTCGCAGCAGCTGGCAATGTCGCTACCGCCCGCCGCCGCGTACCCATGCACGCGCGCGATCGTCGGCTTGTATGAGCGCCACAAACTCATAAAGTCTTCGGTATTGCGCTTCATAAATTTGTAGTCAATCATCGGGTCCCAGGGCATGGGCTGGGTAATGACATTGGTGGGGTCGCCCTCGGCGTAGTGTTTCAAGTCGTAGCCGGCACAAAACGCATCGCCCGCTCCGCGCAGCACAATCACATGCACCCTGTCGTCGGCATTGGCCAGTTCTACCGCCTGGTGGATCTCGCCAGGCATCTCATCATTGATCGCGTTCAGGCGCTCGGGTCGGTTCAGGGTAATCGTGGCAATACGTCCCTGTACCGCAATATGCAAAGTGGAAAACACCCGGTCAGCAGCAAGGCTTGCCATAGGTTTACCCAAGTCGACAACGGGCTGTATAGCTTTTTGTTTAGAACCGGCTGTTGATTTTTTGGCGCTGGTCTTAGCCGCGGGCGCTGCCGGTTTGTTAGTGGGTTTGCTTGCCATGTTCGGACTCCCTTGTACATCAAATAGAAGAAAAATCGCCATGACGGCCCAAGCCGTCCTTGAACCGCCCGGCACCACCCACGCCTTCCTGCACCAAGCATTCCAGGCCGTTGTACCACTCCTGGCGCATCGCATCGCGCACGGTCTGCCCATGCTGCATATAGATGGAGCGCCGATCTGCGCGCACGCAGGCTTGCGGAAAGCGGGAAATTTCGGCGGCCAGTTTTTCAGCTTCGATGCGAGCCTGGCCATGGGGCACCAGGCGCTCGCAGGCACCTATGGCTAGGGCCTCGGCGGCAGGCACTTTGCGCCCGGTAAGCGTAATTTCCATGGCCCTGCCCATACCTACCAGCCGCGGCAAGCGCACGGTACCGCCGTCGAGCAAGGGAATACCCCAGCGCCGACAGTAGACACCAAAGTAGGCGTCCTCAGCCATCACGCGCATATCGCACCACAGGGCTAATTCGAAACCACCGGCCACTGCTGGTCCTTCGACCGCCGCAATCACCGGCTTGGACAAATCCAGACGGGTAGGACCCAAGGGGCCGCGCGGCACGCTGCGGGTCGGGTCAGTAGGGTAATCGATATCGGTGAGCGGGCGATCTGAATCGGTCAGTGAACTGGCGTACTTCAAATCCCAACCCGCGCAAAAGGCACCGCCCTCGCCCCACAAGACAGCTACGCTGGCGCTAGCATCAAGCTCAAATTCCTCAAAGGCCGCCACTAGGGCATCGGCACTGCCCGGGTCCATGGCGTTGCGCGCCTCTTCATACCGGCTGTGGATGATGGTCCATACCGCCGCATTTTTTTCAATTCTTACCATGTCAATAATCTCCTGGCACTGGGTATTTATGTTTCAAGCTGATCGCTTGGCGGGGCAGTCGCTGTGCCATTGGGCATGTGATGAAGGCACCTATGCTAGTGCATAAAAGTCGGGGCATCAGTCCAAATACCGGGATGCGGGCCGTCTCTAAGGCTTGGGGTAATTGGCCTGGATGCAGCGGGCTATATCGCAGGCGGTCGGCAGTGTGGCACGGTACTCAAACCCGGGCCTAGGCAAACTACCGTCTCGGATAAAACAGCGCTCACCCTTGCCGTTGTCGTAGTAGGAAGTGACATCGACACAGCGCCGTGAATGGGCCATCAGGCCAAAGTGGTGGCCCATTTCGTGGGAGATCACCATTTGCAAAGTTTCGCGGGCGTCGTGCATCGGGTTGCGGGTGTTCAGCAAGCGAAACATCGCCGGGCTCATGGCCAAAAGGCCTCGGCCCAAGTCCGCCTGCGCAAAATTGCCGCCACTGTTTTTTTCACTCCATTGGACTATGACGGCACCTTCGGGCAAGGCGCTCGCGGGCTTGAAACGCTGCACGGCGTTAGGCACGCCACACGGGGACCAGGCCAGCGCCGACCGCTGCACAGCGGAAAAGACCAACTCTTCGGAAAACCACTCAGGCGCGCCGCTATGGTCATAGACAAACACGAGCTTGCTGGCGGGCCGGTCTCGGCCATCCCCCCAAGTGACGATTTCGCCCGGAAGGCACTGCGCCATTTCCCGCTCACGCACTGTTTGCGCCGCAAGCGAAAGACTACTAAGTGCCAAGGCTGCACACCCAGCGGCTAGCAAGCTCCGCCGCATTTACGCGCCTGCCCGCAGTGGCACGGCAAAACCGCGCTGCACAGCCGGGCGTGCCATGAGCGCCTGGTACCAGCGCTGTACCTGTGGAAAATCGGCCAAATCCACCTGATGGCGTGGATGGCGCCACACCCATCCCAAAATGGCAAAGTCGGCGATGGACAACGCACCCGCGAAATAGCTACGCCCCTGCAAACGCCGCTCCATGACGCCATACAAACGGCGCGTCTCGGCCATGAAGCGCTCCAAGCCGTAGCGTCGGTCCGCCTGTGAAGTCAAGGCAACAAAGTGGTGGACCTGACCGGGTATGGGGCCAAAGCCGCCCATCTGGAACATCAGCCACTCCAAAACCTCTACGCGGGCGCGGCCGGCAAGTGGCAAAAAAAGCCCAGTTTTTTCGGCAAGGTACAGCAAGATGGCGCCGGACTCAAAAACACTGATGGGTTGCCCGTCCGGCCCATACGGGTCCACGATGGCGGGGATTTTGTTGTTGGGACTGATACGGATAAATGCCGGATCAAACTGTTGTCCCGCACCAATATCGACCACCTGCACGGTATAGGGCAAACCCATTTCTTCCAGTGCAACGCTAATTTTTCGCCCATTGGGCGTGTCAAACGCAAATAGTTCAATGGTCAATGAAAGCCCCCTTGTTTCAGGCGTGGCCGCCTCTGGCTGCATGCGCAGGCATCAATCGTCCTCACTGGCCGCAATGCCTGGAAACAATATCTCGGTAAACCCAAATTGCGAAAAATCGTGCATACGCATAGGATAGAGCTTGCCCCACAAATGGTCACATTCATGCTGCACTACGCGGGCGTGAAAACCGTCCACCGTGCGGTCAATAGGGTCGCCAAAAGCGTCCCAGCCGGTATAACGGATGCGCGCCCAACGCGGCACCACGCCGCGCAAACCCGGCACCGACAAGCAGCCCTCCCAATCAGATTCCTCGTCCTGGCCTAAGGGCGTGATGGTCGGGTTGACCAGCACCGTACGCGGCACCAGGGGCCGATCCGGGTAGCGTGGGTTGCGCTCGTCCGAGCCGAAAATCACCACCTGCAAGTCCACCCCGATTTGGGGCGCGGCCAGGCCCGCTCCATGGGCCGCGCGCATGGTGTCGAGCAGGTCGGTCACCAGCAAATGCAATGCATCGCTATCCAATAGCTGCACCTTTTGCGCCACACGCAATAAGCGCGGATCGCCCATTTTCAAGATTTCGCGTACCGCCATCAGCGTTCCTCCAGCATGTTGTACAAAGCAGATTCATCAATCACCGGCACACCCAGTTCCTGCGCTTTATCTAGCTTGCTACCGGCCTCGCTGCCAGCAAGTACAAAACTGGTTTTTTTACTCACCGAACCGGCCACTTTGGCGCCCGCGTTTTCGATCAAAGCTTTGGCGGCGTCGCGACCCAGCGTGGGCAAAGTCCCAGTAATGACAAAGGTCAAACCGGCCAAAGGTTTGGGGGCGTCAGATGCGGCCTGTATGGCCGGCCAATGCACGCCGCAAGCGCGCAATTGCTCCACCACCTCGCGGTTATGCGCCTGGTCAAAAAACGCTCGCAGGCTTTGCGCCACCGTGGGCCCGACATCGTTGACCTCCAGCAGCTTCTCCATAGGAGCGTCCATGATGGCGTGGACACCACCAAAATGCCGCGCCAATTCTTTGGCGGTGGCCTCACCCACATGGCGAATACCTAGGCCGTACAAAAAACGCGGCAGTGTGGTGGACTTGGAATTTTCCAAAGCCTCCAGCAAATTGTTAGCCGATTTATCGGCCATCCGGTCCAACGCAGCCAAGGCCGTAAAGCCCAGCCGGTAAATATCCGGCAAGGTGCGCACCAAGTCCGCTTCCACCAATTGGTCCACTAATTTTTCGCCCAAGCCTTCGACTTCTACCGCACGGCGCTGCACAAAATGCGAAATCGCCTGCTTACGCTGCGCGCTGCAAAACAAGCCACCGGTACAGCGGTAGTCCGCCTCGTCTTCTTCGCGCAAAGCGGCAGACCCGCACACCGGACATTGCCGCGGCATAGTGAACGCATGGCCACGGCCAGGCGACTCCAAACTGGCTGGCAGGACGCTGACCACCTCGGGAATCACATCGCCTGCGCGGCGCACGATGACGCTATCGCCCACACGCACGTCTTTGCGCCTGGCCTCGTCTTCGTTATGCAGCGTGGCATTGGTGACCGTGACGCCGCCCACAAACACCGGCGCCAGCTTGGCCACCGGGGTGAGCTTGCCGGTGCGCCCTACTTGCACATCAATCGCCAGCACCGTGGTCACTTGCTCTTGTGCGGGGTATTTGTGCGCCACCGCCCAGCGCGGCTCGCGGCTTACAAAGCCCAAACGTTGTTGCAAAGCCAGGCCGTTGACTTTGTAAACCACGCCGTCAATGTCAAAGGGCAGTTGGTCGCGTAGCAAGCCGATGCGCTGGTGAAAGTCCAAAAGGCCCAGGGCTCCAAATGCGGTCGCAGTTTGCGCCGCGACCGGGAAACCCCAGGCCTTGAGCGCCATCAGCAAATCCATGTGGGTAGCCCAAGCCGGACCGCCTTGCAATTCACCGATACCGTAGGCAAAAAAACTCAAGGGCCGCTGCGCCGCAATACCGGGGTCTAGCTGGCGTACCGCACCGGCAGCGGCATTGCGCGGATTGACAAAGGTTTTTTCACCCTTGTCCCCCTGCGCGATACGCGCGCGCTGGCGCGTGTTCAGGGTCTCAAAATCATCGCGGCGCATATACACCTCGCCTCGCACTTCTAGCACCAAGGGTGCGTCCTGCAAACGCAACGGTATTTGCCCAATCGTGCGCGCGTTATGCGTCACATCCTCACCGTATTCGCCATCACCACGGGTAGCGGCCTGCACCAGCACGCCATTTTCATAGCGCAAACTCATGGCCAGGCCGTCAAACTTCAGCTCGGTCACGTAATGCACTGCGGGTGCGTCGTCGCTTAACTCCAACTCTTTGCGGATGCGGGTATCAAAAGCCTGCGCGCCAGACGACTCGGTATCGGTCTCCGTGCGTATGCTGAGCATAGGCACCACATGGCGCACACTGGCAAATTGTGCGAGTGGCTTGCCACCCACCCGCTGAGTCGGAGAGTCCACAGTGCGCCATTGCGGATGAAGTTCCTCCAGTGCCTGCAACTCTCGAAACATACGGTCGTATTCCGCGTCCGGCAACTCGGCGGCATCCAGCACGTAGTACAAATGCCCATGGTGCTGCAGCTGCGCTCTCAGATACGCCATGCGCAGCGCCACATCGTCTGGGGGCGCTGCGTTATCTGGTAACTCGGAGGTACTCACCTGTGGCCCTACTTTGCGGACTTACGGTTTTTGCTTACAGCATCGGTGCGCAGGCGGGCTTGCAAAGCGCATTCAGGAAAATAGGCGCCGCGCCAACGCAGAGCCGGCAGGAAAGTCACGCTGCGCCAGTCGGTCGTGCAACTGCTGCAATTCATCGCCGATGGATTGCAGTGCTTGCACCGGCAAGACCTGACCGTTATCGTCAGTGACTATGCCATCCATGCTGTGCGCCATCGCCTGCGCTGCCTGGCACATGCGGTCAAAAGCCTGTTCGGCACGGTCCACTTGCGGCACATCCAAATGAAAGACGATATCAAAAATAGCGGACTGGGCAGGATCCTCGGCCAGCGCGGCCTGGCTGTCAAAGGTGAGCGCCAGCAAGGGCGGCAAGCCATCGACCGGCGCAGGTAGCACCATGCGTCCAGGGAGTTGGCCGGCAACGAAGCCGTGTTGCGCCGCTACCTGAGTGATGTAGCCCGGGCTCCAGGCGGCATGGCGAGCCCGCAAATTCAGACCAAGTTGCGCATCGTGCTGGCTGGCAAAATGATCTAATTCCTTGGCCCGAGCTACCTCGTCGCGCATTTCGCGAAACTCGGGCGTTGCATTGATGGCATCGGCAAAGGCCTGGGTTTTTATGACGAACTCGGAAAATTCAATATCGTTAAGCGCACCTGCGCGGTTGGCCAATTGCACCGCAGTCTGAAACGCTGTATAGCGTGCACCGGGTACTGGGGTTTCCCAGGCCTGGGCATCGGCGTTAAAGCCCTCAATCAAAAACGGTTTGCTGCCAACGCGCCAGCTCCCGGGAAATACCGCCACCGCCGCGTCACCGGAAACGGCAGGCACCATGGGGTCCAAATTCACAGCTGCTAGCGCATCAATCAGACTGTCGATAGCCGGGCGGCGCGGCGCGGCCACTGCAAAACTAAAGGCCCCAAAACCCACGCCGTCAAATACTGGTTCGGTGAAGCCGCGCTTGTCATCTTGCTCGGTCGCATCAGCTTGCATATCGGCTTGGCGCGGCGCATGGGTCCGGGCAGACCACCAGCTTTGCACCAGCACACCGACCAAGACCAAAGCACCCAGCACCAACAGGCCAATTTGAAATTCGCTCATGCCGCCTCCACCAGCCCCACAGCCACTTCCATGTCTACCGCGACAATGCGCGACACGCCCTGCTCCTGCATGGTTACACCAATCAACTGCTCGGCCATTTCCATGGCAATTTTGTTGTGACTGATAAACAAAAACTGCGTGCCCGTGCTCATGCGCTGCACCAGCTTGGTGTAGCGCTCGGTATTCGCATCATCCAAAGGCGCATCCACCTCGTCGAGCAAACAAAACGGCGCCGGATTAAGCTGAAAAATGGCAAACACCAGCGCAATGGCGGTAAGTGCTTTTTCGCCGCCCGAAAGCAGATGGATGGTCTGGTTTTTCTTGCCTGGCGGCTGCGCAATCACTTGCACACCGGAGTCCAAAATCTCATCACCGGTAATGACCAGGCGCGCATTGCCGCCCCCAAACAGCACCGGGAACATCTCGCCGAAATGGCGATTGACTTCGTTGAAAGTTTCACCCAGCAGCTCGCGGGTTTCGGCGTCAATCTTGCGAATCGCATCCTCCAGCGTGCGCATGGCCTCGTTCAAATCCAGGCTTTGCGCGTCTAAAAATTCTTTGCGCTCCCGGCTGCTCGTCAGTTCGTCCAAGGCCGCTAAGTTGACCGCGCCCAGGGCAGTAATCTCGCGGTGTAGGCGGTCGATTTCAGCTTGCAGGGCCGACAGCCGGATGCTGTGGCCTTCCAGGCTTTGGGCCAGCGCTTCCAAATCGGCCTGCGCTTCAAACAACTGGTTTTCGAATTGCTCAAAGCCCAGGCGTGCGGCCTGCTCTTTGAGTTGCAAGTCGGTAATGCGCTGGCGCATCGGGTCCAGTTCGCGCTCGAGTTGCAGACGGCGCTCCTCGTGGCTGCGCAAGGTGGCCGTCAAATCCTCGTAGGCACTGCGCTTGGCGCCCAGGGCTTGCTCGCGCTCGGCTTTCAGGGCTAAGGCACTTTGCAAACCGGCTTGGGCCGCAACGTCCGACAGCTCCTGTAACTCAGCCTGCCCGCGCGCCACTTCTTCGGCCACGGCTACGGTCTGCGCATCGGCGGTTTGCAAGGAGCGCTCAATTTCCTGCGCCCGCGCCAACAAACTGCGCTGGTTGAACATTTGCTCTTGCACCTGGCGCTCCAGGCTGCGCACTTGCTCGCGGCTCTGGTCTAGCTGGGCTTGCGCCGCCATGGCGCGCTCTTCTAACTCTGCGTGCGCCTCCTGGCTTTCGCCTAGTTGCAGATCCAAACCTTCAAAGCGCACTTGGGCTTCCTCTGAACGCGCCGCCAGATCTTCCAGCATGGCATCCACCTCAGCGGCATCGGCTTCGATTTCACTGCTGCGCTGGCGGGTTTGCTCGGCTAGCTGGGTAAGGCGCAGAACCTCCACTTGCAAGCTATGACTTTGGGTCTGGCTCTCCTGTGACTGACGCCGTACATCGACCAGTTGCGCCGCGCATTGGGCATAAGCACTTTCGGCCCGGTGCAGCGCGCTACGCGATGCTTCGGCCATCATCGCCTGGGCACGTACATCTTTTTCCAGATTTTGAATTTCCTGTGCCCGCGCCAGCAAGCCGGCCTGCTCGGCGTCTGCTGCATAAAAACTCACGCTATGCGCACCCACCGCATGGCCCTGGGCCAGGAAAAGGGTTTCACCCGCTTGCAATTGGGCTCGCTGTGCAAAGGCCTGGTCCATGTCAACGGCGGCGTAGCAGCCGCGCAACCACTCGGACAGCACCGCCGCCAGACCCGCGTCATGCACTTGCACTTTGTCAGCCAATGCCGTCATGCCACTTGCGGCTTTGGTCCGCCCAGCGATAGGTCGCGCGAAGAAAGACAATTTAACCGGCGGTAGGTCCTGAGTAAAGGCCTGCACCATTTCTAGCTTAGACACTTCCAACGCTCCCAGGCGGTCACGCAAGGCGGCCTCCAGAGCGTTTTCCCATCCGGGCTGCACCTGGATGCGAGTCCACAAACCCTGCAAATCCAACAAACCGTGTTTACTCAGCCAAGGTTTGAGTTTTTCGTCCGTACGCAAGCGCTCTTGCAAGGCCTTGAGCGCCTCTAGGCGGGCTGATACATCGGCATACCGCGCCGCATCGGTATTGACCTGCTGCTGCTGGGCGCGGCGCGCCTCGTCCAGTTCGGGCGCGCTTTCCTGCAGGCTGTGCAAACGCTCCAAGGATTCTTCAGCCAGCGCGCGGGCCTGCTCCCATTGCGCTTGCAAATCCTGCAAGCGGGCGTCGTCGGTCTGTGTCAGGGCATTACGGTCAGCGCTCAGGCGCTCGCGCCGCGCGCTGAGCTGGCGGCTTTGCTCTTGGATATTGCGCTGCTCCGAGGCCAGCACGCTCAAGGCTTGCTGCACCTGAGCCACTGCATCACGCTGCGCTACGGTAGCGGACTGTGCGCTTTGCAGCGCTTCTTCCAGCGCGGGCAAATGCTGGGCATGCTCCTGCGTCTGCGCATCGAGCATTTCAGCTTGCTCGGCACCGGTTTCTCGCGAAACCACCAATTGTTCTTGGTCGATCAAGGCCTGTGCACGGCGCTCAGCCCATTGTGTGCTTTGAGCTTGCAGCATCAGCAGTCGTTGCTCAACGCGCTGGCGGCTTTCCACCACGTAGCGGATTTCGGCCTCCAAGCGGCCCACCTCGGCACTCGCTTCATAGAGCAAGCCCTGGCTTTGGTTCACTTCGTCAGCCGCTGCGTAATGCGCCTGGCGCACTTGCTCGAGTTCGGCCTCGATATGCCGCACATCGGCCATGCGCGACTCCAGCGCGTTCAGCGCAGCCTGCGCATCGCGCTGCACCTTGACCTGCTCTGCCTGGGCTTCGGCGCGGCGCAAAAACCAGATCTGCTGCTGCTTGCGCGTGACATCGGTTTGCATGGCCTGGTACTTTTGCGCGACTTCGGCTTGGCGCTCCAGTTTTTCCAGACTACTATTGAGTTCGCGAAGAATGTCCTCCACCCGGGTCAAATTGGAGCGCGTATCGGATAGACGGTTTTCAGTCTCCCGGCGACGCTCTTTGTATTTGGATACACCCGCTGCCTCTTCCAAAAACAAGCGCAACTCTTCGGGCTTGGATTCAATAATGCGGCTAATCGTCCCCTGCCCAATGATGGCGTAGGCGCGCGGCCCCAGACCGGTGCCCAAAAACACGTCTTGCACGTCGCGGCGGCGTACCGCCTGGTTGTTGATGAAGTAACTGGAGGTGCCGTCGCGCGTCAGTACCCGGCGTACGGCAATTTCGGTGAACTGGCCCCATTGGCCGCCGGCGCGGTGGTCGGAATTGTCAAAGACCAACTCGACGCTGGCACGGCTGGCCGCTTTGCGTGTCGTCGTGCCGTTGAATATGACATCTTGCATGGACTCGCCGCGCAATTCGCTGGCGCGGCTCTCGCCCAAAACCCAGCGCACGGCATCCATGATGTTGGATTTGCCACAGCCGTTGGGACCCACCACCCCGACCAATTGGCCTGGCAGTAGGAAATTGGTGGGCTCGACAAAAGACTTAAAGCCCGACAGCTTGATGGAATTGAGGCGCACAGGGACTGTTAGAAACGGCTAAGTGGTTGATTTAATTCGAATAAGCCGGTCGCAACGAACCACACCGGGGCCGCCATGATACCGCGCGCCACCCCCAGGCAGACCGGCGCTTAGCCGCTCGCGCGCGGCCGAGCTCCCCTAGTGGCCCGCTTGCTTTAAAAAACGGTTGGATTCCTGTACCAACTGGCGTAAGGGATGCAGCACGGCCTCGATCTGCGGGCGCGACTGCAGCGGGTCATCACTGCGGCTGCGCTTTTCGACGTCCACCAGTTCGGCGGCAAAGTCGGCGTGGCAAAACACGGGGATAAAACCTTTGAGCGAGTGCAAAGTGCGGGCCACCGCGGGCATATCTCCCTCGCCCAGCAGCAGCTCTATCTCGCCAATATCTTTACTCAAACTGAGCACCAGCGGCTTTAGCAACTCCGAGACCGCTTGCACATCGCCCAAAAAATCGATGGCGCCGACCAAGTTCAAAACCTGGTAAGGCGCGGCATCGCGCGCGTTTTCACTCATTGTTAACTCTCCGCTATAGATAAGCAACATGGCTTGCTGCCGGCATCCCGCGCAGCGTGCAAACGGCCTGTTGAACGATAATACACCGCTATGAATGTGCATTTGCCGCTGCTCCATGCCTATCCGTTTGAACGCTTGCGACAACTATTTAGCGGCATCATGCCCGATGCACAATACCTCCCCATCAGTTTGGGCATCGGGGAGCCGCGCCACGCGACCCCTGCGCTCATAAAGCAAGCCTATTGCCATGCCATCGAAGGCAGCGGTTTGGCCGCTTATCCTGCCACTGCGGGTGAATCTGCTTTGCGCGAAGCCATTGCCCAATGGTTGCAAAAACGCTACCTGATTGCAGTGCGGGCCAGCGATCAAATACTGCCGGTCAACGGTTCGCGCGAAGCCTTATTTGCATTTGCGCAAACCGTCATCGCCAGCGCACCCGGCCAAGCCAAACCTTTGGTGCTCTGCCCCAATCCCTTCTACCAAATTTACGAAGGTGCGGCCCTGCTCTCCGGTGCAGAGCCTTATTACTTCGCATCGATTCCCGAACGCAATTTCGCCCAGGACTGGGCCTCCGTCCCGAAGAACGTCTGGGCCCGTACCCAGTTGTTATTTGTATGCAGTCCCGGCAATCCGGCGGGTGCAGTCATGCCGCTGGAGGAATGGAAGACCCTTTTTGAACTGAGCGATCGTTACGGCTTTGTGATCGCATCGGACGAGTGCTATAGCGAAATTTATTTCCGCGATACCCCTCCATTGGGTGGCCTCGAAGCTGCGGCGCAACTCGGTCGTAGCGACTTCAAAAACCTGGTGGCGTTTACCAGTCTGTCCAAGCGCAGCAATGTGCCAGGCATGCGCAGCGGTTTTTGCGCAGGGGACGCAGCGCTGATGGCGCAGTTTCTGCGTTACCGCACCTACCACGGTAGCGCCATGAGCCCGGTGGTACAAAGCGCCAGCATCGCCGCCTGGCAGGACGAAAAACATGTGCTGGAAAACCGCGCCCTGTACCGCGAAAAGTTCCATGCGGTCACGCCGGTTCTAGCCCAAGTGCTGGATGTGCGTTTGCCCGACGCGGGATTTTACCTCTGGGCCAAGGTAGTCGGCAGCGACGAAGACTTCGCCCGTGCGCTCTACGCTGCCTACAATGTCACGGTTTTGCCCGGCAGCTATCTGGCGCGCAGCGCGCAGGGCCACAACCCGGGTGCCGGCTATGTGCGCATGGCGCTGGTTGCGCAAACTACGGAATGCCTTGAAGCGGCGTACCGCATTGCGGCCTTTGTGCGTGGCACCCAAGAATCCAACATCAAATAACCCACTGTTCTGAACCGAAAGCCTTTTATGACACAACAACTGCAAACCATTTTGGACGCCGCATGGGAAGACCGTGCCAACATCTCAACCAGTTCCGCGTCGCAAGAAGTGCGCGATGCGGTGGAACACGTGATCAGCCAACTCAATAACGGCAGCCTGCGCGTAGCGACGCGCCAAAGCGTTGGTCAGTGGACCACGCACCAGTGGATTAAAAAGGCCGTTCTGCTGAGCTTTCGACTGAAAGACAACAGCGTGATCAAAGCCGGTGAGTTAGGCTTTTACGACAAGGTGCAAACCAAGTTTTCGCACATGGACGAAGCGGGCATGAAGGCCGCCGGAGTGCGCGTGGTGCCGCCCGCCGTGGCGCGCCGCGGCAGCTATATCGGCAAAGGCGCGATTCTGATGCCCTCTTATGTGAATATTGGCGCCTATGTGGATGAAGGCACCATGGTCGATACCTGGGCCACCGTCGGCTCCTGTGCCCAGATCGGCAAAAACGTGCACCTCAGCGGTGGCGTGGGTATCGGCGGAGTGCTCGAGCCCATGCAAGCGGGCCCCACCATCATCGAAGATAACTGCTTTATCGGCGCGCGCTCCGAAGTGGTCGAGGGCGTAATCGTCGAAGAAAACTCCGTTATTTCCATGGGCGTTTATATCGGCCAAAGTACCAAAATTTACGACCGCGCCACCGGCGAAGTGAGCTATGGCCGCATTCCTTCCGGCTCGGTGGTAGTGTCGGGCAACCTGCCTAGCGCCGACGGCAAATACAGCTTGTACTGCGCAGTCATTGTGAAACGCGTAGATGCGCAGACCCGCGCTAAAACCTCGCTCAATGAACTGCTGCGTGACTAAAGGCCCTATCCACGACGCAGCCAGCTTGCCGTCGTCAAGCTCTCCGATACCCGCTTCTTGAAACCTTGATGCCTTCACACGACACCCATGCCACCTTGCGGCTGACTGAGCAGTTGCTCAGCATGCCCTCGCCCACGCCCGCTGACGGCGGATGCCAGGCCTTAATGACGGCGCGGCTGGCACCACTGGGCTTTGTCTGCGAAACCATTGAGAGCGGCCCGGCCGATTTTCGCGTCACCAATTTATGGGCCAAACGCGCTTGCACACACGCAAACGCCAAGGCGCCCAAGACCCTGGTCTTCGCCGGCCACACCGACGTAGTGCCTACCGGGCCGCTAGCCCATTGGGACAGCCCGCCCTTTAGCCCTAGCCACCGCGATGGCAAGCTCTATGGCCGTGGCGCCAGTGACATGAAAACTTCGCTCGCCGCCTTTGTGGTCTGCATTGAAGAATTTCTGGCGCAGCAGCCCGACCCGGCCTTGAACATTGCGCTGCTCATTACCAGCGACGAAGAAGGCCCGGCGGTCGATGGCACCGTGGTGGTTTGCGAAATGCTCAAAACACGCGGCGAGGTGCTGGACTACTGCATTGTGGGTGAGCCCACCTCGGTAGAGCGCACCGGCGACATGATTAAAAACGGCCGCCGTGGCACCATGAGCGGCAAGCTGACGGTGCATGGCTTACAAGGCCATATCGCCTACCCGCAGTTGGCCGACAACCCCATCCACCGGCTGGCACCGGCGCTGGCCGAACTGGTTGCTGTGCGCTGGGACCAAGGCAATGCCTTTTTCCAACCCACCAGCTGGCAGGTAAGCAATATCCACGGCGGCACCGGCGCGAGCAATGTCATCCCCGGCCAAGTGGTGGTGGATTTCAACTTCCGCTTTTGCACTGAGTCCAGCACCGAGTCCCTGCAACAGAGGCTGTGCGCGGTGCTCAATCGCCACAGTCTGGAATATGACGTAGCCTGGACCATCGGCGGACACCCCTTTCTGACCACGCCCGGCGCCCTGGTGCAGGCGGTGACGCAAGCCATTCACGATGAAACCGGCATCACCACAACGCTGTCGACCACCGGCGGCACCAGCGACGGGCGCTTTATCGCGCAGATTTGCCCGCAGGTGGTCGAACTGGGTCCACCGAATGCCACGATTCACAAGATCAACGAGCATGTGGCGCTGGCCGACATCGAGCCCCTGAAAAATATCTACCGTCGGGTACTGGAGCGCCTGCACGCGCTGGCGCTGGCATGAAGCTGCGCGACCTGGTCGAACAATCCGCCCGCCAACTACAAGCCGCTCAGGTCGCTTTTGGCCACGGCACCGACAACGCGCTGGACGAAGCCGCCTGGCTGGTCTTGTGGCAATTGGGTTTGGCCCTGGATACACCGCTAGAGGGCCCCGATGCTCCGCCAGCGCTGACCGATGCACAGCAAAGCGCTTGTGCCGCCCTGATTGCAAAGCGCATCAGCACCCGCAAACCTGCCGCCTACCTGACGCGCCAGGCCTGGCTGCAAGGGTTCGCTTTTTATGTGGATGAGCGCGTGATAGTGCCGCGCTCGCTGATTGCCGAGTTGCTGTTCGATGGCGGTATCGATTATTTTTTGCACACAGGTACGCGCCAGGTGTTGGACTTGTGTACCGGCAACGGCAGTCTGGCGATCATCGCGGCCCATGCGTATCCGGATACAGTGGTCTGTGCCAGCGACCTGTCGCAAGACGCGCTGGACGTGGCAGCCCTCAATGTGGCTCAGCATGGCTTGCAGGCGCGCATCACGCTGGTCCAATCGGACGGCCTGCAAGCGCCAACCTTGCAAGCGCAGGGGCCTTACGACCTGCTGTTGTGCAATCCGCCTTATGTCAACGCCCAAAGCATGGCCGCGCTGCCACCCGAATTTCAGGCTGAACCAGCACTGGCACTCGACGGCAACGCCGAGGGCGGACGCGATGGCATGGACTTTGTGCGCCGCCTGCTGCGCGATGCGGCGCAGCATCTGCATTCCCAAGGCGTGCTCGTGCTGGAAATCGGCAACGAACGCGCTTTTTTTGAAGCCGCCTTTCCCGCACTACCAGCGGTGTGGCTGCCCACCAGTGCGGGCGAAGACCAGGTCTTGCTGCTCACCCGCGAAGCGCTCTTTTCATGATCACTCTTAAAAACGTCACCTTGCGCCGCAGCGCCAAGGTCTTGCTCGAACACGCCTCGGTCACCATCAACCCGGGCGAAAAAGTCGGTCTGGTCGGGCGCAACGGCGCGGGCAAATCGTCTCTCTTTGCCTTATTTACAGGGCTTTTGCACGAAGACTCCGGCGAGTACTACATCCCCACGCAATGGCGCATGGGCCAGGTGGCGCAGGACATGCCCGAGACCAGCCAAAGCGCCACCGAGTTTGTGATTGAAGGTGACACGATTTTGTGCAGCGCGCGCGCCGAAGTGCAGGCCGCTGAAGCGGGCGAGGATGGCGACCGCATGGCCAACGCCTACATGGCACTGCACGACGCTGGGGAACACGACGCGCCATCCCGGGCGCAGGCGCTGATTCTGGGTCTAGGCTTCAAAACCACCGAGCTAGAAAATCCAGTCAACAGCTTCTCGGGTGGCTGGCGCATGCGCTTGCAATTGGCACGCGCGCTGATGTGCCCGTCTGATTTACTGCTCCTGGATGAGCCCACCAACCACTTGGACTTGGACGCGCTGGTCTGGCTGGAAGCCTGGCTCAAGCGCTATGAAGGCACCATGTTGGTGATCAGCCACGACCGGGAATTTTTGGACGCAGTGACCAACGTCACCCTGCATATCGACGGCGGTAAGCTGATGCGCTACGGTGGTAACTACAGCAAATTTGAGGACATGCGCGCTGAGCAAATGCTGTTACAACAAAACACCTATGCCAAGCAGCAGGAAAAAATTGCACACCTGCAAAAATTTATTGCCCGCTTCAAGGCCAAGGCCAGCAAAGCCAAGCAAGCGCAAAGCCGCGTCAAGGCCTTGGATCGCATGGAAAAAATTGCACCGCTGCTGGCCGAAGCGGAATTTAGCTTTGAGTTCAAAGAACCGGCCAATTTGCCCAACCCTATGCTCTCGCTGTCGGGCGTCAGCTTTGGCTACCCCGCGCCCGAAGACGCCGCGCCTGGCACTAGCCCCACCATCATCGTGCGCAACGTCAGCCGCTCGGTGCTGGCCGGGCAGCGCATCGGCATCTTGGGCGCCAACGGCCAAGGCAAATCCACGCTGGTCAAAACCGTGGCGCGGGACCTGGCGCCCATCGGCGGCGAAGTGACCGAGGGAAAAGGCCTGAACATTGGCTATTTCGCGCAGCAAGAGCTGGACGTGCTCCGCCCGAATGACACACCGCTAGAGCACATGATCCGCCTGGTGAAAGACCTCACGACCCAATCCAAACTGGCCGGTCAGGCCACCCGCGAGCAAGACTTGCGCAGCTTTTTAGGCACCTTCAATTTCAGTGGCGATATGGTCAAGCAGGCCGTGGGCAGCATGAGTGGTGGCGAAAAGGCCCGCCTGGTCTTGTGCATGATCGTCTGGCAACGCCCCAACCTCTTGCTGCTGGACGAACCTACCAACCACCTGGACTTGGCGACGCGCGAGGCTTTGGGTATGGCGATCAACGAGTTTGAAGGCACGGTAATGCTGGTCAGCCATGACCGAGCACTGCTGCGCTCGGTGTGCGACGAATTTTGGATGGTCTCGCACGGCGGGGTTGCACCCTTTGACGGCGACCTGGACGACTACCAGCGCTATTTGCTCGACGAGGCCAAGCGCGCGCGCGAAGCCATACGCCAGGAACAGGTGCAGGCCAACAAAGCACTGGCAGCGGCCAAAGCAGCGCCTATAGCCAAACCGCTCCCGGCGGCAACGGCCGAAAAACGCAAATGGGAAAAAGAGATAGCCCGGCTCGATGCGCGCATGCAAGCTCTGAGCACCGAAGGCAGCCAGCTGGAAAGCCAGATCAACGCTAACCCGACCGGCCAGGAAATCGCTTCCCTGGGTAAGCGCCTCAAAGCGATTAATGACGAACTACACAATCTGGAAGATCAGTGGCTAAGCGCCACAGCGTCCCTAGAAGCGGCCGCTGCACCAAGCTAGCATCTCTAGTGGCCGGTCTTTTTCTCGACCTTCTTTTCTTCTTTCTTGGCGGTTGCCGCTTTTTGGGCCTCGGTCATCACCAGCATGGTTTTGCAAATTTTGCGGGAGGGGGACTTCGCAGTTTGCTCGGTGGTTTCACAAACGCGCTCGGTTTTATAAGCCTGCGCGGGCATGCACAGCACCAAACCTAATGCGAACACCAGGGCACTGGGACGCGCCATGCAAGGGAAATACTGTGTTTCAGTCATCGTTCGTGAGAAAAAGTGCGCTGTAAAACAGGGGAATTAGGAACCACGGTTTCATTTTAATGACTTACACCAAATACCGTTAAAAATAACACTTTTATTGTGGGAATTGCGTAAATATTGCGGCAGGCGCAGCCGCTAACTACCTGCCTGCAAGGCGGGCGCTTCGGTCATGGCGCCATGCAGCACAAAGACATTTTGGCGACTAGCCTGGCTAGGGACTTTGGCATTCGCCCAAGAAGCGCCCCTACAATGATTTTTGGATTTGAAAAACCTAAAGGACCCCCTATGACCGCTCCAAGCAAGCTCATCCTTGACTACATCTATCTGCACGAGAAAGAGCGTGCCGAGCAGGTGTACCTGACGCAGCCGCTGGGTGGCGGTCGCGTGGTGGACTACACCTGGGCCCAAGCCATGGACCAGGCGCGGCGCATGGCGACCCATTTGCAATCCCTGGGCTTTGCACCCGGCGCGCGCATCGCCATTCTTTCCAAAAATTGTGCCCACTTCTTTATGACCGAGCTGGCCATCTGGATGGCCGGCTACACCACGGTGGCGATCTTCCCGACTGAAAGCGCGCAAACCATCCGGTTTGTGCTGGAACACAGCGAATCGAGCCTGCTATTTGTGGGCAAGCTCGATACCTGGCCGGACCAAGAGCCCGGCGTACCGGCTGGCATGCCACGCATCGCCTTCCCTCTGGCGCCTGCTACCCCTTACGAGACCTGGGACGCCATCACCGCCCGCAGCGCACCTATGGCAGGCCAGCCACACCGTGCAGGCACTGACCTGGCGATGCTGATTTACACCTCGGGCTCTACCGGCCAGCCTAAAGGCGTGATGCACAGCTTTGAGCGTATTACCGCTGCAACCGAGTTGGCGGTCGCGCAAAGCATGTCGCAAAACCTGGGCGACAACCAAGTCCACCGCGTCTTGTCTTACCTACCGCTGGCGCATGTGTTTGAGCGCGCGGTAGTGGAATGCACCAGCTTTATCAGCGGCCAATTACATGTGTTTTTTGCCGAATCGCTGGACACCTTTGCCCTTGACTTGCAGCGTGCAAGGCCTACTATTTTCGTGTCCGTGCCGCGCTTGTGGCTAAAGTTTCAGCAAGCCGTGTTTGCCAAGTTACCGCAAAAAAAGCTGGACTTCCTGCTGCGTATTCCGGTGGTGAAAAAAATCATTGCCAAGAAAATCCTGACCAACTTGGGCCTGGACCAGACGATTTCCGCCTTCAGTGGCTCCGCGCCGCTGCCCGCCGACCTGATCCGCTGGTACCGCAGCCTGGGCTTGCAACTGCTAGAAGGCCTGGGTATGACCGAAGACTTCGCCTACTCTCATACGGCCACGCCGCGCTTTAGTGAGCCGGGGTATGTCGGTGTTGCCAACCCCGGCGTGCAAGCACGCATCAGCCCGGAAGGCGAAATACTGGTTAAGTCCCCAGGCCAACTGGTGGGCTATTACAAGCGGCCAGACCTGGACGCCGAATCCTTTACCGAAGACGGCTTTTTCCGCACCGGCGATTTGGGTTCCGTCGCTGCCGATGGACAGCTCAAAATTACGGGCCGTATCAAAGAGCTGTTTAAAACCAGCAAAGGCAAATACGTTGCACCCGCACCCATCGAAAACATGATTAACAACCATGCCATGGTTGAAATTTCACTCGTGGGCGGCTCCAGCCATGAAGCAGCATTTGCCATGGTGGTGCTGGCCGAAGATATACGCCCACGCCAGAAAGACGCAGCCGTGCGCGCCGAGGTGCAAAGGGCACTGACCACGCTGCTGGCCGAAGTCAACAGCCAAGTGGCCGACTATGAAAAACTCAAGTTCATTGTCGTGGCCGACCAGCCCTGGCAAATCGAAAACGGCATGCTCACGCCCACCATGAAAATCAAGCGGACCAATATCGAAAGCGCTATCGAGCCCAAACTGGACGCCTGGTATGCGGCCAACCAGCCGGTGCAGTGGGCTTGATGCGGAGACCCTAAAAGTCGCGCTTTGCCCTAGAAGCCGATAGCCGCGCCATCGGAGCGCGGGTCGGAACCGCCGTAACGCATGCCCGATTGCGGATCGATCAAAATGCCGTGTGCATGGCCGGCAAACTCGTTCCAGTCGCCCCAGCGGTTGAGCAGGTGGCCGCGCCGGTCCAGTTCGGCAATAGTCTCGGCGGGGAAACGCGCCTCAATGTGCAATGTGTCGCGCGACTCCAGCAAACCAAAGCGCCCGGACAGCCAGCGCGGCGCTTCCAGCGCTTCTTGCATGTCGCAGCCGTAGTCAATGAGGTTGATATAGGTTTGCAAATGGATTTGCGGCTGTCCATCCGCGCCCATGCAACCCACCACGCCCCAGAGCTTGTCGCCCTTGAAGGCGATGGACGCAATCAAAGTGTGTAGCGGCGTCTTACCCGGTTGCAGGTGGTTGGGGTGGGTCGGGTCCAGATTGAAATAGGCGCTGCGGTTTTGCAGCACCACGCCGGTATTGCCCGCCACCACGCCCGAGCCGAATATGCCGTAGAGGCTGTGAATCAGCGCCACGGCATTACCCTCTGCATCCACAGTAGCGATAAACACGGTGTCGCCGCTTAGGCTGCCGTAAGACGGCACTTTGTCCCAAGCTAGGGCGCGCGCTGGGTCTATGAGGCTGCGGCGCTCGTCGGCGTAGGCCTTGGATATCAGGCGCTCCATGGGCACATCGGCAAAAGCTGGATCGGCCAGATGGCGGTCACGGTCGTGGTAAGCGATCTGCTTAGCCTGGACCAGCAAATGCACATGGTCAGCACCCAGGTGCGCTCGCTTGTGTAGCTCCAAGGGCTCCAGCAGGTTCAGCATTTCCAGCACGGTAAAGCCCTGGGTAGGGGCCGGCGTCTCAAAAATTTTCACATCGCGGTAAGTGCCGCTAATGGGCTCGCCCCAACGCGCGGTCTGCGCGGCCAGGTCGGCTTCAGTGAACAAGCCGCCTTTTTCTTTGGCAAAACGAGCCAGCTCGCGCCCCACTTCGCCTTCGTAAAATCCGGCACGGCCACGCTCGGCAATGGCTTGCAAAGTCTTGGCCAGGCCGGGGTTGCGCAATAGCGCGCCGGGGCGCGGGGTTTTTCCATCGGACATAAAGATGGCCATGGTCTCGGCATGCGGCGCCAGGTCCTTGGCCGTAGCCTCGATAAAGCCAGACAAGCGCGCTGTCACAGGCGCACCGTCGCGCGCGTAGCCTATGGCGCTTTGCAGATTGCGCGCCAAGGGTAACTTGCCGTAGGCGGCGTGGGCCTCGGCCCAACTGGCCACCGCGCCGGGCGTGGTGGTCGTGGCGGGCAAGATGCCCCGAAACGGGATCTCGCTATGCCCTTGGCTTTTGTACCAATCCACCGTGGCGCTGGCCGCCGCACGCCCGCCGCCGTCCAGGTAGCGCACCGCTTTGGTTTTGGCGTCGTAAATCAGCCAAAACGCATCGCCGCCTACACCCGTCATATGCGGGTAGACCACAGCTAAGGCAGCGGCGGTGGCGATGGCTGCATCTACCGCCGAGCCACCCGCGCGCAGCACGTCTACCCCCGCTTCGGAAGCCAAAGAATGCGGGCAGGTCACCATGCAAGAAGGGCCCATGGTGACGGGACGGCCGGTATTGATTTTCATAGATGTTGGGGGCTTGAATGGATTGTTGTAAATAGTGACCCGTGACGCCAGCAACCAGCTGCTGCGCATTGCGGAGATTATGAGGGTAAGCGCCAAACACTTAGCTCACCCACGGCCCTGGCTTGCAAAGCGGCCGATCAAACCATGCGCCAGCGCGGCGATTTGCGGGCGAAAGCGTTTTTATCTGCCCGGACACAAAAGTGCGGTTGACTGTGGTGCGCAAGCGCGTGTGCTCTGGCGGCTCCAGCGACAGCAGCGACCATTACTCGGCCTGATCAAAGTCGCGCAAGTGCGGTGCAGACTCAGGCAGCCCCAGTGCTTGGGGCGTGGTGCGTACTGCGTAGTGCCGTATTTAAAAATGAATCACCGTACGGATCGACTTGCCTTGGTGCATCAAATCAAACGCTTCGTTGATACGCTCTAACGGCATGGTATGGGTGACAAAGGCGTCAAGCGCGATTTCGCCGCGCATAGCTTGCTCGACCATGCCGGGTAATTGGGTGCGGCCTTTGACACCGCCAAAAGCACTGCCACGCCAGACGCGGCCAGTGACCAATTGGAAAGGCCGCGTGCTGATCTCCTGCCCGGCACCGGCTACGCCGATGATGATGCTCTCACCCCAACCTTTGTGGCAGCACTCCAAGGCGGCACGCATCACCTGCACATTGCCTATGCACTCAAAGCTGAAATCCACACCGCCATCGGTCATCTCGACAATGACTACTTGTATCGGTTTGTCAAAGTCACGTGGGTTGATGCAGTCGGTGGCGCCCATGGTGCGGGCCAGATCGAATTTACCGGGATTGGTGTCTATGCCGATGATGCGCCCTGCCCCAGCCAGGCGCGCACCTTGCACCACCGCCAGGCCGATGCCGCCGAGACCGAAGACAGCCACCGTATCGCCAGCCTTGACTTTGGCGGTGTTACTGACCGCACCCAAGCCCGTGGTCACCCCGCAGCCCAGCAAACATACTTTTTGCGGGTCAGCAGCCGGGTTGATTTTGGCGAGGGACACTTCAGCCACCACGGTGTATTCGCTAAAGGTGCTGGTGCCCATGTAATGGAA
>JBBAPX010000003.1:0-282414 GCA_040400575.1 Rhodoferax sp.
AGACGGCGGATATCGCGGCCATCAGCACACGCAATATTGCCGCTTTGACCACGGCCCAAATAGTTGCCATCACCACGGCGCAAGCGCAAGCCTTTGCCACGCAGCAGGTGGTGGCACTGGGTGCGGCGCAAATTGCGGCGCTGGAGACACCGCAAGATACGCTAGCCCTGTCGACCAATAGCATTGCCGCCTTGCTGATCAGCCAGGTGGTGGCCTTGACCACGACGCAGGCAGCGGCGCTAAGCAGCGCCCAGGCCTTTGCCTTGACGACCGCGCAGTTGGTGGGCATGGAGACGGCAGACTTTGCGGCCTTAAACACCAGCGCTATTGCAGCTTTGCGTACCCTGCAAGTGGTGGCATTGACTAGCGCGGACATCATTGCCTTGCGCACCGACCAGGCGCAGGCCTTGGAAACGCAACAAGTCGCTGCACTGACTTTCGCGCAGCTCGTGGCGATGCAGACCGCCGACTTCGCCGCTATCAGTACCAGTGCTATTGCCGCATTACTGGCTGCGCAAGTGAGCGCCTTGACCAGCGCGGCCATCATCGCCTTACGCACTGACCAAGCGCAGGCCCTGACGACGCAGCAGGTGGTCGCTTTGGCGACGGCGCGGATAGCGGCTTTGGAGACGGCAGACCTGTCGGCCATCAGCACTCGCAGCATGGCGGCCTTGGGTACTGCCCAGATATTTGCGATCACGACCTCGCAGGCCCAAAGTTTGACCACCCAGCAGATCGTGGCCCTGGGTACCGCACAAATTGCAGCGCTGGAGACACCGCAAGATGCGGTAGCCCTGTCCACGGACAGCATTGCCGCCTTGCTCACCAGCCAAGTGGTGGCCTTGTCGACGACGCAGGCAGCAGCGCTGAGCAGCGCCCAAGCCTTTGCCTTGACCACAGACCAACTGCTGGGCATGGAGACGCGCGACTTTGCCGCCATGAACACCAGCGCTATTGCAGCCTTGCAGACAGCGCAAATGTTAGCCTTGACACCGGCCTACATCATTGCCTTGAGTACCGCGCAGGCGCAGGCGATTACGACGCAACAGGCCTTTGCCTTGACGACAGAGCAAGTGGCGGCCCTGGAGACACGCGATGTGGCCGCCTTCAGTACCAACAGCCTTGCCGCATTGCAGACTGCGCAAGTGGTGGCGCTACGCAGCGACCAGGCCTTTGCCTTGACAACCAAGCAGGCGGTGGCCTTGGGCACGGCGCAAGTGGTGGCGCTGGAGACGCAAGACTTTGCAGCGCTGTCGACCAATAGCATTGCGGCCTTGCTGACGGCGCAAGTGGCGGCCTTGACCAGCGATCAGCTCGTGGCTTTGCGTACTGACCAGGCCTTTGCTTTGATCACGCAGCAAGTGGTGGCCCTGGATACGGCGCAGATTGCGGCCTTGGAGACAGCGGACATCTCGACCATCAGTACGCGCAGCTTGGCGGCATTGACTACGGCGCAAATCGTTGCGATCACCACGGCGCAGGCACAAAGCCTTGCCACGCAGCAGATAGTGGCCCTGGCTACGGCGCAGGCGGCAGCGCTAAGCAGCGCGCAGGTTTATGCTTTGACCACAGCCCAATTGGTGGGTATGGAGACACGCGACTTTGCGGCGATCAGCGCTAGCGCGATTGCGGCCTTGCGCACATTGCAAGTGGTGGCGCTGACCAGCGCGGACATCATCGCCTTGAGCACTGAGCAGGCGCAGGCAATAACGACACAGCAGGCGGTGGCCTTGACGACCGCGCAAATCTTGGCGATGCAGACGCAAGACTTCGCAGCGCTGAGTACCTCGGCAATTCAGGCCTTAGCGACTTACACCATCTCCGTGCTGAGTAGCGCCAACATCATTGCCCTGAGCAGCGCGCAGGCGCAGGCCTTAGCAAGCCAGCAAGTATTTGCCTTGACGACCGCGCAGCTGGTAGCCTTGGAGACGACGGACTTCGCAGCTATCAGCACCGCCAGTATTGCCGCCCTGAGGACCTTGCAGATTGCCGCATTGACCACCGCCGAGATCATGGCCTTTAGCAGTGCCCAGACCGCGGCGCTCATCACACAGCAAGTGTTCGCGATGGGTACATCGCAGATCGCTGCGATGGAAGCAACAGACTTTGCGGCCTTGAGTGCCGACAGCGTGATGAACCTGCAAACCAATCAGATCGTGGCCTTGACCACGGCAGATCTGGCTGCGCTGACTACCTCGCAGGCCGTAGCTTTGATGACCAAGCAGATTGTGGCCTTGGCAACGAATGATCTGGCGGCCATCAACTCCAGCAGCTTCGCTGCGCTGTTGACATCCCAAATTGCGGTCTTGACCACTTCGCAAATTACCGCGCTGACGACTGCAGAAATGCAGGCTATGACTACGACGCAAATGCAGGGGATGACGACCAACGCTATCGCGGCACTCTCTACCACGCAAGTGGCAGCGCTGACGACTTGCGGCTTCACTGCGCTGCAAACCCAGGCCTTGAGTGCCAATGCCAAACTTGTCTATACGCCAATCATCTTGGACTTGAACGGCAACGGCATCACAACGCTAGCTATGGTCGATGGCGTGCAGTTTGACTTGCTGGCCAGCGGCCAACCGGTGCAGACCGGCTGGGTCGCGCCAAGCGATGGCCTGCTGGTGCGTGACCTCAACACCGATGGAACGATCAACAACGGTACCGAATTGTTTGGTAATGCTACCGTGCTGTCCGATGGCAGCAAGGCATCCGACGGCTACCAGGCCCTAGCCGAGCTCGACAGCAACCATGACGGCGTGATCAGCAATGCCGATGCGGTGTACAGCCAATTAGGCGTCTGGATCGATGCTGATACCGATGGTTTCAGCGATGCCGGGGAGCTGCGATCTCTGGCAGACCTGGGCATCACCGAAATTACCGTCACGGCGGAGGTGACCACTACGCAAGACAACGGCAATACGATTGGATTGACATCCAGTTACCAAACCGCCGATGGCGTCAGCCACTTGGCCGGTGATGTATGGTTCGCGGCGCAGGATGCGGCCAGCTATGCGGCCTTGAGCGCACTGAATACGGCAGCTGTGTTGGCCTTGCGCACTGACCAGCTGAGTGCCTTGAGCACCGCCCAAGTGCAAGCTTTGAGCACCGTGGAATTGGCCGCATTGCAAACCCAGGCGGTATCCGCATTGACCAGTGAGGATGGATTGGCGCCCATGGTAGACGGGTCAAAGGCCAATGCAAATACCTGTGCTGCTCAGGTCGCTAGCGCATGCGACACGGATGCGAGCCGACCGCAGCAGGATGTGGCGGTGGTGCTAGCCGTCGGTTTGGCGCAGCGCGCCAGCGCCATGGCGCAGGCCATTGGCACATTTGATGTGGCGGGTGGACCCCGTAGTGTCGCTACGCTCAGCCTGAATGCGCCCGTGGATTCCAATGGTGCCACCATGCGCTCGGCCAGCCTGGCCGTTGGCAATCTGGTGAGTCAGATGCGCAACTTTGAGAGCCAAGCAGTCAGCACCGGGGGCGGCTCTGTTGGCATGGGTACTGCGGCACCCTCTGCGTTGACTTCGATGCAAGTAGCGCCAATCGGTATGTTGGACCCCTTGAAGAAACCTGCGCCCAATGACTTTGCGAGTTTGTCGGGTTTTGACCTTAAGCGCTAGCGCCTGACAGTTAGGGTGATCAGCTAGGCAAGAACGCAGCGAATCGTCGTCTCAGTCACTGCGGCACCAGATAAAGTCTCTGACTTTCAGGCCTTGAAGCCAACCATTTAGGCTTGGGGTAGGGAGCCAAACCACTGCTGTGGTAGCACTAATTCATCGCGCGCTTTGTAACAGGCATTGTCCAGTCGATGGGGGAATTCCCGGCAGTAATCGAGCGCTGGAGCGCGGTCTTTGCGTAGCAAGGTAATTTCGAAAAACTGCGGCGCTCTAAAGCCATTGAGATTGAGCAAGGCTCCGTGGTTATTGGGATGGTTGTGCACCACGTGGAAGTTTGTTAATACCTTCTCAAACATAGCTTCCACCGTATTGAAAAAAAGCGGATGCGCCCAGCATTCGACATAGTGGATTTCAAGCACGATGATGCGAAAACGCCGGAGTAACTCCTGTGGTGTGGCCAACAAGGTGAGGTACTCGCCGCCTTCGATATCCATTTGCAATAAAAAATCTTGGCCCTGCGCGTACTCCGCCTGGCTTTTCATCCATGTTTCCAAGGTGGTGTGAATGGGGTTGTTGTTCGGCCCTAAGAATTTCTTGATAAAGGACTTGGGCTGGAAATTAGCGGGCGGTCCATCGACGGAATAGTCCGCTAGGTGTGATCCGATGCCGGTTTTTTCCAGCAAGTCCAACTCGAAGCTCGAGTTCACTTCCACGCCAGGCGAAAAGCAGGCCGAAATATCGCGCAGGTCATCGGGCACCAAATAGCCGCCGTCATGCGCGCTGCCAATGCGAATCAGAGGGAAGCGGGTCTGGACGGGGCGCATGGCATGGGCCAATTGTTGCAAACGTTGGACAGGCGTTGCGTTTTCCACATACACGCCGTTTTGGTACAGGGCCAGGGATTTAATGGGTTCCAAGGGCTACTCCGGAAAACTGAGATTCGCGGTGTTTCGCATAGCGTACAGTCATTGTTTGGGGACTTTTCATCTGGCCGCAGGGGCCAAGCTGGGTGGCGGATGGTTGCTACGCGTTTGTAGGAAATGCAGTATTTTTTCTGCCGCAAGATCCCAGCAATAGTGTTGGCGTACATGGTCTGAGCCGATTAAACCCGACGCCCCGGGCAGGGCGGCAGCGGCCACTATGCGCTGCGCCATATCCGAAACATCAGGGTAGGCCCATTGCCCATAGTCACCGTCGCTATGCCCAACGGCGTCTTTAAAGGCTTGACAGTCAACCGGGCCCAGCGTGGTTTGAATAGTGTCCGCCTGTGCCAAGTACCCCAGGTATTCTGAATGGCCGCCAAAGCGGGTGCTGATACAGGGCGTGCCGCAGGCAATGGCTTCAATGAGCGGCAGACTCCAGCCTTCGCAGCGCGAGGGATGTAAAAAATAGTCTGCCGAGTAATACAGCGTACGCATTTGCTCCCGCGTGAAATTACCGTTGTACACCACGATGTTGAACTGGTGCTGGTACTGTTGCACCAGTTGGACGAACTCGGGGTGGAGCACGGCGCTGGTGCCGTTAATCCAGTCGGACTTCGTGAGCAACTCTAGTTTTGCGCCTTGAGTCACAGCGATACGCAGTGCCTCAAAGGCTTCGCGGTAGCCCTTTTTCTGCTCGTATTTACCCACCATCAGAAATTTGGTTTTTCCACTGGATGCGGCGGCCGGTCTGCCGTAGGGGTTGTAAAACTTCGGGTCTACGCCTTCGGGAACCACAAAAATTTTGCTGCCGTCCATGCCGCGTTCGAGCAGTATGTCGCGGCCCCAATGGCTGGTGGCAAATACATAGTGAAAACTTTCCAGCCATTGCTCATAACCAGGGTTAGGCCTATTGGCGTCAAACACGCACCAGTAAATCTTGGTTCCCTTGAGGTTGTTGGCATACACCTCGGGGAAAAAGAAGATATTGACGTCGCTGTCTACGCTGTCAGAAACGGCGGCTTGCACCTCGTCAATATAGTTGTGTTTGATGAGCTGGACCTGGATGGCTTCAAACTGAAAGGCCTGCAAGGCTTTCACGGTTTGGGAGCAATGGGTACCCACGCCGGTAGGGCTGTCAACGCCGAAAAAGCGGATACGTGAAAGCATGAGAATTTAACCTGATCGAGTTAGCTGCGTACGCGTGGAACCCAGCATTGATTCCAGTCCAGGGGAGGCATATTGTTGACGTTGGGAAAGTCCAGTGGATGCGGGGTGGACGCGATGGCGCCAGGCGCGGCGCGGCTACGGCTCAGCAGGGTGAGCTCGAAAATGCGTGGCGCTACAAAACCGTTCATGTCCACCAGCCCCATGGCGTTATTGGGGTGGCTATGCACAATGAAGTGCGAACGCAGCAATTTGGTGAACGTTGCTTCCACGATATTGAGGAAATCGCCATGGCCCCAGCTTTCAACCGCGTGGAATTCGATAACCATGATGCGGAACTTACTAAGGATGCTGGCAGGGCAGGTCAGCAGGGTTTCGTATTCGGCGCCTTCCACGTCCATTTGAAGCAGCAATTCGTCATTCTGTGCATGCGGTTCGAACTGAAGCACCCAGTCCTCCAAAGCGACATGATGTCCCGAAGTGTTAGCGCCTACAAAATTTTTGATAAACGACAGGGCTTGTAAGCCATCGGGTACCTTGTCTACGCTGTAGTCGGCCAGGTGCGAACCGATACCGCGTTGAAGCAAATCGGTTTCAAAGGTCGCAAAGGTATCGACGCCCGGGGAAAAGCAGGCTTTGACGCCTTGTAAGTCGTCTGGCACCAAGTAGCCGCCATCGGCTGCGGAGCCCATTCGCACCAAAGGATATTGCGATTGCTGCGGATGCAGTTTTTGGGCCAGTGCATTCAAACGGCTGGTTGGCGCCATGGGATCGACAAATATGCCTTGCGAAAACATGTCGTAGCGAAAATGGCCAGGTGCTTGCATGGTGCGCTTTCAATCAATGGGGTAGGCTACTTTTGATGGTGTGCACGATCTCGTTGTTAGACACAAACAAAGCATCGTTAGCAAATTTATGTAGCAAAGAAAATCCGGGTAGGCAGGCGCTTAAGGTTGCGAAATTGATTTGCCCTTCGTACCATTCGTCGTCACTGAACTCGGTATAAAAAAACCGTGTCTGACTTAATACCTGTTGCGCACCTACCAGCAGATCGCTTTCTGCGCCTTGCACGTCGGCCCAAATGAAATCCACCGTGCCAATCTGCTTGGCCGCTGCCCAGTCGTCCAAGCGCATCATGGGCACCGGAATTTGGTGCTCAAACTTTACCCAAGGCCAGACCTCCAAATGCGATTTCGGTTTACGGATGGAGCCTGAGTGGTCCCACCCTTGCGGGTCTATGTGTTCAGCCCCCGAGCTTTGGTGAAAGAGCACGGTGCCGCTATCGGCGCCTATCGCAATTTCCTCCAAACTCACATGCGGGCTGCGTATATAGGACTTAAATTTTTGTATGGCCCGAGGGTCGGGCTCAAAGCAAAAAATACGGGTGTCGGGCATGTGGCGGATAAATTCCGCTGTGGTTTGCCCACTATTGGCGCCGATCTCCAAAACCAATCGCGTATCAGTGCCATGGCCGACCAAGTGGCTGACTTCCTGCACGGACAAGGAATCGCCAAAGGACAGATGGCGCAAGGCACGGTAGGCATGGACAATATCAGGATTCATGGGATGTTTTTAGGGTGTATTGACTTGGGGCGCTGGCATTTGAAAGCGTTCACTAAGCGCTTTGTCCAACATGGAATCTGAGGGAATCAAAGTGGCGGGCCGATATGCCAGCGCTTGCTGCAATGCCTGTTTCGCTTGGTCATTTTCCCCGAGCAATGTTTTTGCGTAAGCCAAATGTAGCCAACTGCTGTAGCGCAAGTTTTGTAGTTGCAATACCGCAATGAAATACAGGCTCGCCTGGCGCGGCTGGTTTTGGTTGAGCAACATCACGCCCAGGCTATGGGCGATGTCCGGGCGCTGTGCGTCGGTCATACGCTCAAAACCCATGCGCATCAGATCTAGGGCCTGGCTCGCCTCACCACTTTGCATCATGGTCTGGCAGACCTGCAGCAGCATGCCGGGCTCGATAAGTTGGCGCTCGATTTGTTGCACCATTTCGGTAAAGCTGAAGTAGGGCAGTGCCGTAGGTCGCGCAATTTGCACCAGTGGGGCGGCGTCCCCTAGTAGCCGGGCCATGCGTTGGAACGTGGATCCAGAAAACCCAACGATCTGGCTATGCGCCAAGATCAGGAGGTCAATCGTCCCTTCAATCATGGCGTCGCGGCTGCGCTCTATATTGCCGTAGGACACCCGGCCTTCCTGGTCTTTAGATAGGCTGATCCAGTCTGCGCTTTCTTCCTTTTTTTCCACATGGTGCGTTTTGGCACGGGCAAAGACATGGGGATGCGCGCAGGCTAAGGCTTCGGCCTGTGGATCGTCGGAACACACAAAAAATACTTCGTTTGGATGGCGCTGTACGAGCGCCAACACCTCGGAGTCACTCAGGCCCACGCGCAAATCGGTTCGGCGCAGGTGTAGCCCATGAAAGGGCCGGACCAGGGTGGTGGAAATAAACGTTTGCACTGCACTGCGAATTGCTTCACTGAAACGCAGGCTGTGCAAGGCCGCGTGTACCAGCACCTCAGGAATCCAGGGCGCAATAATCGCCGGGTATAAAAATATATCTTTACTCTCTGGGAGGCCACGTTGCGCAAAGTCTTCCATTGATTGGTAGTCATACGCCGACTCAAAAGGCACTTGTAAAAACTGCGCTCCCATCGCGTCATGCAGCATCATTTTTGCGTCGATAAACTTGCCTGCCAAGGTGTCTAGTGCATCGGTACGCACTTCGAAGCTGTTGTCGAAAATATCCTCAAAGGCTGCGCCGCACCAGCTGTTCACCGGCCAGTACACCGTAATCGCAAGTTGGAAACGTTCGGCAATTGCGATACCCGATACCAGGGCGTTGATGCGGTTGCCTATGCCGCCGTCACAAAAAACATAAATCCGGCGCTGTATTGTTGTCGGTAACGTCATGGCAGTGACTTCACATCCCCATCCATGCCGCTTGGTAACCCTGGTAAATCGGCCTAGCGCCTATGTCTTCCATATAAGTCGCAATGTATTTGCCTTTTCCGCCGATGCGCTGCTGGGACACCAGTCGTAATTGGCCGGCATCGATATAAAAGTTCGCACTGGTTGGAGAGTCATCCACCAATATAAAGGTATTTGCATTGACCAAAGGCCCCACTGCCAGCAACTCCTTCATATGGTGCATAGCGCTGTCGTGGGGTTTTTCTACGTCGACATCAAAAGAGTCTAGGTACAGCAGGTCAATATGGGTATGGGGCTTGATGAGGCCGGCGCACTGGTGGCGTAAAAACGTCACGCTGTCCGAGGTGTGTACTTGAACGCGGTTGGAGACAATGCTTTTGCACATAGCCGTGCTCTCGGGGCTGATGTCCACCGAGTGGACGATGGTGCCGGGAACGCATTCGCTGAATTTGTCGAACAGCACGGTGCTCTGGCCTTCGCCAGTAAAGGTGCCTTGGTTGCGCACGCATCCAGTTTCTATGATGCAGGCAGGGCGGCCAAGCTTTTCCAGATGTTCAAAGGCCATGCGAAACGAGCCGGCGCGGTGTTGCAAAAGTGGCGCGGCAAAGCCGTTGAAATATTCCCAAAAGGCGGCGTAGTTCATGGTGTGATTCAAAAAAAGTGAGCAGGATTTATTGCGTTACGGATTTAGCCAGGCCCAGATCAATCATGGATTGGCGGATGTTTTCCACATCAAAAGCGTCTTTACAGGGAGGCGAGTAGGGGTCGCCCCGGTGGCATATGACCCCCGTAATAGGCGGTGGGTAATGCTCCTGGCAACCGTAGCAGTCGACCGCCGGTTGGATGGGAATAAAGCGCGCATAGGGTGGGCGCTCAAGCGGTTCGCGCAGGCGGTGGTGGGCGCTGCTGAACATGGCGATCACTGGCGTATCGGTGCAGGCGGCGACATGCAAAGTGCCCGAGTCCACGCCCACATAGCATTGAGCGCCTGCAATGATTTCCCGTAACTCATGGATATTGAAGGCGCCCAGCATATTGAGTAAACGAGGGTGGTAATCAAATGCAATTTCATGCGTGGAGCCCACTTGCACGATTTTGTAATCGGTGCACTGCAGCAATATGTCCAGGATTTGCTTCCAGGTTGCGTCCGGCAGGTTACGACTCGGCCAAGAGTCCTTGCGCATATGGATGACCACATAGTCGCCCGCAATATCCCTGGTTTGCACCAGCTTTGCCCGCTCCCTGTCCGCATCGGAGGGAAACAATTCCAGGCGCTTGTTTTCAATTTTGTCAGCAGAGCCATGGGACGTCATGGCGTAGGCGTCCACCACATGGGCATGGGGCATATTTTCATAGGCCAGGTCTAAATTGATAACCCGCGCGTAAGGGCCTTTGGCCTCGCTGAAAGTTTGCGGGGTATAAACTCGACGTACGTAGGGATTGTTTTCAAATATCTCTGGCTTGATGGTCAGCACGTCGATATCGCATTGGCCAGCGTAATCTTGATGCAGTTGCCTAATAATCGGCGTGGCGAGTAAGACATCTCCCAGCGCAAGCTGCCGCACCACCATAAAACTGGGAACTAAACTCATTTATATATCTATTTAAATTATGGGAGTTAAATGCATGGGTTTGGTCGGCGAGTGAAGCGCTAATTGTATGGAATTTATCTTAACCGCCCTGCGCATTGTCCCCCCCGGTGCCCACACATGGCGGGTTAGATTTACTGGCTTCAATGCATTTCTTCAAGTTCGCGCTTAACCCAAAGACCTTGCTTGGGCAACATGGCCGTGCTGTACCGGTGCCCGCTGAAGGTGTGCTGACTGAGATTAAGCGCGACTTTGAAACCAAATTGCGGCATACTCTTTGAGTCGCAGTGTCTGCCAGCGTCATGAACAAGTTGCTGGGCAGGCATGCGTAGAAACTGAAAAAATGAATACCTTTAAATGCCTTGTTTGCGGTCAGACCGCGCCACTTTATGATGTGGTTGATTTCAATAAGAGTTGCGAAGAATATCGCGGACGGTATCTGCCACTCTCTGGACGGGCAATTCATTATGCACGCTGCAGTAGCTGTCATTACACCTTCGCACCCGAGTTTGGGTCTTGGACGGATCAGGATTTTCTGGAAAACATCTACAACGAAGACTATATCAAGGTAGATCCGGATTATCTGGATAAGCGACAGCAAGAAAACGCGGTAATGCTGAATAATTTTTTCGGCGCCTACCGGATGCACATCAGGCACTTAGATTATGGCGGTGGCAACGGCAGACTTGCGCAATTACTCAGAGGCGCACAGTGGCAATCGGTTTCTTACGATCCATTCCCCGAGAATGATACGCGTTTGTCGGATTTAGGTACCTTCAACTTAATAACTGCATTTGAAGTATTCGAGCATGTTCCCGATCCGCATGGGATGATGGAAAATATTAGCAAATTACTGGAAGGTGAGGAGTCCATGGTTTTCTTCTCTACCGGAATATCGGATGGATTGATCAAGGATAACGAGCGTTTGAACTGGTGGTATGTTGCGCCGCGCAATGGCCACATCGGCATACATACTAGTAGGAGCCTGAAAGTTTTAGGTCAGATGCACAATTTAAATTTCGCCAGCATGGGAACCTCGTTTCACGCCTACTACCGTAAATTTCCGCAATGGGCAGAGAAATTAACCAAACTTTGAGGTCAAACCCTGATTAGGCTGCCTCTAGGAGAAAAACGCATTGAACGCTCTCGAAAACTTCGCCGATTGGGTGCAGCAAGCCTGGCAAGGCAGCCTAGAATTTTCTTCGCTCATCGACGCCGCCTCGCGCCTGGATGCAGCCGGTAAGCGACCCTTGGCAGCGGTGCTGTACCGCACTTGGTTGTCGCGCAACACCTCTCAGTTCAACCATGTGATCCAGTTCAATCTTGGCGCCACACTGAGTTTGGAAAAAGACATCGCCGGTTCAGAGGCGGCTTACCGTGAGGCCATCCGCCTGGCGCCCGGTTTTGTGCAGCCGCGTGTCAACTTAGGTACTTTGCTCGAAGGCCAAGGCAAGATTGAAGAGGCGCTGACTGAGTGGCGCTGGGTCATGGACCATGTCTCGCCGCAAGATCCCAATAACAAGCCCTTGGTGGTGATGGCTCTTAACCAGATGGGACGGGTTCTTGAAATTCAAAAGCGTTTGGACGAGGCCTCGGTAGTGCTAACCAAAAGCCTGGCCATTGAGCCCGAGCAGGTCGATGTGCTGCACCATTGGGTATCTCTGCGCCAAAAGCAATGTGTATGGCCGACTTACATACCGCTGCCCAAAGTCAGCCGCAAATTCATGCAGGACGCCACCTCGGCCTTGTCCATGCTTAGTATTTCAGACGACCCGCAATCCCAGCTGGCCGCAGCGCGCCGCTACGTTAAAAACAAGCTGAATTCGGACGTGCCCAATTTGTCCAACGCCAACGGATATGGCCACCGCAAAATCCGCATCGGCTATGCCTCGGGCGACTTCTGTTTGCACCCGGTGTCCTTGCTGACGGTGGAATTATTTGAGTTGCATGACCGCGAAAAATTTGAGGTCTATGGCTATTGCTGGAGCCCAGAGGATGGCTCGCCCATGCGTCAACGCGTGATCAGCGCGATGGACCATTTCACGAAAATCCACACCATGTCCGACGTGGACGCCGCGCAACTGATTCGTCGCGACGAGATAGACATTTTGGTGGACTTGCAAGGCCAGACAGCCGGTGCGCGCGCCAATATGCTGGCTTACCGACCTGCGCCAGTGCAGATCACTTACCTGGGTTTACCAGCGACGACGGGCTTGCCGTCGATTGACTATGTGATTGCCGATAAATTCCTGATTCCGGAAAACGAGGCGCTGAACTATTCCGAGCGGCCGATCTATATGCCCGATGTCTACCAGGCCAGTGACCGCAAGCGCAACATTGGCCCTAAGCCTGGTCGTGCCGATTGCAATTTACCGCCCGAAGGTTTCGTGTTTTGCACCTTTAACAACAACTACAAATACACACCGGACTTGTTTGATGCCTGGATGAATATTCTGCGTCGGGTGCCGGGTAGTGTGCTGCTGCTTTTGGCCGACAACCAGTGGTCCGAGGCCAACCTAAAGAAAGAGGCCAAGGCCCGAAAAATCGATCCGAAACGCTTGGTTTTTGGTCCGCGCCTGTCGCCCGAAAACTACCTTGCCCGCTACCAGGTGGCGGACTTGTTCCTCGATAGCTTTCCCTTTAATGCCGGCACCACCGCCAATGACGCACTGTGGATGGGTTTGCCCCTGCTGACCCTCACCGGCCGCAGCTTTGCCTCGCGCATGGCTGGCGCTTTGCTCACTGCAGCAAAAATGGAATCCTTGATTACCTACAACCTGAAGGACTACGAGGAAAAAGCAGTAGCCTTGGCTAATGACCCTATAGAAATGGCGCGCTTGCGGGCGCATTTGCAAACCGTGCGAAGCGAAGGTGTCCTGTTTGACACCTCCCGTTTTGTTCGCAACCTAGAAGAGCGACTTGTGCCTTTGGCGAAGCTGGTCGCCTAGTTTGCAGACTGTGCTTTTTTGCTGCTTGGATCGCCGCAAGCCGTGTCACCGGGTTTTTTCCAGCAGCGGCAGATTACCGAAAAGTCCTTCATTTGGCCTTTTTTCACGCCGCCTAGCGCACCCTGGCGGCTCGTGGCGCTAGGAACATAGAGGCGAGGATGAAAGCTTTTACTCACCGTGCTACCACTGAGCAAATAGGCCGTTGCACTGTGGCAAGCTAACGGTCCGGGCAAATTGTTTTTTATTTCTATCAATAGTTCGGTATCGGACTGTGCGGACCAGCCGGCGGCGTATTGAACTTTTTTGGCCTCCGATGGCGAAAGCTCTACCTCTTCATACAAGGTCTTGGGTTCAAAGAGCGTCCAGGCATAGGCGCTAGTGCCGCCGAGGACTTGCAAGCAGACCATCGATAGCAGCAGTGACGGGAGTCGGATGATCTCGCCGCGTATTTTGTGTACGCGCACTCGTTGTAGGAGTTGCGCAAGCACCGCAACTGGCAGGTTGAAGGCAAGTTTCATTGGCATGCAAAGTTCAGCACTCATAGGGGTAAAGCTGCCAACTCGGTTTCGCTAAACCCCGCGGCGCGGCGTGCGTCCAGGTTGAAGGGTGGTTTGAGGGTAGGCGCTTTATGCAAACGCGCCACTTCGAAGTAATAGGCCTCAGCCCGTACACCGCGTGCGCGGCACAGGTGGTGGAACCAGTGGTTGCCGATAGCCACGTGGCCCACTTCATCGGCCAGTATGCGGTCCAAAATCAGAACCGCTTCCTGTGCATACGGATAGGGCAAGTTCCGTAGCTTGGCCTGGATCAGGGGCGTGGCGTCCAGGCCACGTGCCTCCAGGGTGCGCGGTACTAAGGCCATGCGAGCCAGCACATCGTCCTCGGTGGAGACGCACATGGTCCACAGCCCATCGTGGGCGTCAAAGTCACCATATGCAAATCCAAGGCTTTGTAAATGGTCTTGTAGCATCGAAAAATGCAGCGCCTCTTCACCGGCCACCTCTATCCAATCCCGGTAATAGGCCTCGGGCAGGTCGGCGAAACGCCATGCTGCGTCCAGCGCTAGGTTGATGGCATTAAATTCAATATGCGCGATAGAGTGCATCAAAGCCGCGTGGCCAGCCACGGTATGGGGCGAGCGCTTAGGCACGTCCCGCGGGTGAATCATGAGGGGACGGTCCGGTCGGCCCGGGCCTGCCGGAGCTTCAAAAACCGCTGCACTATCGCAAACCAGTGACGCTGCGCTAGCGCACAGGGCCCGCACCGCTGCCACTTTCTGGGTGGGGTCGGCCAGCGCAAATGCGGCCAGGGCTTGTGTGCGTAGTTCCATCCCTACAATTCTAGGCAGATTGCAACCCCTGTTTAGGAAATACCGTGGCCGTTTACGAACTCGATCAGATCAGCCCCACTGTCCCCGACTCCGCCTATGTGGCCGACAGCGCCCAGGTAATGGGCAATGTGCAATTGGGCGAGCACAGCAGTGTCTGGTTTGGGGTCGTCATACGCGGCGATACCGAATACATCCATATCGGAGAGGGCAGCAATATTCAGGACGGCAGCGTGCTACATGCCGACTTTGGCGTGCCCTTGACTATCGGCAAGCACGTAACTGTGGGCCATAAAGTGATGCTGCACGGCTGCACGATTGGGGACGAGACCTTGGTGGGCATAGGCGCAGTCATTCTCAATAATGCCAAGATTGGCAAAAACTGCCTGGTCGGCGCAGGTTCGTTGGTGACCGAGGGCAAAGTGTTTCCTGACGGTTCTGTCATTATGGGCAGCCCGGCTAAGGTGGTGCGTAGCCTCAGCGCCGAGCAAATGCAAGGATTGAGGATGACAGCGCAGCATTACATCGAAAATGCTGCGCGTTACAAAGCCTCGTTCAATAAAATCGCCTAAGTTTTTTTATTTGCGCAAACCCGGTCCGACGGGCCAGATGTTTTCCGGAGCCCCTAGTGTCCCAATTGCATAAATTTATTTTTGATGGCCTACCGGTGCGTGGCATGCTGGTGCAGTTGACGGATACCTGGACCGAAATTTTGAGTCGACGCGCCTCCAATACCCAGCACGGCGCATACCCGGCGCCGCTACGCGATATGTTGGGGCAAATGACGGCGGCGGCTACTTTGATGCAGTCCAACATCAAATTTGACGGCTCGCTCACTATGCAGATCATGGGCGACGGGCCGGTCAAGTTGGCTGTGGTGGAGGTACAGCCCGACCTGGCTTTACGTGCCACGGCGACGCTCATAGGTGGCTTGCCCGAGGCCGCCAGTTTGAGCCAAATGGTTAACGCCCACAACCAAGGCCGCTGCGCTATCACGCTAGACCCTAAAACCAAATTTCCCGGCCAACAGCCCTACCAGGGGGTGGTGCCATTGTTTGACGACCAGGGCGTCCCGATTGAGCGTTTGTCCGAAGTGCTGGAGCACTATATGTTGCAAAGCGAGCAACTAGACACCACCTTGGTGCTGGCCGCCAATGAAAGCACGGCGGCGGGACTGTTGATTCAGCGCCTGCCGGTGCAGGGTGTGGGTAACTTGGAAGGCAGCATGGTCAGCCGGGAAAACGAAGATGCGATTGGCCGCGACGAGGACTACAAGCGTATCGCCATATTGGCCAAAACGCTACAGCCCGAGGAACTGCTCACGCTTGATGCCGAGACTATTTTGCGCCGTTTGTTTTGGGAGGAGCCCTTGACGCGCTTTGAACCTTTGCAAGGCTTAAGTGGTCCGCGTTTTGCCTGTAGCTGCAGCCGCGAGCGGGTGGCGCGCATGATAGTGTCCCTGGGTGCGGATGAGGCCCATAGCGTGATTGAGGAGCGTGGCGAGCTGGAAGTCGCTTGCGAATTTTGCGGCGTGCAGTACCGCTTTGACCCGGTGGATACCGCCCAGCTATTTGTCGATCCCACGCGCCAGGGCGCGCCGGGCAGCAGCGCCCACTAATCTGCGTCCATGGATCAGCGGGTCGTAGCCGCTTGCAGGTCGCTAAAAAGGCGGTGTTCGCAGCTGGCATCAGAGCACTTGTCGCAGAGCCAACGCCAGGCGCCGCCCTTTTGCGCATTGGCCGATGCGCCGGGCTCCAGCACTGCCAAGGCACTTGCTAAGCGCTTAGGGCCTTTCCCGTACACGATACTAAAAGCCATGCCCTCCTGCTGCAAGAGGTCGCGCAAGCGTGCATCGATGCGCTCGCGTATGACCACCCCGTCACGCTGAAACCCGTCGGCCTGCCAGGGCAGGTCCAGTCCGGCGACCAGGGTGTGTTGGTAGATGCGCTGGTGATGCAGCGCAAAAGGGTAGAGCGATGTGTCTTGAAACAGCACGTCGCTGTAGATCGCGGTCATGAGCGGGCTGGTGTCTGCAAGGAGGTAGTCGCCGTCCGTCACTTGTTCGGCCGTTACTGCCTGGGCTTTAGCAATGGTAATTTGTTCGTGCGCCAGTGGCGTGCGGCCGTGCTGATCACACCACTGCCGCAGCACTTCATGGGCGACATGCACTGTGGCGCCGCGGGCTAGCCAATGCGCTTGCAAGGCCGCAACCAAGCTGGATTTTCCGGTGCACTCGGCACCGAGTATTGCGATTCTCAAGGGCTGCGCCATGAAGCACCTGCCATTGCGCGCCAAGCAGTCTTACTTGACCACTTGCACAAAAATTTCATTGGGTTTGACCATGCCCAACTCAGAGCGGGCTTTTTCTTCCACGATTTCAAGGCCTTCGCGCAGATCTCGAATCTCCGCTTCCATACGCTGGTTGATTTGCTCTGCCCGGGTATTGCTTTGCTTTTGCGCATTCAGTTCTTCGTTAAGGCGCGCTACATTGGGAAGACTCCCGCGCCCGAACCAGAGCTGCCCCTGCAAGACCAGCAAGAGGACAAATAAGGCAACAGGAATCAGACGCAGTTTCATCGCAACAGAGCAGCTTCACCGCAGGTTGTAAAACGCCGAGCGGCCTGGGTAGACCGCCACTTCGCCCAAGTCTTCTTCGATACGCAGCAACTGGTTGTACTTGGCCATCCGGTCCGAACGGCTGAGCGAGCCGGTTTTGATCTGGCCCGCATTGGTGCCCACTGCGATATCGGCAATGGTAGTGTCCTCAGTCTCGCCCGAGCGGTGGCTAATGACGGCGGTATAGCCGGCGCGTTTGGCCATTTCGATGGCGGCAAAGGTCTCGGTCAGGGTACCGATTTGGTTGATCTTGATCAGAATCGAGTTAGCAATGCCCTTTTCAATGCCTTCTTTCAAAATCTTGGTGTTGGTGACAAACAAATCATCACCCACGATTTGCACTTTTTTACCCAAGCGGTCGGTCAGCAGTTTCCAGCCGTCCCAATCGCCTTCGGCCATGCCGTCTTCGATGCTGATGATGGGGTATTTGTCCACCCAGGTGGCCAACATATCGGTCCATTGTTGGGCGTCAAGGCTCAGGCCTTCGCCGCTGAGTTCGTATTTGCCATCTTTGTAAAACTCCGAGGCGGCGCAGTCCAGGGCTAAGGCAATTTGCTCGCCGGCCACATAGCCGGCTTTTTCAATGGCTTCCAAAATCATCTGGATGGCCGCTTCATGGCCCGGCACATTGGGGGCAAAGCCGCCTTCATCGCCTACGGCCACACTCATGCCTTTGTCATGCAATATCTTTTTCAGCGCATGGAACACTTCCGCCCCTTGGCGCAAGGCCTCTTTGAAGGTGGATGCACCCACCGGAATAATCATGAACTCCTGCAAGTCCAGATTGTTATTGGCATGGGCACCACCGTTGACCACATTCATCATAGGCACAGGCATTTGCACCGCCGCCATGCCGCCAAAGTAGCGGTACAGCGGAAGACCGGCTTCCTCGGCCGCTGCGCGGGCTACGGCCATGGACACGGCCAGCATCGCATTGGCTCCCAAGCGGCTTTTGTTTTCGGTGCCGTCCAGGTCAATTAAGGTCTTGTCCAAGAACGCTTGCTCGGAGGCATCCAAACCCAGTATTGCCTCAGAAATTTCGTTGTTGATGTGGTCGACGGCTTTGAGCACGCCTTTGCCCTGGTAGCGCAGTTTGTCGCCGTCGCGCAGCTCAATGGCTTCGCGCGAACCGGTGGACGCACCCGAGGGCACGGCAGCGCGGCCCATGGTGCCAGACTCCAGCAGCACATCACATTCCACCGTCGGGTTACCACGGCTATCCAAAATCTCCCGACCCACAATATCCACAATCGCGCTCATCTTTTTCCTTGTAAAAAAAGTTACACCGGGGCGGCTAGGCCCTCGAGTAAAACCATATTGAAAAACTTCGTGGCACCGGCGCGCTTGGTGCGGGCGCGGGCATACATCTCCCCGTGGTACCAATCATGGGCAGCGGCAAAGCTGGGAAAGCGCAGCAAGGCCATACGCCCAGGTTTCCAGTCCCCTTCCATGACTTCAACCGTGCCACCACGCGCCAAGTACTCGCCGCCAGCCTGGGCCACTGTCTCAGGGGCCGAGGCCATGTATTGCTTGTAATGCTCCATGTCGCTGATCTGCATGTCCACAATGATGTATCCGTAGGCCATAGCGCGCTTAGTTGAAGTTGTCTTCAAGAAAGCCGGAGCGCTTGGTCACGCTGTCCAGTGCCAGCAAGGTTTCCAGCAAAGCCTTCATATGGTGCAGCGGCACGGCATTGGGCCCGTCGCTCATGGCTTGGGCCGGGTTCGGGTGCGTCTCCATAAACAAACCGGCCACACCGACCGCAACGGCAGCGCGCGCCAGCACGGGCACCATCTCGCGCTGACCGCCGCTGCTGGTGCCTTGCCCGCCGGGTAACTGCACTGAATGGGTGGCGTCAAATACTACTGGTGCGCCCGTATTGCGCATGATGGCCAAGCTACGCATATCGCTGACCAGGTTGTTGTAGCCAAAGCTGGCACCGCGCTCGCAGGCCATGAAGTTGTCTTCCTCCAGCCCCGCTTCACGCGCAGCCGCACGGGCTTTATCGATGACATTTTTCATGTCGCCTGGCGCCAGAAACTGGCCTTTTTTAATGTTGACGGGCTTGCCCGATTGGGCCACGGCGCGTATGAAATCGGTCTGGCGGCATAAAAAGGCGGGCGTTTGCAGCACATCGACCACACTGCTGACCTGGACGATTTGGTCTTCGCTATGGATATCGGTGAGCACCGGCACCTGCAGTTCGCGTTTCACTTTGGCCAAAATCTCCAGGCCCTTATCGATGCCCGGCCCGCGAAAGGTATTTCCGCTGGAGCGGTTGGCCTTGTCAAAGCTGCTTTTAAAGATAAATGGAATGCCCAGGCCCACGCAGATGTCTTTGAGCGTACCGGCCGTGTCCATTTGCAATTGCTCGGACTCGATCACGCAGGGACCGGCAATCAGGAAAAAGGGCTGATCCAGTCCGACCGCAAAGCCGCACAGTTTCACGCCGCCACCTTGAGGTTTTTGCCATCGTGTTGGTGGTCCAGCGCCGCTTTGATAAACGCATTGAACAAGGGGTGACCGTTCCAGGGGGTGGATTTGAACTCTGGGTGGAACTGCACGCCCACAAACCAGGGGTGCACGCTTTGGGGTAACTCCACCATTTCCGTCAATTGTTCACGTTGCGTAAGGGCCGAGATGACCAGGCCCGCCGCGCGCAAGCGGTCCAAGAAATGTACATTGGCTTCGTAGCGGTGGCGGTGGCGTTCAGTGACCACGTCACCGTAAATGTCATGCGCAATCGTGTTTTGTGCGACATCCGAACTCTGCGCCCCCAGGCGCATGGTGCCGCCCATATCGGAATTGTGGTCGCGGGTTTGAATGGTTCCGTCTTTGTCTTTCCATTCGGTGATCAGCGCAATCACCGGGTTGGGGCTGTCCGGGTCGAACTCGGTGCTGTTGGCGTCTGTAAGGCCCGCCACATGGCGTGCAAATTCGATAGTCGCCACCTGCATACCCAGGCAAATGCCCAGGTACGGCACTTTGTTTTCGCGGGCAAAGCGCGCCGCGCTGATCTTGCCTTCTACACCGCGCTTACCAAAGCCACCGGGCACCAGCACCGCGTCAAATTTGGCTAATTGGGACAGCGTGTCGGCATTAATGGTTTCTGAATCGATGTAATGGATTTTCACCTTCACATGGTTCTTCATGCCAGCATGGCGCAGCGCTTCATTGAGCGACTTGTAGCTGTCGGATAGATCCACGTATTTACCCACCATGCCGATAGCCACTTCCCCTTCGGGGTGCTCGGTTTCATACACCAAATCATCCCAACGCTGGAGCTTGGCCGGTGGTGTGTTCAGGCGCAGCTTGTCGCAAATCAGGCCGTCCAAGCCTTGTTCATGCAACATGCGTGGCACTTTGTAAATCGTATCCACATCCCACATGGAGATCACACCCCACACCGGCACATTGGAAAAAAGCGAAATTTTCTGGCGCTCTTCGTCGGGTATAGGCCGGTCTGCCCGGCAGACCAGTGCGTCAGCCTGGATACCGATTTCGCGCAGCTGTTTGGCTGTGTGCTGGGTGGGTTTGGTTTTGAGCTCACCGGCAGCAGCAATCCAGGGAACGTAACTTAAGTGCACAAAAGCGCTGTGGTTAGGGCCCATTTGCAAACTCATCTGCCGCACGGCTTCCAAAAATGGCAGTGACTCAATGTCCCCTACCGTGCCGCCGATTTCCACAATCGCCACGTCCACCGCATCAGGCTCACCCAGGCGTGCGCCGCGTTTGACGAACTCCTGGATTTCATTGGTCACATGCGGAATCACCTGCACCGTCTTGCCCAGGTAGTCGCCGCGGCGTTCTTTATCCAGTACGCTTTTGTAAATTTGCCCGGTGGTGAAGTTGTTGGACTTGCGCATGCGCGTTTCCACAAAACGTTCATAGTGGCCCAGATCCAGGTCGGTTTCGGCGCCGTCATCGGTCACAAAAACCTCGCCATGCTGCAGCGGCGACATCGTGCCCGGGTCTACATTGAGGTAGGGATCCAGCTTAATAAGGGTGACTGTCAGGCCCCGCGACTCAAGAAGCGCGGCCAGGGAGGCCGATGCAATTCCCTTGCCCAGGGAAGACACCACACCGCCGGTGACGAAGACAAATTTGGTCATGTCAGAGTGCGAACCCAGGGGTTCGGGTAGCTGGTAAGGCGCAATTATAGGTGTCTGCTACATTGCGCTTTGACACGGCTGCCGTTATCGCGGCGGTGCACAAAGGGGCGAAAGCGCATGGATTTGAACGGTAAACACATTGTTTTAGGCCTGACCGGCGGAGTGGCTTGTTATAAGGCGGCGTATTTATGCCGCCTGCTTGTGAAAGAAGGCGCGCAAGTGCAGGTGGTGATGACCGAGGCAGCTGCCCAGTTCATCACGCCGGTGACCATGCAGGCCTTAAGCAACCGCGCGGTCTATGAATCCCAGTGGGATCCGCGCGAACCCAACAATATGGCGCATATCAACCTCAGTCGCGAGGCCGACGCGATGCTTGTGGCGCCGTGCAGCGCCGACTTCATGGCCAAACTTTTGCATGGTCGTGCGGATGATTTGCTGAGCTTGATGTGCCTGGCGCGCCCGCTGGAGCGCGTGCCTTTGCTACTGGCCCCGGCGATGAACCGCGAAATGTGGGCGCATCCGGCCACCCAACGCAATGTGACGCAGTTGCGCGCGGACGGTGCGCTGGTGCTCGGCGTGGGTGAGGGCGACCAGGCGTGCGGCGAAATTGGCGATGGACGCATGCTCGAACCCGATGAATTACTCGAGGACCTGATTGCTTACTTCCAGCCTAAAGTGCTGGCCGGGCGGCGGGTACTGATTTCGGCCGGCCCCACCTTTGAAGCCATAGACCCGGTGCGGGGCATCACCAATTTGTCCAGCGGGAAAATGGGTTTTGCCCTGGCCCGTGCGGCACGGGATGCGGGTGCGCAAGTCACCTTGGTGGCCGGGCCCGTCGACCTGGACGGGCCGCGCGGTGTGCAGCGTATCAACGTCCGATCTGCGCAGGACATGCAAGCAGCCTGCCACGCACAGGCAGAGCACGCCGATGTGTTTATCGCCACCGCCGCCGTGGCCGACTGGCGGCCGACCAGCGCGCAGCCGCAAAAAATAAAAAAGCAAGGCGACGGCCAGGTGCCCAGCCTGGCCTTTGTGGAAAACCCAGACATTCTTTCAGCCATAGCCGCCTCCGAACGCGCCCGCAGCGGCGCGCTGTACTGCGTGGGTTTTGCGGCTGAAAGCCAGGATTTAGAGGCCCAGGCCACGGCCAAGCGGCTGCGTAAGGGGGTGCCTTTGCTGGTAGCAAATATCGGCCCGGCCACTTTCGGTCGGGACGACAATGCTTTGCTTTTAATCGACGCCCAGGGCACATTGGAAATGCCGCGCAATTCCAAATTAGCGCTTGGGCGCATGCTAGTCGCCGAGATTGCCAGGCGCCTACCGGCTCTTGCCGCCGCTTGAAGCGTTCAGCGCACATCCTTTGTTTCCTTTAGATTCGTTCCTATGCACATCGACGTCAAAATTCTGGATCCTCGCCTGACAGACCAGTTCCCGGCCTATGCAACGCCGGGCAGCGCTGGCCTAGACTTGCGCGCCTGCCTGGACGCGCCTTTGCTGCTGCAGCCCAATGCCTGGCAACTGGTGCCTACTGGCATGGCTATGTACTTGAAAGATCCGGCCTATGCGGCCCTGATCCTGCCGCGCTCGGGGCTGGGCCATAAGCACGGCATCGTGCTGGGCAATTTAGTGGGCTTGATCGACAGCGATTACCAGGGCCAGCTCATGGTCAGTGCCTGGAACCGCAGCAGCGTTCCTTTTGTCATTGAGCCGATGGAGCGCATTGCCCAATTGGTCATCGTACCAGTGGTGCAAGCGCAATTCAATATCGTTGAGGCCTTTCCCGAATCCGAGCGTGGAGAGGGTGGCTATGGTTCGACCGGCAAAAAATAGTCCGCCAAAAACCAGGCTGAACAAATGGCCTTGAGCCGCCTTGGCCCCGCTTAGTGCAAGGTGCGCTGCTCGTATCCCGGATCGACTATCGCCTCAATGCGGAAAAAGCCACTACCGGTGGAACCGCGCTGGAGTTCCTCTTGGCTGGCTTCGCGCACCGATTCGACCCGCATGCGTAAACGTATGGCGATGCCTGCCAGTGGGTGGTTGGCGTCCAAGACTACGTGCTCGGGATAAATATCGGTGACGGTGTACAGAGCTTCGCGCGGCGCTTCTGGGTGGCAACCGCTAGGTAAGGCCGAACCCTCGATGGTCAGCCCAACTTCCAACTCCGCCGGGAACAAGTGTCTGGGCTCTAGAAAGAGAAGTTGCTCGTTAAAGTCGCCAAAGGCCTGCTCCGGTTCGATTTGCAATTGCACGGCGGCACCGGCTTCGTGGCCTTGCAGTGCTTCTTCAATGGCCGGTAGCAAGTCTTTGCCCCCAACCAGAAACTCGACCGGCTCGTCTAAAACGTCCAATTCCTCGCCCAGGGTGTCGCTTAAAACCCATGTCAGCGCAACGACGCAGTGTGATGTGATTTCCATCGGACAATTGTCGCAGTTTCTATTTTTCCGCAACCTAGCTAGGACCCACTTATGCAAGTTGATCAGCCACTACCGCTATTGGGCGGACTTTCTGCGGCGCAGTTTATGAAGCGCTATTGGCACAAAAAGCCCTTACTCATCCGTCAGGCGATACCGGGTATGCAGCCATTTCTTTCACGCAGCGCGCTGTTTGAGCTTGCTGCGCGCGATGACGTGCAGTCGCGCCTGGTGATCCAGCAAGCGGCTTTGGCCAAGCAGCCTTGGCGCTTGCGCCACGGGCCATTTGCACGGCGCGGCCTGCCCCCCGTCAAGCAGCCGGGCTGGACGCTCTTGGTTCAAAGCGTGGACTTGATCGATGCGCGCGTGCAGGCGCTACGCGAGCAGTTTCGCTTTGTTCCGGATGCGCGCCTGGACGATGTCATGGTTAGTTACGCCAGCGACGGCGGTGGCGTGGGGCCGCATTTCGATAGCTACGACGTATTTTTATTGCAAGCCCAGGGCCAAAGGCGCTGGCGCATAGGCCGCCAGAAAAATTTGGCACTGCAAGAAGACATGCCGCTCAAGATTCTGGCCGATTTCCAGCCCGAGCAAGAGTTTGTGCTCGAGCCCGGCGACATGCTGTACTTGCCACCGCGTTACGCGCACGACGGTGTTGCCCAAGGGGAATGCATGACGTATTCCATCGGCTTTCGAGCGCCCGACCAAGTGGAGTTGGCGCAAGCCCTATTGCAGGGTATGGCGGAACAGCTCGCAGAATCTATCCCCCCCAAGCGCTACCGCGATCCCAGTCAGTCGGCGAGCGACTGCCCGGCACAAATTCCCCTTGAGCTTCAGGCATTTGCGCAGGATGCGCTTAACAAGGCTTTACGCGACCCGGACATGCTGGCACGCACTTTGGGTGAGCACCTGAGCGAGCCTGCAGCGGCGGTCTGGTTCCAGCCGCAGGAATCTGCCTGCGGCGTGCAACACGGTGTGCGCCTAGACCTGGGCACGCGCATGCTGTACGACGCGCGGCACATCTTTATCAACGGTGAGAGCTTTGAAGCCTCCGGTCGGGATGCACAACTGGTGCGCCAATTGGCAAATTTCCATTTTTTGGACACCCGGGATTGCGCGCGCCTGAGTCCGGGAGCTGCGCAACTGCTAGGCCAATGGCTGGACAGCGGATGGCTGCAGGAACTGAAATAGGGCGCAATAAGCGCGTTAGCGTAGTCAACAGTCGATTAAATTGGCACTTTTGTGGTGCACCCTTTCAAATCCAAAGGGTTTACCCGAATCGAATCTTGTATAATTATTTTCTCTGGCGAAAAGAGATCGAATGCTTTTTGTCGGGGTTTGGGCGGTACGCCGCCTGAGCAATTTCCGGAAATTGTTTCGTTAACTCATTTACTTTCACATCATGAACAAATCACTCGTTTTGGCTGCCGTTATCGCTGCTGCTGCTTTGGCCGCTTGCGGTAAAAAAGAAGAAGCTGCTCCTGCTGCTGCACCCGCTCCTGCTGCTGCACCCGCTGCTGACGCATCTGCTGCTGCACCTGCTGCTGCGCCTGCTTCGGAAGCCGCCAAGTAATTTTTACTTGGACGAAAAAAAACCACCGCAAGGTGGTTTTTTTTCGCCTGTTGTTTTGTGCTAGCCCTCTAAGGGGCCAACACGGTACTTTTATTTTAGGTCGTTAGCCAGTAGCTTCAAAATGGCGCGTCCCGCATCCGTAGTGTCGGCTTGGCCCTTGCCATCAAGTACTTTGACCATGCTCTGCGCTCCCGCAGACTTGACTTCGATTTGGTACTTCAGTGCTGATGCATCTTTGTTGTCGCTACCCCATTTGAAGTTCATGATTTTCTGCATCAAGCCAGCGTCCGCATCCGGGGCTTTATGGGCGTAACGCACGAAATACAGGCCTTTGCTGCGATCGCGGTCTTCCACGGTAAAGCCAGATCGGTCCAGGGTCAGGCCAACACGGCGCCAGGCGCTATCAAAACCTTCGGAAAGGTCTAGAGTGCTTGATGTTGCGCTGAGAGTAACGGTGGGTTGAGGGACATTAGCGCTTTTTGACCCGGCAGACTGATTGCTAACAGCGCCCAACTTGCGCAGCAACTTGTTAATAAATTCAGCCTCAACTTCAGGGTCAACCGGCCCGGATTGCCAAACCGTCCGGTCCTTGAGGTCTGATGTGTAGGTTTCTACCCTGCTACGTTGAGTCACAAATATTTCTGTTTCTCCGTTGGGGTTGCGCTCCAATCGCGTACGAAACTTGTACTGTTCTGGGCTGGAGTACAGGTTATCAAAGACTTTCGAGATAGCGCTTCGCAAGAAGTCCTGTGGAATTTTGGCCCTGTTTTCCACCCATTCCGTCTCCATAATTCCGATTTCCGATTGCTCCATGGCAAGCGGAAAACCGCTTTCCTGCCAGAAACCTTTTAGGGGTTGCCACAAGGCCTCGGGAGTGCGCTTAATGACGATCCACCGTTTATCGCCCACTCTTTCGATTCGGGCATCTGCAATTTCCAAGGGCGCAATCGATGCCATTGCCTTGGTGTCAGACTGCCCAGCCGTATCAGCAGACTTCACTGGGAGGGCCGATACCGCGCCGTTCACTACGGTGTATCGACTGTCCGTTCTCAATTGGGATAAATCAGGTGGTACTTCAAGCGCAACGGGCCTGGCGGTGGATTTGTAATCCACTTTGCTGCCTTCCAAAATAGAGCAGCCGCCCAGGCTGATGGCGGCGGCAAGTAGCGCGAGGGGGAAGGTGGATTTCACAAATTAACCTTTGGTTGCGGTGATCAGATGAGGCCGGTGGATCGGAGTAAATCGTCCAAAGCCGGGCGTTGGGGCTCGCTGAGCTCGGTCAATGGCAAACGAATCGCCGGGCTGCACAAGCCCATGCGTGCGGCAGCCCATTTGACCGGTATCGGGTTGGCTTCTACAAACAAGCCTTTGTGCAGCGGCAGCAGGCGGTTTTGGATATCCATCGCTGCGCGCGGATTGCCGGCCAGGGCCGCCACACACAATTCGTGCATCAGGCGCGGCGCGATATTGGCGGTCACGCTGACATTGCCGTGGCCGCCGCACAGCATCAGAGCGACAGCGGTAGGGTCGTCGCCGGAATAAATCGCAAAGCCTGCGGGCGCTTCTTTAATCAGCCACTGGGCCCGCTCGATATTGCCGGTGGCTTCTTTGATGCCCACGATGCCCGGCACTTTGGCCAGACGCAATACCGTGTCGTGCGCCATATCGGCCACGGTGCGCCCTGGTACGTTGTAAAGCACCATGGGCAGGTCCACGGCGCGTGCAATGGCGCTAAAGTGTTGGAACAAGCCTTCCTGCGTCGGCCGGTTGTAATAGGGCACGACTTGCAATTGGCAATTGGCGCCTACCGATTTGGCAAATTCGGCCAGCGCGATGGCCTCTTTGGTGGAGTTGGCGCCGCAACCGGCCATGATGGGCACGCGGCCTGCCGCTTGCTGCACCGACACTCGGATAATTTCGCAATGTTCATCCACCGTTACCGTGGGCGACTCACCGGTCGTACCGACGACACAAATGCAGTCGGTGCCTTCTTGGATGTGCCAGTCGATGAGGCGCCGCAATGCGGCATAGTCCACAGCGCCATCGTCCAGCATGGGTGTAATCAAGGCAACAATGCTGCCGCGGATCGGTGAAAAATTCAATGGCATTCGATGCTTCAATTAAGAGGCCGCGTACGCGGCGTGAAAGATCCGCATCATTTTAGCCGTGCAGGCGAAGCCGCAAAGTCACCTGCGCCGCTATACAAAGCGGCAATTCGCTGCACCACCCCTGGCGGATCTGGTTCCAGGCCGCACTCGTAGGCCACAATTTGCAAGCCCTGGCAGCGGTTTAACAACTCGCCGGGCTGTAACAAGAAGTCGGGGTTACGGGGTCTGCCCCACTGTTCTTGGCCGGATGCAAAGGTTTCGTAAAGAAGCACGCCCCCGGGCGCCAGACTGGCGAGCAAGATGGGCCACAAGGGTCGCCAAAGGTAATTGCAGACCAGCACCGCGTCAAACAGCCGGTGGCCTGGGCCGTCATGCAGGGGCCAGGGCTGGGTTTCCAGGTCGGCCTGAATCAACTCGCTGTACGGGGCGCCAGACTGGGCTGTGCTGATATCTAGATCTACGCCGGTGACCTCGTGACCTAGGGTATGCATATAGTGCAAGTGCCGGCCGCTGCCGCAGGCCACATCGAGCACGCGCGAGCGCGGTGCCAGCAAGTGCGACCAACGCACTAGCCAGGGCGAGGGTTCCCCCAAGGGCCCGGCATGGTGGGGATTCATTGGGGCTTGACCTCGTCTTTGAGCGCATTCATCGCCATGCGCTCGACGATCCCCGGCGCAATCAATTTTATAAAGCGCCCGATTTTCCCTGCGCCGGTCATGACCACTTCGCGCTGGCGTGCCTGCATGCCGGCGATGATGAAGCGCACGCACTGGGCTACGCTCATTCCGTTGTCCTCACGCAGGCCGCTGCTGCCTGCCGTATGGCCCTTGGCGTTGAGGCCGTGGTGGCGGATCTGGGTCAGCACCACGCCGGGAAACGCAATCGTGACGCTGACACCGGCGTTCATCAGCTCGGCGCGCAAGGCCTCGAAAAACCCGGTCATGGCAAATTTGGTCGCGCTGTAGGCCGTGCGACCTGGCACGCCGATCAGGCCGGCCAACGAGGACACCGCCACGATGCGGCCTTTACGCGCTTGCAGATGAGGTAGCGCCGCATGGGTACACCACACGCTACCCCACAAATTAACTTGCATCAGGCTTTGGTACCAATGCAAATCTTCGGCTTGGACGTCGGCGAGCAAGGCTTGTGCGGACACCCCGGCGTTATTTACTAGCGTGTCGATATGCCCAAAATAGGCCACGGCCTGCGCGATCAGCGCCCGGCACTGGTCTTCTTGGGCCACATCCGTCGGCACGACCAGGCAGTAGGCGCCTAGTTCGCGGCAATCGGCTGCCGTGTTTTCCAGACCCGGTAGTGAGCGGGCAGCTAACACCAAGCCCAGCGCGGGGCCATGGTGCTGGGCCAACTGGCGCGCCATTTCCGCGCCAATGCCGTCGGACGCGCCGGTAATGACGACGACTTGCAAGTCGCCGGGTAGGGCCATGTTCATAAGGCAGAAACTTTCAGGGGCGGTATGCGGGTCCAGCTAGAAACAAGCCCACAACTGATCGGTAAGCATGATGACCAGTTGCGGATGGCTATACAAATAAAACACCCCGCCCAGTCCCAGTGTCACCGCCAGCATCAGCAGCACGTGTTTCAGGGGAGTTCTACCCGCATGGCCGGATACCGAGGGCTGTTCGTCCATTTTCAATGGGCTGCACTCAGCGCAGGGGCCCGGTCAATGGCCTCTTCTTTGACCGGCAGGTTCACCAAACCGGCAAAAATACCCAGGGCAATCGAGAGGTACCAGGCCAAGTCATAGCTGCCCGTGGTGTCATACATGTAGCCGCCCAGCCATACCCCCAAGAAAGAACCGATTTGATGGCTTAAAAACACAAAGCCGCCCAGCATAGACAAATGCGCCACGCCGAAGATTTGTGCAATAGCGGCATTGGTAGCCGGTACGGTGGAAAGCCACAGCAAGCCCATGATGGCGCTGAAAATGTACACACTGGTGGGCGAAAGTGGCAGGCTGATAAACACGGCGATCACCACGGCACGTGCGAAATAGATAAAAGACAGGATGTAGCGCTTGGGCATACGCTGGCCCAGGGTGCCCGATATATAGGTCCCAAACACGTTAAACAGGCCAACCAGTGCCAAGGCATAACTGGCCACCTGGGGGCTCAAGCCATGGTCTTTGAGGTAGCTTGGCATGTGCACGCCAATGAAAACTACTTGAAACCCACAGACAAAATAGCCAGCCATCAGCAGTTGGAAGCTGGGATAACGGAAGGCCTCAAGCAGCGCTTGCACAATGCTTTGTTCGCGCGCAGGCGCAGCGCCACCGGCAAAATTGGGCTCGCGCAGACCCCGGGCCAGTGGCAGCACCAGCAAGGCCAAGCCTGCCAGCGCCAGCAGCGCGTTTTGCCAACCCAGGCTGTCAATCAGGCCGCCCTCAATCGGTACCATTAAAAACTGCCCGAAGGAGCCCGCCGCTGCGGCTACGCCCATGGCCCAGGAGCGGCGCTCAGCCGGTACGTTACGCCCGATCACGCCATAGACCACCGCATACGTCGTCCCCGCCTGGGCGATACCCACTGCGGCGCCAGTGGTCAGCATCAATTGCCAGGGCGTGTTGGCATGCGCCATGCCGATTAAACCCATGGCATACAACAGGCCTCCGGCAATCAGCACCCGAAATGCGCCAAAGCGGTCGGCCACCATGCCAATAAACACACCGGCCAAGCCCCAGGAGAGGTTTTGAATCGCCATGGCCAGTCCGTAAATCTGCCGCGTCCAGTCGTTGGCCTGTGTCATCGGTTGCAGCCACAGACCAAAGCCGTGGCGTATGCCCATGGTCAGGGCCAAGATGGCTGCGCCACAGGCCAGGACTTGCACCAGTGGCAGTGCGGCTTGCGGCGCTGAAGGGTTTTGCATGGGCTTGAATATAGCGAGTTCCATCTGTACAAAGCGTGAACCGCGCCTTCGCCTGTGTACGCTGGCGACATAGCGCAAGCCCGGCTAACTGGATTTATATACAGTTAATTGCGGTCTTTCGCACTACAATCCCGCTCCATGTCCGCCAAAGCCCCCATTCCTGTAGCGACGGCCAAGTCCGCCGCAAATGCCTATTCCGAAGGCTCGATCCGCGTCCTCAAAGGCCTGGAGCCCGTCAAGCAGCGTCCGGGTATGTACACCCGCACCGACAACCCGCTGCATGTCATCCAAGAAGTGCTGGACAACGCCGCCGATGAAGCCCTGGCCGGCCATGGCAAAAAAATCAAAGTCATATTGCACACCGACGGCTCGGTGACGATTGACGACGACGGACGCGGCATTCCCTTTGGCATGCACCCCGAAGAAAAAGCGCCGGTCATCGAACTGGTGTTTACCCGCCTGCACGCCGGTGGTAAGTTCGATAAGGGCAAAGGCGGCGCCTATAGTTTTTCCGGTGGCTTGCACGGCGTGGGCGTGAGCGTGACCAACGCCCTGGCCATGCGCCTAGAAGCCACGTCTTACCGCGAAGGCGCGGTGGCGCATCTGGTGTTCCAGGGTGGCGATGTCACCCAAAAGCTCAATATCCGGCCCCTGGCCGAGGGCGAGCGCAAGTCCGGCACCTCGGTGCGGGTTTGGCCAGACGGCAAATATTTCGAATCCTCGGCCTTACCCATGGGCGACCTGGCCCACTTGCTGCGCAGCAAAGCGGTGCTCATGCCCGGCGTGACGGTCACCCTGTTCAACGAAAAAACCAAAGAAACCCAGACCTGGCTCTACAAAGGTGGGCTGCGCGACTACCTGACGCAGTCGCTCAACGCCGATCCGGTGATCCCGCTGTTTGAAGGCGAAGGTTTTGCCGACGGTAATAGCGATAGTTTTGCCGAAGGCGAGGGCGCGGCTTGGTGCGTGGCCTTTACCGAAGACGGCCATCCGGTGCGTGAGAGCTATGTCAACCTGATCCCCACCAGCGCTGGTGGCACGCACGAAAGCGGCTTGCGCGACGGCTTGTTCAACGCGGTCAAAAGCTTTATCGAGATGCACGCCTTGCTACCTAAAGGCGTCAAGCTCATGCCCGAAGACGTATTTGCACGCGCCAGTTATGTGCTGTCTGCCAAGGTGCTGGACCCGCAGTTCCAGGGGCAGATCAAAGAGCGGCTGAACTCGCGTGACGCGGTACGTTTGGTCTCGGGCTATGTGCGCCCGGCGTTGGAGTTATGGCTGAACCAGCATGTGGACTACGGCAAAAAATTGGCCGAACTGGCCATCAAGGCGGCGCAGACCCGCCAGCGCGCGGGGCAGAAAGTGGAGAAGCGCAAAAGCTCGGGCGTGGCGGTGTTGCCAGGCAAACTGACCGATTGCGAAAGCCGTGACCTCGCTTATAACGAAGTGTTTTTGGTCGAGGGCGACTCGGCCGGTGGCAGCGCCAAGATGGGGCGTGATAAAGAAAACCAGGCCATCCTCCCCCTGCGCGGCAAAGTGCTCAACACCTGGGAAGTGGACCGCGACCGTTTGTTTGCCAATACCGAGATTCACGATATTTCGGTGGCTATCGGCGTGGACCCGCACGGGCCAAACGACACCCCCGATTTAAGCGGTCTGCGTTATGGCAAGGTCTGCATCCTGAGTGACGCGGACGTAGATGGTTCGCATATCCAGGTGCTGCTGCTGACCTTGTTTTTCCGGCATTTCCCCAAGCTGATCGAGGCCGGCCATGTGTATGTGGCGCGGCCTCCCTTGTTCAGGGTGGATGCACCGGCGCGGGGTAAAAAACCGGCCTCTAAAGCCTATGCCTTGGACGTGGGCGAAATGGGCGCGATTTTGGACAAGCTGCGCAAAGAAGGTGTGCGTGAAGGTGCCTGGAGTATCAGCCGCTTTAAGGGGCTGGGCGAGATGAATGCCGAGCAATTGTGGGATACCACGCTCAATCCGGATACGCGGCGTTTGTTGCCTGTGGCCTTAGGGGAGATTGATTTTGCGGCGACGGAGTCTTTGATTACCAAACTCATGGGCAAGGGCGAGGCGGCGGCGCGGCGCGAGTTGATGGAGTTGCACGGGGATTCGGTGGAGATTGATATTTGAGGTTTGCTTGCGTGGCGCATATCTCGATCGGGCAGAGGCGAGGGCATGGGGGGCTTCCTCATGGTGGAGTACCACAAATCGTCAGCCCCCAAGCCACCGCCTACGCAGACCACTGATTACTAAGAAAAACTACAAAGCCTTTTTCCAAACTTTTATTTGTAGACCGCTTGCCAGGATGAATACATGACTACGGTAAAACCATTGCAAGAATTTCTATGACCGATCAAACCACGCTCGACCTGCAGGCCGCGCCCGAAAGCGACGACCAGCTCAACTTGGCCACTTATGCGCAACGCGCTTATCTGGAATATGCGCTGTCGGTAGTCAAAGGGCGCGCCTTGCCCGATGTGTGCGATGGACAAAAGCCGGTGCAGCGGCGCATTTTGTATTCCATGTCGCGTATGGGCTTGGGCTTTGGCGGCACCAATAACAACACGGGTGCCAAGCCGGTCAAAAGTGCGCGCGTGGTGGGTGATGTGCTCGGCCGATTTCATCCGCATGGCGATCAGGCTGCGTATGACGCTTTGGTGCGCATGGCGCAAGATTTTTCGCAGCGTTATCCGCTGATCGACGGGCAGGGTAATTTCGGCTCGCGCGATGGCGATGGCGCAGCGGCCATGCGTTACACCGAAGCGCGCCTGGCCAAAATCACCAGCTTGTTGCTCGACGAGATCGACCAGGGCACGGTGGACTTTGTGCCCAATTACGACGGCTCTACCGAAGAGCCCAGTCAGTTGCCCGCGCGCCTGCCTTTTGCGCTGCTCAACGGCGCCAGCGGCATCGCGGTGGGCTTGGCTACCGAAATCCCCAGCCACAATTTGCGTGAGGTGGCCGATGCCTGCGTGGCCTTGATCAAATACCCCAAGACCAGCGACGAGGAACTGCTGGCGCTGGTGCCCGGCCCGGACTACCCGGGCGGCGGGCAGATCATCAGCAGCAGCGCCGATATTGCTGATGCCTACCGCAGCGGGCGTGGCTCGCTCAAAGTGCGGGCGCGTTGGAAGATCGAAGACATGGCGCGCGGCCAGTGGCAATTGGTGGTGACCGAATTGCCACCGGGCGTAAGCAGCCAGCGCGTGCTCGAAGAGATTGAAGAGCTCACCAACCCAAAAATTAAGGCCGGTAAAAAAGCCTTGTCGCAAGACCAACTGCAGCTCAAGGCCAGCATGCTGGCGGTGCTGGACCTGGTACGTGACGAGTCGGGCAAAGAAGCGGCGGTGCGTTTGGTGTTTGAGCCCAAGACCAGCCGCATCGAGCAACAAGAACTGATAACCGCCTTGCTGGCGCACACCAGTTTGGAAAGCTCGGCCCCTATCAACCTGACCATGGTGGGGCTGGACGGACGGCCAACGCAAAAGTCCTTCCGCCAGATGCTGACCGAGTGGATCGCCTTTCGCCAAACCACGGTGGAGCGGCGTTCCCGCCACCGCCTGGGCAAGGTGCTGGACCGCATCCACATCTTGGAGGGGCGGCAATTGGTGCTGCTCAATATCGACGAAGTGATTGCCATCATCCGCCAGTCGGACGAGCCGCGCAGTGCTTTGATGGAACGTTTTCGTTTGTCCGAGCGCCAGGCCGAAGACATTCTGGAAATTCGCCTGCGCCAACTGGCGCGCCTGGAGGCGATCAAGATCGAGCAAGAGCTTGCGGAACTGCGCGACGAGCAGAAAAAGCTGGAAGATATTTTGGACAACCCGGCCAGCCTACGCCGCTTGATGGTCAGGGAAATCGAGTCCGACGCCAAAACTTTTGCCGATGCACGACGCACCTTGATACAGGCCGAGAAAAAAGCCGTAGCTGAAATCAAAATCGTTGATGAGCCGGTGACGGTGGTGGTCAGCGACAAAGGCTGGGTGCGCGCACGCGGCAGTCATGGCCACGAGGCTGCGGGCTTTGCCTTCAAGGCCGGCGATGCCTTGTATGCCACCTTTGAATGCCGCAGTGTCGATACCTTGCTGGCCTTTGGCTCCAATGGCCGGGTGTATTCCGTGGCAGTGGCCTTATTGCCCGGCGGGCGCGGCGACGGGCAGCCCCTCACTAGCCTGATTGAGTTGGAAGCGGGTACGCAAATCCTGCATTACTTTGCGGGTCCGGCTACGGCGCAATTGTTGATCTCCAGCAGCGCAGGCTATGGCTTTATGGCAAGCGTGGACAACATGATTTCACGCAACAAAGCCGGTAAAGCATTCGTCACCTGCAACGTTGGGGAGGGCGTTTGCGCGCCGTCATTGGTTGGCGGTGCCAGCCTGCCGGCGCATGCAGCCACGCCTGCCACGTTGCAAAACGCCGCACGTGCCTTGGTGGCCCCTGCAACCGATGTGGCTTGCGCCTCTACCCTGGGCCGCATCCTCACCTTTAAGTTGTCCGAACTCAAGACCATGGAAAAAGGCGGGCGCGGTTTGATGCTGCTCGATTTAGACGGGAAAGACACGCTGGCCGGGGCTGCGGCCTACACGCGCAGCGTGCGCATCTCGGGCATTGGCCGGGGCGGTAAAGACCGCGAAGAAACGCTGGAAATCCGCAGCCTCAACAACGCCCGTGCCGCGCGTGCGCGCAAGGGCAAGGCGGCTGACTTGGGCTTTAAACCTTCCGCGGTGGCCAGGGTGGAGTGATGCTTGTAATGGCTGGGCGACCTATTTATTTCCGACACAACGCCCAAACCGTTTGACAAGACTTTCATTTTTAGCCACACTGTCTCGCATGTTCACACAGCGTATTTACTTAGTCCTCGCACTTCTTGCCTATCGGGCAGGTGTTGTGTCGACCCTGCAAATGCTGCTGACCTGCCACCTCACGCGAAGGCGGGCTTTGTGAACTAAGGGCAAGTAGTTTTGCCACCCCACGAAGCCCGCTTACCCAGCGGGCTTTTTTATTGTCTGAGAACAACCCACAAGGAGAATGTTGATGCCTGATTTCCCAATTTCCATACGCCGCGCTACCCCACAGGATGCAAGCGGATTGACAGCGCTGATGAGCGAAGAAGCCGTTTACGGCAACTTGTTGCAATTACCGCACCCCAGCGAAGCGGCTTGGCGTGAGCGTCTGGAGGCTAAGCCCGGTAATGGCGATGTGCAACTGGTGGCCATTGCGCAAGGGGAAGTGGTTGCCAGCGCAGGTTTGCACGCCAACCCGCAAATCCGGCGGTGCCATGCGATGGGTTTAGGTATGGCCGTTACCGTACCAGCGCAAGGCAAAGGCGTGGGCAGCGCACTCATGGCGGCACTCATCGACTATGCCGACCGCTGGGTTGCAGTTATGCGTATTGAACTGACGGTATTTAGCGATAACGAGCGCGCTATTACGCTCTACCGGAAGTTTGGCTTTGTACAAGAAGGAATCTTCCGCGCTTATGGCTTGCGTGATGGGCGCTTTCAGGATGTGCTGGCTATGGCGCGTTTGCATCCGTCGCCACCGCGCTGGGACTAGGCTTCCGCTTGGGAGCCCTTCAGCAGGCAGTATGGGATGGGTATCGAACCCGATTGGGACTAGGTGCAACGGTCAGTGCCGAACCACCAGGTGAAACAACACATCAATTCGCAGGAGCTTGAGGCAGTGCCTTATGTGCGCGGCCTGATAGCGCTGTTTATTTATTTGCCCGTTCAACTCGCGCACTGGTCATGAGCACAGACAGGTAATCTTTTTCCCCATTCAGTTGAAACTCTTCAAAACAGGCATGGGCGAGTTTGATTTGATGATCGTTCTGACTAACTAGGGAATTTTTAATCACAACTTGCCAGCTTGCCTCCACGTCAGAAATGGCCAATATCGGCGCGCGTTTATATGGCGCTGATACTGTTGATTGAGCCAATTGGGTTAATGGCTGCGTGCCTGTCAAGGCGGGAGCGCCAATACTTGCGTAGGCGGCACAGCAGGCGAGCCAGAGTTCCTGCGCCAGTGCACGCTGATTCAGTGCTGGCTCAAACATTATCAAGGTGCGCCAGGCATGCAAACCGGTGATCAAGTGCAAAGCCGTAAAATCTCTGGTTTGCGCATACAGCTGCAAGGCTAGCGCACGCAGCGCCGATAACTGACTTTCCGGCTCTATCAACTGAGGGCAGTGATTCAGGAACAATGGATCACTGAGTACGCCGCTGATTTTTTCGGTAATCATTCTTCCTTTAAAAATCCGCCCATTGAGGACTGAGGAAATACCGCGAAAGCCTTCAGCAGGCGAACTGCAGTATGCCAAGCTGGTGGTGTCTATCCCGGTTGGTAAATATCCGCATATCAACGCTGCCAGCCCGGAAGCAATCTCGCCGGCGTGATCCGTCCTCAAGGCATAGGCAAGCCGTATGATGGCGTGAAAAGCGAGTGTGAGCGGCGTTGGTGGGAAGGCCCGCAGTAGCTTACGAGCCACTTCAGCGTTGGCGCCGTTTTGCATCTCTTTCAGGATGGCTGCACGTATGCTCGCAAAGTGATGCGTTTGTCCCTGAAAAACGCCTATGTCCTGAAAACGGATGGTAGCGTCTGCACCCGACAAAGGAAGAGCATAGTGTTCTACCCAGTTTTGGTACAGGGCGTGCAACACGGATGCATCAGCACCCAGCGAGCAGGCGGCTGTTAAGACCATTGGACAATGATTGGTCGTGCCTTTGCAGCCTAAGTCGATTGTTTGACAGCGGTCGAGCAAGACTAGCAAGGTCGTCGATGTAATCGGGATTAATGTTGGTGTGCCTGCGGGCGTATGTGTCGGTGAGATTATTGGTTTCATTGTCCTGCTCTGTTGTTCATCAAAGCGCCATGCTAAAACCTCAAGTAAACTTTAAGTCAATAGCCGAGCATCTCAAAATGCATCTATCAGGAGCGGCATCATGAAAACAACAACGATAGGCGAATTCGCGGCCAGGGCGGGTATCGCTAGCAGCGCATTGCGGTTTTATGAAGAGAAAGGCTTAATCCGCAGCGAGCGTAATGCCGGTGGACAAAGGCGATTTCAGGCAGATCAATTGCGAAGGGTTGCGTTTATCAAAGCCGCGCAGTCTGCAGGGATCAGCCTGGATGAGATCCAGAGGGCGCTCAATGCCCTACCAGAACAAAGAACGCCGACTAAGGCTGATTGGGGAAAAATATCTGCTGGCTGGCGGGATCAGTTGGATCAACGTATCGCTGATCTGACTGCCTTACGCGACCGCTTAACCGGCTGTATAGGCTGCGGTTGCCTATCCCTTTCAGCTTGCTCCCTGTATAACCCCGAAGACACAATCCGGCGTTTTGGCAGCGGTGCGCGCTACTTGCTGGGCAACCGTCCGGCGGATTTAACTAGCCTTGTGCAAGGTCAGGACGACACTTCGAGCTGATAGGTCGCATGCGATTGCGGTGCGGATTTTGAGAAGTCGGCGTATGGAATTGCCAAATTTTTGTGAATTGAAAAACGTGGAATTGCCCCTGGGCAGCGACGTGATTGGCATTGGTTTGTATGACGCAACTTATTTTTATGTCATACTTTACGTCATACAAATATTTAAGTTTGTATGACAAGGAGCCGTCATGTTGTCTGTTCGCCTATCTGAAACCATGGAGCGCGATTTGAAGCAGTTTTGCGCTGTCCGCAAACTGAGCAAATCGCAAGTCGTGCAAGAGGCGCTGGCCCAATACATGGTTGCAGCGCAAGCGCCGGCAGATGGCAAGGAAGCGCCTGAACCGGATCTGTCGTTTCTGGTCCCTGATGATCCAATCCGTCAGTTCATTGGCATCGCCAAGGGCGGACCCAGCACCGATGAGTGGATGGCCATCACGCGGGGTGAAGACTGGAATAAGCCATGATCTTGGTGGACACCAATGTGCTGCTGGATGTCTACAAGGCCGATTCGATTTGGATGCCCTGGTCTCTCAAGCATTTGCACAGTGCCAAGGCGGGCCAATTGGCCATCAACATGGTGGTGTATGCCGAATTAGCCGGGCACCCGTCCGAGCCTGCGCACCTGGACGAGTTTCTGGGCACCTTGGGCATTCAGATGCTCGACCTGTCGCGCCCGGCCGCCCGTTCGGCAGGCCTAGCTTTTCGCGAATATCGGCACCGCGGCGGCACCAAAACCGGCGTATTGCCCGACTTCTTTATTGGCGCCCATGCCCAGGTCGAAGGTTACCAACTGCTCACGCGCAATGCTGGGCGCTACAAAACGTATTTTCCCAAGATCAAGTTGATCTGTCCCTGATCATTCATCGTCAAACCCTATTGCGCCACCAGGCTCGCGCTGATGGTGTATACCCGCCAGTAGTCTTTTCATCAATCCGGCGCGCGCGCCTCGGACTGTTTCCAGGTGTAGACCAGTACTATGCCCAGGCTCGTGCTGGCGTTTTGGCGTACTAAGGGGCTGGCCTGGTTGGCTGCACCTTGGACGCTGTCTACACGGCCAAATACCAGCAGCCTGGCGTCTGAGGACAGAGGGTATGACCAGGAACCACTCAGGCGCAGCGCCATGAGACCGGCCTGGGCTTGGTAGGCCGCGCGGCTGGCGGTGGCCTCTGACGCAGTCACACGGTAGAGCAGCGATTGCATAGACTGGTCGGCGCTGATGGCACTGATGCTGCTACCCCAGGTCCAACCCTCTTTGGCGCGGTAGCTGTATTTCAATTCGGGCTCCAGCACCATGCCCCGGTAAGCAGCGCTGTTGCTCAGGTCGAATACGCCGCGCAAGGGCAGTTCGAAGCGCCACTGCCCCGGTGCGCCGGTAGCGCTGAGGTTCCAGCGCATGCGCGGCCCAAATTCGATCAAGGTTCCCAGGTCGTCCATGCCTTGGCGCGCCACGGTGTCGCTCGCCCGCGAACCGAGCGATCCTGAAAAGCCAATGTCCAATTCAAAGTCAGGCCGATGAATGGCCCGAAATCCAGCGCTGTCACGGTCAAGCCGGAAATACTCGCCACGGTAAATCACATAGGGCACTGCCAGCGCAATACTCACGGTTTCGGAAGACCCTGGGTAGGCCGACTGTGCTGCCGTTAGGCCAACGGCGCCAATTTCCCACAGGGGCAATCCCCCTTTGGCGGACTGCGCCAGCAAACTTTGGCTGCAAACGGTCAACATGAGGGTAAGAGGCCATTGCATGCGCATAGTTGTATCCTTGGTGACGTAAAAGGGCAAAATATTCGTTCAAAACGGGCTGTTCCGATAATGATCAGGCCGCCATCATTTATGTATCTTCACTAGCGAACTATGTCGCTACGATCTAACCCGGTTTTACCATGACAGAATTTTCTTCTATCGCGCGGACCGCTTTTGCGTCCTTACCTGCTGATGTCCAATGGGCCGGGCTCCGGTTCAGCCACGAGGTGACTACCCACCGCATGGTGCGCGACGACGCTCCCCAGGCCAATGCCACCAGTGAGGATATGGGCGTTATGTGCGAAGTCCTGGTCGACGGTCACTTCGGCTATGCCGCCACCTCCGATACTTCCGAAGAAGGGTTGCAACTCGCTCTGGGACGGGCCTTAGCTACCACGCGGGCCGGGAGTGCTCGAAAAGCACATGCTTTTCAAGCAGCCCAGAGGCCACCATCGCAAGGCAGTTTTAGAAGCCCGAGGGTGCAAGGCCTGGATATCGACAGCACGCAGGCCATTACCCAATGCCTGCTGGCCGCTAGCGCTGCGATGAAAAGTGACCCACGTCTGGTCAGCAGAATGGCCCATGCGATGTTGATCCAGACCCACATTGCGTTCTTCAGCAGCACGGGCGCCGCCATTGATCAGCGCTTTGACATGGTATCGCTCAACCTGTCAGCGACAGCGGCGCAAGGCAGCGAATCACAAACCCGGACTTGGTCACGTACCGGTCAGGCTGGCGCTGAGGTTTTTGAAACCGAAGCCTTGGCATCGCAAGCCAGACGCATAGCAAGCGAAGCATTGCAATTGCTTGAAGCGCCTAACTGCCCCAGCGGCGTCATGGACCTGGTGTTGATGCCCGACCAGATGATGCTGCAAATTCATGAATCCATCGGGCATCCCCTGGAATTGGATCGTATTTTGGGTGACGAGCGCAATTACGCTGGTTGGAGCTTTGTGAAAGCCGAGGATTTCGGGCGTTTGCGTTATGGATCGGAACTGATGAATATCTCCTTTGACCCGACCCGCGCCCATGAATTTGCCAGCTACGCGTTTGACGATAGTGGCAACCCGGCAAGCAAACAAATGTTGATTGAAGGCGGAATACTAATGCGCGGCCTGGGCTCGCTGGAGTCGCAACAGCGCTCGGGTATTGAGGGCGTAGCGAATTCCCGATCGGCCTCGTGGAACCGTGCCCCCATTGACCGCATGGCCAATATCAATCTGGAGCCAGGCGATAGCACTTTGGAGGAGTTAATCGGCCAAGTGCAGCACGGCATATTGATGCATACCAACCGGTCTTGGTCGATTGATGATTACCGCAATAAATTTCAGTTTGGATGCGAGTATGGCCAATTGATCGCGCATGGGCGCTTAGGCGCCGTGGTGCGCAACCCCAATTACCGGGGTGTCAGCATCGATTTTTGGAACCGCCTGGCAGGGGTAGGCCGCGATGATGAGGTCCACGGCACGCCTTATTGCGGCAAGGGTGAACCCAGCCAGGTGATACGGGTGGGACACGCGTCGCCCCCGTGCTTGTTCCGTGGCGTGGAAGTGTTTGGAGGCCAGGCATGAGCGCGCGGGACTTCTCCGAACAAACCGACCGACTCTTGGACGCCGTATGCGAACGCCTCTTTTCGCGGCTGCAGGTGGGGGAGGACATCAACGTCAACTTGGACGCAGAGGAAACCCTGTACCTGCGTTTGAACAACAACCGGGTCAGGCAAAACACCGACGTGACGCAACGCGTATTGCAGATAAGGTACCAAGGCGGCGGTCGTACCATTGACCATGGCATGAATTTGAGCGGCCAGGTCGATACGGATTGCCGCAGCATCGACGCTGTCCTCGAACGCTGCCGCCTCGACGCTGCGGTATTGCCGCCAGATCCCTTTCAGGTCCCAGTGCAAAACCATGGCAGCAGCCGCGAGGTGTTTCGGGGACAGCTCCTTGCGCCTGAAGCACTGATACCGGCGATCGTGGAGCCCGCCGGTGGCTGTGATTTGGTAGGGTTTTATGCCGGTGGCGTGGTCATTAGCGCCAACCGTAATTCAAAGGGGCAAAACCATTGGTTTGAAACCGAAAATTACTTTTTTGATTATTCGCTTTACAACGGACCACAGGCCGTCAAAGGCGTTTATGCCGCGTCCACCTGGAATGCCCCTGACTGGGCGGCCAACCTGGAGCGTAGCAAGGCCTCTCTGCACTTGCTTAAGCGTCCTATGCAATCGGTCCAGCCGGGCGCTTACCGCAGCTATTTTGCGCCGGCGGCCTTTGCCGATTTGCTGGGCATGATGTCCTGGGGTGCTTTGTCTGCAGCGGCCTGGAAGCAGGGCCGCAGTCCTTTCAAAAAGCTGATGGAAAAAGAACTGCAGCTCTCGCCCCTGCTTTCGGTGTCTGAAAACTTCGGCATGGGCTTGACGCCGCGCTTTAATGATTTGGGTGAAGTTGCGCCCCAGTGTTTAGGCTTGATCGAGGCCGGCACTTTGAGCAATCTGCTGGTGAGTTCGCGCAGTGCTAAGGAATACGGATTGCAAGCTAACGGTGCCTCAGGCCACGAATCACCGCGCGCCCTAGATGTAGCAGTGGGAAGCTTGGCCGACCAGGATGTTTTGAGCGCCCTGGGTAGCGGACTGTACCTTTCGAATTTGCATTATTTGAACTGGAGCGATCCGGTATCGGCGCGTGTTACCGGCATGACCCGCTACGCCTGCTTTTGGGTGCAGGGCGGTGAGATCATGGGGCCTATCAACAACTTGCGCTGGGATGAAAGCCTTTACAACGCCCTGGGACCGCAATTGATGGCGCTGGGTAGTCAAGCCGAAATCAGCCCCGAGGTCGGCACCTATTCCAAACGCTCGCCGGGTGGTATGCGCGCTCCCGGCGCCTTGATTGACGCTTTCCAATTCACTTTGTGACAAGCCAAGCGGCTTACCGGCCTGGACAGGTAGTTCAGGCGCTAGGCCACAATCGCGGTATGGAAAGAAAAATACTGCTCGCCGGTGGCGGCATAGGCGGCTTGGCCACAGCCTTGGCTTGCGGCCATCTGGGCATGGCGACGCAGCTGTTTGAACAAAAGCGGGTGCTCTCCGAAGTCGGCGCCGGGGTGCAACTGGGGCCTAACGCGATGCGTCTCTTAGAGGGCTGGGGACTGGGCGCGGCGCTGGATGCGGTGGCCTGTTTTCCGCAGCGGCTGGAGGTGCGCAGCGCCCATAGCGGCGTATTGCTCGGCAGTCTGCCCTTAGGTGCGCGGGCGCTGCAGCGCTACGGTGCCCGCTACGCCACGATTGCGCGCATCGACCTGCACACTTTGCTGTACCGCGCCGTGTTGGCCCAGGGCTTGGCCGAGATACACCTAGGGCGTGCGGCGCAACGCGTCAGCCAGGACGCCAGCGCGGTGGAGCTGACGACCGATGACGACCGCAAGCGCCGCGCCAATGTGTTGATTGCTGCCGATGGCTTATGGAGCCATGTGCGCGACTTTTTGCGCCAGGACGTGCAGCCTGTTTTCAGCGGCCATCTGGCCTACCGCGCCATGGCCAAGCAGGCTGATTTGCCCCAGGCCTTGCGCAGCGACTGCATTACCGTGTGGCTGGGCCCGGCCATGCACGCGGTGCAATACCCGGTACACAGTGGCGAGTGGCTTAACCTGGTGGTCATTGTCGAGGGCCAGTCGCCTGATGAACCGCAGGCCTGGGAGCAAACCGCACTACGCAGTGACCTGGCTGCGCGCCTTTCCGAGGCCTGCGACAGTTTGCAAGATTTGGTTGGCGCTATGGCCCCATGGCGCCTCTGGCCCTTGAATGATTTGCCGCATCTGCGCGGCCCCCAAGATATGGCTTTTGGCCGCATCGCGTTGCTGGGCGATGCCGCCCACCCCATGCTGCCCTATCTGGCCCAGGGCGCGGGCATGGCGATTGAGGACGCCGCTGTGCTAGCGCGCTGCCTGCGCCAAGGCCCGGCGGACGATGCCAAAGCCTTGCTGCAGTTCGCTGCGCTGCGTTGGAAGCGCAATGCGCGCGTGCAGGCCAGAGCCCAGCGTAATGGCGAAATATTCCATGCCACGGGTGTGACCGCCTGGGGCCGGGATACCGCTATGCGGCTACTGGGTGCGCGTCTTTTAGATATGCCCTGGCTCTACCGGGGCGTGTGATGTGGCAGGGCGTCCCGAGCGCCCGCAGTGCCTCAAGTCACAGCGCTTTTTTGTAAAAATTGCGGCGCACGCCACGCGCCAGTGCTTAGCACGTCGCGCAGCTGCTCCACGGCATGCCATACGTCTTCAAATCCGATGTACAAAGGCGTAAAGCCAAAGCGCATGATGTCCGCTTGCGCCTTGCCATCACCGGCGCGAAAGTCACCAATCACGCCGCGCGCAATCAGGGCTTGTACTAGCGCATAGGCGGCAGCGCTGTCGGCCTCGGCGTCCAGCGTCCAACTCACGTGCGAGCCGCGCTGCGCATGGTCGCGCGGCGTGGCCAGGCCCAAGCCAAACTCTGCGCAACGGGCTTCTACCAAGGCGATAAACAGATCGGTCAGCGCTAGCGACTTGCGTCGCAGGGCGTTCATGCCGCCCAAAGCTTTGGCGGCTGCAAACACATCGAGCCCGCATTGCAGCAAAGACAGGCTGACGATGGGCTGCGTACCGCATAAAAACTGGTCGATGCCCGGCGCACTGCGGTAGCTGCTGTCAAACGCAAAGGGCGCGGCATGGCCCCACCAGCCGGACAGGGGTTGCATAAACGGCAGGTCGGTGCGCGCACTATGGCGCGGATGAACCCATAAAAACGCTGGCGCGCCGGGGCCACCGTTGAGGTATTTGTAGCCGCAGCCCACGGCAAAGTCGGCATCGGCAGCGCGCAAGTCCACTGGTACCGCACCGGCGCTGTGCGCCAGGTCCCACACCACCAGTGCACCCGCGCCATGCGCCGCAGCAGTAACCGCAGGCATGTCGAACATGGCACCGCTGCGGTAATTCACATGCGTGAGCATCAGCACTGCCACCTGCGGACCCAAGGCGTCAAGCACACCACCGGCCTCCACCAATTGCAAGCTGCAACCATGGCTTTGGCACAGGCCCTGGGCAATGTACAAATCGGTCGGGAAGTTGTTGCGTTCGCTGACGATGACGCGCCGCGCCGGGTCCGCATGCTGCGCAATGCGGATGGCAGTTGCCAGCACCTTGAACAAATTCACCGAGGTGGTGTCCGCCGCCACTACCTCGTCAGCCCCGGCACCGATCAGGTCGGCGATTTGGGCGCCCAGGCGCTGCGGCAAATCAAACCAACCCGCCGCGTTCCAAGACCGAATCAAGCCCTGGCCCCACTCCTGCTGCACCACTTGCGCCGCCCGGGCGGCTGCGGCCACTGGAAGCACCCCGAGCGAATTGCCGTCCAGATAAATCGTGTCGGGCGGAATACTGAAATGCGCACGCAAAGGGCGCAAGGGGTCGGCCGCGTCGAGCTGGCGGCAGTCGTGCAAAGTGGTCATGGAAACGAGGGGATAGAAGTGGTTTTCAGAGCGCGGACAGGGCGACAGTAGCCCCACACCCGAGGCAAAAAAGTTTGGTGACCCTATCACCGCCCCAATCCCGTGATGTCGCTCAATTGTGACAAATGGTTAAACGAAGAGAGAGGGCGATTTGCAGCAAAAAAATGCCGCCAGGGCGATATGCGAAATAATCCCATATCAATAGGATTACTCAAGGGTAAACCCCCGGCATTCAAGTCATTTTTCTGTGAAGTGAATGAGATAGACTTTTTGTCGGTCAACAATTTTTAATATTTCAAGTGTTTATTGCGGGGCAAAGCCCCTAGTGGCTGGACGTGCTTATGGGCGTCGCAGATCCGATAGATACACACTTTTGAACGACTTGGAGCGACACATGGCAAAAAAATGGATTCTCCCGTCTCTGGCGGCGGTGGCAGTTGCGGTAGGTATCGTGGCTTGTGGTGGGGGCACTAGCACGCCGCAGACAGGAGGGAGTGGCGGCGGTGGCGGCGGTGTTGGCTCCATACCGGATCCCACACTATCCGGTGTAACTGCGATTGGTGCGCCGCTAAGCGGTGCAACCGTTACCCTGGTGGACTCCAAGGGACTGAGTTTTACGACCACTGCAGACGCAGACGGAAAATATACTTTTCCAAAGGCAGACATTGCTGCGGCGACGCCCCCGTTTTTGATAACCGCTTCTGTCAGTCTGGGCGACTCTCAAATAAGTCACTACACCATAGTGACCTCCAAATCCGAGGGCGGCTGGGCTAACGTGACGCCCTTGACCACCGCGGTTGCGGCCTTGGCATCGCCCACGACTATTCCCTCGGCCATGACGAAGGAGCAACTTGCTGCGATTTTGCCTTCCGAAGTCACCAGCGCTACCGCCAAGGTCAAGGCGGTCATTCAGCCCCTTTCTAGCGCGCTCAACATCCCGAGCACCTTCGATCCAGCGACCGACAGCACGTTCGTAGCTAACCGCACCGGGGCAGACTTGTTGCTCGACCATATTGGGGTGACTGTGCGAACTAGCGGCGTCAACATATCTAACAAGATGGCCGTAGTGACAGAGGATGCAACAGCGACCAGCAGTGTGAGCGTTCCCAAAATCGGCACGACGACCAGCCAGCTTCCCTCGGATAACACCACCACAACGGGGTTTGATGCCCTGGCCGCCAAGTTTCAAAAATGCTTTAAGGTGGCCTCGACGCTGCGCTTGAGCAATAAAACCACCGCCGGCGCCACCCTGCACCCGGATTGCACAGGCATTGCCGCAGGGGACTATTTGCACAACGGCACTCCGTTTATGAACCGTTGGGCCACTGCGCTCAATTCAAGCAGTATGGACAACGCGACGTTTTCTGCCCCCGTGGTGCGTCTGCGAGTGAAGGAAGCTAGCAACGGTGTCCGTGAACGAATCTCTGTGAACTTCAACTTCAAAGACTCTTTAGGTGCGGGTTATACGCGCCCTGAAACCATTGAGAAGCAAGCTGATGGCTCCTGGTTGCTGGTCGGCAATAAGCGGGCTTTCAGCTTTTCCTCAGAAGCGGCCTTGACCTATTTCGATGATGTGTCAACCCTGGCTTACAACAATACCAATATCAGCCGTGTAGATTCGGGTTTACGTTTAAGCGTTGATCCCCGAGCCTTCATTGATAGCACGGGTGGGGTGACCAATGCGGCCCTAGATATGACCTCTTCATCGGGCTTTAAGGAAAGTCCTGCAGGTAAATTCGTCACCTTGGCTGGCAGTGTTCCTGCGGGTAGCAAAGCGGTGGGCTGTATAGTCGTTAAAGGTCCTGGCGCCATGGTGGGGACACAATGGCAGGGCTTTCACCCTAATGGGATTTTGCTCAAAAGAGCCGATGCTTCGGCGATGCAAGACTATATGGCTATCGACTCCATCGTTACGGATGGAGGGCGCACGGCTATCAACACGGCTACGACTGCCGCTGCGGGCAACTTTGGCGCAGGTCAAGCCGTTTCCTTTAGTCATAACAGTGCCACCGTCAGCAATATCTGTACCCATAACTTTGGAAATCGGGCGGGAACCAGCACGAACCTGACCGATACGACTAACCCCACCGTCTGGGAAACCAATCAAAGCAGCAATACCTACGTTGTGGAAACGCAAGCCTTGGGCCAAAGAACAAACGTACTCACGGGCGTAGCGAACGACGCCACGATTGCAGGGCGCAATGTTGCGTGGAACACCGGACCGCGTTATGCGCGGGACTCAACGCCTTCGCCTGCGTTGGCCAAGACTTTTGACAACAACCCCAATATCACTTTCGAAGTATTTGATACGGACGGCAAACTGCGTGCAGTCGTTGTCAGTCGCTACCTCGGTGAACTGCCGCCGGCGGAAATGGCCAAGGTGTACTTTGACGCAAAGCGTGTATCCAAGTTCGATTCGGCAACCCTCAAGCGTTACCTTAGTTTCGCGGATGCCACATCAACCGTGACTGCAACTCAAAGCACGATGACTGCCAATTGGACCACGTCGGCCGATGCCTGGGGCGCCGACCGCATCATGGTGTATTCAGAAGTGCTAAGGGCAGAGACGGGTACGGGTATTGCCAACGTTACCGGCTCAAAGGTCAGTAGTCTGTGGACCTCGGATAATGCCACTGCCACTGAACTCAACGCAATTCCTGGAACCAATTTTTATTGGTGGAATTCTGGCTTTGCCAAGCCGACGGGGACTACGACCTGTTCTGGCAGTTCTTTAATCAGTACCACGGGTGTGAATGTGGGCCGGTCCACCATCAGTTTGCCTGGCAGCGCGATTGACAGTCCGTACTACGGAAGCGACCAACTCAATAGCGCCTGTATTGCCGCGACGGGGTCCACCACGACCAAAGCGTATTTGTACCGGGAGTTGGGAACGCGTACCTATACCGACAGTAACGTCAGGCTTTTTGCGTACACAGCCAATAAGGTACTGCGTAATTAATCCTTAAGTAATAGCAAAGTGCAAAAAAACCGCTCTTCGGAGCGTTTTTTTTTGGTCTCGCAGGCTCCAATTAGCGGTCGCTCACCCCTTAGCGCTGCCCCATCCGTACCAAACGCCCCGGCCTAGCTCCGCTAATCTCCCCTGCCTGAATCACCGCCTGTCCTGCCACCCAAGTCCCGATATAGCCCTCCGCCTTTTGCAAAAACCGCTTGCCACCCGCAGGCAGGTCGCGCACCAGTTGGGGCATGCCTACGCTTAGGCGGGCCGGATCAATCAGGTTGAAGTCGGCGCGCAGGCCGGGCTGTATCAGGCCCCGGTCATTTAGGCCCAGGTAGCGGGCGTTGCGACTGGTCATCATCTCCACGACGCGTTCCAGGGGCAGGCGTTCTTTGGCGCGGCCCAGCACCCAGTGGCTGAGCATGAAGGTGGAAAAACTGGCGTCGCAAATCGTGCCCACATGCGCACCGGCGTCGCCTAGTCCGAACAGGGCGCGCGGGTGTTGCAGCATGGTGTGCACCGCATCCAGCGAACCCTGGTTGTAATTGAAGATGGGGAAGTAAATCAGCTGCGCACCATCACCTTCGCACAGGTAGTCGTACATCGCCTCCAGCGCCGTGCTGCCGCGCTGCTTGGCGCGCACCAAAAAGCTTTGCATCACATCGGGCTCATAGTCCAAGCGTGCATCCAACGCAAACATGCGCCCGGCGATCAGTTCGATGCGCGCGAGTAGCAAATCCACCAGCGGCGGTATGGGCGTGCCGTCGCCGGCCAGGCGTTCGGACTTTTCGCACAGGATGCGCGCTTTGCGGGCTGGTTCGCGTAAGGCTTTGGCGCGCTCCGCCAAGGGCAGGGCGGCCACTTCTTTGTAGCCAGGGAAACCCATAAACGGATGGAAACTGGCGTCCAACCCGTTAATCACCCCGATGCCGCGCGCAGCCGTTTGCAGGTACAGCGGCAGGCCTTGGGCTACGGCGGCCTCTACGCGTTGCTGAATTTGCAGGTACTGCTCACCGCCAGGGTCGCGTTGCAGCCAGGTCATGGACAGGGGGCGCCCGCTGGCCTGGGCCAGTTGCGCCACCAAATCAAACTCGGCATCAAAGCCTTGGGGGCCTTGCATCAGGTCAAAGTCGCTGACCACTTGCACCACGCCATGGCTGAGCCCTTCGAAGGCTTGGCCCAACCCGCGTAACTCCGCGCTGCTGGCGATGGATGCCGGTGTGTCAAGACCTTCGGCGGTGCGGTGGTTGTCCGAGCGGCCGGTCGAAAAGCCGGCGGCACCGGCTTGCAAAGCGCTGCGCAAATGCGCGCGCATGGCGGCTACGTCGGCATCCGTTGCGGCTTCGCGCGCTTCGGCGCGTGCGCCCATCACCAGCATGCGTAGCGGGTCGTGCGGCACCATGGTCAAAAAATCCAGGCTGTGCGGCGTAGCGTCCAGCGCGTCCATGTACTGGCTAAAACTCTCCCAGGAAAAGCGCACGCCTTCGCGTAAGGCCACCCCCGGAATGTCTTCCACGCCTTCCATGAGTTTGATCAGCCTATCTTCGCTGCCCGGGCGCAGCGGCGCAAAGCCCACGCCGCAATTGCCCATCAACACCGTCGTCACCCCATGGTGGATGCTGGGGCTAAAGGTTTCGTCCCAGGTAGCTTGCCCGTCGTAATGGGTGTGGATGTCTACAAAGCCCGGTGTCAGCCAAGCGCCGTGCGCGCTCAGGGTTTCGCGCGCCGCGCTGCTGATGCGGCCCACCTGCGCGATGCGCCCGTCCTTGATGCCCACATCGGCTGCAAAGGGCTCACCGCCGCTGCCATCGACCACGGTGGCGCCACGAATAAGTAAGTCAAGCATGTTCGTTTCCTTGCATTGCCATGCGATCTGCGCGCCGCCAATACAGTGCGAGTGACATACCACTGACGATATGCCAGATGCCCCACAAGCTGGCGATGATGACCATGCCCAGATCGGCGTTGAATTGCACCGCAATAATGCCTAAAGCCAGCCCGGCGTTTTGCATACCGCCTTCTATGGTGACGGCGCGCCGGTCTGCCGTGGCCAAGCCCATGGCGCCGCTGGTCAGCCAGCCGATGAGCAGGCCGCATGCGTTGTGGGCCACTACCAGGCCAAGCGTGGGCAAGAGTCCCAGCGTCAGCAGTTGCCGCTCTTTAATGAGGCCCAGCACGATCAAGGCCAAGAGCGCGATCAGCGAAAAATTACCCAAGGGTTTGCGTATGCGGGCGCTGAGGGCGGGCAGATGGCGCGTCAGCGTCAAGCCCAGCGCCAGGGGCAGCGCCAGCAAGGCAAACAGGCTGATCCAAATATCCGTGGGGTCGATATTCAGGGTTTGCAGCCAACCCGCGGTGGCCGGATTGGAGGCCACCATCCAGCTAAAGTTAAACGGCGTGGCAAACAGCGCAATCAGGCTGGCCACCGCAGAGATACTGACCGACAGCGCCGTATTGCCGCGCCCAAAATGCGTTACCACATTGCTCAGGCTGCCCCCCGGGCAGGCGGCCACCAAAATCATGGCGGCCTCCACATTGGGCGGCAAGTCCAGCACCAGCGTGGCAGCCCAGGTGGCTACGGGCAGCAAAATGAACTGGGGGATCAAACCGACGATCACCGCCTTGGGGCTACGCGCCACGCGCAAAAAATCGTCCATCCGTAACTCCAGCGCCACCGAAAACACCATGGTGGCTAGCACCATGCTCAAAACCAGTTGTTGGGTTGTCATCGGGCTTTCCTATAGGGCTGGGTGGGAGCTGGCATGGCGCTTGTCTGAGCAGTCTCAGCCCAGACGCAGGCGGTGCAGGCTAATTTCTTGCGCCACCCGCTCAGGCGCCGTGCCGCCGATGGTGTTGCGAGCGTCTAAGGAGCCTTGCAGGCTCAGACAGTCAAACACATCAGCCTCTATGGCTGCATGGAAAGCTTGTAGTGTGGCCAGCGGTAGTTCGGACAAGTCTTTGCCCGCCACCTGCGCGCTTTTGACGGCATGGGCTACCACTTCGTGCGCGTCTCTAAAGGCCAGGCCTTTTTTGACCAGGTAGTCGGCCAGGTCGGTGGCAGTGGCGTAGCCACGTGCCGCTGCGCTGCGCATGGCCTCTGGGTTCACGGTCAGGCCGCCGGACAGTTTGCTGGTTTGCGGGTCAGGTTGGCCGCCTATCATTTCCGCAAAGATGCGCAGCGTATCGGTCAGCGTGTTCACGGTGTCAAACAGCGGCTCTTTGTCTTCCTGGTTGTCTTTGTTATAGGCCAGGGGCTGGCCTTTCATCAGGGTCAACAAACCCATCAGGTGGCCGACCACGCGCCCGGTTTTGCCGCGCGCCAGTTCGGGCACGTCCGGGTTTTTCTTCTGCGGCATGATGGAGCTGCCGGTGGTAAAGCGGTCGGCCAGCCGGATAAAGCCAAAGTTTTGGCTCATCCACAGCACCAGCTCTTCGCTCAGGCGGCTGATGTGCACCATGCAAATACTGGCGGCCGCGGCAAACTCCATGGCAAAGTCACGGTCGCTGACGGCGTCCAGGCTGTTGCGGCAGAGCTGGGGCACGCCTTGTGCGTCCACCATGCCCAGGCTGCGCGCCACGCGCTCGCGGTCTAGTGGGTAGCTGGTGCCCGCGAGCGCCGCGCTGCCCAAGGGCAGGCGGTTGGTGCGGGCGCGCACTTCGCGCATGCGCTCGGCGTCGCGGGAAAACATTTCCACATAGGCCAGCAAATGGTGCGCAAAGCTCACCGGCTGGGCTACTTGCAAATGGGTAAATCCGGGCAAGATGGTTTGCGTGTGCTGCTCCGCGACGTCTAGCAGGGCTTTTTGCAGGGCGGCCAGCAAGTCGGCTATCAAGTCCAGCTCGCCGCGCAACCACAGGCGCACGTCGGTGGCCACCTGGTCATTGCGGCTGCGCCCGGTGTGCATGCGCTTACCGGCATCGCCTACCAATTGCGTGAGCCGCGCCTCGATGTTCAGGTGCACATCTTCCAGGTCCAGCTTCCATTCAAAGGTGCCGGCCTCGATATCCGCCACGATCTGCGCCATGCCACGCTCGATATCGGCCAGGTCTTGCGCACTGATGATGCCCTGCGCCGCCAGCATGTCGGCATGCGCCAGGCTGCCCCGGATATCGACTTGCCACAGCCGTTTATCAAAAAATACGCTAGAGGTGTAGCGCTTGACCAACTCGCTCATCGGTTCAGAAAACAGCGCCGACCAGGCCTGGGCTTTTTTATCGAGTTGGTTTGTCATGCGCGGATTTTATCGGGGGTATCAGAGCGCGATGCTCGACCTGGTTTCGCGCTTCCCATGGTCATGCGCTCCCACGTCCCAATTGCCGCGAAGGTGGTTCTATCCATGCCGTCGGGACGGGCCGCTGGGCGGAAACCGCAACGAATATGCCGTCTGCGATTTAGCCGGTATTGCGCAATCCCGCAGCGATACCGTTGATAGAGATGTGGATACCGCGCTGCACGCGCTCGTCGCTCTGCCCGGCGCGGTAGCGGCGTACCAGCTCGACTTGCAGGTGGTGCAAGGGGTCGATGTAGGGGAAGCGGTGGTGGATGGAGCGTTGCAGGCTGGGGTTGGTGGCCAGGCGTTGTTTGTGGCCGGTGATCAGGCTCAGGGCGTCGGCGGTGCGATGCCATTCTTGCTCGATAGCGCCAAAAATTTTGCGGCGCAGGCGGGTATCGGCCACCAGCTCGCTGTAGCGTGCGGCCAGGGCCATATCGCTCTTGGCGATGACCATGTCCATATTGGAGAGCAGGGTCTGAAAAAACGGCCATTGGCGCTGCATTTTTTGCAGCAAGGCGGTGCGCTCTTTGGCTTGGACGGCGCTGTGCTCGCCGTCTGCACCATGGATAAAGGCATGCACCGCCGAGCCAAAGCCGAACCAGCCGGGCAGCGTCAGGCGGCATTGGCCCCAGCTAAAGCCCCAGGGGATGGCGCGCAGGTCTTCAATTGCCTGCGTAGATTTGCGGGAGGCTGGGCGCGAGCCGATATTGAGTTCGGTGATTTCGCGCAGCGGCGTGGCACTGAAAAAATAGTCGGCAAAGCCCGGTGTTTCATAGACCAGGGCGCGGTAGGCCGCCATGCTGTGGGTCGATAGTTCGTGCGCGGCGGCTAAAAATGTTTTGCTCGCCGGCTTGGTCGCTTGCAGTAGCGTGGCTTCCAGCGTCGCCGCGACCAGGGTTTCCAGGTTGCGCCGGCCGATCTCGGGGTTGGCGTATTTGGAGCCTATGACTTCGCCTTGCTCGGTCAGGCGAATTTGCCCGCGCACCGTGCCCGGCGGTTGCGCCAGGATGGCCTGGTAGCTGGGGCCGCCGCCGCGCCCCACGGTGCCGCCGCGCCCGTGAAACATGCGCAGGCGCGTCGGGTGGCCGCTGGCGCCCAGTTCGTCAAACACTTCAACCAGTGCGATTTCGGCCCGGTACAACTCCCAATTGCTGGTGAAGATGCCGCCGTCTTTGTTGCTGTCCGAGTAGCCCAGCATGATGTCCTGCTCACCGCCGCTGCGCTGTACAAGGGCGGCTACGCCCGGCAGGGCGTAAAAGTCGCGCATGATGGGTGCGGCATTGCGCAAGTCTTCGATGGTTTCAAACAAGGGCACCACGATCAGGTCGCACACTGCGTCCACGTCCAAAGTGCCGCGCATGAGCCCCGCCTCTTTTTGCAGCAGCAACACTTCTAGTAAATCGCTGACGCTTTCGGTATGGCTGATGATGTAGTGGCGGATGGCCTCTTGGCCAAAGCGCTCGCGCATGACGCGTGCCATGGAAAAAATGGCTTGCTCGTCCTGCGTGTGCGCGCAGTAGTGGGCACCTTGCACCTTAAGCGAGCGCGCATCTTGCAAAAGCCCTAACAGCAGGCTGCGTTTATCGGCTTCGGACAAAGCACCGTAGTTTGGGTGCACACGCGCCACGCGCAGCAGTTCGGCCACCACTTCTTCGTGTTTGTCCGAGCTTTGGCGCAAGTCCACCGTCGCCAGGTGAAAGCCGAATACTTCGGCAGCCCGTATCAGCGGGTGCAGGCGCTGCACGCTCAAGGCGCCGGCGTGCTTGGCCAGCAGCGAGGCTTCGATGGTGCGCAAGTCCTGCACAAACTCTTGGGGCCGGGTGTAGGGCGTTTGCGGGGCAACCGCGTGGCGTGTGGCCTCGGTGCCCGTCAGGTGCTGCAAGGTGGCGGCCAGACGCGCATACATGCCTATCAACGCACGGCGATAAGGCTCGTCACGGCGGTGCGGATTTTGGTCCGGGCTGCGTTCGGCCAGGGCTTGCATGTCGGGGCTGCATTGCGTCAGGAGGGCCGAGAGGGATAACTCGCCACCCAGGTAATGCACTTCGGTCAGGTAATGGCGCAGCGCCACTTCGCTTTGGCGGCGCAGCGCGTAGTCCAAGGTTTGTGCGCTGACATTGGGGTTGCCGTCACGGTCGCCGCCAATCCATTGGCCCATGCGCAAGAAAGTGTGCGGTACGCGCTGGCCTAGCATCTGTTCCATGCTGGCGTAGAGCTTGGGGATTTCACGCAGAAAAGTGGTTTCGTAGTAGCTCAGCGCATTTTCGATTTCATCGGCCACGCTGAGTTTGCTGTGCCGCAGCAGTCGGGTTTGCCAGAGTTGCATAACGCGGGCACGCATCTGGGCTTCGTTGGCGGCCAACTCACGCGTGGCCAGCGCGTCCATGCGGCCGCCGGCGTCGGTGCCCAAGCGCTTCATATCGTCGCGCGCGGCCAGCAATTGGGCGATGGCGCGCTCGGCGTCCAAAATACTTTTGCGCTGCACCTCGGTCGGGTGTGCAGTCAGCACTGGCGAAATAAAGCTTTGCGCCAGGCTTTGCGCCACCGCTTTGGCGCCTATGCCGCCTTCGCGCAAGCGGGCCAGCGCTACTTCCAGGCTGCCTTCTTGCACATCGCCCGCGCGCTCATGGATGGCACGGCGGCGGATGTGGTGCCGGTCCTCGGCCAAATTGGCCAAGTGGCTGAAGTAGGTGAAGGCGCGTATGACGCTGACCGTCTGCGCTGCGCCCAGACCTTTCAGCAGTTTTTTCAGGGCCCTGTCAGCTGCATGGTCCGCATCGCGCCTGAAGGCCACTGACAAGCGGCGCACCTGCTCCACCAACTCGAAAGCTTGCACCCCGTCATGCTCGCGGATCACGTCGCCCAAAATGCGCCCGAGCAGGCGAATATCTTCAAGCAGCGGACGTTCGCTGTCTTTGCGCTGGCTCGCGGTGGCAGATTTGATGGGCATACGGATGGGCCTACGGAGAAGCTAAGGGGTCAAGAGGCTGAGCCCGGTACATGCTAGCATCCCAGGCGGCGTTTCAGCCCTCCGATGTTTACCTATAGGTTACGACTTTGCACCACTTCACTATTGCCACCCGCGAGAGCCGTCTGGCCCTTTGGCAGGCCGAACACGTACAAGCGCTTTTGCAGGCGCAAGGCCACCAGGTCAGCCTCTTGGGCATGACGACCAAGGGCGATCAAATTTTGGATCGCTCTTTAAGCAAAGTGGGCGGCAAAGGTTTATTTGTCAAAGAACTGGAAACCGCGCTGGAAGAAGGACGCGCCGATCTGGCAGTGCACTCGCTCAAAGACGTGCCGATGGAGTTACCTCCCGGTTTTGTTCTGGCTTGTGTGATGGAGCGCGAAGATCCGCGCGATGCCTGGGTGTCTAACGCCTACCCCACCATTGACGCTTTGCCCCATGGGGCAGTGGTCGGTACCTCTAGCTTGCGGCGCGTCGCCTTGCTGCGCGCCATCCGCCCGGACCTGAAAATTGAGCCCCTGCGCGGTAACCTCGATACGCGTTTGCGCAAACTCGATGAAGGCCTGTACGACGGCATCATCCTGGCCGCGGCCGGCCTCAAACGGCTGGGGCTGCAAGCCCGCATTGCCCAGGTGTTTGAACCGGACTACATGCTGCCGGCTGCAGGGCAGGGCGCTTTGGGCATTGAAATCCCCCTTGGTCGGGACGACGTTGCGCAGGCGCTAGCGCATTTGGTTCACCTGCCTACTTTCCTAGCTGTTTCCGCCGAGCGCATGGTGAGCCGCTTAATGGGTGGCAGCTGCTCTATGCCTTTGGCAGCGCACGCGACCTTTGCGGGCGACAGCCTGCAACTAGATGCTGCCTGGGGTGATCCAGAGGGGGTGCATCCGCTGGTACAGGTGAGTGGACAGGCCATCGTTCACACGATGTCCCAGGCCGAAGCGCTGGGCACGCAGGTAGCTAAGGCCCTGCAGGCCGGCGTGGCCCAAGGGGGGCAGTGATGCCGGCACACACTTTACGCGCCATCATCACCCGCCCTGGCCAGGACGCCGATGCATGGGCAGCACAAATTCAGCGCAACGGCATAGCCGCAGTAGCCCTTCCTATGATTGATATCGTGGCGGTGCCCGACCGGTCGACGCTGATCCAGTCTTGGAAGGACTTGGCTCAATACGACGCCTTGATGTTTGTCAGCAGCAATGCGGTGACCCATTTTTTTGCGGCGCGCCCTGCAGATGTGGTGAACTTATGGGCAGAGCAGGGCGCCAAGGCGCCGCGCGCTTGGGTGACTGGCCCCGGCAGCCGCGCTGCATTGCTGGCGCAAGGGGTGCAGGCAGAACGTGTTGACATGCCGGCCTCCGCGGCCCAAAGCCTGGACTCAGAGGCCTTGTGGTTGCAAGTAGAGTCGCAGATCAAGGCCGGTACGCGCATTCTCATAGTGCGGGGCGACACGGCGAGCGAAGCGGCCGATGGACTGGCAGTTGGTGGCGCCCCGGGTCAAGGGCGCGATTGGCTGGCCGTGCAGTTGCAAGAGCGTGGAGCGCAGGTGCACTATGCCGTAGCCTATGCGCGTAGGCCTCCGCAGTGGACCGCAGCGCAGCGTGACATCGTGGCGCAATCGCTGCTAGGTAAGGACGTTTGGGTCTGGAGCAGCGCTGAGGCGCTGGGCAATTTGCTGGCGGCCTTTCCGGGACAGACCTGGGCAGGGGCTAAAGCGGTAGCCACGCATGCGCGCATCGCACAAGCGGCGCGCCTTGCCGGTTTTGGCAAGGTAGCGCTGGCCAGGCCGGGTCTGGCCGCCCTGTGCGCGTCGATAGAATCGTTGGCATGAGCAGCGCCGCCGACGAAGTACCTCCACCCGAACCGGTAGCGCCTGTACCCTCGCCATTGCCGCCTTCGGATAAGCCTGTGTGGTGGCTGTATCTCAGTGCCTTCATTGCCTTCGTGACGCTGGTGGCCTGTGTGCTCTTGTGGCAAAAAGTACAAGCCATGCAGGAAAACCTGGCGCGCCAAAGTGCCGATGCGGTGGGACAAAGTACGGACGCGAAATCCACGGCCCATCAAGCGCGTGATTTGGCGATGGAGACCGCCGCCAAACTGGCCGTTACCGATGCCAAACTCACTGAAGTGGCGCTGCAACGCACGCAGGTGGAAGAGCTGATTCAAAGCCTCTCGCGTTCGCGCGACGAAAACCTGGTGGTCGATATTGAAGCTGCGCTGCGCTTGGCGCAACAACAAGCGCAATTGACCGGTAGCATCGAGCCATTGGCCTCGGCGCTCAAGATGGCCGAGTTGCGTTTGGGGCGTGCTGCGCAACCGCGGCTGGCCCCGCTGCAACGCGCCATTGCCCGCGATATGGCGCGGGTGCAGAACACGCCCCTGTCGGACACGCCGGGCTTGCTGCTGCAACTGGACGAACTGGTCTTGTTAGCCGATGACTTGCCCCTGGCCAACGCCGTGGGACTGGTGCCACCGCCGGACTCGCTGGCGCGCAAGCCCAAGGAAGCGGTGGGTGACTGGTGGTTACGCATGCTGGCCGTGCTGCAGGAAGAAGTCAAAAGCCTGGTGCGGGTGAGCAAAATCACCGAGCCGGAGGCCGCGCTTTTATCACCCGAACAGTCCTTTTTCGTGCGCGAAAATTTCAAGCTACGAATTCTTAATGCGCGCCTGGGCTTGATGGCGCGTCAGATCGGACCGGCACGCGCCGACGTGGCCAATGCCTATGAGAGCTTGACGCGCTACTTTGCGCCGCAGTCGCGCAAGACGCAGACGGCAGCGACGCTCTTGCAGCAAGTGCAAACCAAGATGCGTACCTTGGACGTACCCCGGGTGGACGAGACCTTAGCGGCACTGTCTACTGCGGCTGCGGGGCGCTGAGGTGGTACGCGCTGTTTTGTGGCTGCTAGCTTTATTCGGCGTGGCCGTGGCCAGCGCATTGTTTGCTGCGAGCAACCCCGGCACAGTGACCTTGTTCTGGCCGCCTTACCGGGTGGACTTGTCGCTGAACTTGGTACTGCTGGTTTTGCTGGCGCTGTTTGTGGTGGTCCACCTTGCGCTGGGTGCCTTGGAAACCTTTGCCGGCATTCCCGGGCAGGCGCGGCGCTGGCGCTTGCAGCAAAAAGAGCGTTGGGTGCAAAGCTCGCTGGTCGATGCCTTGGCGCATTTGGTGGCAGGCCGCTTTGTGCGGGCGCGTAAAGCGGCTGAGTACGCGCTTGCCATGCACACGCGCGAGGATGCGCAAGATGAATCGCAGGGCCGCAGTCTGCGCATCCAAGCCATCTTGCATTTGCTGGCTGCAGAGAGCGCGCATGCCGTGCAAGACCATAGTCTGCGTGACAAACATTTCCAGCAGGCGACTGGTTTGTTGAATACCCCAGAAGTCAGTGCCACGCAGGAAGGCTTTTATATGCGTGCCGCGCGTTGGGCCTTGGACGATCACGATGCACCGGCCGCCGCACAATGGTTAGAGCGACTGCCCCAGGGCGCTGCCCGGCGCACCTTGGCGCTGCGATTGCGCTTTCGGGTGGCCCGCATGCAGGGCGAAAACGCGGTGGCTTTGGAAACTCTGCGCTTGCTGGTCAAACACCGTGCCATCTCCAGCGGAAATGGCGCCAGTGTCTCGCAAGCGCTGGCGCTTGAGCTTTTGCATGCAGGGCAGGACACCGGGCAGATATTGACGGCTTGGGATTTTCTGGACGACGAGGAGCGTACCTTGCCCGATGTGGCCCTGGGTATGGCCAAGCATTGGTTGGCCAAGGGAGGGGACGCTGCCCAATCGCGCCAATGGTTGCTGCCGGTCTGGGAGCGCATAGTGCAGGACCCCCAGGCCCTAAGCCCCCTGCAGCGTAGGCGATTGGTCCGTTGCCTGGAAGCCGGTCTGCTATCGCAGCACGAGGCCCCTGATGTCAAGTGGGTGTCGCGCATCGAGTCTGCCCAGCGCAGCCAGGCGCGCGATCCACTCTTGCAATACCTGGGCGCTGTGATGTGTGTGCGTTTGAGTTTGTGGGGCAAGGCCCAGCATTTGCTGCGCCAATGCATAGCCACCAGTCCCGATCCGGAAATCAAGGGCGATGCCCAGCGCATTCTTGCTTCGTTGGAACAGCGAAAAGCTTAACTGCACGCAGTAAATTCTGCCCGCTTTTGCGCCGCCTGGAAGCGCAAAAAATAAAGGGCACCGAAGTGCCCTTTATCCCTTGTGGCCGCGAAGGCAGCCACCTGTCGCTTGCGCTGCGCTTTAGGCGATAGGCAGTTGCATCTGGCCTAAGTCGCGCTTGGTCTCGACCAATACCAGCGGCGCATCGTCCATCACCACTGGCGCAGGACGTTCGCGCGGCACATGCACCGCAGCGGGTTCTGCGGCAATAGCGGCTTGCACCGCAGCGATTTTTTGCGGGTCCGAGTTCACCCATTGCAGACCTGAGCTTTGGGCCACGGTTTGCAGGTTTTCAAGCGGCAGCACAAAGGCACTCACTGCTGGCATGGCCGGTGCAGCCGGGGCTACGGGGGCCGCTGTCGCTGGTGCTGCAGTGCTTATGACTGGCGCCGCGGCTTGCGGTGTTGCCTGGCGCTGCGCTAGCGCCTGTGGAGCTGGCTCTGTCTGCGCGCTAGCGTGTGGCGCCGCGTCCGCTTGCGCCGCGGTGTGAGGAACTGCATCGGCATATGCCGCGGTGTTAGGAGCCGCATCGGCATGCGCCGCTGAGGGGGCTGGTGCCGCGCTGGGCGCTGCCGTCGACTGCGTGAAATAGGAACGCACTGGCGCCTCGCCGTCTTCGCTTGCGCGCTCGGACTGGCGCATCTCGAAGTTGCTTGGCGTTTGCTCTTCTTGCTTGTCCGCGTCGGCATCCCGTCCGCCACGCGGGCCGCGCTCGCGGCCGTAGCGGTCGCGTGAGCGGCGGCCATTGTTGTCCCGGCTGTCCCCGCTTTCGCTTGGTCCGCCTTCAGTCGCTGGCTGTCCGTTGGCATCATCCTGGCCTTGCGCTGGCGCAATCGGGTTGCCTGCTTCGTCCAAACGCGGGCCACGGTCGTTGCGACGACCCCGGCCGCCACGGCTGCGCCCGCCTTCACGGCCTTCACGCGTACCGGCTTCACGCCCCGCGTTGTCATTGCCGTTAGCGTCGCTTGGTGCGCCTGCATCGCCAGCCCGGTCCGCTTGGCGTTCTCCATTTTCAGAACGTTCGGTGCGCTCGCCGCGTTCAACACGTTCGCTGTTGCGTCCGCCGCGTCCGCCGCGTGCGGGACGCGGAGTTTCCATGCCGTTAGCGTCTAGATTCACAGCCTGTGCGTTGTCGCCTGCTGCCAGGGGTTTTCCTTCGGCATCGAAACGTTCGCGTGGGCTGCTACGTTCACCGCTGCGTTCGCCACCACGCCCACCGCGTCCGCCACGGCTGTTGCGTCCTTCGCCACGGCCTTCGCCGCGGCCATCTGCGCGGGCCTCGCCGCGGCCTTCACCGCGCGCGCCACGTCCCTGGCCGTCGCGACTACCCTCGCGCGGGGGGCGGCCTTCGCGCCGGTCGTCGGTTTTGGGTGCGAGGGGCTTGCTGTCTGTAGGGGCGGGAGCCGGGGCAGCGAACAAACTCTTGACCCAGGAGAAAAAGCCTTGCTGGGCTGCCGGTGCCGCAGCGGCTGGTGCACTAGGTGCGGTGCGGGCGGGTGCTGCGGCTTTGGTCGGCGCTTGAGGGCGCGGCGCGGCTTGGGGCGCAGGTGCATCGGGCAAGACGCCTTTGATCACTGGGGTTTGCTTGTTGGTAGGCTCTTGCGAGCGCCGCGTTACCGAGGTGGGGTCCTCAATGGTGTCCGCCATTTTGTAGCTCGCCTCGATATGGTCTAGGCGCGGATCGTCGTGCTTTAAGCGTTCGAGCTTGTAGTTCGGCGTTTCCAGGGTTTTGTTGGGCACCATCAGTACGTTGATGCGCTGTTTGAGTTCGATCTTGGCGATCTCGGTGCGCTTTTCATTGAGCAGGAAAGAGGCCACTTCCACCGGCACCTGGCAAAGCACCGAAGCCGTGTTGTCTTTGAGCGATTCTTCCTGGATGATGCGCAAAATTTGCAGTGCGCTCGATTCGGTATCCCGGATATGGCCGGAACCACCGCAACGCGGGCAGGGGATAGACGCGCCTTCGGACAGTGCCGGGCGCAAGCGCTGGCGGCTCATTTCCATCAGGCCAAATTTGCTAATGGTGCCAAACTGCACGCGGGCGCGGTCTTGGCGCAGCGCGTCGCGTAAGCGGCTTTCCACTTCGCGGCGGTTGCGGCTTTCTTCCATATCGATAAAGTCGATCACGATCAGGCCGCCCAAGTCGCGCAAGCGCATTTGGCGCGCCACCTCGTCAGCGGCTTCCAAGTTAGTGCGGGTGGCGGTTTCTTCGATGTCGCCGCCTTTGATCGCGCGTGCCGAGTTCACGTCCACGCTGACCAGCGCCTCGGTGTGGTCGATAACGATGGCGCCGCCACTGGGCAGTTGCACCGTGCGCGCATAGGCCGACTCGATCTGGTGTTCGATCTGGAAGCGGCTGAACAAGGGCGCATCGTCACGGTAGCGCTTCACGCGGGCCGCATGCTCGGGCATGACGTGGGCCATGAACTGCTGGGCTTGTTCATACACATCGTCGGTATCGATCAGGATGTCGCCGATGTCGTGGTTGAAATAGTCGCGGATGGCGCGGATGACCAGGCTCGATTCCTGGTAAATCAGGAAAGCGCCTTTGCCGCTCTTGGATGCGCCGTCGATGGCGTTCCAAAGCTTGAGCAGGTAGTTCAAGTCCCATTGCAACTCAGGTGCGCTGCGGCCAATGCCGGCTGTGCGGGCGATGATGCTCATGCCGTTGGGGTATTCGAGCTGGTCCAGCGCCTCTTTCAGGTCCGAGCGGTCCTCGCCCTCAATGCGGCGGCTCACACCGCCGCCGCGCGGGTTGTTAGGCATCAGTACTACATAGCGACCGGCTAGGGAGACATAGGTCGTTAGGGCCGCGCCCTTGTTGCCACGCTCTTCTTTTTCCACCTGAACCAGTAACTCCTGGCCCTCGCGGATCACGTCCTGGATGCGCGCCTGGCTGATCGAGACGCCTTCTTTGAAGTACTGGCGTGAGATTTCTTTGAACGGCAAGAAGCCATGGCGGTCTTCGCCGTAATCCACAAAACAGGCTTCGAGGGAGGGCTCCACCCGGGTTACGACCGCTTTGTATATATTGCCCTTGCGCTGCTCGCGCCCCTCGATTTCGATTTCATAGTCGAGTAGTTTTTGTCCATCCACAATCGCCAGGCGGCGTTCTTCTGCCTGGGTTGCGTTAATTAGCATCCGTTTCATGCTGTGGTCCTTTAATAGTTATCACCTGCCCAAAAGGGGCAAACGATGCCTGGACGAACGGATTGAACTGTGGAGGAATTGCCGGAGAGCTTCGTCTACACAAGGCGACGAAGCATAGGCGCAGGGATGGTGACGAGGGGATGCGCTTGGCTTGTCGCCAAGGTTTCAAACAGCCGACGCGCGCCCAAAAACGGAGCGCTAACGCTCCGCAGGCACAGGTTTATCAGTTGCATCAACACAAACATCTCGTTGCATTCCGCCCCCAGAAAAATGGATCTGAGGGTTTGGGGTATTCCGATTCAGTGGTTCAATTCGTAGGCTTGACCCCGCTGCGTGCCGGCCACCACACGCAGCTGAGCGGTGGTTTGCGGGCTATGCGGCAGGGCGGCATCGACCTTCTAGCGGGGCTGTTTGCGGGGGTGTGGACTAAACTCCAACCAAATCAACCACTTACAGCAAGTCGCTAGTGAAACACATTATAGGGGTCAAACCCGAAGCGCTCGCCGATGGCCCGGCCAGCCCCGCCACACCGGCTGCGCAATGGCTGACAGTGAGCGAGGATGAGGCCGATCAGCGGCTAGACAACTACCTGATGCGCCAACTCAAAGGCGTGCCCAAGACGCACATTTATCGCATCATCCGCAGCGGCGAGGTGCGAGTGAACAAGGGCCGCGCCAGCGCCGATACCCGGGTGCAGGCCGGCGACGTGGTGCGGCTGCCGCCGGTGCGGGTGTCTGAGCGGGCGCAGGACAAGGCCGCCACCATGGCCGCACTGTCGGCCCAAGCCGCGCCCAGCCGAAGCTTTAGCCTTGTGCATGAAGACGAGGCCTTTTTGGCGCTGGACAAACCCGCGGGCGTGGCGGTACATGGCGGTTCGGGCGTGAGCTTTGGCGTGATCGAGCAGCTGCGCATGGCCAGGCCCCAAGCGCGCTTTTTGGAGTTGGTGCATCGCCTGGACCGGGAAACCAGCGGTATTTTGCTGGTCGCCAAAAAGCGCAGCGCGCTCAAAAACTTACAGGAACAGTTCCGCCAGCGCCAAACCGGTAAAACCTATTTGGCTTTGGTGGCGGGCGATTGGCCCGCCCATAAAAAAGTCTTGGACAAGCCGCTGCATAAATACTTATTAGATGGTGCGGGTGGCACCGGCGAGGGCGAGCGCCGCGTTAAAGTGGTTGCGCGTGACGACCCGGACGGCATGCCCTCGGTGACTTTGGTGAAGGTACTGGCGCGCAGCGTGCCAGGGGCGGCGCAGGCGATGAGCTTGTTGGCGGTGACCATCAAAACTGGTCGTACCCACCAGATTCGGGTGCACCTGGCGTCCGAAGGCTTGCCGATTGCGGGGGACGACAAATACGGAAATTTCGAGGACAACAAAGCCTGGGCGCGCTGCGCGGTGCCGCTTAAGCGCATGTTTTTACATGCCTGGCGTTTGCAAATTACCCACCCGGCCAGTGGCGAGGAGCTGCACTTGCAAGCGCCGTTGGCCGCTGAACTGCTGCCTTTTTTGCAATCACGCCTGCCAGCGGCGCTTGCTACCATCGACGCCTTTTCCACCGCTGCTAAGCAGCCTGATGCCCTATGAACTCCGTTTCCAAGCGCCGCTTTGACCTGATCGCTTTCGATTGGGATGGAACCCTGTTTGACTCGACGGCCATCATCGTGCGCTCTATCCAGGGCGCGGTGCGCGATGTGGGTGGTAGCGTACCCAGCGACACGGACGCCGCCTACGTAATCGGTTTAGGCCTAGGCCAGGCTTTGGCGCACGCGGCGCCGGATGTGCCCAAGGAGAAATACCCGCTTTTGGGCGAACGCTACAAACACCACTATGGACGCGAGCAGGACCAGATCACCTTGTTCCCCGGTGTGCTGGAGATGCTGGCCGAATTGAAAGCGCGCCAGTACTTGCTGACGGTAGCCACCGGCAAAAGCCGTTGGGGGCTAGACCAGGCCTTGGCGCATGTGGACCTGAAAGACCTGTTCCACGCCAGCCGCACCGCGGATGAAACCGCCGGAAAGCCACATCCACGCATGCTGCATGAACTGATGGCGGAAATGGGGGTGTCACCCGAGCGTACCCTGATGGTGGGCGACACCACCCACGACTTGCAACTGGCGGCCAATGCGGGCTGCGCCAGCGTGGGGGTGAACTACGGGGCCCATGACGCCAGTGCCTTGGCAGCACTCAAGCCCTTGTATATTGCCAACTCGGCCTCGAGCCTGCACCGCTGGATGCTGGAAAACGCTTGACGCGTAGGCTGATCCCGCTCTGTCATTCTGCTGACCTTCAAGAAGGTGGCCTGGCGGTGCCCTTTGACGTCTTGTACCAAGGACAAAGTTGCTGGGCGTTTGCCATCCGCTTCAAGGGTGAAGTGCACGCTTACCTGAACCGCTGCAGCCACGTAGCCATGGAAATGGACTTTCAGGCAAACCGTTTTTTTGATACCACCGGCCAGTGGTTGATTTGCGCCACCCATGGCGCGCTGTACGCACCCGATACCGGACGTTGCATGAATGGCCCCTGCCGTGGCTCCTTGGTCAAAATTGCCCTCTTTGAGCAGGACGGCTTGGTTGGCTGGCATACTGGGTCACAATTACTACCGCAAACCAATCTCCTATGACAGAGCCCGTTTTTACTGATCCCGCAGCGCCCAAGCCCACGCCAGCGGATGCTGTAACGCAAGCGAACGACAGCCAGCCTGGCGCCGCCGGCTCAGCCTGGGAGCGTAGCTTCATCGAAAAATGGATGCAAGACAGTCTGACCGAACAGCGCGCCGCGCGGCGCTGGAAATACGGTATGCGCCTGGCATGGCTTTTGTTTTTTGCCGCGCTGATTTGGCTGGGCATGGACCGCACTGGCAGCATGCATAACGCCGACGTCACCCGTGCGCACACGGCGGTGGTGGAAATCAAGGGCGAGATTGCCTCGGGCGCCGACGCCAGTGCCGAGGCGGTGATTTCGTCTCTACGCAGTGCGTTTGAGGACCCGGGCGCGCAAGCTGTGGTCTTACTGATCAATTCACCTGGCGGCAGTCCGGTGCAGGCGGGCATCATGAATGACGAGATCCGCCGCCTCAAGGCCTTGCACAACAAGCCGGTGTATGTGGTGGTGGAAGAGACGTGTGCATCTGCGGCCTATTACATAGCTGTGGCCGCTGACCAAATATTTGTAGACAAGGCCAGCGTAGTGGGCAGCATCGGCGTATTGATGGACGGTTTTGGTTTTACCGGCCTGATGGACAAGCTGGGCGTGGAGCGCCGCTTGATGACTGCAGGTCAGAACAAGGGCTTCCTCGATCCCTTTAGTCCGCAAACGGAAAAGCAAAAAGAATTCGCACAGTCCATGCTGAATCAAATTCACCAGCAGTTCATCGGCGCCGTCAAAGCCGGGCGCGGAGACCGCTTGAAAGAGACACCGGACACCTTTAGCGGCTTGTTCTGGACGGGCGAACAGGCGGTAAATATGGGTTTGGCAGATCATTTGGGGAACCTCGATTACGTGGCCCGCGAAGTCGTCAAAGCGCCCGAAATCATCGATTACACCCGCCGCGAAAACGTGGCCGAGCGCTTAGTCAAGCGCTTTGGCGCTTCGATGGGCGAATCTATGGCCAGCGCTTTGCGCTACGCACCCGGCCTGCGCTAGGTACCGAGCCAGACCCTAGCGGCCTTTGGCCTTAAGGGCCGATGGCGAACACCGCAGGGGTTTGGTTGTTCAGTGCCCAGCGTTCCCGTTTCCAGTCAGCGGGTGTGCCGCTGTAGTGGCGGCATTCCTCTAAAGTTAAACCCATAGACGTTGCCAGGCGCGTGCCCACTTGTAGAACCTCCAACATCGTGCGCAACAAGGCTTCGTTACGGTAAGGCGTTTCGATAAACATTTGCGTCTGCCCGGTCTTTAATGCCAGGGCTTCCAGGGCTTTGATGCGCTGGGCGCGCAAGGCCGGTTCGCTGGGCACATAGCCCACAAAGGCAAAGTTCTGCCCATTGAGGCCACTGGCCGCCAGCGCCAGCATCAGGGATACCGGGCCAATCAAGGGTTGGACTTGAACGCCCAGTGTATGGGCCGCGCGCACTACGGAAGCGCCCGGGTCGGCTATCGCCGGCATGCCCGCTTCGCTGAGCAAACCCATATCCAGACCCTGCAAAGCCGGCGCGAGCAAGCTACGCGCATCAAAGCCGACATCCCCTTTTTTGTGGACCTCGCGCGGCAGTTCCTGTAATTGCTGCTCCTGCATGCTGGCACATAGCGGGTTGATTTCGCCGACGCGTTTGAGAAAGGCCCGTGCGGATTTGGCGTTTTCGCAGACCCAGTGTTGCAGCGCTGCGGCGCGCACAATGGTCGCTTGTGGCAGCACCTCGTGCAATGGCCCCTGGCTGTCGCAGCCAAAATCCAAAGGCGTAGGGACCAGGTACAGGATGCCCATGCGCTTTTGAATGTGCGGACTGGCGGCCGGTTTCACAAATGCCCTAACACCGGTAAGCCTGCACGGCCGAGGATGGCGCTCAGGCGTATCAAGGGCAGGCCAATGAGCGCGCTAGGGTCGTCGTTGTGGATGCTGTGCATCAATGCAATACCCAAACCCTCGCTTTTGACACTGCCCGCGCAGTCATAGGGCTGCTCGGCGCGCAGGTAAAAATCGAATTGCGCGTCCGATGCCTCGCGGTACACCACACGCACCGGCACCAGCACTTCTTCGCAAAATCCGCTTTCCCTGCAGAGCACTGCCATGGCAGTTTGGAACACCACGGTTTGGCCGCGCATGGCGCGCAACTGGCTGAGTGCGTTTTCGTAATTGCCTGGCTTCCCCAGGGCCTGGCCGTGCAAGTCGGCCACTTGGTCGCAACCAATGACCACCGCATGGGGCGCCGCGTCGGCCACAGCTGCTGCCTTGGCCAGCGCCAGGCGGCTGGCCAGTGCCGCAGGGGTTTCGCCGGCCATTGGCGTTTCATCCACGCCGGGCGCCTGCACGGAAAAGGGCAGTTGCAGGCGATCCAGCAGGGCTTGGCGATAGCGCGAGGTGGAGGCCAGAATCAGGGCGGGGTGGGCTGAGCGTTGCATGCGCTGATTCTCTTACACTGCGGCCATGCTCACTTTTAGCGCCCACCGCAAACTATCTATTACAGCTTTCGCGCTAGACGCGGCACCGCTGCAAGGCCAGTCTCCTTTGGCCCAATTGCCTCGCCTGGCAGATGAAGCAGTGCAGGGGGCGGCCGATGGCATGGTGCATTTCCAGGCGCTTGGCAGCATGCGTGAGGATTCTGTGGGTAAGCCGGTGCCGTGGTTGCAGTTAGAAGGGCATGTGGATATTGAGCTGGTCTGCCAGCGCTGCCTCGAGCCAGTGAGCACGCGGGTGCAATTTGACCGCGAGTTTCGCTTTGTGGAATCCGAAGAGGCAGCCCTGGCGCAGGACGAGGATTCGCAGGAGGATTTGCTGGTCACTTCCCCCCAGTTTGACCTGCTTGAATTGGTCGAAGACGAGCTGCTGATGGCCTTGCCGGTTTCGCCCAAGCATGAAAAATGTCCTGGCGATCTAAAGTTGTCGGCAGCGGACGCAGATTTTGAAGCTGAGGCCGAGCGCCCCAACCCCTTTGCCAAGCTGGCACAGCTCAAGACGCCTAAAAGCTGAGCGCTCGAACACATGCTGCCAGACGCTATAATGGAAGGCTTGGGTGCAAACAGTGCCTTTTGTACCATTCGATTAACCGACGGCGCTGCCTCGCCTGCAGCCGATTTGACCAGGAGCCAACCATGGCAGTTCAGCAAAACAAAAAGTCCCCCTCCAAGCGCGGCATGCACCGTTCGCACAATGCGCTGGTCGTACCCGGCATTGCGGTGGAGCCGACTACCGGCGAAATCCATTTGCGCCACCACATCAGCCCGACCGGCTTTTACCGTGGCCGTAAAGTCATCAAGACAAAATCAGAAGCCTGACCCGCGCGGGTCGGCCTCAAGCCCGAAGCTGCATCGTCTGTAGCCTCGGGCTTTTTTCTTGTCCACGTGCTTAGCTCCGTGAATCCACTTCATTCCCTGCACGCTGCATGATTACCATCGCAGTTGACTGTATGGGCGGGGATTTTGGTCCCTCGGTCACCCTCCCGGCTTGCCGAAACTTCCTGGTTTTGCATCCAGACGCCCACTTGGTGTTAGTGGGTTTGCCGCAGGCCCTGGCTGATTTTTCCCACCCCCGTGTCACTAAGGTGTTTGCCAGTGAAGTGGTGAAGATGGACGATGCGCTGGAAATCGCTTTGCGTAAGAAAAAAGATTCGTCCATGCGCGTGGCCATCGAGCAGGTGCGCGACGGGCTGGCGCAAGCAGCGGTCTCTGCCGGCAATACCGGTGCCCTGATGGCGATTGCCCGCTATCTGCTCAAAACGCTTGAGGGCATTGAGCGGCCTGCGCTGGCGGGGCAAATTCCCAATGCCAAGGGCCACGCCACTACCGTGCTGGATTTGGGTGCCAATGTCGATTGCACGCCTTTGCATCTGCTGCAATTTGCAGTGATGGGTTCAGCGTTGGTGTCGGTGACTGACAGCGTCAGTACTCCCTCGGTGGGTTTGCTCAACATCGGTTCGGAAGTGATCAAGGGCAATGAGACGATTAAAGAATCCGGCGAATTGCTCCGTGCGGCAGCAGCCAGCGGCGATCTGAATTTTTTCGGCAATGTCGAAGGTAATGATATTTTCAAAGGCACAGTGAACCTGGTGGTATGCGACGGCTTTGTTGGCAACGTCGCACTCAAAACCAGCGAGGGGCTGGCCGGCATGATTGTGGGTTTCCTCAAAGAGGAATACGGGCGCAACCTGTTGACCAAATTGGCGGCGCTAGCGTCAGCCCCGGTGTTGTCCGCGCTCAAGCGGCGCATTGACCACCGGCGTTACAACGGTGTGGCCTTGCTGGGTTTGCGCGGCCTGGTTTTTAAAAGCCACGGTTCGGCCGATGAATTGGCCTTTTCCAGTGCCTTGGGTCGGGCGTATGATGCCGTAAAGAATAATTTATTAGAGCGCGTGCGAACGCGCATTGCGCATGCGGCGCCTTTGCTGAACGCGCAAGCACCCGCCCCCACGCAGGGCTAAGCTCCCGATCCGGATTTTTCATGAGCAGCTTTTCACGTATCACAGGTACCGGCAGTTATCTTCCACCTAAGCGGCTTAGCAATGTCGATATGGTGGCGCGCCTGGCGCAGGACGGTATTGAGACCTCGGATGAATGGATCGTCGAGCGCAGCGGCATCAGCGCCCGCCATTTTGCGGACGAGGGGGTGTTTTCCAGTGATTTGGCCTTGCCTGCCTGCCAGGCGGCTTTGCAAGCGGCGGGCCGCTCGGCCAGTGAGGTCGATCTCATCATCGTTGCCACCTCCACGCCGGATATGGTGTTTCCGTCCACCGCCTGTATTTTGCAAGGCAAGCTAGGCGCCATCGGAGGCGCGGCTTTTGATGTGCAGGCGGTTTGCAGCGGATTTGTCTATGCGCTCACGGTGGCCGATGCGCTGATCAAGACCGGCAGTGCCCGCTGCGCGCTCGTCGTCGGGGCAGAAATTTTCTCCCGTATCTTGGATTTCAAGGATCGGAGCACCTGCGTGCTCTTTGGCGACGGCGCCGGTGCGGTGGTACTCGAAGCCTCCGATACCCCGGGCATTTTGTCTACGGATGTACACGCCGACGGGCGCCACGTAGACTTGTTGTGCGTGCCAGGCCATGTGCAGGGCGGGTTGGTGAGCGGAGTTCCCTTGCTCAAAATGGCAGGACAGGCGGTGTTTAAATTAGCTGTAGGTGTGCTCGAAGACGCAGCCCGCGCAGTTTTGTCCAAGGCAGGCAAGACCGAGGCAGATATCGATTGGTTGGTGCCGCACCAGGCCAATATCCGCATCATTCAAAGTACGGCCAAAAAGCTCAAACTACCCATGGAAAACGTCATTCTCACGGTGGGCCAGCATGGCAATACCTCGGCCGCCTCGATACCGCTGGCGCTCGACGTGGGTGTGCGCAGCGGACGTGTCCAAAAGGGCCAAACCCTGTTGCTTGAAGGCGTGGGCGGCGGGTTTACCTGGGGCGCGGTGTTGCTGACACTGTAATCTTGGTGCGGTTGCGCGCCGCGCTCCCTGTCATATTGTTTTCATTACTTAGGCGCTTGAACCGATGAAACCATTTGCATTTATTTTTCCCGGCCAGGGTTCCCAGTCGGTGGGCATGCTCGATGCATGGGGCGATCATCCGGTGGTGCACGCGGTGCTGGAGGAGGCCTCGCAGGCTTTGCATGAAGACCTCGGCGCCCTGATCCGCGAGGGCAGCAAAGAAGCCCTAGCCCTAACAACCAATACCCAACCGGTGATGTTGGTGGCCGGTGTTGCCGCTTACCAAGTATGGATGGCCGAAGTGGGCATTGCGCCGCAGGCCGTAGCCGGGCATTCCCTGGGAGAGTACGCCGCCTTGGTGGCAGCGGGCGCCATGACGCTGGCCGATGCGGTGCCCCTGGTGCGCTTGCGTGGCCAGGCCATGCAGGAAGCCGTGCCGGTGGGCAAGGGCGCGATGGCGGCTATTTTGGGTATGGACCCCGCGCGGGTGGCGGCTTTGTGTGCTGAAGTGGCGGCAGAGTTTTCCCTTGAAAGCGGCGAAGTGGTGGAGGCGGCTAATTTCAACGACAAGGCCCAGACGGTGATTTCTGGCAGCAAAGCAGCGGTCGAGCGGGCCTGCGAAGTGCTCAAAGCCCAAGGGGCTAAGCGCGCTTTGTTACTGCCGGTATCGGCCCCGTTCCATTGCGCATTGATGCAACCGGCGGCGCTGATACTGCGTGAGCGCCTGCGACAGATTGCAATCGCTACTCCGCTGATTCCATTGGTCAATAATGTCGACGTGATGCAGGAAAGCGATCCCGAGCGCATCCGCGACGCGCTGTACCGCCAGGCCTTCGGGCCGGTGCGCTGGGTGCAAACGGTGGAATCCTTCAAAGCGCGGGGTCTGGAGCACATAGTGGAATGCGGCCCAGGCAAGGTTTTGAGTGGCATGGTCAAGCGCATTGATGCATCCTTGGGCGCTTTTGCGGTATTTGATCCGGCCACTTTGGCCGAAACACAGGCAGGCTTGCAATGAATTCGATGGATTTTGCGGGGCAGGTGGCCCTGGTGACCGGAGCCTCGCGCGGTATTGGCGCGGCGATTGCTTTGGAGTTGGCCCGAAAGGGCGTGCGCGTCCTGGGAACGGCCACCACCGAAGCCGGGGCCCAAGGCATCAGCCGCGCTTTGGAGGCCTATGAGGGCTGCGCTGGGCGGGTTCTCAATGTGACCGATGGCGCTGCTTGTGACGCGCTGGTGGATGCCGTGATCAAGGACATGGGTGGTTTACAGGTGCTGGTCAACAACGCCGGCATCACCCGCGATAACCTGGCCATGCGCATGAAAGATGAGGATTGGGATGCGGTGATAGACGCCAACCTCAAAGGCGTATTTCGCATGAGCCGTGCGGTGATGCGGCCCATGATGAAGCAGCGCTATGGCCGCATTATCAATATCACCTCGGTAGTCGGCGCCTTGGGCAATCCGGGGCAGGCGAATTACGCAGCCGCCAAATCTGGTGTGGCGGGGATGACCCGCGCCTTGGCCCGGGAGTTGGGTTCGCGCAAGATCACCGTCAATTGCATCGCCCCCGGCTTTATCGCCACCGATATGACCGCGGCCCTGAGCCAAGAGCAGCAAAATGCCTTGCAAACCCAGATCCCCTTAGGGCACTTGGGCCAGCCGGCGGACATCGCCCATGCGGTGGTCTTTTTGGCCTCGCCCCAAGCGGCCTATGTGACGGGCCAGGAGCTCCACGTCAACGGCGGCATGTATATGTAAAGTAGTATCCGTCCGGTCGCCTTTTTGTTCGCAAGGCGGCTACTGCGAGCGCGACGCGCCCGCACTGGTAAAATCGCGGACTGTTTTACAACCCTTAGAGGGAACCCATGAGCGATATCGAAGTACGTGTCAAGAAAATCATCGCCGAGCAACTCGGTGTGGAAGAGTCCCAAGTCACCAATGAAAAAGCCTTTGTGGCCGATTTGGGTGCCGATTCGCTGGACACGGTGGAACTGGTGATGGCCTTGGAAGATGAATTCGGCATCGAAATTCCCGACGAAGACGCCGAAAAAATCACTACGGTGCAAAACGCGGTGGACTACGCAATGACCCACAAAAAGGCCTAATCGGCCTGGTCCGACACCCGCTTTTACTGCCGGGTGTTGGGAAAGCTTCGGCAGCTGGCCTTTGCGGAAAGCGGCCCGGGGCTCTGGCGGCAGAGCCGCTGCGCGCAGTTTGTGATTCTCGCAACGTTAAATACAGGTGAGTATGTCCCGTCGTCGTGTAGTAGTTACCGGTTTGGGCTGTGTCAGCCCTGTGGGCAATACCGTAGATGAGGCTTGGGCCAATTTGCTGGCGGGCGCATCGGGTATCGGCTTAATCAGCAAATTTGACGCCAGTGCCTTTGCCTGCCGCATCGCCGGCGAGGTGCGTGGATTGGACTTGGATCGCTACATCAGCCCCAAGGACGCGCGCGCCATGGATAGCTTCATCCACTACGGCATTATTGCGGCTGCGCAGGCGGTAGAGGACGCAGGCCTGGCCACTGGGGAGGCGCTGGGCGAAGAGGAAGCCACGCGCATTGGTTGCGTCATCGGCTCGGGCATCGGCGGCTTACCCATGATCGAGCACACCAATATCGAATTTACTGCGCGGGGTCCGCGGCGCATTTCGCCGTTTTTCGTCCCTGCCTCGATTATCAATATGACTGCCGGCCATGTGTCCATGCGCTTTGGCTTTAAAGGTCCCAATATTGCGATTGCCACTGCGTGCACCACCGGTCTGCACTGCATTGGCGAGGCCGGCCGCATGATTGAGTACGGCGACGCCGATGTCATGGTCGCAGGTGGATCCGAAGCCGCCGTGTCGCACCTCGGAGTCGGTGGATTTGCCGCCATGCGGGCTCTCAGTACCCGCAACGACGACCCGGCTGCGGCTTCTCGCCCCTGGGACAAAGACCGCGATGGTTTTGTGCTGGGCGAGGGTGGCGGCATCATGGTGCTGGAAGAATATGAACACGCCAAGGCGCGCGGCGCCCGTATTTATGCTGAATTGGCTGGCTTTGGTATGAGCGCCGATGCCGGCCACATTACCGCGCCCAATATGGATGGCCCGCGCCGCGCCATGCTTAGCGCCTTGCGCAACGCATCGCTTAACCCTGAGGACATCGACTACCTCAATGCGCATGGAACCTCCACGCCCCTGGGAGATATCAATGAAACCAATGCGATCAAGGCAGCCTTGGGTGAACACGCTAAGCGCGTCGTGGTCAGTTCCACCAAATCCATGACCGGGCATTTGCTTGGTGGCGCGGGCGGCCTGGAGTCGGTATTTACGGTGCTGGCCCTGTACCACCAAAAATGCCCGCCGACTATTAATTTGCTGAACCAAGACCCGGAGTGTGACCTGGACTACTGCGCCAACCAGGCGCGCGATATGCCGATCCGCGCGGCTTTGAAGAATAACTTCGGCTTTGGTGGTACCAACGGCGCATTGGTTTTCAAGCGCGCTTAAGGCGACACTGCTAGCAGCGACCACCAGGGATAGACCTTGCTAAGCCAGGCGCCTCCCGCTCGTATGCACTTTGCCCGCGCGCCCACCCATGCCGCTGTTCTGCTGGGGCTTGGCTTTACCAACCTTGCCGTACTGCTGGCACTGGGTCTGCATGGGACCCAGGTACGCTCTTTGGCCGGCCTGGCGCTTGTTTTTTGCGTGATCTTTTTTCTGGCTATCAGGCGATGGTGGCTAACGCCCAGCGGCAGTTTGGAATGGGACGGCAGCGCATGGCGCTGGACCTTGTGGCCGCAGGATGAAGTCTGTCAGGTGCATTGGGCTGTGGCTCTGCCCGGCTTTTCGGTATTGCGTTTGTCCGCTGGAAACGCAGAGGTGCAATGGTTGTTGACGGGACCGGCATGGGAGCGGGAGCCGCAGTGGATCGCATTGCGGCGTGCGCTGGTCGCCCATAGGGCATAGGCTGAGGGCTTAGCGCTCGGCAGAATCAGGGTTTAATGTCTTATTCTGTCAGCGTGACGCCAGATTCATGTAAAGTTTTTGATCAGGCCTTGCGTTGTTGCAGCGAGCGTGAATTCGCTTGGGCTTGTATGGATTTTGCGGATGCGCACTGCAGCGCACCGTTTGTTTGGGAAATGAGAGGATGAGACCGATGTTTGCATATGCCGTTGTTGACCGCTTACGCGCAGGACTGCCCGTTTTGGTGCTTGGTCTCCTAGGAATGACTTTGTTGACTGGGCCTGTGCAGCCAGTACATGCCCAGGCGCGCGGGCTGCCCGATTTCACTGAGCTGGTCGAACAGCTTGGCCCCTCGGTGGTGAATATCCGCACCTTGCAGAAAGTCACTAGTCGTCAGCAGCCTGGCAGTCCGGGCGATGAGGAAATGATGGAGTTTTTTCGTCGTTTTGGCCTGCCTATGCCCAATGCACCCAGGCAGGCGCCGCGCTCTAATCGGCCCCTGCCCGAAGAAGAGTTGCCGCGTGGTGTGGGCTCAGGCTTTGTTTTTTCCCAAGACGGTCTGATCATGACCAATGCGCACGTCATCGATGGGGCTGACGAGGTGCTGGTGACCTTGACGGACAAGCGTGAATTTAAAGCCAAGATCATCGGTGCGGACAAGCGCAGCGATGTGGCTCTGGTCAAAATTGAGGCCACCGGCCTGACGCCGGTCAAGGTGGGCGATGTCGGGCGGCTGAAAGTCGGCGAGTGGGTGATGGCCATCGGTTCGCCCTTCGGATTTGAAAATACGGTTACCGCTGGTATCGTTAGCGCCAAGCAGCGCTATACCGATGACACCGACTATCTGCCCTTTATACAGACCGATGTGGCCATTAACCCGGGTAATTCGGGCGGTCCCTTGATCAATATGCGGGGCGAAGTGGTAGGCATCAACAGCCAGATTTATTCGCGTTCGGGCGGATTTATGGGTATTTCCTTTTCGATACCGATGGACGAGGCGGTGCGGGTAGTGGAGCAGTTGCGCAGTCAGGGCCGGGTGTCTCGGGGGCGTATCGGCGTGGGCATCGCGCCTGTGAGCAAGGAATTGGCAGAGTCTTTGGGCCTGCCTAAGGCCCAAGGTGCGCTGGTGACCAGCGTCGAAGCGGGTGCACCGGCGGACAAGGCGGGTGTGGAGCCGGGCGACGTTATTTTGCGTTTCAATGGAAAGCCGATAGAGAAGTCGATTGATTTGCCGCGCACGGTGGGTGAGATCAAGCCCGGTAGCAAAGCCACTGTCACGGTGCAACGGCGCGGTGCAACGAAAGAGCTGAGCGTGACCGTCGCCGAAATTGAGGCGGAGAAAGCAGCTACCAAGCCGGGGCCGGTTGAAGGCAAACCCAAAGCTGCAGCCGGTCAGGTCTTGGGCATGAGTGTGAGTGAACTCACCGAAACCCAGAAGAAGGAGTTGCGCGTCAAAGGCGGCGTCAGTGTGGACGCAGCCACCGATTCGGCAGCGCGCGCTGGGTTGCGCCAAGGCGATGTCATTTTGGCTATCGGCAACGTGGAAGTGGGATCCGTCAAAGAGTTTGAAGCGGTGGTGGCTAAGCTGGATAAGAGTAAGGCGATCAATGTGCTTTTCCGGCGCGGCGAATGGACACAATACGCCTTGATTAAGCCGGCCAACTAAGCGCAAATGCTGCCAGACAAGCTGAAGAGGTCTGATCTGGCAAGCCGGTTTGGTGCGTATTGGCCTTGGTCGAAGCTTGGAAAGCCCTTACTTAACGGTTTTTCAGGCCCGCATGGCAAAAAATCTGATTGATGGTTTAGTTAGAATGACGCACTGAAAAGTCCGTTTTCAGTAATAAAGTAGTTTGCAAAATTCGCGATACGGAATATTCGTGGGTGCTGCACATGCCATCAACATCTTATTCACATGGTTTGCTTACAATCTGTGTATAACTTGTGAATAAATTTATGTTGTCGATTGACAACAAGCCAATCCGTCCTATGTGCAAGCGCGTCGTTTTACGCTTTTTCCCTACAATGAAGTTCCAGCTTTCGCAGTTGCCAATGATGGTTGGTTCAGGGCGCGTCGTTCATCCGACGCGCCCTTTTTTCTGCTCCGCCCTTTTTAATTCAATCTCTTGACCCTCCTGCTTGATGCAACACATCAGAAATTTTTCGATCATTGCCCATATTGACCACGGCAAATCTACGCTGGCTGACCGCCTCATTCAACGTTGTGGCGGACTGGAAGCGCGCGATATGCAAGCCCAGGTTTTGGACTCTATGGACATTGAAAAAGAGCGGGGGATAACTATCAAGGCACAGACCGCTGCCTTGCAGTACAAGGCCAAAGATGGGCAGGTCTACAACCTCAACTTGATCGATACGCCCGGCCATGTGGACTTCTCTTATGAAGTGAGCCGATCGCTATCGGCTTGCGAAGGCGCCTTGCTTGTTGTCGATGCTAGCCAGGGTGTGGAGGCCCAAACGGTGGCTAATTGTTATACCGCGCTGGAACTGGGCGTGGAAGTGGTGCCGGTGCTCAACAAAATGGATTTGCCCAACGCCGACCCGGACAATGCGCGTTCCGAAATCGAGGACGTGATCGGCATAGATGCGACCGAGGCGATCCCCTGCTCCGCCAAAACCGGCCTGGGCATAGACGAGATTTTGGAGGCGATCGTGGCCAAGGTGCCGCCGCCCAAGGGCAATCCTGAAGGCGCTTTGCGGGCCATGATCATCGACAGCTGGTTTGACAGCTATGTCGGCGTGGTCATGCTGGTGCGTGTGGTCGATGGTCGACTGGCGCGCGGTGAGAAGATCAAGATGATGGCTACCGGCGCGGTCTATAACGCCGACAACCTGGGCGTGTTCACCCCTGCCAATTTGCCGCGCGAGTCTCTGGAAGCCGGCGAGGTGGGCTACATCATCGCCGGTATTCGCGAATTGCAGGCGGCCAAAGTGGGTGATACCGTAACCTTGATCAGGCCCGGAACGGGTGGCGCAGCGGCTACGGCCAGCGAAGCATTACCCGGTTTCAAGGAAATCCAGCCCCAGGTGTTTGCCGGTTTGTACCCGACCGAGGCTAATCAGTACGAAGGCTTACGAGACAGCCTGGAAAAGCTCAAGCTCAACGATGCCTCGCTGCATTACGAACCCGAGGTGTCCCAGGCCTTGGGTTTTGGTTTTCGCTGCGGCTTTTTGGGCTTGTTGCACATGGAGATCGTGCAGGAGCGCCTAGAGCGCGAGTTTGACCAGGACTTGATCACCACAGCGCCTAGCGTGGTCTATCAGGTAGTACAGTCCGACGGCGAAGTGCGGATGGTGGAAAACCCCTCCAAGATGCCCGACCAAGGCAAGCTGGACGAAATCCGTGAGCCCATCGTCACGGTGCACTTGTACATGCCGCAGGAGTATGTGGGCGCTGTCATGACCCTGGCCAACCAAAAGCGCGGATTACAGCTCAACATGGCCTACCACGGCCGCCAGGTCATGCTCACCTACGACATGCCGCTCGGCGAAATCGTGCTGGACTTTTTTGACAAGCTCAAATCGGTCAGCCGGGGCTACGCGTCCATGGACTATGAGTTCAAGGAATACCGCCCCTCCGATGTGGTCAAGGTGGATATTTTGCTCAATGGCGAGCGTGTAGACGCTTTGTCCATCATTGTGCACCGTACGCAGGCCACCTACCGGGGGCGCGCGGTCGTGGGCAAGATGCGCGAGGTGATTTCAAGACAGATGTACGACGTCGCCATTCAGGCCGCGATCGGCTCCAATGTGATCGCGCGTGAGACAATCAAAGCCTTGCGCAAAAACGTGCTCGCCAAGTGCTACGGTGGCGATATTTCGCGCAAACGCAAGCTCCTTGAGAAACAAAAAGCAGGTAAGAAACGCATGAAACAAATCGGATCGGTGGAAGTGCCCCAGGAAGCGTTCCTGGCTATTTTGCGGGTGGAAGACTGATGCCCTTTATCACCGCTTTAGTGCTTGCCGCGTTTGTGGCCTATGCCGGCGCCTGGTTTTCCGGTGCGGTGGAAGGCAATTTTGCATTTCTTCTGTTTATGGCTTCTTCGGTGACCGGCGTCTATTGGCTGGCCGAGCGTTTTTACTTTTTACCGGCACGCGAGGCGGCAGCGCGCCAATTGCAGAAAGCCGATGACAAGCGCCGTGCCGATTTGCATGGCAAAGGCATTGCACGTGTCGATGGTGATATGCCCCAGGCCACCGAAGCCATCTTGGCCCAGCCCTGGTGGCTGGATTGGACAGCCGGCTTATTCCCGGTCATTGTTTCAGTGTTTTTTCTGCGTTCATTTATCGTCGAACCCTTCAAAATTCCCTCGGGCTCGATGATTCCGACCCTGCTGGTGGGCGATCTGATTTTGGTCAATAAGTTCCATTACGGCTTGCGTCTGCCGGTAATCAACACCAAAGTTACCGAAGGCGAAAAGCCCCAGCGCGGTGATGTGATGGTGTTCCGCTACCCGCCCAAGCCCAGTCTGGACTACATCAAGCGTGTGGTTGGCTTGCCCGGCGATACCGTGGCTTATCTGAACAAACGCCTGACAATTAATGGGCAAGCGGTTTCCACCGATTCGGTGCCCGAATTTTTTGACGAAGACGCCATGCGTTACTTCAAGCAATACGAAGAAAAATTTGGCAACCAAAGCCACCGCGTGCTCAATGACGAGCAGCGCCCTGCTTTTGTCCCTGGTGCAGATAGATTTCCCGGCTATGACAACTGCAATTACACCGTCGAGGGCGTAAGCTGCAAGGTGCCCGAGGGCCACTTTTTCATGATGGGAGATAACCGCGACAACTCCATGGACTCGCGGTATTGGGGCTTTGTGCCTGAAAAAAATATTGTCGGAAAAGCCTTTTTTGTATGGATGAACTTCGGCAACCTCAAGCGTGTCGGGCCCTTCCATTGATACTGGGGCGAACCTATCGAGCGACGCGCTGCGCGCCGGCAGCGCTGCGGCACAAAGGTACACAGTGAAACCCGAAATTGCGCAGTTGCAACAGCGTCTGCAACACCATTTCAATCGTCCGGCCCTCCTGGAGCAGGCCTTAACGCACCGCAGTTTTTCATCCGATCATTATGAGCGTCTGGAATTTTTGGGCGACTCGGTGCTGAGCCTGGCGGTGTCTGACTTTCTTTACGCTAAGTTGCAAAGCCTCCCCGAAGGCGACTTGTCCCGTGTGCGGGCTAATTTGGTGCGGCAAGAGACTTTGCACAGACTGGCTGTGGATTTAGGCCTGTCGCCCCTGCTCAAATTAGGTGATGGTGAGATGCGCTCGGGCGGCCCCAAGCGACCGTCCATCTTGGCCGATGCGCTGGAGGCGATTATTGGCGCGATTTACCTTGATGCCGGATATCCTGAAGCGCAAGCCCTGGTCCAACGCTTGTTCGAGAAGCTCGATGTCAACCCCGGCATGGCCGCCATTGGCAAAGACCCCAAAACCGAATTACAGGAATGGCTGCAAGCCCGCAAAATGCAATTGCCCGACTACAAAGTGGTCAATACCCTGGGCGCGTCGCACCAGCAGACCTTTGATGTGGCCTGCGAAATCGCGCAACTTGCACTGGTCGAGCGCGGCATTGGTGGCTCGCGCCGTGCCGCCGAGCAAGTCGCTGCTAGCGCGATGCTGCAAACCCTTCACTCCAAATCTCCGCATGCCAACTAAAAATAAACCGACGCAGCCTGCTGCTGATGCCCCAGAACTGCTAGCGCAAGACGTGGACAGCATGCTGGCAGGTTTGCTCAAAACCATGCCGCGCCTAGCCGAAGCGGGAGAGCAGGGGGTAGCCGGCCAGCGCTGCGGTTTGGTCGCTATTGTGGGTAAACCCAATGTGGGCAAATCCACGCTGATGAATGCCTTGGTCGGGCAAAAAATCAGCATTACCTCGCGCAAGGCGCAAACCACGCGTCACCGCATCACCGGCATGCACACGCGTGGGGCCTCGCAATTTGTGTTTGTCGATACACCTGGTTTCCAGACCCGGCACAATAACGCGCTCAACCGCTCGCTCAACAAAACCGTGGTCGGTGCGGTGGGTGATGTGGACCTCATTTTGTTTGTGGTCGAGGCGGGTATGTTCAATCAGGCGGATGCCAAAGTGCTGGCCTTGCTGAGCAAAGAAGTGCCCACTTTGCTGGTGGCCAATAAGCTCGACCAAGTGAACCGGCGCGCCGATATTGCGCCCTGGTTACAGGAGATGCAGCAACGCCATGCTTTTGCAGAGTTTGTGCCGATGTCGGCCAAGAACGCCAAGGATATCGAGCGCATGCTGGGCATTTGCGAAAAATACCTCCCCGAGCAAGCCTGGTGGTACGCCGCCGACGAGCTGACCGACCGCAGCGAAAAATTTCTGGCTAGCGAAACCGTGCGGGAAAAACTGTTCCGCCTGACGGGCGACGAATTGCCTTACACCTCAACCGTGGTCATCGACAAATTTGAAGAAGAAGCCGGGCGTGGCAAGCAAAAGCGTTTGTTGCGCATTGCCGCCACCATTGTGGTGGAGCGCGACGGCCACAAAGCCATGGTCATCGGTGACAAGGGCGAGCGCATCAAACGTATCGGCACCGAAACCCGTGTCGAGCTGGAGAAGCTGCTCGATGCCAAAGTGTTTATTGAAATGTGGGTCAAAGTACGCTCTGGCTGGGCCGACGACGAGGCGCGCGTGCGCTCTTTCGGATACGAGTAAATGGCCGTCAAGCGTATTGCGGACGAACCGGCTTTTGTACTGCACCGCTACGACTGGAGCGAATCGAGCCTGATTCTGGAAGTGTTTACGCGCCACCACGGACGCATTGCCCTGATTGCCAAAGGTGCCAAACGGCCCAGTTCCAGTTTCCGACCGGTGCTTTTGCCTTTGCAGCGCTTGCACCTGGCCTTTGGTGGGGACGCCGAAATCCGCACGCTCAAAAGTGCCGAGTGGCAGGGTGGTCATGTCATGCCCACCGGCGAGTCCCTGCTCTCAGGATACTACCTGAATGAACTCTTGCTGACGCTCTTGGCCCGCGACGATCCGCACCCCGCTTTGTTTGATGTCTATGCCAGCGTCGTGGCCGTGCTGGCCAGCGCGCACGAAGAAGTGCTGGAAGCGGCGCTACGCAGTTATGAGCTGCTGCTCTTGCGCGAAGTCGGTTTGCTGCCGCAACTCGATGTGCAAACCCTCACGCTGGCAGCGCTGGAGCCGCAGCAGTCCTACACCCTGGTGCCCGAAGGCGGACTGCGCCAGGCCCACGCCGACGACCGGGCTTTTTTGAGTGGTGCGCACTGGACCGGCTTGCAAGCTACGCTGGCTGAAGGCAGCCTTTTTACCGACACCTTGCGTGCCTGTGCGCCCCTGAGCGCGGCGCTCAAGCCTTTGCTGCGCGCTCTGCTGCACTACCATTGCGGGGTCCGCACCCTGCGCACCCGCCAGATGATGGTGGATATTCAGTCCTATTGAATTTTCTAAGCTTCGATCTCGCAACCATTGCCCGTTTGCCATGCATACTTCATTTACCGCCTTGTCTGTCAATTTGAATAAAGTGGCCTTGGTGCGCAATACCCGCCACCTAGGCATTCCCAGCGTGACGCGCGCCGCTACCCTGTGTTTGCAGGCGGGTGCTGCGGGTATCACCGTGCATCCGCGGCCCGATGCGCGCCACATCCGCGGCAGCGATGTGCTGGACCTGGCGGAGTTGATGCAGCAATGGCCGGACCGCGAGTTCAACGTCGAAGGTAACCCTTTGCACAACCTGATGGATGTGGCCGCCGAGCTCAAGGCCCGTAATCTGCCCCTGCACCAGCTCACCTTGGTGCCGGACGGAGAGGGCCAATTGACCAGTGACCACGGTTGGAGCTTTCCGCAGGACACCGATGTGCTGCGCCCTTTGATTGCCCAAGCGCATGCCTGGGGCGTGCGCGTGAGTTTGTTCATGGATGCTGAGGCCGATGCCATGGCCGGCGCCAAAGCGGTGGGCGCAGACCGGGTGGAGCTTTACACCGAGCCTTATGCGGCAGCTTGGGGCAGCTCCGAGGGGCCGGCCCAATTGGCGCGTTTTGCCCAGGCCGCGCGCACCGCCACTGCGGCGGGCTTGGGTATCAATGCCGGGCACGACCTCAATCTGGACAATCTGAGCGCATTTGTACGCGCTGTCCCTGGGGTACGCGAAGTCTCCATAGGCCATGCCCTGATTGGCGATGCTTTAGAGCGGGGATATACCGGCGCGGTGCAGGCCTACTTGGCGTGTTTGCGTCCATGATTTTCGGAATTGGTACGGATATTTGCGACGTGCGCCGTATCCGCGCCAGCCTAGAGCGCCATGGCGAACGCTTTGCCGCGAAAGTCTTAGCGCCCGGCGAATTGGCCACCTGGAAGGCCCGCAGCAGCCGTTGGCCTGAGCGTGGCGTGCGCTATGTGGCTACCCGTTTCAGCGCCAAAGAAGCCTTTAGTAAGGCCGTCGGTTTAGGCATGCGCATGCCCATGACCTGGCGCTCCTGCGAAATTGCCAAGCTGCCTAGCGGCGCGCCCGTGCTGGTTTTGCATGGTGCGCTCAAACAGTGGTTTGATGCGCGCGGCTTGCAAGCGCAAATTAGCCTGAGCGATGAAACCGACTATGCAGTCAGTTTTTGTGTGGTCGAAGCACTTCCCCGCAGCCTGGATGCGGCGCCTGCCATTGGCCACGATGCGGCCGGCCAGGCGGGGTCTTGGCCGGCCGCTGCGACTTAATGCTGTTGCGATGAAAACGACGCAGCAGCACGCCCCCTTGATGATCGACATCGCTGGGACGCAATTGCAGGCGGTGGACAAAAAGCGATTACGCCACCCATTAGTTGGCGGTTTGATTTTGTTTGGACGCAATTGGGAAAACCGGGCGCAATTGACGCAACTGTGTGCCAGTATTAAGCGCCTGCGCCCCGATCTACTCATTACAGTGGACCATGAGGGCGGTCGGGTGCAACGGTTTCGCAATGACGGATTTGTACACCTGCCGCCCATGCGCGTGCTGGGCGAAATGTTTTTGGCTGCGCCGCACGCTGGCCACAAGGCTGGACCTTTGGCTGCCAGCCGCGCTGCACTAGCCTGCGGCTATGTCATGGGCGCGCAATTGCGGGCCTGCGGCGTGGACATGAGTTTTGCGCCGGTGCTGGACCTGGATTACGGCGCCAGCAGCGTCATTGGCAATCGGGCTTTTTCCGATGACGCCCGTACCGTCAGCCTGCTGGCCCAAAGCCTGATGCAAGGCATGGCGCAAACTGGCTTGACCCATTGCGCAAAACATTTCCCAGGCCACGGTTATGCCCGTGCCGATTCCCACCTCGCGGTGCCAGTGGACAAACGCAGTTTGCGCAGTATTTTGGCTAAAGACGCAACGCCTTATGCCACGCTGGACCTGGTGTTGCAGGCCGTGATGCCAGCGCACGTGGTGTACCCCAAGGTCGATAACCTGCCCGCTGGTTTTTCTGCGATCTGGCTGCAAAAAGTGCTACGCCAAGACTTGGGCTTTAGTGGCGCGATATTTAGCGATGACTTGTCCATGGCCGGTGCCCGCAAGGTGCAGGGCCGCGAAATTAGCGCGACACAAGCGGTGCTGGCCTCCTTGCAGGCTGGCTGCGATATGGCTTTGCTGTGTAACCAGTCCTTGGTCGGTAAACCCGGGGACTCCCCTTTAGACACGGTTTTAGCAGAGCTAAGCCAGGCGCAAATCGCGGGCCTGTACCAGCCTAAGCCCGAGAGCCACGCGCGGCGTTTGGCGCTTTTACCCATGTTGCCGCCTTTGGATTGGGCAGAAATACTGCAATCGGCCGCCTACCAGCGCGCCGTGGCCGCCTTGCCCTGAGAATCCCGCCAGCAAGCGCTGCGAAGGCTTAGGGAGAACGATGTAATCGCGGGTGCGACAAGGTGGTGATCTGGTCGTCCACGGCTTGGGTCAGCAAGGCGTCTTTTTTTAACTGCGCATGGCGGCCTAGCAAAAGCTGCAGCGCTTGGACATCCCGCACTGAGGGCGCCACCTTGATTTGTGCGAGAGCCGCCACCTTGTTGCCCGTATCGAGCAATGCGATCACTTTTGCCGCCCAAGGGGCCGGACGTTTCATAGGATGACCTTTGTCCTGCACAATCTGTTTATTTCATTGTTACACAGAGACAGGGTTTTCATGAAGCAAAGCTTGCAATGGGTCTTGGTATGCGCCATGGTCGCACTATTAAGTGCGTGTGCCTCTGCGCCATCCACCAAAGCGCCGGTGGTGGTCGGTACCGCCCAACCCGCCGAAAAAGCGCAGGGCGAGGACGCCTCCGCCAAAACACCCGCGGCCGAAGTGCCGGCGGTGCCTGCGCCACCGCCTGCGCCCGTGGTCAAAACCCTGCCGCGCATCGGTCTGGCCCTGGGCGGAGGTGCTGCACGGGGCTTTGCCCATGTCGGCGTCATACAAGTACTGGAAGAAGCGGGCATCCGGCCCGTGCTGGTAACCGGCACCTCGGCGGGCAGTCTGGTGGCAGCACTGTATGCCAGTGGCAAAAACGGCGCGCAGTTGCAGTACATCGCCGAAACTATGGAAGAGGCCACTATTGCGGATTGGACGCTTCAGGTTTTCACCCGAGGCGCATTGCGCGGCGAGGCCCTTGCTAAATACGTGAACGGCCAAGTGGGCCAAAAGCCCATTGAAGCGATGCCTATGCCCTTGGGCATTGTGGCTACCGACCTCAACAGCGGTAATGACATCGTTTTCCAGCGCGGTGATACTGGTACAGCGGTGCGCGCCTCCAGTGCGGTTCCGGCAGTTTTTCAACCCGTCAAGATTGGCAACCATGAATATGTGGATGGTGGCCTGGTCTCGCCGGTGCCGGTGCGTGCGGCTAAAAAAATGGGGGCCGAGCTCATCATTGCAGTGGACATTTCCAGCCCGCCGGAGGCCGCCTCGGCCAGCGGCACCTTGGAAATTCTTTTGCAAACCTTCACCATCATGGGCAAAAGCATCAATAGCTTGGAACTCCAAGGCGCCGATGTGGTGATCCGGCCCCAGTTGCTCGGCATCTCCAGCGCAGACTTTGGGGCGCGCAAGCGCTCTATTGAAGCAGGCCGCAAAGCCATGCTGGCCGCACTGCCGCAGTTACGCGCTGCTGTGGAAGCTAAATCGCGCTAGCGCCTTGCCTCGCTTGCAGTCCACTGCGGCAGCAAGACTTTTTGGCGTGTGCGCTGCGATCGGAACCAAAAAAAGGCCTCGTCTTGCAACGAGGCCTTGAAGGGATCCCTGAACCAAAGGTTTCGAAAGGATCCGAGGAGACAATCGACAGGAAACTTACGTTTCCAACATGCTCATCGTATCAGGGTTTTCCCTTGGTTTGCGGCAGGAGCTTAAAAAAACTTGCTGCCGCCTGACACGTTAACGCTTTTTGCTGGAAGCTGTAGCTTGCTTGGTAGCGGTGGTAGCCGTTGCAGCCATCGCATTGAAGTTGGCTTCAGCGACGTCGGTGGCTTGCTTGACAGCTTTCTGAACCGATTCCAGCGCATTGTGGGCAGCGGTAACCGTGCTTTTCATCATCGCTACTGCGGACTCAGAGCCAGCAGGTGCATTTTTGGCAGCGCTATCGACTAAAGCGGCCACTTTTTGCTGGGCTTCGGCAGCCTGGACTTCCATGGTCTTGGTGAACTCTGCGCCGGCACCGCTAGCGATGTCGTACAGGTGACGGCTGTAAGCAGCAGTCTTTTCAGCCAAAGGCTGCAGCAGACCGGATTGCAGAGCCATCAGTTCCTGGGCATCTTTCACGCTCAGAAAGGTTTGGGTGTGGGCAGAAGCCTCAGACAGGGCTGCTTTGGAAGCGGCCAGGTTGAGTTCAACCAATTTTTCAACGCCTTCGAAAGCTTTGCTGGTCAGGCCAAACAGAGTTTCGAGGTTGGATTTGTTGGAAGCGACGACTTGTTCTACGGTTAGCATAAAAATACTCCAAAGTTAAATAAATAAAAGACCAGGTTAGGAGACGCTATCTGCTCCGTAACCTGCCTTTATTGGCCATGTTGCAGTGCAGCATAAATGAATTATAGGGTTGAAAACCCGTCTTGCAAGGTATTTTTGTTGCAATGCAGCAAAAAAGTTGAAAATTTGTTGATTGAGGACAAGCCGCAAGGGCCTTCCCCTCTGAAGCACCGGATTCGCAGGGGCTTGCGGCCGAACGCGAAAAGCGTAGGAGGCGGTGGCAAAATACGCTTCAGTAGCGAGTTTTTGCATCTCTGTGTCTTGGGTGCGGACGCTTTAACATCTTCCTCCTCCTTGTATGTCCAAACCTGAACCCGCGCCGCGCAGCGCCTACGGCGTCTGGCGCAGCGTTACCACCCGCTGGGCGGACAACGATGCCTATGGGCATGTGAACAATGTCGTTTATTACGGCTGGTTTGATACCGCGGTAAACGCGTATCTGATCGAGCAGGGGGCTTTGGACCTGCAGCGCAGCGCGGTCATCGGCCTGGTGGTGGAAACCCAGTGCAATTATTTTTCTCCCTTGTCTTTTCCGCAGGTGGTGGAACTGGGCTTGCGCGTCGCGCACCGGGGTCGCAGCAGCGTGCGCTATGAACTGGGCGTTTTTGCCGTGGGTCAGCCACAGGCAGCGGCGCAAGGCCATTTCGTGCATGTCTATGTCGATGCCGCCAGCCGCCAGCCTGCACCGCTACCGTCGGCCTTGGCGGGGGCCTTGGAGCATCTTCGATCGCTCTCGTCCTAGCAGCCGACAAAGCTTTTTTTACCCGCCACCTTTGATTTGGCATCCTTTATTTTGAGTGGAGCTTTTGCATGCAATATTTGAGTCAGACCGAGGCTGTTGAGACGGCCATCCGCAGTCGCATGTCGGTGCGGGCGTTTACCCCGCAAGCGGTGGCGCGCACCGACATCGAGGCGATTTTGGAGGTGGCCAGCCGCGCGCCTTCGGGCACCAATTGCCAACCTTGGCGCGTCTATGTGCTGCAAGGCGCCAGCCGTGATAGCCTGGTGGGCCAGGTTTGCGCCGCCCATGACGCCCTACGCGCCGACCCCGGGCTGGCCGAAAGCTACCGCGAGGAGTACGACTACTACCCTGAAAAATGGGTTAGCCCCTATATAGACCGCCGCCGCGAAAACGGCTGGGGCTTGTATGGTCTATTGGGTATTGGCAAAGGCGACAAAGACAAGATGCATGCCCAGCACCAGCGCAACTACCGGTTTTTTGATGCGCCCGTGGGCTTGATGTTTACCATTGATCGCGTGATGGGGCGTGGCTCTCTGGTGGACTACGGTGCATTTATGCAAAGCATCATGGTGGCTGCTCGCGGGCGTGGCCTGCACACCTGTCCGCAAGCGGCTTGGAATGGCTTTGCCAAAATCATCATGCCGCACATCGGGGCTGGCGAAGGGGAAATGCTGGTTTGCGGCATGGCCCTGGGCTATGCCGATGCGCGTGCGCCCGTCAATGGCTTTGTCACGCCCCGCGTGCCGATGGCAGAATTTACGCATTGGCTGGATTGATAATTTATTGGCGGGTGGCTTGCGCTGCCCCATGCTTGAGCCAAGCGCGTTTTCGCTTCCCACTTCCTAACCACTCCTTTCTGAACTATCACTATGTCCACTTCCAAGCCCCGCATTTTGGTAACCCGCGCTATTTTCCAAAGCGTGATTGACCGCCTGTCTGCCCATTTTGAGGTCGAGTGCAACCCAGACGATGTGCTGTGGGATCGGGCAGAGTTGCTGCGCCGTATGCAGGGCAAGGTGGGTGTTTTTTCTACCGGCACCGAGCGCATGGACACTGAGCTCCTAGCCCAATGCCCTGCACTCAAAATTTGCGCCAATATGACGGTGGGCTATAACAATTTTGACCTGCCCGCCATGACCGCTGCTGGTGTGCTGGGCACCAATGCACCGGATGTGCTGACCGAAACTACGGCCGATTTCGGCTTTGCGCTTTTGCTAGCAACGGCTAGGCGGGTGACCGAAAGCGAGCATTTTTTGCGCGCCGGGCTGTGGACACGCTGGAGCTATGACATGTTCTCCGGCGCCGAAGTGCATGGCAGCAACTTAGGCATTATTGGCATGGGGCGTATTGGGCAGGCGATTGCCCGTCGGGCAGCTTTTGGCTTTGGCATGCAAGTGATGTATCACAACCGTAGTCGCCTGGATGCGGCCACCGAAGAGGCCTGCAAAGCGCGTTATGTGGGTAAGCTGGAATTGCTGCAAAGCGCGGACCATGTGATGCTGGTAGTGCCGTACAGCGCCGCCTCGCACCACACCATTGGCGCAGCTGAACTGGCTGCTATGAAGCCCACGGCCACGCTGATCAATCTGGCGCGCGGCGGCATCGTCGATGACGGCGCCTTGGCGCAGGCGCTGCGCGAACGCACCATCGCGGCCGCAGGTCTAGACGTTTATGAGGGTGAGCCCACGGTTCACCCTGACTTGCTTACCGTGCCCAATGTCGTGCTAACGCCGCATATTGCCAGCGCCACGCCCGGCACCCGCCAGGCTATGGCCGATCTCGCGGTGGACAATTTAATCGGCTACCTGACCCAGGGCAAAGCCGTGACGCCGCTCAATCCCGAGGTCTTGGCACGCGGCTGAGCCGGGGCGGCACGGTTGGACAGGCAGAGCGTCAATTGCAGCGGCCCTGCTTACTTTTTTAGCCTCTACCCCAGCGGCGGGTCTGCGCATCATTTAAAGCACAATGCAGTTTTAGAAAGAATGTGCTGTGAATGAGGGAATGATTTGGCTGGCGGCGATTTTATGGGGCCTACACACCGTGTTGCTGCTGGCCCTCCTGTTCCGTCGCGCACCAGGCGCGGCACAGAGTGAACAGGCCGCACAGACTGTAATGGCCGCGCTGCAAGCCCAAGCCGAGCGCTTAGACCACTTGGAGCGCGAACTGCGCCGCGACCTGGCCGACACCGCGCGCGACGGTCGCCAGGAGGCCTTTCAGAGCATGGCGACCTTTCAGCAAACGCTGACGGCACAGACCGCCGAAGCCACCCGCACGCAAAACACCCAAATTGACGCGTTTAGCCAGCAATTGGCGGGTTTGCAAAAAAACCTGTCCGATACATTGAGCACGCAGCTGAACGCTTTAAGTGAATCCAATGCGCGCCGCATCGCCGAATTGGGCGAAACCAGCGCCCGCATGCTGGCCGAAGTGCGCACCACGCTGGAAGCGCAGCTTATGCAATTGCAAAGTACCAATGCCGCCAAGCTCGACGAAATGCGCGCCACGGTGGACGAAAAGCTGCAAACCACGCTGCAGGCCCGTTTGGGCGAGAGCTTCAAGCAAGTGGCCGACCGGCTGGAGCAGGTACACAAAGGTTTGGGCGAAATGCAAACCTTGGCCCAGGGCGTGGGCGACCTGAAGCATTTGCTTAGCAATGTGAAGACCCGCGGTATTTTTGGCGAGGCCCAGTTGGCCGCTTTACTGGAGCAGGTGTTTGTGCCTGACCAGTACGCAACCCAGATCGCCACCCGGCCAGGCAGCAAAAACGTAGTGGACTTCGCCATCAAATTGCCGGGCAAGGCGGAGGACGGCACCCCGCTGTGGTTGCCAATTGATGCCAAATTCCCCAATGAAGATTACGAGCGCTTGCTGGACGCGCAGGGCAGGGCGCATTTTGCCGATGCGGAAGCCGCCGCCAAAGCGCTGGAACTGCGCATCCGCCTGGAAGCCAAGTCTATCGCCGACAAGTACATCGAGCCGCCATACACCACCGACTTTGCGATTTTGTTTTTGCCCACCGAAGGTCTGTATGCCGAGGTGCTGCGCCGTCCGGGTTTGATGGAGTCTTTGCAGCGCGACCATCGGATCACGCTGGCCGGGCCGACCACCTTGCTGTCCATGCTCAGCTCTTTGCAGATGGGTTTTCGCACCCTGGCGTTGGAAAAGCGCTCCAGCGAGGTCTGGCAAGTGCTGGGTGCGGTCAAGACCGAGTTTGGCAAATTTGGCGATGTGCTGGCCAAGGTCAAATCGCAAACCGAAACTGTGCTCAAAACCCTGGACAACGCCGAGGTCCGCAGCCGCGCCATGGGCCGCGCCCTGAAAAAAGTGGAGGGCCTACCCGAAGTTCAAACGACCAGCCTGATACCGATGGATAAGGACTTTGACAGCGACGATGGGCATTCGCACCCGTGAGCGGGCAGCTGCCGCCTGCGGGTCCTGACTTGGCGCTTTCCGATACGGGTGTGCAAGCGCGGGCGGCCGTGCCTGGCGGGTGGCTGCCGCAACTGATCGCCGGGCATGTTTTTCTGCATTCCAGCATGGTGGCTATGCGCATGGCCACGCCCCTGCTCGCGCTGCGCATGGGACATAGCGCTTGGCACGTGGGTTTGCTGCTCTCGCTGTTTTCAGTCAGCCAGGTGTTTTTATCCTTGCCCGCTGGGCGCTACGCGGACCGCCACGGCCTGCAGCGGCCGGTGCGCTTGGCCGTGCTATCGGCTTTGGTCGGCGCCGCGCTTTCCCTGCTATTTCCGGTATTTGAAGTGATGTGCGCCAGCGCGCTGTGCATGGGCGCAGCCAGTGGAATCGCCTCGGTGGCATTGCAACGCCATGTGGGGCGTGCTGCGCGTGACAGTGTGGAGTTGCGCCGCGTCTTTAGCTGGCTTGCCATCGGGCCGGCAGTATCTAATTTTTTTGGTGCTGTAGCGGCCGGTTTGCTGATCGACTATGGTGCACGGCTTATGCCCGAGGGTCTGGCGCATCCGGGCTTCAGGGCCGCGTTTTTATTCGCGCTGTGCATGCCTTTGCTCAGCGCATGGTGCATACGGGGCGTGCCCGAGCTAGAGCCGGTGGAGCCGGCCACAGGTGCGCAGGCCTCCGCCTGGCATTTGCTTCAATCGCCGCCTATGCGCCGTTTGCTGATGGTGAATTGGCTTTTCTCATCTTGCTGGGATGTGCATACGTTTGTGGTGCCTGTGCTTGGGCATGAACGCGCGCTTAGCGCCTCGGTGATAGGCACTATTTTGGGCGGCTTTGCAGTCGCTGCCATAGCTGTGCGTCTGTTTATTCCCATTGCCGCAGCCCGTGTCAAGGAGTGGCATGCGCTCACTGCGTCAATGGTGCTAACCGCCAGTGTGTTCCTGATTTATCCCTGGATGCACTCGGCCTGGAGTATGGGTGTGTGCTCGGTCGTGCTGGGCGTCGCCCTGGGGGCGGTACAGCCCATGATCATGAGCACCTTGCACCAGATCACGCCGCACGCGCAGCACGGTCAGGCCATTGGCTTGCGCCTGACGACCATCAATTTTTCCAGCGTGCTCATGCCTTTGTTGTTTGGCAGCGTTGGTGCGGTTGTTGGGGTCAGCGTAGTGTTCTGGACCGTGGGCGCCATGGTGGCTTTGGGTGCCCCTAGCGCCTGGCGCTTGCGCGCATAAAAAAAGCCCCCGCAGGGGCTTAGGGCGGCTGTGGCCAGCGAAGTGGCTTAGACGCGCTTGCGGTACTCGCCGGTGCGGGTGTCGATTTCGACTTTATCGCCTTGCGCCACAAAAATCGGCACGCCGATTTCAAAGCCGGTGGCAATTTTGGCCGGCTTTAAGACCTTGCCCGAGGTATCGCCTTTGACGGCCGGCTCGGTCCAGGTAATTTCGCGCACCACGCTGGTGGGCAGCTCCACTGAGATCGCTTTGCCGTCGTAGAACACGACTTCCACTTCCATGCCGTCTTCCAGGTAGCTGAGCGAATCGCCCATGTTTTCGGCTTCGACTTCGTACTGGTTGAAGTCCGCGTCCATGCAGACATACATGGGATCTGCGAAATAGGAGTAAGTGCACTCTTTTTTGTCCAGGATGACCTGGTCCATTTTGTCGTCTGCTTTGAACACGACTTCGGTGCCAAAGTTCGCGATCAGGCTTTTGAGCTTCATGCGCACCGTGGCCGAGTTGCGACCGCCACGGCTGTATTCGGTTTTCAGAACGACCATCGGGTCTTTACCGTGCATGATCACATTACCGGCGCGAATTTCCTGGGCAATTTTCATAAACAATCCGTCAGATTGGGGGGCCGCTAGAGGCAGCCTTAGACCGCGAAATGCGGCGGGGCGTGGTGTAGCGCTAAATCGCGTATGACACCAGCAAAGCCCGCTATTTTATCGCCAATCCGCGCTTGGACCCCCTTAGCTCCCCGCATTGCGCCAGGCAAGTGCTTTGGCGCGGTGCCCGCTTTAGGCTCACTGGGCGGCCGGATGTGCTGCGCGCAGCACGACCCAATCGATCAACTGGCCGCACAAATCAGTGTTTTGCGCCAGTTGGACGGCCACATCAGCGGCATGGCGCGGCCAGGCGGAATTGGCCTCCCACGGCCATGCCAGTGCATGCGGCGCCGGGCTGGTAGTTAGCGGATCGTTCCAAAAAGCATGCCAGGTACGCAAGGGAGTATCGGCGGCTAGGGCTTGCAGGTAGGCCTGCAGTTTGGGCTGGTGCGCGCCGTCGACCTGCGGGTAAATCTGCCAGACGCAGGGTTTGCCCGCCTGCACGGCTTGGGTCAGCGAGTCCTCCCCGCGCACCAGATTGAGGTCGCACAGAGCGAGCAGTTGGTCAAAAACGGCTTGCGGCAGCAAGGGGAGAAAGCGCAGGCGCAGCGGGCTCCAACGCCCATCGGGCAGGGCAGCCAGCGCGTCCCGCACGGCCTGGGCGCTTTGTCCAGCGGCGACCAGCAATTGCACCGATTGCCCACTCGCGACCAGCGCTTGTAGCAAGGCCGCAATGGGCGCACTGGCGTAAGAAAACAGCAGCACCGTGCGTTCACCGGAGGCCTTGGGTGCAAATGCGGCTAATTCAGGGTCGGCCCAAGTGGGTGGCTGCGCAGCCTGTCCCTCAGAGCGACGCAACAAACCACCGCTGGCCGGGCTGAACCCAGGGTAGAAAAAATACTTGACCCAGTCCTTGGCCGGGCCTTGCAATACCGGCGATGGCAGGCCATGGCTGCGCAGCGCAAAGGGCTCGGCGCTGAGGTACTCTAGATTGATCCAGGCCGGGCGTCGGCCCCGGGTGTTTGCGGCATCCACCTGGCTTTGCAGCCATGCCGGTGGAATATCGCAGCCAAAGGCCTCGATCCAAACGTCCGCCAAGGGGAATTCTGGAACTGGCGCCGCATAGTGCGCCGATGGCCAGTCGTGCACGCTAATGCCCGGCCAGGCGCCTTGCGCAGCGTCGGGCGCCATCCATTGCAGTGGCCGCTGATCGTCCAGCCACAGGCGCACGCTATGCCCACGCAGCGCTAGCTGCAAGGCCAGGCGCCAGCAAACGCCGACATCACCATAGTTATCGATTACCTGGCAAAAAATGTCCCAAAGCAAACCCTTTTCGCTGGCTGCTGGACTTTGCGTCTGCGCCGACACTGGGGCGGTGGCAGCGGCTTTGAGCGAGGATGGGGTGCGGGACGGCATGGCGCAATTGTCCCCGTTGGCAGATGGACAGGACGGGAGGCAGATCAGTGGCCCTCGAAAACTCTGACAATACGCGCATGACAGCGCCACCAAGCCCCATCCATAGCGAAGCGCTGCTGCGCGAGGTGGCGGCCTTGCCAACCTTGCCTGGCGTTTACCGCTACTTTGACGCGCAAGACCAGGTGCTGTATGTGGGCAAAGCCATCAGCCTGAAAAAGCGGGTCGCCAGTTACTTCCAGAAAAACCATGGCGGCACGCGCATCGGCCATATGGTGAGCAAGATTGTGCGCATGGAAACCACGGTAGTGCGCTCCGAGGCCGAGGCATTGCTGTTGGAAAACAACCTCATCAAGACGCTCAATCCCAAGTACAACATTTTGTTTCGGGACGACAAGAGCTATCCGTATTTAAAGATGACCGCCGCCAACCCCGAGGCCGCGCCGGACACGGGTGCGCGCAAAAACGGCAAACCGGGCGCTGACCCGCAGCAGTTTTCCCGGGTCGCCTATTACCGGGGCGGGGTGGAGAAAAAACACCATTACTTTGGGCCTTATCCCAGCGCCTGGGGGGTGAAAGAGGCGATTTTGTTGATGCAAAAAGTCTTTCGGCTACGTACCTGTGAGGACTCGGTGTTCAGCAACCGCACGCGCCCCTGCTTGCTCTACCAAATCAAACGCTGCTCGGGGCCCTGCGTAGGACACGTCAGCGCGGCCGACTATGCCCAAGATGTACGCGACGGCCAGCGCTTTTTGCAAGGCGATGCGCAAGAGGTGTTGAAGTCTTTGGAGCAGCGCATGATGGCCTACGCCGAGCGTCTGGAGTTTGAGCAGGCGGCCGAATTGCGCAACCAGGTGGCGGCGCTGTCTAATGTGTTGCACCAGCAATCGGTGGACAACGTATCGGACCGCGATGTGGATATCCTGGCTGTCAAAGTACAGGGTGGCAAGGCCTGCGTGAACCTGGCCATGGTGCGCGGCGGGCGGCATTTGGGCGACCGGCCGTACTTTCCAGTGCACGTGGAAGAGTCTGCCGTGCTGCTGGACGACGAGGGCGCTTCGGGCGTACCGCAAAGCGCTGAGTCGCAGGTGCTGGAGGCCTTTTTGGCGCAGCACTATCTGGGTGTACCGATGCCTGCCGTTTTGGTCGTGAGCGAACCTGTGGGTAAGGGTCTGCTGGCGGGGCTGTCCGATCAGCATGGCTTTAAGGTCAGTGCGGTGCACCAGCCGCGCGAACAGCGCCGCGCTTGGCTAGACATGGCGCAAACCAATGCGGCTTTGCAATTGGCCCGCCTTTTGGCCGAAGAAGGCTCGCAGCAGGCCCGCACCCGCGCCCTGGCCGAGGCGCTGGACCTGACCATGGAAGACCTGGCGGCCCTGCGCATCGAATGCTTTGACATTTCGCATACCGCAGGCGAGGCCACCCAAGCCTCTTGTGTGGTGTTTGCGCAGCATGCCATGCAAAACACCCAATACCGGCGCTACCGGATTGAAGACATCACCCCTGGCGACGACTACGCCGCCATGCGCCAGGTGCTGATGCGGCGCTACGGCAAAGTGGCCCAAGCGCTGGACCTGGCCAAGCACGAGGGACGCCTGCCTTCGGCCCAGGAGCGCATGCCCGACCTGGTGCTGGTGGACGGCGGCAAAGGCCAAGTGTCTATGGCGCGCGAAGTCTTCGCAGCCCTGGGCCTGGATCTGGCGCTGATCGTCGGGGTGGAAAAAGGGGAGGGGCGCAAAGTGGGCCTTGAAGAACTGGTGTTTGCGGACGGACGTGACAAGGTTTATTTGGGCGCTGACTCGGCGGCACTGATGCTGGTGGCTCAAATCCGCGACGAGGCGCACCGCTTTGCGATTACCGGCATGCGCGCCCAGCGCGCTCGGGTGCGGGTCGATGGCGGCAAGCTGGAAGAAATCCCCGGTGTGGGCCCTAAGCGCCGGGCTAAGCTTTTGCAGCGCTTTGGCGGCGTGCGCGGCGTAGCCCAGGCCAGCGCCAAAGACTTGGCCTCGGTGGATGGCATCTCGCCGGAGTTGGCCGAAGAAATTTACCGCGCCCTGCACTGAGCGGCACGGCCTGTCATATTCCCCGTGCCACAATGGCGCGTATGTTTCTGACCATCCCCACGATACTGACCTGGACGCGCATATTTGCGATTCCGCTCATCGTCGGGGTGTTTTATGCGCCCGAGGCCTTTGCCACGCTGCCCGAGAAAAACCTGATCGCCACGGTGATGTTTGTGCTGTTCGCGCTGACCGATTGGCTCGACGGGTATCTAGCGCGCAAACTTAACCAAACCTCGGCCTTCGGGGCTTTTTTGGACCCGGTGGCTGACAAATTTTTGGTATGTGCCTGCGTGCTGGTGCTGGTGCATTTGCAGCGGGCCGATGTGTTTGTAGCGCTGATCATCATCGGGCGCGAGATTGCGATCTCCGCTTTGCGCGAATGGATGGCGCGCATTGGCGCCACCAAAAGCGTGGCCGTCCATGTGATTGGCAAGCTCAAGACGGTCGTGCAAATGGTCGCCATTCCGTTTTTGCTGTTTGACGGTATGGCCTTTGGCGTGCTAGATACCCATTGGTGCGGCACCTGGTTGATCTGGGTGGCAGCGGTGCTGACCGTCTGGTCCATGGTGTATTACCTGCAAAAAGCATTGCCCGAAATACGCGCCCGCAGCCACTAGGTGTTTGGCGCTGGTGGCAGGCCGTTTGCGCATAGAATCCTCGACGCGCCCGCGCGGGTTTGCCGGGCACCCCCAAGGCAAGTCGGCCCGGGGTGCGGCAATAAAATCGCCGCCGCAGTCAGCAGGCTTGGTGCAGCAACACTGCCCGCTGACATCAGATTGGTAGTTCAGGTGGGGTGATTAGCTCAGTTGGTAGAGCGGCGCCTTTACACGGCGTAGGTCGGCGGTTCGAGCCCGTCATCACCCACCACCCAAACCGGCACAAGGCGAACCGCAGGTTCGCCTTTTTTGTGATTCCCTGGAGATAGCGCATGTTTGAATTCGTCCGCAAGCACAACAAGATCATGATGTTTGTCATGTTCTTGTTGATCGTTCCCGCATTTGTGCTGGTGGGTGTGGACGGCTATAGCCGAAGCAATGAGTCCGGCGCCACGGTAGCCAAGATCGCTAGTTACAGCATCACGCAGGCTGAGTGGGATGCCGCCCACAAAAATGAGGTGGATCGCCTGCGTGCATCGCGCCCCGAACTGGACGCCAAGATGATGGACTCGCCAGAGGCGCGCTATGCCACGCTAGAGCGCTTGGTGCGCGAGCGCGTCATGACCGAAGCGGCGCAAGCCTCTCTGTTGCCCATTTCCGATGCGCGATTGGCGCGTGAGTTGCAGCAGATTCCAGCCATCGCGTCGATGAAAAAGCCCGATGGCAGTTTTGATAAAGAGCGCTATGAACAAATTGCGGCCAGCCAGGGCTTGACCACCGCCGGTTTGGAAGCGCGCATTCGCCAGGATTTGTCGCTGCGGCAGTTGGAGTCGGGCGTGAGCAGTACCGCGTTCGCGCCCAAGGCCGTGGCCGATATGGCCTTAAATGCGTTTTTTGAGCGGCGCGAGGTGCAGGTAGCGCGCTTTAGTGCCGCCGAATTTGCAGCCAAAGTGCAAACCAGTGATACCGATATTGAGGTCTTTTATAAGGCCAATAGCGCACTTTTCCAGGCGCCCGAGACTGCCGATGTGCAGTATTTGGTTTTCGATTTGGAGGCTGTGAAAAAGTCCATCAGCGTACCCGAAGCCGATGTGCGCACCTATTACGAGCAAAACATCGCGCGCCTGCAGTCCAAAGAAGAGCGCCGCGCCAGCCACATTCTGATCAGTGCATCCAAAGAAATGTCTGCCGCGGAGCGTGAAAAAGCCAAAGCGCAGGCACAAGATTTGCTGGACAAAATCAAGGCCAAACCGGACAGCTTTGCCCAGTTGGCGGCCAAATTTTCGCAAGACCCCGGCTCTGCAGCCAATGGCGGTGACCTGAATTTTTTTGCGCGTGGCGCGATGGTCAAGCCCTTTGAGGACAGCGCTTTTGCGCTAACAAAAGGCCAAACCAGTGGCTTGGTGGAAAGCGATTTCGGCTACCACATCATCCGCTTGACCGACATTAAAACCCCAGCCGCCCCCAGCTTTGACAGCATGCGTGAAAAATTGGAAGCTGAACTCAAAACCCAGCAGGCCCAGAAAAAATTTGCAGAGCAGGCCGAAGTATTTACCAACGCGGTCTATGAGCAGGCAGACAGTTTGCAAGCTGCTGCCGATCGCTTGAAACTCAGCATTCAAAGCGCTAATGGCTTGCCTAAAGCGCCCACCCCAGGCGCAAGCGGCCCTTTGGCCAATGCCAAATTGCTGGCGGCATTGTTTAGCGCCGACACGGTAGAGAAAAAGCAGAACACTGAAGCTATAGAAACCGGCCCTAGCCAGATGGTCGCGGCGCGCATCAGCAAGCACTACCCGGCCCGCACCAAGCCGCTGGACGAGGTAGGGGCGCAAGTGAAAGTCCGCCTGGTGCAATCGCGCGCCCAAGAAATGGCTAAAAAAGAGGGTGAGGCCCAACTTGCTGAATGGAAAAAGCAAGCCGATGAAGGCAAGCTGGGTGCCGCCGCTGTGCTAGGGCGCGACCAGCCCCTACCCGGGATGAGCCAGGTGCTGATGGATGCCATCCTGCGCGCAGATACTTCTGCACTGCCGGCCTGGCTGGGTGTGGACCTGGGAGCGCAAGGCTATGCGGTGGCCCGCGTGAACAAGGTCTTGCCCCGCAACGCGCCGCCAGCCGCCGTGGCTGAGCAGGAGCGCGGCCAGATGGCACGTTGGCTGGCGGGGGCCGAGTGGGATGCGTATTACGAAGTGTTGAAAAAGCGCTTCAAGGTGCAGATCAAAGTAGCCAAGCCCCAAGCCGATGCCAGTGCGGCGCTTGCCGCTGCGGAGTAAGGGCTGCTTTCAAGGCCTTGCCAGAGCGAGGCCAGTTTATAATTCGGATTACGGTGGCTGTAGCTCAGTTGGTAGAGTCCAGGATTGTGATTCCTGTTGTCGTGGGTTCGAGCCCCATCAGCCACCCCATATAAATCAAGCACTTAGCCCAGCCCTCACCGGTTGGGCTTTTTGCTTTGTGGGATTTACAGACTGTTTACAGACTGCGGTGCATGGTTTTGTACCTACGTATCGCGACCTAAGGGGATTGCAATGTTCCAAAAAATACTGAAGTTGAGCAGTGCGGGGGTTCAACTCTGCTTTTGTGTCGGCCTTTTGTTTTGCGCAGGTGTACGCGCCGACACGATAGACAAACTTTCAGACTTAGAGGGCTTCTACGTTTTGAAGGTAAAAACGATTGATGGCTGGATAGACAAAGACAAAAAGCAAAAAAAGTCAGGCTTTGAGGGGTGTGACTGGGATAGGGTCATCATTTTTGAAGATGGCACGACTGCAACATGCCGCACCTACAGTTACAGCTACTCATATCGGCCCAAGGCGGCGCTTTTCGTCAAACCCATGACGCATAACGGGACAAACTTTTTTTCTATCAAGATGCTGGTTGGTTCGGATATCTATGACATGGGAGTTCAATTAAGCAAGTGACCCCAGAAGGGTTGCGCCATGCTTCGATGCTGGCCCGGTCAATCAGGGCTTGCTCTGTCTCGCCCGGCAGGCGCAGCCACTCGTTGCCCTTGTTGTCCTGCAACCCTTGAAGCTCGGGCATTAGTTGCCCGGGGCTCACAAAGCGGCGAATGATGGTCAGGGGTTCAGAGAGTGATGTTTCCACCTCTAGCGCTGCAATGCGTGTTTCAAGGCTTGGCATGGTGTGTCTCTGTTGTGTGGTTGTTGAAGATGGTGCGCAGCGTGTCGGTTGGCACTGTCGCCAGCCACTCGTTCTACACCCAGGCACGCTTCAATACGCAGGGCCATTTCAGGGGAAATAGCGGCGCGACCATTGAGCAAGCGCGACAGCGCCACGCGGGATACATCCAATTGCTTTGCGGCTTCGGTCACATTCAGGCCCAGCGCTGGCAGTACGTCATCGCGCAGTGTCAAGCCGGGGTGAGGGGGTTAAACATACGTGCCATGGCAAATCTCCTAGTGGTAGTCCTGATGGTCAACCAACACAGCGTCGGTGGCTTCAAATGTGAAAGTCATCCTCCAGTTACCGTTGACCGAGATCGACCAATGGTTTTGCAGGTTCCCTTGCAGGGCATGCAAGCCCCAGCCCGGCAGGTTCATATCGCTGTCGCCGGTGAACACGTTGAGCCGGGATAGTTGGCGGGCCAGCTTGGCAGCATGCGCCGCGTTTATGCCAGCCTTCGATCCATTCTCAAAAAACAGCTTGAGCCCTGTGTGTCGGAGAAGGAAAACCGGCTTGCACATAGCCGCGGATGAGAAGTAGCGGGGGAATTTCCTAGACTCGCGCTCCCTGATGGGGGAGCGCAATACTCTGGATTTGGCTAAGAACAAGACGCACAAGTGCGTGTGGCGCTATCCTATCTGTATGGAGTGTTCACCCAGCACTGGAGGTACTGCATGTTCTACGTACGTCGCTTCACCCTTGTTTGTCTTTGTCTTTTTACCAGCCTTGGCGCGTTCAAAGCGCTAGCGGCAGAGCCGCTGGAGCCTGGCGATAGGGCGGCAGTGCGACTGGTAATCGAAGGGCAGTTAGCCGCGTTTGCGGATGATGACGCGGAGCAGGCATTTTCATTCGCGAGCCCGAAGATTCAGGAAATGTTTATCACGGCGCGTAATTTCATGGACATGGTGCGCATTGCATACCCAGTGGTGTACCGCCCGAACAGCCTGAGTTTTCAGGTTCCGTATTTTCAGGGCAATGAAGTCCTACAAACCGTAGAGATGCGTGACGCAAAGGGTTCAGCCTGGACGGCGCTTTACACCTTGCTACGCCAGCCTGACAACCTGTGGCGTATCAGCGGCTGTGTGCTGCGACGGGGATCGGGCAAGGCTGTCTAAGCTTGTTGGCTTAGTAATCCACACATTTTCTACGCAGGCGGATTCAGGCCATCAACCATGTCGGACCCAAGCGGAGCGACACCCCAGCTACCGCTATGGCGGCACATGGAAGGCCGACAAGCGGCACTGATTGCCACCCTACGTTGAATTTGTTTAAAAGTGATGGCAGCCAATCTAAAAAACAAAATGATCGATCTTGAATACAAAATTCTTTTTGTGTGCATGGGCAATATTTGCCGAAGTCCCACAGCAGAAGCTGTCTTTTACAAAAGGCTGATGGATCGCAAACTCCTGCACAAAGTCAAAATTGACTCGGCGGGAACGCATAACTTCCATCCCGATAAGCCGCCGGACGAGCGCAGCCAGGCGCACGCGCTCAAACGAGGCTACGACCTGTCCCATTTAAGAGCACGCCCCGTTGTTGATAGTGACTTTGAGCAGTTCGATTTGCTGTTGACAATGGATTGGGACAACCGCGCCCTACTGGAGGAAAGATGCCCAGCACAACATCTTCACAAGATTCGAGGGTTTGCTGAATTTTTGCAAACATCGCAAGCTCCGGTCATACCGGATCCCTACTATGGTGGGTATAAGGGGTTTGAGCATGTATTGGATTTGATCGAGGAAGCCAGCGAAGGTCTGATGAAGTTCGTCCTACAAAAGGCTCAGGCATGAAACCTATCAAATCAGCATTCATCGAGTTGCGAGATTTGCAAATGAAAACAATAAGTGACCGTACGCGAAGGGGTCGATTTGTTTTCGCTGTAATTTGTCCCGGTTTGGGCTGCAAACCGACGTTGAAACTCCAAATCTGACCGGCAGCTTCCGACCCATTGCCGACGGTCGCAACGACGTCTCGAACGGCGATGATGATGCAGTGGGAGCGGTAGTTCAGACGCTAGGTCCGTGGGGCTATAGTCCTCGACGACCTAGCCCTCATTAGGTGGCATCACTCGCGCTGCGATACGCTTTACTTACAAACTCGGAGTACGAATGCCATGTCAAGAATCGTAGTTTTGGGTGCCACAGGCTCCCTTGGCAAGCATGTGATCCGTCAGGCTGTAGTAGCCGGGCACGAAGTCTCGGCACTTGTACGCACGCCATCCAAAATCCCTGCAGAACTTCGCGACAGAGTTGCCATTGTTCAGCTCGACCTATCGACAGCGACTGTAAGTGAACTCAGCGCAGCACTATGTGAACACGATGTTTTGATCAATACCGCTGGATTGGTAACCGATGGGGCGACCTTTGTCACTCTCGTCGATCGACTCGTTGCGAGTCTTGAATCCATTCCAGCGGGCAAGAGGCCCGTGTGTTGGTTCATGGCGGGAGCAGGGCTGTTGGATATTGACGAAATGGGCCGTAGGGGCGTTGACCTGCCAAAGATCAGCTCGACGTATTGGCCACATCGCGTTAACTTCGAACGAATTCATTCGACCCATTTGGACTGGCGAGTGTTGTGCCCGGGGCCAATGGTCGAAGGGGTGCCAATGGGTATCGACAGGTTGCGCATATCGATGGGCAGGCTGCCGGTGCATATTCCCTCAATCGTTCGATTGCTGCCTGGCCCCCTTGTGCTCCCTTTCTTTGCTTATCGTGTGCCTGAGATGATCGTGCCGTATGCCGATGCTGCTGCACTGATGCTGGCGAACATTGATTCCGGTGGCACGATGTCATGCCAAAGAGTGGGGCTAGCATTGCCCGTGGGTATCCGAGGCAAGAAAAGTGAATGGGCTGCCACGGCCAAAGATGCGGCCTAACAATCGGCGTTTAACACGGGGCCTATCCCCGCTAGCGCGGGTGAATCCATCTTGCCGTCCCACTATATGGGGAGCCAAGTGGTGAAGTTTTGGCAATTGTGCGTCTGCCTCCAAGCAGTTACGCCGTGCTCGCCATCAGGTTGGCATGCAAAAGGCATCGAGGGACAAACCCTAATCCAGGGTCAACTTTAGTTGCAAAGTAGGGTCAACTTTGCTGGTGTGAACGGCCCTCCCCGGGGTCCACTCGTTTTCAGTGCAATAACTGGCGGTACGCAAAGCTAGCACTGAAAACGAGTGGACCCCCTTTAGCGCACGGCTCCAGCCTTGCCCTATGCTGCTCAGTTCATGACATTCGCTATGAAAATAGTAGCTGCTTGCGCAAGTAATACGTGGGCTAGAGGCTGATTTGATCACCCTATTGTTGCCCCTTGGTGTTTTTGCCATCGAGCTCTACAATGTAGGCTCATTTGTACTTACGGAGTAAATAATGAACCACCAATCGTTTAGCGGCAAGAGCACCTCCATTGGCAATTCCAATGGTTTCAGGTTTGATGCAGCGCTGTTCAAGGCCAACCCTGAGTTTTTTGGCGAGGTACGCGGCACCGTGCTGGCACCAGGGCAGATGCTCATATCGGTCGTACCCGCGGGTGAGCAGCCCCCAGAGCCGCAGGACGAAGAGGGCAACCCGGTCATGCAGGCGTTTTTGAGTTTTCTGGAAGGCCAGATGGCCGCGCACCCGGAGCTGATTGAGCCGGTGACTGAGGCCCAGATGGCCCGCATCGCCACCCTGGTAGACGGCGTGGAGCCTGATTGATGCAAAAAAACGGATGGAACCTGTTTCAGTTCAAACCGTTTGCACAGCGGCTGCAGGCGCTAACGCAAGACGTGACCCGCCTGGCCCAGGCCGACCCCGTTGGCTATAAGCAGCACCCCAAAACCAAACTGCTGGCATCCGTTTACCAGTCGATGACAGTCACGGTGCCCACCAACCCCGCAGACCCGGTGTTTCGGCTGGGGCACACCCTGGGCAAGAGCCATGGCAACTGGCGGCGCGTCAAAAAAGGGCTGCCTCAGCGCTACCGGCTGTTCTTTATGTATGCGTCCAACCCATTGGCCGTGGTCATTTATGCATGGCTAAACGATGAGGACACGCTGCGCAAAGAAGGCAGCCGCACCGATGTGTACGAAGTGTTTAAACGCATGCTCGAGCGCGGCGATGTGCCTTCCACCATAGACGAACTAATCCAGGGAAGCGCAGACCCCCAGCCATGAAAAACCAGCCCAAAAACGCATCGTGTTTGTGACACCAGGGCTCACATTGGCAGTAGCCGAAGTTCTGGGTGACCTGCCCTCCAACAAGTTGTCCAAGCTGTAAGTCACCGTTTTTGAGGGCTGGATCAACCTATGGTGGCTGCGGTCCGGAAAGCCAAAGCAGTCATCCACATTGCAAGTTCAGATTCCTCCTTGGCCTGATATGCAGTATCGCCACGACTTCTGCCCTAGAGATTTGAGATTCGTCTGCCCTAGCGCAGTTATTTGCAGCCCGGGTATCGCGTAGGCGCAGCCCCGTACGGTGCGCGCCGAATTTACGCGGCAGACTAAGACCCCTAAGATGAATCCCATGCTGCTGCCGAGTTCTGGCTGCACAAAATAAGCACTTGGAAGTGTTCGATGGAAAGCCCCTTATTTAAATTCCTCACCCGCCGACAGCTTTTCTGCAAAAGTCCGCTAGACGTAGTGTGCGTTGAAAGCATAGGGGGTGGCGCCGTCATTGAATGCTTTGGCAATGCCTACAGTCAGTTGCGCAAGCCGGGAGTCACGATTGTGAGTGGTTGGCTCGCAGAGCCACGGCAAAATTCGCACGCCCAGCGCCAATTCACCCAGCATTGGTGGAACTTTGACCAGCAAAGTAGCGAATACTTCGACATATCGCCTGAGATCGAAAAGGGGGCTATTTACATTTTGGACCGCGATATTGCATTGTTCGCGATCGACAACAATGCGCGTCTTTCGAGCTGTGTTTCGCGCTCGGTTGTTTACTCAAGCGGCGGGTTTTATACGATGGAGTACGCATCGAGCGGCTACGATTTGCAGCCCGCCCCAGACTTATCGACAGAGAGGCTCTTTGCTTCCTTCCTGACGCCAACACCCGAGTTCGCACCGCAGGAGTCGGCGCCTCAGATCAATCTAGGCGTCGCACTTATCCATTGAGCAGTGTCGATCGAATAAGGTCAATCACACTATGTTGCCCGAGCTTCTCGAGCACCCGAGATTTATGAACCTCGACTGTTCGGGGACTGATCTGTAGCAAGCTAGCGATTTCTTTATTGCTTTTCCCCTCCAACAGATGGGTTCGAACTTCTGCCTCGCGGGGGGTTAGCTCGCCCGGTTGTGGGCTGTTTTGCTGAGGTGGTCGGCTGACACGCAGCACCGCCTTCCCAAGGGTATTCATCAGTTCCTGGGGGTCATAGGGCTTTTCGATGAAATCGACCGCACCCAAAAGAAAGGCTTGTCGTGCCGTGCGCACATCGCCATGGGCAGTGATGACAATACAGACTAGATGGGGTGCCCGCTCCTTTACCTGTTCCAACACTTGCAAACCGCTCATGCCCCCAAGGTAGATATCCAGAATGACGCAGCCCGTAGAGTCTGTATTGATCACTCTCAGGAAATCTTCGGCATTGGAAAATACCGATACGGAAGCCCCCGCCATGCTGGTTAAGAGCGCCAAGGCATCGCGAATGGCTGCCTCGTCGTCAACGATGTAAAGGTTAGTATTTTTCAAGGGCGTTTACCTGCGTTGAACTGGCTATCGGCAGGGAAATTCGGAACTTCATGCTGGAATTGGGAATCGCCACAATCTCTCCTTGGTGGGCTTCAATGACATCGCGGGCAAGGTGCAGTCCCACCCCCATGCCACCGGATGTGCGGGAATATCCAAAGTCAAAAATTTCTTCCACTCGATCTTGGTCGATGAAGGTGCCACTGTCCCAGAAGTCTACATTGCAAGAGGTGGCATCAACCTTTAGCTCCACCCTCAGCCATTTGGCCGCACCGCGTGCCGCGGCCGAGGTGCCATTGGTCACCAGATTGCGCAGCGCTAGGCTAAGTTGGGTCACATCGCCCCGGAATTGAACCGCATCTGCCCGCTCTAGTTTGTAGATTTGCACGCCTAGGCTACTCGCGCGTAAGGTTTCACTTTCTAGGGTTTTACGAACCAGATCAGCGAGATCGAATTCGCTCACGGATAAGGTGCCTTGCTGATAGAAATCTTTCACCCGGTGGACAATTTTGCGCACCCGAGCGGACTCTGTCACGATGGAGTTGATGGCACGGCTGAGTTCGGGGTGGTGCCAGTCGGGTGTATTGTGAATGATCTGATGGGCCGCCATGGCGTAGGTGCTGATGGAGGTCAGGGGTTGGCTGATTTCATGGGTCACGACCCCGGCAATACGGCCCAATGTGGATGCCCGCTGGCGGCTTCGCAAGCGCCGCTCGGTCAGGACTTTTTCGTCGATGGTGACGCCGATCGTCAAGGCAACTAGGGAGATCACGGTCATGAGCGCCTGCACTTCCAAGACCACGCTGTTGGACGAATTGCGGGCCATATAAGCGGTCACCAAAAGCAATTGCGCAGGAAATGAGGCAAGGATAACGCCTGATAATCCGTGACGCACGGCAATCCAGGCCAGCGGCAGCAAGATGAAGTAGCTATAGCGCAGCGGTGTGGTGGTAGCAAAGGAAGCCAAGGTACCAATCACCATCACAATAACGAGCACAGGCCCTATGAAATTAGTCTGCCGCAACAAGCGCAGGCAGGCGCTCCGACGTGCAGGGCTGGTAAGGGCGGACAGCAAGGGCATCAGTACCAACAGCCCAACCAAATCGCCTACCGTTAGTTTGGTAAACACATCAAGCCATGCGCCCATCGTGACCGCATCGAAGTAAAGCAAGGTAGTTACGCTTAAGCAAGCGTTGAGCAGCACACAAGCAATCAGTGCTGTGAGTCCGACGATCAAGGTTTTGAAGTTGTTAAAGCTATGGAATCCGACGGCATAACGCGTGATGGCTGCGCGGGCTCCCAGATAGCTGGCGACGTTGATTAGTGTCAGGGTGATCGATTGCGCGCCTAATGGGTCGTTACCCCGAATCAGCCAGTCCGATAGCGATAAGCCCGCTGCATACGAGAACACAAAACTGGTACGCTGGCCAAATGCAAAAATTGCCAATGCCGGCAGGGGGTTCCAGGCGGTGACGTTCAGGTTGGCTGTGGGTTGAATAAAGCTAACCCAATCCACAGCAACCACGCCCAGTACCACCAGCACGTGCCAAAACAGGAGGCTGTCGACAAACGTGGAATGGGATGGGCCATGCGGTGGCTGATGGGGCAGTAAGGGGACCAAAGCTGTTTGCAATCAGAGACCGGCCAGTGAAAGAGCTGCAAGGTCGGTGATCTTAACGGGCCAAGGGTTCTCTAGCATGGTGGCTAGCCCGTACGGGCTAAGCCCTGCGGGCATGCTGCAGACTCCCTGCGGTCGCTCGGATTTAGACGGGGACCGGGGCGAGAATTGAAAGTGGTGTTTAACGGTAATCCTGAGATTTGCCGGGGAAGGCCCCTAGGCCTATCCAGAGCGGTCCGTCATTACCAGCGTAAAAATCGCGTGCCCAATATTGCGCCCAATATTGCGCTCAAGCCCATGCCGGCAGAGTACCAAACGGCGAAAAAAGTAAAACTGTTCTCGGTGCAGTGAAGCGAGTACAGCATCGCAGCCAGGGCGCCTGCCCCAAAACCGGATAGGGCGCCGGTGAGGGCGGGCCGGGTCGGCGCCATGTCGCGCAGCGTCCATAGCAAAGCAGCCAACACGGGTAAAGCGACGAAGGCGATGCTCAAGGCGCACACTTGCCAGCTGGTCCCCAAGGCCAAGGCGATGCGCTGGTCCAGCGGAGCTTGCAGCAGTTGGTTCATGCCTTGCCCGCCCATGGCCAGCAGTGCCAAGCCAATGGCCCAAGGTGCGTTACCCAGCGGCCGACCCGGTTGCGCTAGGCGGTATACCAAGGCCGCGCTGAAAATGAGTAGCGCAAACAGCCACACCAACTTCAAGCTAAAAACGGAGGTGCTAGCGAAATCGCTCAGCTTCGGGTTCAAACCCATGTACAGCACCATCAGACCGCACACGGCCAGTGCGGCTGCCAAACGTCCAGCGACTTGCTGGGTTGTGGGGCCTTGCGCCGGGCCGGCATCCTGCGCCAATAAAGCAATCAATTCATCGGTATGCATGGTTTTTCTCTCCATTGGGTGGCCAAGGCCTTTAAGCCTCGGTGCACATTCACTTTCACGGCCGCTTCGCTTTGCCCGGTCAAGGTCGCGGTCTCGGTGATCGACAGACCTTGCAACTTGGTGTGTTCAATCGCCAGGCGCTGCTTGTCGGGCAATAGCGTCAGCATATGGTTGAGGTCGCGGCGCGAGTCTGCGACTTCGGTCTCGCTGCTTGCGGCCAAGACATCCGACCAGTCGTCAATGTCATCGTGCAAAGCTTCACGTCTGCCATGCGCGCGCAAATGGTCAATCCATTTGTAGCGTGCAATGGCGTACATCCAAGCCGTAAAGGCTTGCTCGGCTTGGTAGGTGTGGCGCTTTTGATGAATGGCCAACAGGGTTTCTTGCACAAGGTCCTCCACATCACTGGGCTGCGACTGCATACGCCGATTCAGATAGCGCCGCAGGTAGCCACTGATGACTTTCAAAGCGCGCGCATAGCAGGCGGCGTCACCCTCTTGGGCTTGCAGCCATAGCGCATGCAATTCGAGTTCAATGGTTTGCAGGCTTTCGCTCATCAAGTCAGTTCGCTGGTGGGTTTGAAAAAGTTACAGATATAAAAATAAAAAATAAATTCAATTTATCGTAACTTTTCGGTGTCGTACAGCGGATTACACCATGACAGCGCTTGACAAGTGCCAAGACGGCGACGGTCAAAGCGGTCAAAGCGGTCATTTTTAACTTTCATTCCTTCAGGAGATTTTTCATGAACAAGCAACAACTTCTCGCCATCGCTTTGGGTACAGCATTTGCCGCTGTGACCCTCGTGCCTGCCCATGCTGCGGGCAATCCCTTCTTCGCTAAAACCTTGGACGCGGGTTACCAAATTGCCCAAGCCGACATGAAAGCTGACATGAAAGGTGAGACCAAAGCGAAAGATGCTAGCTGTGGGGCTGACAAAGAAATGACCAAATCAATGGACAAAAAGAAAGACGGCAGCTGCGGTGGCGACAAAAAGGCCGATATGAAGATGGACAGTAAAGCCAAAGACGGAAAGTGCGGTGAAGCCAAGTGCGGCGCTGACAAAAAGAAATAAGCCCTGCCAAAGGCCCATCGATTTTCAAATCTGAACCATGTCCATGCACTCCATTGTTCAAGCCGCCGCAGGCTTGGGTTTTCGCCGCGAGCTGATCACGGCGCTGCAGCAAGGCGTGCCGGACACGGTCCAGTTTTTTGAGATCGCGCCCGAAAACTGGGCGGGCATGGGCGGGCGTTCTGGCCGCGCTTTACGAACCTTCACTGAACGCTTTCCTTTTGTCTGCCACGGCTTGTCTTTGTCCCTGGGCGGCCCCGGCCCGTTGGACGAGACCTTGCTGCGACGCACCCGTGACTTCATGCGCGAACACGGCATTTGCCTTTTCACCGAACACTTGTCTTGGTGCGCGGACGATAGCCATCTGTACGAACTGTTGCCGATTCCTCTGACCGAAGAGGCAGTGCGCTACACCGCCGAGCGCATTGTGCGGGCGCAAGACATTTTGGGTATGCGCATCGGCGTGGAAAACGCCTCCACCTACATTGCCCCGCCGGATGCCGAAATGACCGAGCCCGAATTTATTCACGCCGTGATCAAGCGGGCCGATTGCCTGCTGCACTTGGATGTGAACAATATTTACGTCAACAGCCAAAACTTTGGATTTGACCCCCACGCTTACCTGGCGCAACTGCCACTGGAGCGCACCTGCTATGTGCACGTGGCCGGCCACTTTATCGAAGACGACGGTTTGCACATCGACACCCATGGCAGCGAGGTGATCGACCCGGTGTGGCAGCTATTGCAAGCTGCTTATCAGCGCATCGGCCACCCTGTGCCTACTTGCTTGGAGCGCGATTTCAATATTCCCGATCTGCCCACCTTGACGCAAGAGGTGGCGCACATTGCACGCTTGCAGCAAGCGGCGTCTGGCCAGACCTCTTTGCAGACTGGATCGCTCCATAGGCAGGTGGCCTGATGTTGACATTTCAACACTTTCAGCACGCCCTCGCTCAGCACCTGCGTGACCCGCACCACACGCGTCGTCCTGCCGGTGTGCCGCCGCGCCGCATGGCGGTTTACAACGAGCTGGTGTTCACCAATATGTGCGGCTTTGTGGATAGCTGCTTTCCCATCAGCCGCCAGTTGCTGGGCGAGGCGCGCTGGCGCCGGTTGTGCCGTACTTTCGTTCGTGACTGGCCATTGCACACGCCCTGGTTTCGCGAGATTTCGCGTGAGTTTGTGCGCTACCTCAGTGAGGGCCATAAGGCGCAAATCCTGCCGCGCTGGATAGCCGAGCTGGCCCATTACGAATGGGCCGAGCTGGCGGTGGATGTGATGGAGGTCACGCTCCCTCCACACGACTGCCAAGGCGACATGATGCAAGCGCGCGTGCTGCTGAACCCGGCGCGAGTGGATGTGGCCAGCCTTTGGCCGGTGCACCGCATCGGCCCGACCTGGCAGCCCCGAAAAACGAAACCTACTTTTTTGGTGGTGTTTCGCGATGCACAGGACGAAGTGCAATTTACCGAAATCAACGCTGTGACGGCGCATGTGTTGGCGCTGCTGGACAGCGGCCTGAGCGGTAGGCAGGCCTTCGCGCAACTGGCGCGCGAGATGGCACATCCCGACCCTGAGGCTCTGCAAGGCTTTGGGCAAGAACTTCTCATCGGCTTGCGTGCGCAAGGCGTCATTTTGGGCACCCTGCTATGAACACTGTACGCATCTTTTTCCGCCTTGGCCTGAACGCACTCGGCACGGGAGGCCTGTGGCTTGGCATGCTCAGCCTGCGCCTGCTGCTGGCTTGGGAGTTTGGCGAGGCCGGTTTTGAAAAACTGCACGGTAGCAACTGGTTTGCCGACATTCAAGATCAGTTCCCCTGGCCCTTCAAGCTGATCTCCGCCGATCTGAACTGGGCCATGGCCACGGGTTTTGAAATCGTGGGCGCCATCGCTTTGGTCATCGGCCTGGCTACACGCTTCTTTTCGGCCTCGCTCATCGTGCTCACCGTGGTAGCGATTTTCAGTGTGCATTGGCCCGAATCGTGGTCTACCTGGGCTGAATTGTTTCAGGGCTATGCCCTGACCGACAAAGGCCACGGCAACTTCAAGCTGCCCGTGATCTATATCGCCATGCTCTTGCCGCTGGTGTTGATGGGGCCAGGGCGCTTGTCGTTGGATGCGGCGCTGCGAGAGCGCCTGCTGGGGAAAACTTGAAAGTGGAAGCTCACTTTCAGTGAAGAGGGAGGGCCGAAAGCCCAAAAGAGCAGCAAGGCCTCTTACTGCCTTGATATCAAAAGGGAATCAATATGAAATTCAATCAATGGGCTTTATTCATCGCGGCGGCGGCGGCGCTGACAGCCTGTGGTGGCAGCAGTAACGAGCCATCGCTCAATGTGCAGTTAACCGGGTTGGAAAATCTCGGTGCAGCCTCTGTTTATGAGGGTTGGCTTATTGTCAATGGTGCGCCTAAAAGTGCGGGACGATTCACGGTCAATGACCAAGGCGTGATGAGCCACAACAGTTTTACGGTTACCAGTGCCGATCTTGCTTCGACGACGGCCTATGTTTTGACCATCGAGCCGCAAAATGACACCGATCCCGCACCCACCAAAACGCATTTGCTGGCAGGTGATTTTGATGCGGCGCTTACGCAAGCGACTTTGAGTATCGGGCATGGCGCAGCTTTGGGTAATGACTTCACCAATGCCACCGGCAAATTCTTTTTGGCCACTCCCACTAACCCAGGCACCGATGACCAGGGCATCTGGTGGATTAATCCCAGCTCGGGAAGCATGCAAGCGGGTCTGAGCTTGCCCACTTTACCTGCAGGTTGGGTTTATGAGGGCTGGGTGGTGGTGGACGGCAAACCCAGCACTACAGGTAGATTTACCAGCGTCACGGGGGCAGACAGTGATGGTGCGGGAACCGCCAAAGGCGCTGGTGCTGCGCCGCTATTTCCGGGGCAAGACTTCATCAATCCCGCCAAAAAGCTGCCCGGTGGGATGGCTGTGATTTCGATTGAGCCAGAGCCTGACAACAGCGCCGCACCATTTTTGCTGAAACCCTTGTTGACCAATCCGATCAGCAATGCCACGGGTACGAGCAATTTGCAGATCATGGTCAATCAGGCCAGCAAGGTCAATCCCAAAGGAACTGTGAGTATTGTTCGATGATTGTGCGCTCGATTTAAGCCATGCATTCGTGAGGTGATTTTCGGATCACCTCATGCTTTGCGCAGTCCTGCCTCTAGAGACGCAGTCTTTGTAACTTATGACGGCGCCCAAACGAATTCAAAAATGCTGGACCTCGAGGGCATGCTTGCCCTTACACCGCAGCCTCTGCGACATTACTCAATAGGAAATGACCATGAACAAAACCCTGATCTTGCTGGCCCTGTCTTTGACCGCCTGGCTGGCACCAGCCCATGCGCTGGAAATACTGCCTTACACCTCCCAAGCACTGATGGGCAAGCAACAAGCGGGCGAAGTGGTGGGTTTGCACTTCCATGCGGCATGGTGCCCGACTTGTCGAGCTCAGGAAAAAGTGTTCAACAGTTTCAAAGGGGACGCCTCGGTGCCAGGCACCCTGCTGGTGGTGGACTACGACCAAGAGCGCGAACTCAAGCGTGAACTGGGCGTGCGCTCGCAATCGACCTTGATTGTCTACAAGGGCAAAGAGCAAAAACACCGCTCGGGCGGTGTGACCGATGCGCAGGCCTTGCGCGCCGCATGGGTGTCCGTGCCCTAATCCGCTACACATCAATAGACGCATTACATGGATCTGGCCATCAGTCACCTGGGTTTGAGCTTGCTCGCCGGCAGTTTGACCACCCTCTCACCTTGCGTGTTCCCTATCTTGCCGATGGTCTTGGGCGGGGCCGCGCAGGGTAATCGCCTGGCACCCTTGGCCATGGGGTTGGGCATGGCCTTGTCGTTTGCCGGCATTGGCGTGCTGATCGGCTCCTTGGGTCCCGTCATCGGTCTGGATGCAGACCATGTACGCTTGTTTGGTGCTGCATTGTTGATGGCCCTGGGCCTAACAATGTGGGTGCCTGCACTGAATGAACGTTTTGCCCAATGGATGATGCCACTGGCCAGTGGTGCCAACAATGTGTCTTCTCGCATGCAGGGTGACACTCTGGGTGGGGCCTTGATGTTGGGTGCTGTGTTGGGTTTGGTGTGGAGTCCCTGCTCAGGGCCCTTGCTGGCTTCGGCCTTGACCCTGGTGGCCAGTGAAGGCGGTGCCGTGCGTGGGGGTATTGTGTTGGGGGTGTTTGGTTTGGGTGCGGCCACGCCTTTGGTGGCTGTGGCTTACGCATCGCGCAGGGGCTTCCAGTCTGTGCGCGACATAGTGTTGATGCACGCTGATCGGGTTAAAAAAATATTCGGCGGATTGATTTTTCTGGCGGGTCTGGGTATTGCCACCGGCGCCGACAAATGGCTTGAAGCGCAAGTGGTGGATCGTTTGCCTGAGGTGTGGTTGCGCTGGACCACCTTGTTTTGAAATCGCGCCATGTGGAGACTTCAGCACCTGAATGTCGACTCATTAGGTAGCGATTTAAGTCGTGGCACCTTGAGTTCAAGCGACGCATCACTGCTCTTGACTGAGCATTCTGAATGGACAGACTAGTACTGGTAACCTAAACGCAAGCCCAGTGCGTCGCCACTACTGGGCCGGCGCCGGCCCTCATAGCCGTTGGTTTGAGTGGCCTGGGTCCATTGAAGAGTGCTGTACAAGCCCTTGCCCCACTGATGCCGCCAAGACATCATCAGGACCGAGGTGTTCGCGTAGAAGTAGTCATCGGCTTTGAAGTTCGCGAACGCGACATCATCCACCGAGGCGCTAATATTGAATTTGGACCATCCCACTGAAAAAATATCAGTCGATTTCCACTCATAAATCAGTTCTAGGGTTTCTGATTTATCCTGATCCGTGACGACCTGCACGCTGTCATAAAAGTCACGCGATGCAAATAGCGATAGGCTGTACCGCGCACGCACAGAAGGGCGCAAGTAGGTGTCAATACCCAGGTAGTAATTGTCTAGTAAATTGCGCCTGTCTCTGTCTTCGCGGATCAATTTGGGACTGTAATAGCCCGCTTGGTCTGAACGCATCGTGCCAAGTCGCACTTGCGTTCCCGTCTTTAGGTGCAAAATATTGAGCGCTGCGCTGATCTTCCGGTTGGAATCAAAGTTGAAATTAGGCCTGAGTGCGTTCACATTGAAACCGAATTCCTTGCTTGCGTACGCCAATAGGATCGGGTTGTAAGCGCCCAAAATCGCCTGCAATTGGTATTCGCCTAGCGCTGTATTTGCGTACACCTGTAGCCCTGGCGCTGCATTGTTTATCGGCATAAATACTCCGCTGCGACAGAACGCATCGGGCTCCGTGACCCATGGTGAATCGACGTCATAGGTTCTGCACCAATTGGTGTTAAAGCTCACCACCCCGGCGCGTAAGCCTAAATAGGGCGAAGGCGTCCATTCGATATTGGCTGCATCTAACCTGATGCCCATCAACTGGTCGGCTCGCAGTTTGAGGTTGGCTTCACTGTTTGCGCTAAAGCGGACGCTGCTTGTCAACCGTATCCAAGGTGAAACGGATCGGTAATCCCATTTGGTGTTGGCGTCCGGTAAGAGCAAGCTATTGTGATCATCGTAGGCGCTTCCTTCCAAGAAATTTGGCTGATTTGTAGGCTTACCCGGTTGCCTTGGTTCGATCGTCCATGCGTCTAGCCCGCCGTCAAAGGTAAAATCTATGTCAATTTCCCCGGCTTGCGCCACGGACACGCTAGCCCCAAGGACCCAAATCCCACAGCGCAGAAAAAAAATAGGTCTCCAGCCGCGGCCTCGCGTCAAAAACATGGGGCCAACTGCTCGGTGACTTGCGCCCGATTCAAATAACCTACCGCCGGATGGTTGCGCTTGATGCAGGCTTTCATTTCTTCTTCGTCGGTGATGCGGTAAAGGTTGTTCCTCGCTATGGCGCTTTTGCGTGCCAAAGCGGAGGACACATCAGCACTTAAACCCAAGTCCTGCATGGCTTTGACCGTTGTGGGGTCGTTCACCGGCATAAAGCAGGCGGACAAAGTTAGGCCACTGAGCCGCACATTCACACCGGAGTAAACGTCGATCAGGTCAGTCACCGAGATCTGAGTTACCTCATCGACACCCTCTTGCTGCGCTAGGGCAAACAAGTCGCCAGACTCGGGGCGGCTGCCCGCCATCTGCTCCACCATGGGTGTGCGCGAGCAGTGCCATACCGTGTCAGCCCAGGCGGGCAATGCCAACATGAGTAGTAGCATAAGACCTGCACGCGTCAGGACACGCAAGCAAAATTGGTTCATGGTGTCCCCATTCGATCAGCGTTGAACAAGCCCAAAGGAATGCATTGGGTGCACTTTTCAATAGGCAAGGCTGGCCGCACAAATCTGGCCTTGTTGCTTAAAAAGTCTGCTAGGGTTTTGTCCGGGTTGTGCGAAAGCCAAAGCGAAATAAAGCCGGCAACCACGGGCGCTGCGAAACTGGTCCCCACCCCACTAAAACGGGCTGAGGAGCGCTCTTTGCCAAAAAAATCCAGCTCATAGGTGGCAACTTTCAATTTATTGACCCCCCAAGGCGTGTTGGCTGGCAGCGCGGCTCCGCCACCAGGAGCATACAAAAGGGTACGTGGATCAAGCGCAGAGTACACCTCGATCTGATTTTCTGCATTTAGCGCCCCGACGGAAATTACCCCGCGGCAATTGGCCGGTTCGGGCAAAGGCTTCTGGAAGTTATTGCCCGCGGCCGCGACGATTATTCTGCGGTCCTGTACCAGTCGGTCGATCAAGGCTTGCAACTCAGGATTGCACACGGACGAGCCACCGCCCATGCTGAGATTGATGATTTTGGCGGGATTCGCGTTTTCGGGTATGCCTGGTATTGAGATGCCTGCGGCCCAAGAGATGGCATCGAGTAAATCTTTGCGTGACATGGCGCAAGCGCCAAAAACGCGGATCGGTACGACTTTGGCCGAGGGGTTTACGCCGAACACACCGTCGACACCATTGCCAGCTACCAAACTGGCTACTTCGGTACCATGGGTTCGGAAGGAGTCCGCCATCAAGCGCGACCCGCACTTAGCTCCCCGTTCGTCGGGCTTGAAGTCAGGGGAGCGCTCTTTGCGTAAATTTTGCGACGCAGACACCATGTCATACCCGGGCAGCAGTTGTCCCTCCAAGCTCGGGTGCCCCGCGATGACGCCGCTGTCAATGACGGCGACCACGATACGATGTGGTCCAGGTCTTTCATTGACCGTGTTGATGGCTGCTGGTGCTTGCACTCGCTTGTCGGTCGCTCCGAGGTGCCAAGGTGATTCTTGCGCCATGGCCAGCCCGACGCAAAGCAAGGCTCCGCATATGCGGAGCGCGAAGAGGGAGAGTTTTCGCATCATAGGTACAGGAGTGATACTATTCATTTTGAAAATTAGTTTAACCGATGCTTTTGTCGATAGGTACTGTTCTCTGCGGGTGCTCGCCCTGAAACAGTGCGATACGGTATGTTTTGCAATTGAAGCTGTTTTTCACTTATTGCATTGCTTTAGGGTACAAATGAACAACTGGAAATGGCATAGCTATATTATTCTGGGCCTGGGCCGGGCGATCGCGTTGATCGCCTTGACCGGGTCATTGACAGCCTGCGTGGTTCCCCAAGATACAGTGCGCCGAGCGGCCGAGCAGTTGCCTGTGCCAGAGCAAGTAACTTGCGCCGCCAGTGGCGGCACCTGGGATGCGAGTAATGCTATTTTGACCAAGGGTTACTGCGCCAAGGGGTCGCCGGGCCAATGCCTGGCCCATGGCGGAACCTGGCAGCGCGTGTGCATGATGGGCACGCTGGCCTGTGTGCAAGCCTATACCGATGCACAAAAAGCCTGTCGTAGTGGTTCTGATTGCCAAGGCCGGCGCTGCCTGCAAGTACCCGAGGCACGCGCCAATTTGCAGCCCCAAAGCGGGCGTTGCATTGCCAACAACAACCCTTGTTACGGTGGCATCAACCTAGAGAACGGACTGCCCGTGCCCACGGCGCAGGCCGATTGATGCGGTTCGCAGGCTGGAGCAGTCGTTGCAAGCGAATAGATGAAAAATTTGTGCTTTTGACATTTAATGAGGAGTTTCCATGCGCGCGCGTCATCGTCTCGCTACCCTGACACTTTTGCTGTCCCTGCTGTGCGCCGAGGTGCAAGCGCAATCAGCCTTGGTGAGCCCAGAGCGGCCTCTCGGTGCAGGGCCGAGCGCGCACTTGAGTGCATCTGCCACGGCGCAGGTTCAGCAAGACTGGCTGGTGATTCGCTTGACGGTGCAAAAGGAAGGCGCTAGCGCGTCGCTGGTGCAAACACAGATCAATACTGTGATGACTTCAGCATTAGGCCAAGCACAGGTGGCAGAGCGGGTGCAAAACGAGAACCAGAGTCAGGCCATACAAATCAGCACCGGTCAGATGCAGGTGTCGCCGCGTTACAGTAATGAGGGCAAGATGAGCGCTTGGACCGGTGTGGCCGAGTTAATCGTGCAAGGACGCGACCTCGAGCGCATCACCGCCCTGGCCGGCCGTCTTGGCGGCCTTAGCGTGAGCCAAGTGGAATGGAAAATCAGCCCCGAACTGCTGGCGCAAACCGAGGCCAAAGTGCAGGGCCAAGCGGTCGCGCAGTGGCGCACCAAGGCCGATGCACTGACCCAGCAACTGGGTTTTAGTCGCTACACCATTGGCGAAGTCGCCCTGGGTTTCCCCGGCAGCGGCCAGAGTTTCGGACCGCGTGCGATGTCCATGGCGATGATGGACGCGAACCCTGAGGCACGCGGCGCACCTATCCCGGTGCAGGCAGGTCAGGCGCAGGTCACCGTGGTGGTCTCGGGACATGTCTTATTGCAGTAAATTTTCGTGATGTCCGAGACTACTGTTGCGATTTCGTCATCAGCGGGTAGCACAGCCAGGACCACAATGGGGTGTGCCCACCTCCTACCTTAATTCCTTACATATCGACTTTGCACCCTCGCTCTGGTTGGGTCGGGTTGGTATGTCCGCCTGTCCCGGTGCGGGTGCCACCATGGCAGGCGTCCAATCAACAGGACCACTCGCCCAGGACGTGGCGCATATGGCACGCCAGGGTGTCAAAACCGTAGTGAGCCTTCTCGATAGCGGTGAATTGCAGCGCCTGGGCGCCACAGGGCTTTCCCTTCTTCTTGCGCAACACGGCATTGCCTGGCACCAGTTGCCGGTGGTGGACTATGGCGTGCCTTCGCCATCGGCGACCTTGCAATGGAGGCGCTTGCTGCCGCAACTGACCCAGGTTCTGCAAACCAGCAACATCTTGATTCACTGTGCCCATGGCAAGGGGCGCACCGGAACGATGGCTGCCACGCTGTTCAAGTCTTGGGGCTGGAGCAGTGGGGCAGCCATGGCCTACGTTCGCCAGTACCGCCCAGGGACCATAGAAACGCATAAGCAAGAGGCTTATGTAGAGGCTTTTACTGCGGGTAGGGCTACCAGTTAGTGACTAGCGAGGTGGCCTTTAGCCGATGGCTACCTGCTCCATCAGGCTGGCGTAATGGGCGAGCGCCGGCGTCACCTGATCAGGTACTTTGGCCAAATCGTCGTAGCGACGCAGGCGTACCGCTTGCGCGTAATACGTCAGTTCCTCGAACGCGCGTACCTGCGCATCGTCGAAGCGACCGCCCTGTAACTCCAGGCTGTGTTTGGAGGCTGGCGACAAAGAATCCCAGTACAGCGCATCGGTCGCACACAAATAGCGTTTAGCGTCAACGTGCAGTTTGATGGGCTCTAACACCGCATCCGAAAAGCACTTGCGCAAAAAGGGCAGGGCCACAAACTGGTGCAAGTCGTCTTTGGCAGGTGCTGCGTCCTGGTCGGCCACCGGTGTATGCGCAGCGCTTAGCATGTGACCCAGATCGTGCAAGAGGGCGGCCACCACCGTTTCGGGAGACTCATGGGCTTGTTCTGCGAGGTGGGCGCATTGCAGTGCGTGGTGCAGTTGACTCACCGCCTCTTGGCCATACCAGGTGGTGGCGCGGCTCTCCAAGAGTTGGACGATCTCAGCTATGGAAAGGGACATAAAGTTCTCCTGTATGAAGGCATAGCCCGGGTGGCAGCATGGCTACCGCGCGCGCTCGCCGATGATAGAAAAGCGAATACGCGCGCAGCAATAATCGATCAGCGACACGGTGGCCAGGATGAGCAAAATCACAAACGCCATTTGCTGCAGTTCGAGCGTGCGGATTTGCTCCGACAAAATCAAACCAATGCCACCCGCCCCCACGATGCCGATGATGGAGGCGCTGCGGGTGTTGGACTCAAAGGCATATAGCACTTGGCTTAGCAAGACCGGCATCAGTTGGGGCAAGATACCGAAGCGAACCGCGGACAAGGAGGAGCCGCCCGTGGAGAGCACGCCCTCGACTGGCTTGTCATCGGCGGCCTCTATCGCCTCAGAAAATAGCTTCCCGAAGATGCCTAGATCGGACATGAACAAGGCCAATACGCCTGCGAACGGGCCCAGCCCGACTACGTTGATCCAGATCAGCGCCCAGATCAAGATGTCCACGCCGCGCAACGTGTCAAAGCTGCGCCTTGCCACAAACTTGACTACCCGGTTGATGGTGGTGTTGCGCGCAGCGAGAAAGCCCAGCGGAAAGGCGGCGATGGCGGCCATCAGCGTTCCCAGCAGGGCGATGGCTAGCGTCTCCAACATCGCATAAGCGTAAATTCCAGCCCGGTGCCAGCTCCCGGGATCTGGCGGAACCATGCGCAACACCATGGAGCCCAACTCGCCTAGGCCGCCAACAATGCGGGCATAAGACATATCCAATTTGTACGCACCATATACAAACATACCAAGGGCCAAGCCAGCCCAGAGCAGCGCAGGAATGTGCCCAAGGTGGAAAGCTTGGAAATGCATCGGGTAGCGCGCGCGCAAAGCTGCACGTACTTGCGCATCGTCTTGCGTGGTGGCGGCGCCCGAAGGTGTTGGGTGCATAACGCTCATGCCGCGCGCTCCTGGCCCAACAGGCGGTGACGCACGCGCTCGGTCAGCGCGTCAATTACCATGACCGTGCTAATGATCAAGACCAGCAAAGCGCTCACGTCGGCATAGTAGAACTTACGTATCACTTCAAGCAAGGTCTGCCCAATGCCGCCGGCGCCCACAAAGCCCAGCACGGCGGCACCGCGCACATTGATCTCAAAACGCAACAAGGCGTAGCTGGCGAAGTTGGACGCCACTTGTGGCAGCACCGCAAAGCGCACTTTGTGCAGCCAATTACCCCCCGTGGCCAGCACGCCGTCCACCGGCTTCATGTCCACGTTCTCGACCACCTCGGCAAACAACTTGCCCAATGCGCCCGTGGTGTGGATGGCCAGCGCTAATATGCCGGGCAGCGGTCCCAGGCTGAAGGCCACCACAAAAATCAGCGCAAACACGATCTCGGGAACCGTGCGTGAAAACTCCAGCAGACGGCGCGTCGTAAACACTACCCACGTGTTGTGCGTCATGTTTTTGCTAGCCAGAAAGCACAACACCAGCGCGGCACAGGCACCCAGCAAAGTGCCCACATAAGCCATCAGCAAGGTCTCGCCCATCAGAGCCAGCCATTTTTTCCAGCCCCAAAACCACTCCACTGGATCGCTGATCACCCATTGCCCGTTTTCAAGGTGAGCGATGCGGTAGAAATAGCTGGCAAAACTGCCAATATTGTCCAAAAACTTGGAGGACGATATCTCGGCGATATGGCCTGCGAACAGAACAGAGACGCCAAGCACCAGCAAACCCAGCCAGGTCTGGCGGCGCTTGGCCGCCACTGCTTGCGCGTAGGCTTGGGTTCTGGTACTTGGCGAATTCACGCGCGCTTACTTCTTGCGCAGTGCGTCAACAAAGGTGTTGAGTGCAACCACGGGCAGGTAAGCCTCATGGGTGACGGTCTGGAAGGGCTCATTTTTGCCGCCGGACAATTTCTCGAAAGCCGCTTTGTCTTTCTTGGGGGCATCAAAGAAGGCTTGTTCGATTTTCTTCTTCAGGTCCGCAGGGAGGCTGTCCAGGTAAGCGATGGGCGAGTTCACGATCTGGTCCGACTTGTAGATGATTCGGAAGTCTTCTTTTTTAACCATGCCCTTGTCCGCCATGCGGATCAGTTCGGAGTCGCTTTCATTGTTCCACCAGTTGGCCGCCACATCGACCGTGCCTTGGTTGAGCGCCATCACAGCGTTCACATGGCTGCCGCTGTAAACCACTTTGCCAAAGAACTCGTCGGGCTTAATGCCCATTTTGTCCATGGCGTAGCGCGGTACGTTGTTACCGGAGGTGGAGTTGGGATCGACCAAGGCGATGCTCTTGCCTTTGAGGTCTTCCACTTTTTGGTAAGGCGAGTTGGCCTTCACGTAGAACACCGAGTGATAGCCTTTGACGCCGCCCTTGTTCACCTCGATGGCAAACGGCGTGGTCTTCACACCAATCATGCGGGCGCGGGCGTAGGCCGCTGGGCCGTAGTAGGCAACATGGATTTGCTCAGCCCGTTGGCCTTCGATGACGGCGGCGTAGTCACCGGCGATCCGCAGCTTGACCGGAATGCCGATCTCGCGCGACAGGTAAGCCACGAAGTCCGTGTAGCGCTCGGTCACCATGGCGGCGTTTTCGTCCGGGATGCTGGCAAATACCAACTCGGGATATTTGGCTTTCCAGTCTTGTGCCTGGGCAGAGGCCAGCAGGGCGCTAGAGGCGGCCAAGGCGAGGAGGGCGCGACGATTCAACATAAAAATTCCTTGTAAATAAATGAAGGGGAAGGGGGAATGCGAAAAAGGGCTTTAGGCGTGTCGCGCGAAGGGCAGGACCACGCCAGGCACGCTGCTTTGCGCCGTGGCGCCGGTATGAACTTCGTTGGCCTCAATGCCGTAAAGGGTGTGCACCAAGTCCTCGGTCAGTGCGTGGGGGGCGCCATCAAAGACCACGCGCCCAGCCGACATACCTACCAAGCGGTCACAGTAGTTGCGCGCCACGTCCAGTGCGTGCAGATTGCACAAGACGGTAATGCCCAGGTCTTTATTGATGCTGCGCAGCGCGTCCATCACCAACTGGGTGTTGCGTGGATCGAGCGAGGCAATCGGTTCGTCGGCCAAAATGATTTTGGGTTCTTGCACCAGCGCACGGCAAATAGCCACGCGCTGCTGCTGGCCGCCCGAGAGTTGGTCGCAGCGTTGGGCGGCAAAGTCGGCCATGCCAAAGCGATCTAGCGCTTCTAGGGCGGCGAGTTTGTCGGCGTCGCTCCACAAGGTGAGTAGGGCGCGCCAGGTCGGCACACTGGTCAGCCTACCCATCAGCACATTGGTGAGTACATCCAAACGGCCAATCAGGTTAAATTGCTGAAACACCATGGCACAGTTGCGCCGCCACTCGCGCAAAGCCGGACCTTGCAAATCAGTGACCACGGTGCCATCGTAGCCAACGCTGCCCGAGGAGGGTTCATTCAGGCGGTTGATCATTCTTAGCAGCGTGGACTTGCCCGCACCGGAGCGGCCAATCACTCCGACAAAACTGCCCGCATCGACGCTGAGGCTAACGCTGTCTACGGCAGTATTGCTACCAAAGCGCTTGCTAAGTTGGTGAATGGTGAGTTGCGCCTTGTTCATAAGGGCGCAGCATATGTTTTGGATGTGTCAGAAAAATTACGGAATTCGCAAAAATACCTTAGTTAAACCACCCGCACGCCACCGCGCCAAACCGCCCGCACCACGGGTTGTTGCCGGCCATCGTCCAGTGGCGTCATGCGCACTTGCACCAGATCGGCGCGCAGGCCTACGGCAATCGAGCCGCGGTCGTGCAAGCCGATGGACTGGGCTGGGTTGCGGCTCACCAGCGCTACCGCTGCCGGCAAACTCAGGCCCGCCGTTTCGGTCAGGCGCACCGTGGCCGACAAGAGGCTGCCGGGCACATAGTCAGAGGAGACTATGTCCACTAGCCCTAAGCGTGCCAGCGCAATGGCGGACACATTACCCGAGTGCGAACCACCGCGCACCACATTGGGCCCGCCCATGATGGTGGCCATAGCGTGCGCTCGCGCGGCTTGCGCAGCGGCAACAGTGGTCGGGAATTCGCACACCGTAGCACCCTCGGCAAATGCCTGTTCCACATGCGCTACGGTGGTGTCGTCGTGGCTCGCCAGGGCAATGCCATGTTGTTTGCAATAGGCGGTGAAGTAGTTGCGGTGGGGCTGCGCAAAGAGGGCTTGGTGCTCTTTGGACAGGGCTACGCGCTCTTCAAACTTGGCCTGAGTCCAGCCCTTTTTGCCGGTAAAGTAAATCCAGGCGTGTTCAATATTTTCCCACTGCCTTTGGCCCGGGGTGTGGTCCATCAAAGAGATCATGCGCACCATGGGGTTGCCAATGAAGGGCGCAAACAAATCTAAGGTGTTGGGCGCTGGGAGCTCGCAGCGCACATGCAGCAAATGCTCCGCACGCAGCACACCGCGCCCAGAAAATTCAGCCAGACATTGCAGCACCGAAGTCCATTCACTGCCGCGTACGCTATCGGGGTCAGATTCGCCTACGCCCAGAGCGTCGAGCACGGTGGTGATGCCCGCGGCCGCAATCTCGGCGTCGTGCGCCAACAGGGCTGGCGCATCGTCCCAGCGCACTTTGGGGCGCGGCATCAGGTGGCGCTCAAAATTGTCGGTATGGACCTCCACCATGCCGGGCAAAAGGTAGTCTCCCTCCAAGTCGATGGCGCCGGGCAGGGCGCTATGGCCTAAGTCCACCGAGGCGATGGTGCCGCTGTGGCACAGCAGGCTGCCATGCACGACTTCGTCCGCCAATACCAGGCGAGCGTTGGTAAAAAGAGTGGGGTGTGTACTTGGGCTGTTCATAGTGTTCAGGCGATGGCTTGCATGGCGACAGTGCGGCTGGCCACGGCTTGGGCTACCAGCGTGTCGTGAAATATTCCGAGAATCCCCACCCCTTGGGCGCGCGCTTCAGCGATGAGATCAATCACGGTTTGGGTGTTCTCAGGGTCGAGTGAGGCAGTGGGTTCGTCCAGCAGTAACAGCGGGCGAGGTTTGATAAAGCTGCGGGCGATGTTGATGCGCTGCTGCTCGCCACCCGAAAAAGTGGCTGGCGGGAGCTGCCATAGTGAAGGCGCGATGCGAAGCCGCGTAAGCCACTGCGCCGCCACCTCGCGCGCCTGCGCGGGGCTGTAAAGGTTAGCGCGATCTTCGAGTAAGGGCTCAGCCACGATGTCAATCGCCGGGACCCGGGGTATCACCCGCAAGAACTGGCTCACATAGCCCATGGTCTGGCTGCGCAGGTGCAGCACGGTACGGGCGTTGGCCTGGGTGATGTCAATTGCAGGGCCTTGGGCGTCGCGCACCCAAATGCGCCCGGCACTTGCGCGGTAATTGCCAAAAGCGAGTTTGAGAACCGTGCTCTTACCCATGCCAGAGGGACCGCTCAGGCGTACGCATTCGCCGGGCATCAGCTGCAGGTCAAAGTCCTTGAGTACCGGCAGCACGGTGTTGCTTTGCAGGTGCAATACAAACTGCTTGCTGACGGCCTGCATGTGCAGCAGCGGCGTGGGGGCGGCGCTTGCGTTCATGGTTGCAGTACCGATGACACCAAAAGCTGGGTGTAAGGGTGTTGCGGGTCGTCGAGCACCTGGTCGGTCAGGCCGGTCTCTACGGCCATGCCGCCTTGCATGACCAGCATACGCTGCGCAAGCAGACGCGCGACAGCCAGGTCGTGGGTGACGATGATGGCCGCTAGCCCCATTTGGCGTGTAAGCATGCGCAGCATGTCTAACAAACGCGCTTGCACCGACACGTCTAGACCCGAGGTCGGTTCATCCATAAAAACCAGGCGTGGCTGGGTGATCAAATTGCGCGCGATTTGAAGGCGTTGGCGCATGCCACCGGAAAAAGTATCTGGCCGGTCGTCAATGCGGCTGGGGCTAATTTCAACCCGTTGCAGCCAGTCGGTAGCCTGGGCGCGCAATGCGCCGTAGTGGCGCTGTCCCAGTGCCATCAGGCGCTCGGCTACGTTGGCGCCGGCTGAAACGTTCATGCGCAGGCCGTCGGCCGCGTTTTGGTGCACAAAACCCCAGTCGGTACGGCTTAGCATACGCCGCTGGGCTTCGGTCATGGCGTAAATGTCTTGCAGATCGCCGTCCTTGAGCGCAAATGCCACCTGGCCCGACAGCGGTGTGTGGCGCGCGGCCACGGCATTGAGCAAGGTGCTTTTGCCCGAGCCCGACTCCCCCACAATGGCCAGTACTTCGCCGGGCCACAAATCAAAGGAAATGTCGCGCACCACAGCGCGTGTCCCATAGGCGCAGCTGAGGTGCCGCACCTGCATGAGTGGCGATAGAGCGTCCATGTGCGTCATACGCTTTTTGCTCCATGGTCCGACAGGTCGCTTGCCGCCAAAGAGGCGGCCTGCCGTTTGCCGCAGTAATCGCTGTCCGAGCAGCTAAACATGCGTCCTCCCTGATCGTCCATCAGCACTTCGTCCAGGAAGCTTTCACGCGATCCGCACAGTTCGCAGGCATGATTCCAACGCTGTACCTCAAACGGATGGTCTTCAAAGCCCAGGCTCTCGACTGGCGTGTAAGGCGGCACTGCGTAAATACGCTTTTCCCGGCCGGCGCCAAATAGCTGCAAGGCGGGGTTCATGTGCATCTTGGGGTTATCAAACTTGGGGATCGGCGAGGGCGACATGATGTAGCGGCCATTGACCAGGACCGGATAGTCGTAGGTGGTAGCGATATGGCCATAGTGCGCCAGGTCTTCAAACAGGTTGACATGCATCAAGCCATACTCTTGCAAGGCGTGCAGCTTGCGGGTTTCGACTTCGCGTGGCTCCAGGTGTTGCATAGGTTCAGGCACCGGCACCTGGTAAACCAATATTTGGCCCTCGCGCAAGGGAGTCTCCGGAATACGGTGGCGGGTCTGGATGATGCTGGCAGCCAGGGTGTCTGTGCTGACTTGCACGCCGGTAGTGCGCTGAAAAAACCGCCGGATGTTGACCGCATTGACGGTGTCATCCGAGCCCTGGTCTATCACTTTGAGCACATCCTGGGGGCCGATCACCGAGGCTGTCACCTGAATACCACCCGTGCCCCAACCGTAGGGCAATGGCATTTCGCGCGAGCCAAAGGGCACTTGGTAGCCCGGAATAGCCACTGCTTTGAGGATTGCGCGGCGGATCATGCGCTTGGTACGCTCGTCCAGGTAGGCAAAATTGATATGCGGGTCGCGCAGCACACCCTGGGGCTGGACTTGGACTTCAGTCGGCTGCATTGCTAGGTTCCTGGTTGGCAAAGGCCTGGCGCATCTTGCGCACCAGCGCGAGCTCGGCCTGGAAGTCCACATAGTGCGGCAGCTTTAAGTGCTGGACAAAGCCCGAGCTCTCCAGGCTGTCACTGTGCGACAACACAAACTCTTGCATCTGCGCCGGCGATGTCACCGCCTCGCCCAAATCTTCGGCACGCAGTGCGCGGTCTACCAAGCTCATGGCCATGGCTTTGCGTTCGCTGTGGCCAAAGGCCAGGCCATAGCCACGCGTGAATTGCGGCGGCTGCGTTTGGCTGCCTTGAAACTGGTTGATCATCTGGCACTCTGTCAGTGGCAGGTCGCCGATAGAAATGCTAAAGCCCAGTTCCTCGGGGGTAATGCACAGCTCTACCGTGCCAAAGCGGATCTCGCCTACAAAGGGGTGGGTTTCTGAGTAGCCGCGCTGGGTGGAGTAGGCCATCGCCAGCAAAAAGCCTTCGTCGGCCCGCGCCAGATTTTGCAAACGCGCAGAGCGGTCTGCAGGAAAGCGCAGCGGCTGGCGCGTCAGGTCAAACGGGTCAGGGTCGCCGTCCGCAGCTTCCTGGGTTTCCAGCAGGCTTTCGTGGTGCAGCAGGTCCACCACGCGCGGTGTGGCTTCGGTGCTGGCGCTTGCAAGACGCGCCGAGGCCAGCGTGTTGCCACTTGCCAATAGGCTGAAATCGAGCAGGCGCTGGGTGTAATCGTAGGTCGGGCCAAGCACCTGGCCGCCAGGCAGGTCTTTGAAAGCAGCCGATATACGCCGGGCAATCTGCATTTTTCCGGTATCGACGGGCTCGGTGTAGCCCAGGCGAGGCAGGGTGGCGCGGTAGGCACGTAGCAAAAATATGGCTTCGACCAAATCCCCCGCGCTTTGCTTGATGGCCAGCGCAGCCAGTTGTGGGTCGTAGACGGAGCCCTCGGTCATCACCCGATCCACCCCCAAGCGTAATTGTTGGCAAATTTGCGCAATGCTGAGCTCGGCTACGGCGGGGTCGCCCCGGCGTTCTTGGGCAAGCAAGTCATAGCTGGCCAAAATAGCAGCTTCGCCTCCTTTGACGGCAACGTACATGGCTTAGCTCTCCAACAGGGTGGTGCGTGGCAGGCCCGCCAAGGACAAGCCATGGGTGAACAAGAAGTCCACGCCGCAAGGCAAATGCGCCTGTTCGGCCCGCCGCTGGGCGCAAAAGTCTTGCCTGAGACCGCCTGCGTGCAAGCGCGTGCTGCCCGCAATGCCCGGCCCGCTCAGGGTCCAGCCAGCACCTTGGGTGTGCAAATCATCAACTTGAACGACACAGGTGGCGGACAGGTCGGGGTATTCGGCGCTGCCTTGGGCGAAGCTGGCCAAGGGCGGCAATTCGGCGGCTTGGGCTACCCACGCAAAGTCGGCCTGGGCTGGGTCTTGCACAATCGCGCAGCCGGTGTGAAAGCGCAGCCAATCCGCCGCGTCACTGTGGGCGAATCCGACGGAGAGCCAGAGCTTGCAGTCTTGGTCGAGCAGGGCCAGGAGCAGGGCGGCTGCCGCGGGGTGCGCAGCGCGGGGCGCTTGCATGTTTTTCAAGGGTCCCGACGCGTCAAGCACCGCAATGCGCCCGGGCAAGGAAAGCGCGTCCAGCGCATGGCGAAATACGCTTTGGCTGCACAGCGCGGGATCGGCAAAGCCGCGTCCTAGGTCATTGAGTTGCGCTTGCATCAGGAAGTACCTTCTTGGTCCTGGCCATCGCCAGCTTCGCGCGCCACGGTAAAAAACTCTACGCGGGTGGCCTGGGTCTGGGCGTTTTTTTGCTGGGTCTGGGCGCTCAGCATTTGGTGCAAGGGTTGCACCAGCAGACGGTCCCAGTGGGCATGCAAGGCAGGATCTTGCAACAAGGCGTCGGCCAGCGCGGCCAATTGTGCATGCCGGTGCGAGCTACCCATCACATAAGCGACGCCCACTTGCTGGCAAGCAGTGCGTACCGGATCGGGCTTGAGCACGCAGCGGGTCACGCTAACTTCCCCCAGGTTAAAGCGCTGCCCGCTACCGCCGGCGCGCCCTTGCACCATCATCAGGCCAGTCTCCGTGGGCCGCAGCCATTGCAGATCGCCATCGCATTGGGCGGCCAAATGGGTCTCTAGCCATGGCAGCGGGGCACGTGCCAACAATGCCATCCAAACCGATCGGGACGCCGAGCCCCAGGGCTGCGCATCGGTGGCGGGGGCGTAATGGGTGTGCAACATGGATGGGTTAGCCTTGGAGGCGCTGACTTTAAGACTTTCTTGTTTCTTTTTTGTGACTTCAAGCGCCGCCACTGAGCATGAATGATATTGCCGCCGCCTACCGCCATGCCGCCTATTTTGCCCCTGCGCCCGAAAGTGCTGCTTGGCTTTTGGGCGCCCAATGGCTGGGCCGTTGCCCCCGCAACGGAGGATGTTTAGCCCAGCCCGTGCCTGATTATTGGGAGCCCTCAGTGTTTGCGCAGATCACGCGCGAACCCAGGCGCTACGGCTGGCATGCCACCTTAAAAGCACCTTTTGTACTAGAGAGCAGCTACGCCCAGGCGGATTTGCAAGCACGTTTTTCCGCAGTGGCGGCAAGCTTCCATCAGGGGTTCAAGCTGGAGGTGGAAGTAGCCCAGGTGGGCAATTTCCTGGCCTTGGTACTCGGGCAGCCTTGCCAGCCTTTGCAAGATGTGGCGCGGGCGTGTGTGGAGCAGCTGCATGCTTGCGCTGCGACTTTGCCGCCTAGCGAAGTGGCGCGCCGAAGCCGCGGGGGTTTGTCCCCGCGCCAGCAAACGATGTTGGCGCAATGGGGCTACCCCTATGTATTGGAAGACTTTGTTTTTCACATGACGCTGACCGGCCCTTTGGATGGCCTATCGGCCGTACAAACAGAGCAGTTGGCTGGGCATGCGAGAAACTGGTTTGCGCCTTTATTGGAGCAAGGCCTGTGGGTGGATGCGGTGTCTTGGTTCTGCGAAGCACAGGCCGGCGCAGATTTTCACTTTGTAGAGCGCTTTGGGTTTGCGTCATGACGGTTGGCGTCATCTATGTCATGGGCCCTTCAGGTGTGGGCAAAGATAGCTTGCTTAATTGGCTGCGCGCCCATGTCTGGGCTTTGCCCAGTCCGCCTGCGCTGCGTTTTGCCCGACGCACCATTACGCGCGCTGCAGGTGTCTCCAACGAAGACCACGAGCCCATTGAGGTCGATGCATTTTTGCAACTAGCACAGTCTGGGGCTTTTGCGCTGCAATGGCAGGCCCATGGTTTGCACTACGGTGTGCGCCACGCAGAGATGGAGGGCCCTGGCTGGCTTATGGTCAATGGTTCACGCGCTTATGCCCCGCAGGCGCGTGCACGCTTGCCAGGACTTGCGGTGCTGCATGTGAGCGCCCCCGATGCACTGGTGGGCGAGCGCCTGGCCGCGCGCCAGCGAGAAACGCCAGACCAGGTACAAGCCCGCTTGCAAAGAGCTAAAGCGCAAAGCGTAGACATCGAGCCGGGCGATTTACACATTGTGAACGCCGGCAGCTTGCAGGACACGGCACTGGCCCTGTGCGAGCTGTTGCAAGCCCGAACCGGATTGCGTTTGCTCGATGCAGATACATCGCCATCGGCTGGCTGAAATCGGGCCAGACGCATCCATCGTCCAGCCAAGCCGACCTTACATTACGGTAACCGCAACGGCAGACTGGACAAACACTTCCAGCCCCAAGGCCTGGTTGAAATACGCGTTGTAGTTCTGCCCTTCCAAGCTCAGTTGTCCATGGGCCAACCAGCTTTGGTCGTTGGAGCCGCCCCATTGCTTGCTCAGCGTGAGCTTGTCCACGCTGTCGCCATCGATGCGTATCTGTAGATGGTCTCTAAAGGTATCGGCATAGGAAAAACTGTTTTCTACTCCCAAAGCCAAGACGTCCGCGATGGACGCCTTGAGTGTTTGCGCTCCATTGCCCCGCATATCCAGGTGGTTGATCGCACCCTGGCCGTCGCCCGTAGGCGTGAGGGTATAGAGCGACGAGAGATCCAGGATTTGGCCGCTCGCCAGCGCATATTTACCGATAGATCCCACCAATTTACCCAGCTCAAAAGCGCCGGAATCAGTAGACGACGTGGTCGATAAAGAAATATTTCCCGTCAGATTTCCAAAATCCCACGCTTGTGTATTGGTTTTAAGCCATTCGTTACCCGCCTTGTCTATGAAACGGATGCTGAACTCACCCTGTTCAAAGTGGCTTTTACCGTTCAGGTTCAAACTGCCCGTGGTTTGGGTAATTCCGTTGAAGGAATAAACCCCTTGTTCGTCGGCGACAAAACTCATTTCGGTGAAGTCGAATGTGCCGGCCTGAACGACCTTGGCCGCATTAGCAACCGTTGGCGTGCGCAAATCGATGGTGAATGCCTGGCTGCTGGCGCCCATCTGGTTTCCTGCCATGTCCACAATAAAGGACTTGATTACATAGCTGGTGGCTGCCCCCTGGGTCCCCAATGGGACCGCGCTGCTATCAAAGCTCCAGTCGCCGGCGGCAGACGGCGTCAGGTATTTATACGTCACGATTTTTCCCCTGCTGTCAAGGACCTCTGTGAGCACTCGCCCGGTACTGGCGTCAAAGCCGCCCGTTCCTGTGCTGCGCGTTACAGCGCCTGTAAATGTCAGCTGTCGGTCATTGCTAAGAAAGCCTGCTCCGCTAGCGCCCGTATCGGTTTGCAGGAGGCCAATGTTCGGCACAAAAGCGCTGTTGGGATCGACTTGCCCGTCCCATTTTTTTTGTGGTTGCGTATCGACGGTGACTTGACGCGTCGATGGCACAGCAGTCAAACTATTGCCGGCTGTATCTGCCAATTGCGCTTTCAGGGTGTATCGCCCGTCAGCCAGCGGCAGCGCAGCACCAGGCCAGGCCCAAGTCCAATTACCTGCGGTTTGAACCGGTTTGATGTATTGACTGGCCACGATGAGCGACTGCGCATCCAGCAGTTGAACTTGTAGCCAGTCATCGGGATGAAAGGCGGTACTGCTTGTATTGAGTGAGCCAGCCCAAGCCAGGGTGTTGTCGCCGGTTAGGAAGTCCGCAGCGTCAAACCCCGTGTCCTGACTGAGCGTGTCAATACGCAGGCCCACGTTCTGGCTGGTACTGCGTGGGCTGGTATCTAGGGTGAACGGGGTTCCGTCTGCAGTTGCGCTGTTGCCGGAGGCGTCCGTTACGGTTACTTTGTAGTTCTGCACATCACCGATCAGTGCCTCGGTGATGGGGATCAGGAATTGACCTTGCGGATCGGCCTTGCCTTCGTAGAACCTGCCACCAATGGCAATCTTGACGATGGCATTGGCTTCGGTTGTGCCCGAAATACGAGGTTTGTCATTGCTGGTGATATTGTCTGCATTACTTTGCCCAGTGTCATCGGCGCCGTAGAGTTGTGCCTTCTTGATCGTAGGCAGCCTGACTTCGGGGGTAGCTGTACTACCGCCGGCTGTACCACCGGCGGCCAGTGCGCCAACTAACAACACAGGCGCTGCCAATAAGGGATTGAGGCCAGCAGCAGCCACTAAGCCACCGAGGGCGGCCGGCTCTATATATTCTTCGATGAAAATCTGCCCTGCACCCAAGGCCATGCCAGTGGAGGGGGTGCCATCTCCCATCAGCCCCAGGCTGCGTGACCATTCGCCAGACTCGGGAATGTAAGCGTGATAAACCCCGACTTGCAACTCGCCAATCAAATCACTTTGCGATGCGCCGCTTGGGTTGTAGAAGTCTGTGATGATGAGATCGGCCTGCTCTCTTGCATCGAAGCTGATCCGCAGGTCCCGACCCTTTCGAAGGACGCGAATAGTGTCCGGCGCCAAGCCGGTACTGTTGTCAATGAGTTGAAAGCGCGTACCGGGCAAGCCATTGACCGTGGTAGCGCCCAAGGATGTCGATGTGTTGATCTCGACGAGGGTGGAAGCTCCTTGGTCAGGGAGTATTTTGACTTTGTAGGACTTTTTCATGGTGAGGGGATGTGCGAGTTGGTCAATTTCTGGCGCCGTACACAATGATTTCAACGCGCCGATTAGGTGCGTGACACAATTTACTGGCGGGTGTCAGATTCTTCGGACAATTGGTTTTGAGAAGGGAGTCCTCACCTTGCCCTTCCACGTGAAAGCCCTTGAGCGTTTTGACGCCGCGGTCTCGCAGTTGGCGGGCCACTACCTCCGCTCGGGCTAATGACAAGGTACGGTTGGCTTTGGGTTTTCCTATGGAGTCGCTGTGGCCCACCACCCGGATTCGCTCTACTTGCTGGAAGTCGCTGATGAGTTGCTGGGCCATCATTTCGATGCTGTTGTAGCCTGAAGCTTTCAGTTCGGTTTTGCCAAATTCAAAGAGCGCGTCACTTTGAAGTGCATAGGCGCGTGGCGCAGCAGTCTTGCGCGTTGCTGCCGGGGTGTGGCTCGCTGGCTCGGCAGGAACTGGCAGCTTTGCGCTCAGCCCGGGAGTCACCGGTGCGGACAGCACAGGCGCTGCGGTTTGAACAGCCGCGCACAATTGGGCCGCGGGCGCGCGTGAAAGCACATGGGTTTGTAGGGCGGTGCGCGCGAGTTCTTGTTGCGCCGGGTCCGCTGCGACTTCAACGAGTTTCATGTCGGCAGGGTTGGTCTCGTTGACGCGCAAATAAAGTGTCTGACCTGCTTGCAGCGCCCAAGATTGTCCGGGTGATGCTTTGGCCTGGTGCATTTTTTTCGCATCGTCGTAGCCGGTTTGAATTGCCATAGCACCCGGTGCAGCGCAAAAATCGGAGTAGCCACCACTGAGCAATGCGGTGTGAAAACGGCCGTCAAGGTAGATATTGACTGGGTTCGCGTAGGCTGTAACTGGCTGGCGGTAAATAAAAATTCGGGCCTGACGTTCTGGCGCAGCCGATGCAGTTTGAAACTTGTTCCCGAATTTGGCGATAGGCGCTGGCCCAGCATTGCGCGCCGGTAGGTCTGGCGCCCCGTTTGTCTGGGCCTGTACGCTAGCCCAAGTTCCCAGGCTGCCAATTCCAAAAACAGTCCAAAAGACCGCACGCCGCAATGTCCAAAAAAGGCATGTAGAAAGGCTGGGTGGTTGTAAGGCAATTTTTTGGATCATTTCTGATTATCAATTTAAATATTACATATTATTATCATAATTGTATATATAAATGGATGTCGCATTGGTGGCAATGCCAGCCTAGCGCGAGGTCGCCGACAATGCGACCTTCATCAACCCCCCGTAATCAAGGCTTGTGATGCGGCAAACAATCCCCCGATGGCGTGCGCTAGTGTTGCTTCTAGGCGTATGCGTGTGCTTGGCGCCCCGTACTTGGGCCGCTGACAAGGCCCGTCCCAACATCGTCATCTTGGTGGCCGATGATTGGGGCTTTAGCGATGTGGGTGCGTTTGGTGGGGAAATCGCCACGCCGCATCTCGATGCCCTGGCCGCAAAGGGCAGCCGTTTTTCCAACTTTCATGTGGCGGCCACCTGTTCGCCGACCCGCTCCATGTTGCTGACTGGGGTGGACCACCACCGCAATGGCGTTGGCAATATGCCCGAGACCACGCCGCCCGAACAAGAAGGCAAGCCGGGCTATGCCGGCGTGCTGGCGCCCGATACCGTTACCCTGGCCACCATGCTGCGTGATGTGGGCTACCACACCTATATCGCGGGCAAGTGGCATGTTGGCAAAGAGCCTGTAAACCTTCCCGGCCGGCGCGGTTTTGAGCGCTCCTTTATCCAGGCTGACAGCGGCACCGACAACTGGGAAAACCGGCCTTACATGATGCTCTACGATAAAACCTATTGGTTTGAGCAAGACCGCGCGGTGCAATTGCCTAAGGACTTTTATTCTTCACAATTTTTTGTCGATAAGGCTATCGGCTATATCCGCGAGCAAGCGGCCGATGGCAAGCCATTTATGGCCTATATTGGTTTTCAGGCCAACCATATCCCCATCCAAGCACCGGCCGAGTTTGTGGCCAAATACCGTGGCCGTTATGACCAGGGTTGGACCGCTTTGCGTCAGGCCCGCCGCGATGGTGCGGTACGGGCAGGGGTGATGCCGGCGGGCATGCCGATGACGACGCCCGCGAGTACTGTGGCGTGGGAAAGCTTGACGCCGGATAAGCAGCGCCAGCAGGCGCGCCGTATGGAGGTCTATGCCGGTATGGCCGAGGCCATGGATGCCGAAGTGGGCCGCCTGGTACAGCACCTGAAATCGAGCGGCCAGTACGACAACACTGTGTTCGTGTTTTTGTCCGATAACGGGTCTGACCCCGCTGACCCTTTCAACATACCCAGCGCCAACGCCTGGGTGCGAATGAACTACCAGGTGGACGCAGACCCGCTGGGCGGCAAGGGCACGTTTTCGGCTAACGGACCGAGTTGGGCTAGCGCCACAGTAGGGCCATTGCAAGGCTATAAATACTTTGCCAGCGAGGGTGGATTGCGGGTGCCGCTCATTGTCTCGGGCTTGCCAGGCGTGGCCTCTGGAAGGGTGGTTTCAGCGCTGACGCACGTCAACGATATCGTGCCCACTTTGCTCGAGGCCGCTGGTATTACACCGCACCAGGGGCAGTATGCGGGGCAGACGGTACAGACCTTGAGCGGTCGCAGCCTCTTGCCCTTGTTGCAGGGCAAAGCCGATTACGCCTACCGCCCTGACGAAGCCCTGGGCTACGAGTTGGCTGGTAGCGCGGCGCTGTTTTTGGGCGACTACAAGTTGGTGAAAAACATTGCTCCCCTGGGCGATGGCCAGTGGCGTTTGTTCAACCTGCGCCAGGACCCCGGCGAGACCTTGGATTTACAGGCCGCCCAACCCGTGGTGTTTGCCTCTATGCAAGCCGCCTACAACAAATACGCGCAGGACTACGGCGTGCTGCCGGTACCCGAAGGCTTTGACCTGCAAAAAGCCGCTATGTACTACGCTATCCACCATTATTTCTTGCCCAAATTGCGCGCGGCCTGGCCTTTTGGCTTGGCGCTGATAGCTGCGGTCTTGGGATGGGCTTACTGGCGCAGGCGCCGCAAGGCTATTTCTTAATGCGTTCGGCCAGCATTTTGTAGCCGTTGTCGTTGGGTGTCATCCCATCGTCTTCGGTGCGGCTGATGGGCAGCACGATGTCCTCGTATTCTTCTGCGATGCGCCGGATGATTTTTTGCGTCTTGCCAATGTCTACCTGAAACTTCGGATCATTACCAGCGGGCAATACCCAGTACACCTTGTCCGCTTCGGTCAGCTTGCGCAGCACCCGCAGTTCGGTTTCGGTAAAGACATAAAAATGGTCGTAGCTGCCCAGACTGATGATGACGCGCTTGGCGACCAGCGGCGTCTTTTTCATGAACTCCTTGTTCCACTTTTGCGAACTCAGGCCTTCTTTGCTAAAGGTTTTGCATTCAGGGCGCATCTCGGCCAAGCCCGCTGCAATGCCATCTCCAACTATCAAACACTCCAACATAGCTTTTCCTTTACATAGCGCAATTGCGGCCCGGTTTCACTCACCAAAATACCTGCTGCGACGAGCACGCAAGTATGGCTGGAAATGTGACCAGCCAAGCCCAAAAAAAGCGATTCAGGCCGAAAAACCAGAAAACCAGGAAATGAAACACCATCGCGATAGCGCAAAAAGCCAAAGCCACCAGCGGATCCAGCAGGGCCAGGGGCGCGGCACACTCCCATCCAATGAAAGCCCAAGCGCCTAGGCGGGCCACCCAAGGCTTGCGCAAAACGCTGGCCGACGGCAGCGGGCCGTAAATGGCGGCATTGAGAAAAATAGTCATAGCCTGGCCGCTGCGCCATTCGGGCTGCATCAGCTTGACCCAGCCCGACAAAAAGTAAGAGCTCATCGATTGCAAACAGATGTACCACAGGCCCGCGCGCCAAGCCAAATGGGAGTCGCCACCGAGATGAACCAACTCTGCTAACAGCAAGCCTGTCAGCGCCACCAGGGTCATGAAATCGCTGCCGCCGTTAAACGCGCCGCGCCAGCGGATGAGCATCAGCACATGGCTGGCAAATAAAAATAGCGCCAGTGCCAGATTGCTACCCTGCCAGGCCAGCAAGAGCAAAACCGGTAGGCGCAGCAGTAAATGTACCTGCATGGCACGGTCTGCAAACAGCAAGTCCAGCAGCTTTTGCACTGGGCCCGGGGGAATGTCGGCGCGCTGCACCGGCCAGGCCCATAAGCCCTGCACCGTCAAGGCCTGGCGAATGCGCAAATACTCCAGGGTTTGCAGCAGCAGGCTCAAGGCCAGTAAGACCTCTAGCGCGCGGGCGGCGCTGCTTATCGGCATGGCAGCACCGGCGAGCGCATCATGGTGTCCTCCTCTAACACGCCCGAGGGCCCGTCCAGCAGCATGCGCACTTCAAATTGCCCGTGGGCACAGCCCGGCTGCTGGGCTTGCAGACTTTCGCAGACCAGGCGCGAAACCAATTGGTAGCTGACCAGGGCTCTGGCGTCCGCGTCGGCAGCCAGCTGGTTGAGGTCTGCGGCCAGATGCTCCACCAGGTTTTGCTGCACCAGGGCCAAATTGGTCTCGGCGTTGTGGAACACATGCAGCAGCCGGCGCGGGCGGCGCGGGAAGATGGGGGTCCAGTCCGACCACTGCAGGGTATCTGAAGGCGCGGTGTCGGGCAGCGCCCAGCGCGCATACAGGTGCGGCACATTGCCGGTGGCGTGAAAAAACTTCCAATTGGGGAAAAAAGCCCGCAGCAAAAATAGCCAAGGCCCCGTAACGATGCGGCTTTTAAACACCAGAGTCGCCAGCAGCAGCAGAAAGTACAGCAGAAAAAGTGCTTCAAGCATGGCGACCCGCTTCCCTAGGAAAAAGGGGTGAGAAGTCCACCATGGCTGACGGTTCAATCGGCTCCATGGCACATCGCTCCAACATTCGCAGTGCCAAGATTGTAGTGAGCGCCTGCCCGGCTCAGCCCCACGACATGGTCTGGGGCTAAGGGCAGCGTAAGGAGGCAGATTGCGCTCAGGGGCCGGGTTTTTGCGCTAGGTCAAGGCAGCGGTTAATATCCGACGCTTCGCCGAATCATTTTTTTGGAGTTTTGCTCATGAGCCAAATATTGCAATCCCTGCACAAAACGCTGCTGGCCGGTCTGGTCCTGCTGATCGCTATCGTCCTGATCGCCGGCGCGGTGTCAGGCAGTCCTACAGAACTGACCCCCGTGTGGTGGAGTTTCCTCTTCCGCTGGCTGCACGTAAGCTGCGGCGTGATGTGGATTGGCCTCTTGTGGTATTTCAATTTCGTCCAAATCCCCAGCATGCCCAAGATCCCCGATGAGCAAAAGCCCGCGATCAGCAAAGTGATTGCACCGGCCGCACTGTTTTGGTTCCGTTGGGCGGCGTTGGCGACCGTGGTCACTGGTTTGGCAGTGGCGGGCTTGCAAGGCTATTTGCACGCCGCCTTGCGCCTGCAAGTGGGCTTTGCAGCCATTGGTATTGGCATGTGGCTGGCCCTGATCATGGCCTTTAACGTCTGGTTCATCATCTGGCCTAACCAGAAGAAGGCCTTGGGCATTGTTCCGGTAGAGCCGGCTGAAAAAGCTGCCGCCGCCCGCTTGGCTATGCTGGTGTCACGCACCAATACGATGCTTTCTATTCCCATGCTGTACATGATGTCGGCCCAGTCCCACGGCGGGCTGTAAGTAGTTACCCCTAAGGCGAGTCCAACTGCGCCTTTGTATTTACAAGGCGCGGTGTTTTGCGACTGAAATATGCGCTACCCTTCGGGCAGCGAAGCATTAGAATTTGCGCCGCTGTCCAGCCCTCGGGCCCTAAGCAAATTTTCTTAATAATTAAATGGAGTTTGACTGTCATGAAACTAAAAACCCTCGCAGCAGCCGTATTGGCACTGTCCACCGGATTGGCAATGGCACAAACCGTTGTGACTATCGCCCATGTTGGCCCCACCAGCGGTGCCATTGCCCACCTCGGTAAAGACAACGAAAACGGCGCCATCATGGCCGTGGAAGAGCTCAATGCAGCCGGCGTCACCATCGGCGGCAAAAAAATCACCCTCAAGTTGATGACCGAAGATGACGGCGCGGATCCTAAGCAAGGTACCGCAGTGGCCCAAAAGCTGGCCGATGCCAAAGTAGTTGGTGTGGTCGGACATTTGAACTCGGGCACTTCCATTCCCGCTTCCAAAATCTATAGCGATGCGGGTATCCCCCAAATCTCTCCCTCTGCGACCAACCCCAAGTACACACGCCAAGGTTTCAAAACCACCTTCCGCGTGGTGGCTGATGACACCCAGCTCGGTGGCACTTTGGGCAAGTACGCCGTCAACACGCTCAAAGGCAAAGCCATTGCTGTGATTGACGATCGCACTGCTTATGGCCAGGGCGTTGCTGACGAGTTCAGCAAAGCGGTCAAAGCTGCAGGCGGAAAAATCGTCGCGCAGGAGTTCACCACTGACAAAGCAACCGACTTCAACGCCATCTTGACCACCATCAAAGGTAAAAAGCCTGATGTGGTGTTCTTTGGCGGTATGGACGCTGTTGCAGGCCCGATGCTGCGCCAGATGAAATCCTTGGGCATCAACGCCAAATTCATGGGTGGCGACGGCATCTGCTCGGCAGAGTTGGTCAAGCTCGGCGGTGACGCGATCGCGGATAACCAGGTCTATTGCGCGGAAGCTGGCGGCGTAGAGAAGGGCAGCAAATACGAAAAATCCAAAAACGAATTTGAGGCCAAGTTCAAGGCCAAGTTCAATGCGGATGTCCAGGTCTATGCACCCTACGTCTATGACAGCGTGAAGCTGATGGTCGCAGCTATGGTCAAGGCTGGTTCTTCCGATCCGGAAAAATACCTGCCCGTTTTGGCCGCAACCAAGAACTTCGAGGGCGTTACTGGCGCAATTTCCTTCGATGCCAAAGGCGACATTTTGAATGGCGCATTGACCATGAAGACAGTGCGCGGTGGCAAGCTAGACACTATTGCAGTTATCCGTTAATCACGGACAGCCCCAATAAAAAACCGGCCTTCGGGCCGGTTTTTTTACGCCTGCCAGTTTCCTATTTGCGCTGTAACAAGCGGTAGGGTGGCAGGCCTTGGAGCATGCGCCGGCCATAGGCCTGTTCGCTCAGGCGTTTGTCGTAGCAAATAACTTGCGCGCGGTCCTCCTCTGTGCGGATGGCGCGGCCCGTCCATTGCAGCAGCTTGATGCCAGTGGCGGGTATAACCAGTTCATTGAACGGGTCGCGCCCCATGCGGCGCAGCCACTCAGCGCGCGCCTCGTCCACTGGCTCGGACGGTGGTGCAAAGGGCAGCTTGGTGATGAACACGGTTTCGCACAAACGGCCGGGCAAATCCAGGCCCTCACCAAAGGATTGCAATCCAAAAATAATCGACGGTAAACCCGCCTCCACCCGCGCCATATGTGCGGCCAACAAGCGTGTGCGTGAGCTACTGCCCTGCACCAAAATGCTCTCGATGATGCGTGCAGGAATCGCGTCGGTGGCGGCGCGCATTTGTGCCCGCGAGGTGAATAAAACCAAGGCGCCATGCGCCACTTGCGCCAAGTCTTGCATCAGGTATTCCACCACTTCGCCTGTATAGGCCTGCACGTTTTTCGCATCGGCCATGGTGTGCACTACCGTCAGCGTGCCTTGTGTGGCGTAGTCAAAAGGGCTGGAGACTTCCAGCGCCTGCACCTCTGGCTTGCCCGCGAGTCCGCATTCCTGCAAAAAATAGTCAAAGCTGCCGCAACTGGTCAGCGACGCCGAGGTCAGTATGGCCGCGCGGGCCTGGCTCCAGACAAACTGGCGCAACAAATCGCCCGGCACCATGGGGCAGGCATGGGCGCTGATGAGCAAAAAGCTGCCCTCACTTTTGCATTGCAGCCATTTGGCCAATGGCTGCTCGCCATGTTCGAGCAAGAGACTGGCAGTCGATGTGAGTGCGCCTAGTCGCGGTGCCAGCGGCCCTAGCTTGGCATATTGCTGGCTGCATTGCAGCGCTTGCATCGGGTCGTCTTTGGCGATTTGTTTGATTTGAGTGCCCAGCGCGTCCAGCGCCTGCGCCAATCCCGTGGCTTGCGCTAACACTTGCGCCATCGGTTCGACCAAGGCCTCGGGTAGCTGGCCATGGGCAAAACGCAGCGTGCCATCCTGCCCCTGGGTGCTGGCGTGCACCAGGTCCAGCACCAGGCGCGCCAATTGGTTCAGCGTGGCTTTAAGTTGGCTGCTGACGGTACTCACGTCCGGGTCCAGGTCTAGCATCAAAGCGTTGCTAACGTCTTGCAATACCTTGGGCAAGCGGTCCAACCAGCGCAGACTGGCCAACTCCATAGCGCTGCTGAACTGGTCCAAGGCCACCGCCGGCAGGTGGTGGGCTTCGTCAAACACCAGCAGACAGTTGTCCAACTCGGGCAGGGTTTTCATGCCCAGCGAAGCGAGTACCAGGTCGTGGTTGGCGACGATGACCTGCGCCTCTGCCAGACGGTTACGCGCCTGGTAATAGCTGCAGTCCCGAAAGCGCGGGCAATGGCGCACGGTGCAACTGTGCCGCTCTGCGGCTACGGTGGCCCAATCCTGCGGGTCAGGTGCTTCGTTGAGGCTGTCTCGGTCGCCATCCCAGCGGCCTGTCGCCAGCGTGGCGGCCATGTGTTCATACAGCCTAAACCGCCGCTCTTCCAAGGCTTCCTGCGAGGCTGTGGCCAGCGCCACCGCCGGAAAATCGTCTTCAAAAAAATCATCCTCTGCGCCGCCGATACCGACCAGGCGCTCCAACTTGAGCTTGCACACATAGCGACCGCGCCCCTTGGCCAGGGCAAAGGCAAAGGGCTGCTCCATGCTGGCGGCTAGAGACGGCAGGTCTTTTTGCATTAATTGCTCTTGCAGCGCTACCGTGGCAGTGGAAATCAGCACCCGGGTTTTGCGCTGTAAGGCCATGGCAATCGCGGTGCTGGCATAAGCCGCCGATTTGCCCACGCCGGTACCGGCCTGGATGACGGCAATGGCTCTTTGCGGATCCTCGCAGTCACCCAGGTCGGCGCGGCTCAGCGTTTCGGCGACGCATTGCGCCATGGCGATCTGGCCTTCGCGCTGGCGAAAGCCCGGCGTGGCTTGCAGCACATGGCTAAATGCAGCAAAAGCATTTTTCGCCCAGCTGTGCGGGTTGCTCAGGGCGGCCTCGGGGGCTTGGGTTTCAGGGGGCAAGGAGATAGTTCTCAGTGGGGTCAGGTAGGCATGGCCGGCGCGTACTGCGCCGCGCAAGGCCGTGCACCGGCAAGGCTGGCCCGCAATATACCTGTTGCAGCAGTGGCAATCCGCCCGCTGCCGATCCGATGCAAGCGATTGCAGACGGGCCGCTGGTTTTCGCGCTATCCGAGGAAATTCCCGCTTAAACCGCGGGCAGGGGCAGCAGACGCAACTGGCTTTCAAACACCAGGCACCGCCGGCTGACCGGGTCCTCAAAGGCCAGGCTTCTAGCCAGCAATTGCAATGGTTTGGCCGGGTCGCTGCTACCTTCGGGAGTGAGCTGCGGATAAATGCCATCGTTCAAGATGGGCAGCCCGAGCGCCATCATGTGCACGCGCAACTGGTGGCGCTGACCGCTTAAAGGTCGCAAGCGGTAGCGCGCCCAGGGCCCGCAGACTTCCAGCACATCGATGTCGGTCATCGCATTAACCGGCCCCGGTACTTCGGCCTGCTGCATAAAGTGCGCGCCCACGCGAATACGGCTCTCGCGCCGCTGCGGCATAGCGAGTGCGGCATCGAAAGGCGCAATGGCTTCGTAGGTTTTTGCCACCCGCCGTTCCCTGAACAAGGCGCTATAGGCATCGCGACTTTCCGCTTGCAGCGAAAACAGCACCAGCCCTGCCGTGTCCCGGTCTATGCGGTGGATGGGCACCAAGTCTGGCAGGTTTAAGCTTTTTTTTAAGCGCAACAACAAAGTGTGCTGCAAATACTGGCCCGAAGGGATGACCGGCAAAAAATGCGGCTTGTCCACCACCAACAAGTGCGCATCGCGGTACAGCACCTGATGTTCACAAGGGATTGCCGTTTCGCTTTCGACAGCGCGGTAGTAATACAGCCAGCCGCCGTCCGTGGCCGGCGTATCGGCTTGCAACGCTTGCCCCTGGTCGCCCAGCACCAGACCTTGGGCCAAGCGTTGTTGCCAATCGTCTGCGCTGATATGCGGGAAGCGGGCCACTAAAAAGTCCATCACGTAGGCCCACTGGCCTGGCGCTATGGCAACCCGGCTGGCGCCTACGCCATCACGCGCGGGCAAGTCGCGCAGCGCACGGGCTAATCGCATACCTTAGCGCCGCAGGCAGACCACATCCCACACACCATGGCCGAGCTTGAGTCCCCGGTTTTCAAACTTGGTCAATGGCCGGTAGTCCGGCTTGGGGGCGTAGCCTTGCAAACCGGGGTGGGCGCTGCGCGCCGGGTTGAGCAGCAGGGGCTGGGCTTCTAGTACTTGCAAAATTTGTTCAGCATAGGGCTGCCAGTCGGTGGCGCAATGCAAATAGCCACCGGGCTTGAGGCGCTGCGCCAATTTTTCGACCAGCGGCGCTTGAATCAAGCGGCGCTTGTTGTGCTTGGTTTTGTGCCAAGGGTCCGGAAAAAAAATGTGGATGCCGTCCAGGCTGGACGGGGGCAGCATCTGCTCGATCACTTGCACCGCGTCATGCGCGCAGATGCGGATATTGCCCAAGCCGTCTTCCCCTATGCGCTTAAGCAATGCGCCCACGCCTGCCTGGTGTACCTCGCAGCACAAAAAATCCGTGTCTGGTAAGGTGGCGGCAATCTGTGCCGTAGCCTCGCCCATGCCAAAGCCGATTTCCAGCACCACGGGCCGGGTGCTGCCCGGTGCCTGGCTGCTGCCAAATGCCTCGGGCCAGGTGATGTACGCAGGGCGGTAGGGCAGCAAAAACTGCGGCCCCAGCGTCTCCACCGCTTTGGCCTGACCGTGGGTTACCCGGCCTGCGCGCAAAACATAGCTTTTGACGGTGCGCATAAACACCGCTGGTGCGTCAGGCTCGGGGGAAGGATGGTTGTGCATGGGTGAGTTATGCGCGCGGCGCTGTGGGGGCCGCTTGCTGGACCGAAGCGCGCAATTTTAGGTGGCCTGGACTTGGCCCTCGGACCGCATCCAAGCATAGGCCCAAGCCGCCGTCCAAACGGCCAATGCTTGTTCTACCGTGCCAGATTGGACGGGCAGGCCGAGGGCGGTCGCTGCCTGGTTCAAAGCGTACAGGGGCTCGTTGGTATCGATCGCTTGCGCGCCGTTTTGCTTAGACAGCTTTTCGCCGTTAGCGCCCAGCACCAAAGGGGTATGCAGGTACTGCGGTGTCGGTAGCCGCAGGCATTGTTGTAGCCAGATTTGGCGGGCGGTGTTGTCCAAAAGATCTGCGCCGCGTACCACATGGCTAATGCCTTGGTCTGCATCATCCACCACTACCGCCAGTTGGTAGGCAAAGCAGCCATCGGCGCGCAAGAGGACGAAGTCGCCCATCGCATCTTCCACATCCTGCATTTGCGGCCCAGCTGCGTGGTCTTGCCAGCTTATGGCGGCGCCCCCGGTGCGCAAGCGCCAGGCCCGCGCGGCTTTGCCATGCAGGCCATCACGGCAGGTGCCGGGGTAGCGCAGTTCGGCGTGGCGCTGGCGCGGCACATCGGCCGTGTTGGCGTTTCCTATGTCTTTGCGCGAACAGCCGCAGGGGTAGGCCAAAGCGCCTGCCACCAAGCGGTCTAATGCGGCCCGGTACAGCGGCGTGCGTGCGCTTTGCCAGGTGGGTAGCGCATCCGCATGCAGGCCGCAGGCGGCCAGTTGCGCCAAGATCATGCGGTCGGCGCCGAGCACGGTGCGTCGCGTATCCACGTCTTCGATACGCACCAGCCATTGGCCACGGTGCGCACGGGCGTCTAGCCAACTGGCCAGGGCGGCGACCAGCGAGCCCGCATGCAGCGGGCCGGTGGGCGAGGGCGCGAAGCGGCCCCGGTACTGCAAAAATTTTTCAGCCGATTGCAAGCGCCAGTTCCAAGCCCGACACGAATGCGTTCTCCACCCGGTGGCCTAGGCACCAGTCGCCGCACAAGCCGATGCCGGACTTGGCGTCCCACATATGGCTTTGGCCCAAGGCCTGGTCGGTTTTGGCGTACAGCCAGCGATGCGCTTGCACATAGGCCGGTTGGGCGCGGATGCCGGTGACCTCGGCAAAGGCTTTGAGCAGCTTGCCTTGCACGCGCGGCACATCGTCGTGGACGTGTTCCTGCGACCAGGCGGCACTGGCCTGCACCGTCCAGCGTTCTACGATACCGCGCCCCGGTTTGCTTGATTCGCGGCTGAGCCAGGCGATGCGGTGGTGCGTGCTGCGCGCGGCGTTCCATTGCGGGCCCAGCGTGGTCAGGCCAGGCTGTACCGCCTGCGGGAAAGCCAGCATCAGGGTCCAGCAAGGCTGCATGCTGACGCCCTCCAGCGCTTGCGACATTGCTGCACCGCCGCTGGTCTTGGCGGGCAGGGTGTGCAGCAAGGCCGCTGCCTGCGGGTGCGGGATGGCTAGCAGCACGTGGTCAAAGCCGCCATGCACCCCGCTGCTGTCGTCGCTGCCACGGGTGCGCAATTGCCACTGCCTCTTGTGCAGCGCATCGGTCTCGATCGCCATCACGCAGGTCTCCAGCTTGATGTGCTCGTCTATGGGCGCTGCCCAAGCGACAGCCAGATCGCGCATGCCCGGCCCTGGCACCCAGTGGGGCTCGCGGGCTGGCAGACCGGCGGCGGCCACGCGGCCATGCTGGTCCAGCACCTGCACCATGGTCACGCTCCAGGGGCGGCACACGCCAGGGGCGGTTTCCAAGGCCAGGGCAAAGCGCGGGTCGCGCACCGTAAAGTACTGTGCGCCATGATCAAAGGTGCCAAAGGGGCTGCGCCGCGTCGACATGCGCCCGCCTACGCCTTTGCTTTTTTCAAACAAGGTGACGTGGTGACCGGCCTGCACCAGCGTGCGTGCGCAGCTGATAGCGGCCAGTCCAGCACCGACGATGGCAATTTTTTTAGGGCTTTGCATGCGTGGTTCTCCTTGGCGTTTTTCACTCTCGCCGCAATGCGGCATGCGGCCTACTGTACACCCGCGATCGCTTGCATGGCTTGGCTGGTCTTGGGAATGCACATTGATTTGACCCTGCGCTACCGCGCGCCGCCTTATGCGGCTAACAATGCCTTGCGCGTCGCATCATTTTCCAATTGGTCCAGCCACCATTGCAAGGCCCGCCCCGGCGGCGCAGCTTTGGTGCTGCGCCAGGCGTAGTGGATATGCGCCTGGCGCATGGTCTGCTCGGTACGTTTGGCGACGAGCCGCCCGCTGGCCAAATGAGGTGCGGCCATGGGAAGTGGCAAGTTGCCGCTGCCCATGCCACGCAACTGTGCATCGAGCTTGGCATGCATGCTGCCGACAGTGAAAACTTCTTGGCCTTGAAACAGACCCAAACTCAAGCCACTGCCCCGCTGCACCGAATCGGCCACTGCCACAGCGCGGTGCCGCTGCATCAGCGCACTGCTCAAAGGCTCGGGCGCTGCAGCCAGTGGATGCCCTGGCGCAACCGCGAAGACAAAGGGAACTGCGCCCAAAGCTTTGATATGAATGCCAGTCTGCCCTTGCACATCGGGCCCCACGCCGATGACTAGATCGGCTTGACCGGCGATTAAACAGCCCATAGTGCCTGACAAGGCTTCGTCGCGCAGCCGCAGGCGGGTCGGTGGTGCAAGGCTAAAAAAGTGTTCGCACAAGTCCATTACCGTGGCCCGCACGATGATCGTGTCTAAAGCAATGGTGAGTTGCGACTCCCATCCGGTAGCTACGCGCTTGACTCGGTTGGCTACCGCGTCGATGTCCTCCAGCAAGCGCGTGCCTTCGCGCAGCAACTCGGCGCCGGCCGGGGTGAGCTTGGCCTGACGTGAATTGCGGTCGTATAAGAGCACGTCCAGTGCTTCTTCTATCTGGCGTACCCGGTAGGTGAGTGTGCTGGGTACCAGATTGAGGGCGCGTGCCGCAGCGGCAAAGCTGCCCTGCTCGGCGATGGTTTGCAGCATGGACAGGGTTTCGGGGGTGAGGTAGTCGCGCGCAGATTGCATTTGAAATGCCTTTAGGTTCGAAATAATTGAATGATGCCATCAATTTCCTTGGCCTCCAAGTCCCGTGCTTTCCCTTAGCATTCAGCCATGATGTATTTACGCAAATCCGCTGATCGGGGCTATGCCGACCATGGCTGGCTCAAGTCCTTCCATAGTTTTTCCTTTGCGGGCTATTACGACCCGGCTTTCATGGGCTGGGGCAATTTGCGGGTGGTCAACGAAGACCGGATCGCGCCCGGCACCGGTTTTGGCACGCACGGGCACCGCGATATGGAAATCATTAGCTATGTGCTGTCGGGGAATTTGGCGCACAAGGACAACATGGGCAATGTCAAAGGCATACCGCCAGGCGATGTGCAACGCATGAGCGCGGGCACTGGCGTGCAGCACAGCGAGTTCAACCACGCGCCCAATGCGACCACCCATTTCCTGCAGATTTGGATCGAGCCCGATCTGCGTGGCATCGCACCGTCTTACGAACAAAAAACCTTTTCTTCCGCCGAAAAAGACGGCTTACTGCGCCTGGTAGCCGCACCGGGCGGTGCGCAGGGCGCGGTCCAAATTCATGCGGATGCGCGCATCTATGCCGCCTGCTTTGCCGGCAGTCAAAGTGCCACTTTGGAATTAGACCCGGCGCGTAAAGCCTATGTGCAGGTGCTGCGCGGTGCTATATCCGCCAATGGTCATGCATTGGGCCAGGGCGATGCGCTGCTCTTGCAGGGCGAGAACCGCTTGGTTTTAGACCAGGCCCAAGCCGCCGAAGTGCTGGTGTTTGACTTGGCGCCTTAAGATTTTTTTTAGTAGGAGTTTTTCTAAATGACAGATCGTTTTCAAAATGTTTTCGCCCTGCTGGCCCGTGTGCTCTTGGCTGCCTTGTTTCTGCCAGCGGGCATCAGCAAGATTGCAGGCTTTGCGGGCACTGCGGCCTATATTGCCTCGGTCGGTTTACCGTTGCCTGAATTAGGTGCGGTCATCGCTGTCGTGGTCGAAGTCGGAGGCGGTCTCGCATTGCTGGCTGGCTACCAAACGCGCTTGGTCGCTCTGCTCATGGCCATTTTTACCGTGGTAGCGGCCGTGTTTTTCCACGCATTCTGGACGGCTGCACCCGAGCAATTGATGGTGCAGCAAATCATGTTCATGAAGAATATCGCCATTGCCGGTGGCTTCCTGGCCTTAACCGCTTTCGGTGCTGGCGCACTCAGCCTGGATGCGCGTCGCCCAGAGTGAGTGCTGCTAGCGGTGCCTAGCGCCGTCTGCTTTTTGTTAGTGCAGCGCGCCAGGCGCAGGTGCTGACGGTTTCTCTCTGTATCCCTGGCCTTTTTTCCTTGGAAACTTTTACTATGACATCGACAGTTGTGCTTTACCACTCCGGCTACGGCCATACCCAACGCCTGGCCCAGCAAGTGGCCCAGGGCGCAGACGCCGAGCTCATCGCCATCGACGCCGAAGGCAATGTCACCGAAGCGCAATGGGCTGCACTCGACGCGGCAGACGCCATCATCATGGGCTCGCCTACCTATATGGGCTCGGTGTCCTGGCAGTTCAAGAAATTTGCCGATGCCTCGTCCAAACGCTGGTTTGCCAGTACCTGGAAAGACAAGGTCGCTGGTGGCTTTACCTGCTCCGGATACCCCAGCGGCGACAAGCTCTCTACCCTGCAAAGCATGCTGACGCTGGCGATGCAACACGGCATGGTCTGGGCCGGCCTGAACATCATGGGCAACGAGACTATCAACCGTCTCGGTTCGAGCATCGGCATGATGGCCCATGCCGGCAACACCACGCCAGCCGACGCCATGCACCAGGGTGACCTGGACACCGCCAAGGCCTATGGCGCACGCGTAGCCCAGGTGGCTGCGAAGCTGCGGGCTTAAGCGCGATTTTTGGGGTCTAGCGTCTGCGTAGCGCCCTACCGCTGCGGCGTGGGTGAAAATGAAAGTTCACTCACGCAGCTTTTTTATTTTCTGATGCACCCCTTAAGCAAACTCCTGCGCTACGCCAGCGCTTACCGGCGCGATTTCAAATTGGCGGCGCTGTATTCGGTGTTGAATAAGTTTTTTGACATCTTGCCCGAGGTGTTGATCGGCGCGGCGGTGGATGTGGTGGTGAAGCGGGAAGAGAGTTTTCTCGCGCGCCATGTGCTAGGCGCGATCGGCATCACCAACACCTGGGAGCAATTGCTGGCGCTGGGCCTCTTCAATGTGCTGGTCTGGGGTGGCGAGTCTTTGTTTCAGTATTTGTACGAGGTGAAGTGGCGCCAGCTGGCGCAAAACCTGCAGCACGATATGCGCCTGGACACCTACCGCCATGTGCAGCGCCTGGATATGGCCTATTTCGAGAACCAGCGCACCGGCAATTTGATGGCCATCCTGAACGATGACATCAACCAGATGGAGCGCTTCTTAAATGGCGGGGCCAACCAGATCATTCAGGTGTTTTTCTCTTCTCTGATGGTCAGCGCCGTGTTTTTTGCTTTGCAAAAAGAGATCGCGTTGATTGCTTTGCTGCCGGTGCCTTTGATTTTGCTGGGCGCGTTCTGGTTTCAAAACCGGCTGGCGCCGCTCTACACCAAAGTGCGCGAGGCGGCGGGCGATGTGGGGGCGCGGCTCAATAACAATTTGTTGGGGCTAGCCACCATCAAAGCGTTTGCCACCGAGGGCTTCGAGGCGGGGCACATCGAGGAGGCGAGCAACCGCTACCGCCAGACCAATGCCGCCGCCATCCGCATCAGTGCGGCCATCACGCCGGTTATCCGGATGGCCATTTTGGCTGGCTTTACCGCCACGCTTTTGTACGGCGGCTGGCTGACTTTGCATGGGCAATTAGCGGTGGGCGCGTTTTCGGTACTGGTATTTTTGACGCAGCGTCTGCTCTGGCCGCTGACCGGGCTGGCCGAGGTGGCCGATATGTACCAACGCTCTATGGCCGCCATCGAGCGTGCCATGGGCTTGCTGGACACGCCGATTAGCATCGCCTATGAAGGCAAGCACTTTGCCAAAGAGGCTGTCAAAGGGGACATCCGCTTTGAAAACCTGGCTTTTTTCTATGCCAGCGCGGGCGATGCGCCTACGCTGCACAACATCAGTCTGAATATCCCTGCGGGCCAAACAGTGGCCTTTGTGGGCTCTACTGGCTCGGGTAAATCCACCCTGGTCAAGTTGTTGCTGCGCTTTTACACGCCGCAGCAAGGGCGTATCTTGCTCGATGGTGAACCGATAGATGCGCTGAATTTGCAAGACCTGCGCCGCGCCATCGGCTATGTGGCGCAGGACGCCTTTTTGAGCGATGCCAGCGTGGCCGACAACATCGCTTACGGCGAGCAAGACCGCGCTGGCGTCAGCGATGCGGCCATCGCTGCTGCAGCGCGCGCCGCCGAGGCCACGGAATTCATCGAAAAATTACCCCTGGGCTTTGCCACCCGGCTGGGCGAGCGCGGACAAAAACTCTCAGGTGGACAGCGCCAGCGCCTGGCTTTGGCGCGCGCAATTTTGAAAAATCCGCCCATCCTCGTGCTGGACGAAGCCACCAGCGCGGTGGACAACGAAACCGAAGCGGCCATCCAGCGCTCGCTAGAGGTGGTCAGCCAGGGCCGCACTACCATCGTCATCGCCCACCGCCTGTCCACCGTGCGTCAGGCGCATTGCATCTATTTGATGGAAGCCGGGCGCATTGTGGAAAGCGGTACCCATGATGAACTGCTGGCGCAAGGCAGCGCTTATGCCGCGCTGTGGCGATTGCAGACGGGCGAGCGCTAAGCTTTTCCGATTACGGAAAATGGCGCTCACTTACTTGACATACGGGCCCAAAACGAGAAATATGCGCCCGTTGGATGTTCGGCGCTTTTGCTGACGCGTGTTCTTTGCGCTGGTGGCACAGGGGGTCGAAGAACAAGTAGCGCTGCATGGTCCTATGCACCATGCTATCCCAGACGTAAAAAAGGAATGTTCTATGAGCAAAATGGAAGACCTATTGCGCCAGCAAGCGCAGATTGCTGCCGCCATTGAGGCTGAAGTGATACGTTCCAGGGACGAGGCAGCCAGAGGTGCGGCCCAGGGTCAGTACGAGATGGCGGTGCTGATGCACTTCGCACGCGGCGTGCCCAAGAACTACCCCGAAGCCATGAAGCTCTACAAATTGGCCGCAGCCCAGGGGCTCAGTGAGGCGCAGCTCAACCTGGGCCTGATGTTTGAAAACGGGCAGGGTACGTCCGAAGATTTTGTGCAGGCCCTCAATTGGTACAAGCAAGCGGCCACGCACGGCAACGGCGAGGCGCAGTGGCGTTTGGGCATGCTCTGCGAAGAGGGCAAGGGCGCCAAGCAGGACTTTCAGGCCGCCATGCAGTGCTACAAAATGGCCGCAGCCCATGGTCTAGCCCAGGCGCAGTTCGCCATAGGCCTGATGTATGAAAACCACCACGGCGTGGAGCGCGACTATGCCAAGGCGGCTGATTGGTACAAACAGGCCGCAGCCCAGGGCCATGCCGAGGCCCAAACCCGGCTGGGCCAGATCTATGAACGCGGTGTGGATATCAAACAGGACTTTGCGCAGGCCATGCATTGGTTTCGCAGCGCAGCCGATGCGGGGCACGCACCTGCGCAACTGCATGTGGGCTTGTTATATGAACACGGGGAGGGCGTGAAAGAGGATGTGCAGCAGGCGCTGCACTGGTTCAAACTGGCTGCCTCCCAAGGCCATGCCGATGCCCAGACCAAGATGGGCTTTATGTACAGCAATGGCCGCGGCGTTAAACCAGACTACCACCAGGCCATGGACTGGTACCGGCTGGCTGCCGAAAAAGACCATGCGGGCGCTTTGTCCAACCTCGGATTTATGTACGAGCATGGGCAGGGCGTCGAGGAAGACGAGGCCCGCGCGCTCACCTATTACGTTCGGGCGGCTAAGAAAGGCGATGCCTATGCCATAAAGAACCGCGACCTGATAATGGCACACCGCGCTGAACACGAGGCACAGCAGGCGGCTCTGGAAGCACAAAAAGCAGCGCAGGAGGCGCAGAAGCCTGCCAAGTAGTTTGCGCTTCGCTCCAAGGGGCCAAGGCTGAATAGGCCAGAATAGGGTTGGCGTATCAATGCGTCGACTTATACACAAGCCTTTGGAGATTTCGATGGACACGCAGGCCCAAACCAATCAATTTGCGCTGCTCGGACAGCGTCGTTTTGCCCCCTTCTTCTGGACGCAGTTCAGTGGTGCGGGCAATGACAATGTGTTTAAGTTCGCTTTTACGGTGATGGTCACCTACCAGTTGCAGGTGGCTTGGCTGCCGCCTGCGCTGGCTGGTTTGGTGATAGGTGCTTTGTTCATCCTGCCCTATCTATTGTTTTCCGCCACCAGCGGACAGATTGCCGACCGTTGGGACAAAGCCCGGCTGATGCGCCTGGTCAAAAACCTGGAAATCGCCATCATGCTGCTGGCGGCATACGGCTTCGTGGCGCAACAGGCCGGGGTATTGCTGGCTTGTACGTTTTTGATGGGTTGCCATTCCACCTTGTTCGGCCCGGCTAAGTTTGCTTATTTGCCCGAGGTGCTGCAAGAGCGCGAACTGGTGGGCGGCAACGGCATGGTGGAAATGGGTACTTTTGTCGCCATCTTGTTGGGCAATATGGTGGGCGGCCTGTTGGTTGCCATCCCCGACATCGGACAGTCAGCAGCGGCAGCAGCTTGCGTGCTTTTTGCGGTCTTGGGGCGAATCGCCGCAGCTTTCATTCCGCCCACCCCAACGCGCCTGCAAGGCCAAGCCATGAATTGGAACCCCTTTACCGAAACCGCCGCCAATTTGCGCCTGGCCGCAGTGGATCCGGTGGTGTTCCGTTCCATCCTGGGCATTAGTTGGATGTGGTTTTTCGGCGCCGTATTTCTCAGCCAGTTTCCTTCCTTTGCCAAAACCGTGCTGCATGGCGATGAGCAAGTTGCCTCGCTGCTGCTGATTGTGTTCTCGGTGGGTGTGGGCATCGGTGCGCTGCTGTGTGAAAGCCTCAGCCGCAAAGGGGCAGGCCTGGGGCTGGGTCTGGTGCCGCTGGGTGCGGCGGGTATGAGTGTGTTTGCGGTGGACTTGTATTTCGCATCGCATACCTTGGCGCCTTCGGCTTTGATGGGCGTCAGTGACTTTGTAGCCCAAAGCGTGTATTGGCGCGTGATGGCTGATTTGCTGTTTATGAGCCTATTTACCGGCCTGTTTAGTGTGCCCATGTATGCGCTGATCCAACAGCGCAGCCAGGTCACCCACCGCGCCCGCATCATCGCGGCCAATAATATTCTCAATGCGCTCTTTATGGTGGTTAGCGCTTTGCTGGCCGGGGCCTTGCTGGGTGCGGGCTTGACGATTCCGGATGTGTTTTTGCTGACAGGCCTTGTAAACGCCCTGTTTGCGACCTATGTATGTGTCAAGGTACCTGCGTACGTGCAAGATTTGCGCGCCATGCTGGGGCGGGCCTCCTAGGCGAAGATGAAAACGGAAATCTAGTTATGCAATGGTTGTTTCGTGCTTTTTTGTTGTTACTTGGCCTGGGTTTTATGCTGGCCTTGCTCTGCATGGCGGCACTGATGTTTGTTTTCTCACTGCTGCGCTGGGTATTTACCGGGCGCAAACCGCAGTTGGTCGTCATTATGGACAACTACAAACGGTGGCAGCAAAACGCCCCCTGGCAGGCGCGGCAACAAAATAACCCGGATATTATCGACGTGCAGGGGCGCGATATTGAGCCCAGCCAGGCGCGCCTGCCACCCGCCGACAAAAAAGACTGAAGTGCGCGCCCGCGCTACGCAATGGCCTTAGAAACCATCGCCTTGCAATGGCATGGGCTGCAAATCCGGACCTACGACGCGGCGCTCGTCAAATACAAAGCATCCGCCGCTGTAGTGTTTGGCATCGGTTTCCTCAAAGTATTTGAGGATGCCGCCTTCGAGCTGATAAACATGCTCCAACCCTTCCTCGCGCATCAGGATGGCAGCTTTTTCGCAGCGTATGCCGCCAGTGCAAAAACTCACCACCGTCTTGTCTCGCAGCGCCCCTTTGTGCGCCCGAAAGGCATCGGGGAATTCGGTGAACTTGTGGATGCGCCAGTCCAGCGCGCCGCTGAAAGTGCCTTCGTCCACCTCAAAGGCATTGCGCGTGTCCAGCGTGACCACCGGGCGGCCCGCATCGTCCACCCCGGCCTCTAGCCAGCGCCGCAACGTAGCGGCACTGACCGCAGGCGCGCGGCCCGCTGCCGGTTGAATCGCCGGATGGTTCATACGGATGATCTCGTTTTTTACCTTGACCAGCATTTTTTTGAAAGGCTGTTCTTCGGACCAACTTTCTTTGGGCGCCAGCGGTGCAAAGCGTGCGTCGCTTTGCAGTTGCGTCACAAAGCTACGCACCTGCTCAGCCTGTCCGGCCAGAAACAGATTGATGCCCTCATGGGCCAGCAATATCGTGCCCTTGAGCTGCAAGCCCTGCGCGCGGCCATGCAATGTCTCGCGCAGCGCCGCCGCATCGGGCAGCGGCGTGAACAGATAGGCAGAGATATTGAGGATGCTGTGCATGGGGCTGGTTTGCAGGCGTGTCGATAAGGGGAGTTGGCCTGCATTTTCGGCTATTTGCCGAAAGCCGAGTCGGCCGGGTGGTGCATTGAACCGCTCCCATGGGCTGATCAATGCATAAATAATTAAATTCAAAAACATAATATTTGACGATGTTGAATCTATAGTGCATACACCGAACCCGCTCGCGCACCTGATCGAGCAAGCGGGCGCACTGCAAGCAAGGGGCACCGGCTTTCATGGCAAATTTATACCTGCATAAAACTACCGCATATGAATCTGTAAGCCAAGGCGCAAGCGGCTTGCAGCCATTTCATCCAAAAGATGTATCGACTGTGCCCGGATGTATCCACCGGGTTTTGCGGTCTACATTACGTTAGGACGCATCCAATGCATCAAATTCAGACCGAGATTGAAATCGAATCAACGCCAGATCGCGTTTGGTCGACTCTGGTTGATTTTCCCTCCCATTCCACCTGGAATCCATTTATTCGCTCAATCAAGGGTATTCCAGAAAAAGGCGAGCGCCTCGTTGCATTCATCCAACCCCCAGTTGGTCGGGGCATGACCTTTCGCCCTAAAGTATTGACCGCCATCCCTCATCAAGAACTTCGTTGGCTTGGTCGGTTCTTATTTCCCGGTTTGTTCGACGGTGAGCATTACTTTCAAATCGTTCCTTTGGCCGATAACCGGGTGAAGTTCATTCATGGCGAGATGTTTTCCGGCATCATGGTCCCACTGGCCAAATCTTCCCTGGAAGGCCCCACCAAAGCAGGGTTCAACGAAATGAATCAGGCACTAAAGTCCCGTGTTGAGTCTCATGCGTCCTAACCCGTCGTTCAAGCGGACCCGGCTGCGCCGGGCCGCTTAACTACTTTCGTTGATGCTGTAAAAAAAGCCTAACCCAAGGGCAAATTCGGTCGGCGTTTGTGACGCCAGAAAGGTTTGCGACATATCGCGATTATTTAGCTCACAACATGCCCCGCAACAAACCCCACAACATGCCAAAGAAGTCTGTTCAGGCGCTGCTTGAAGACATCCGGCTTGTGAGCGCGCAGAATTATGAGATCGTCGAGGCCGTTCGCGCCTTGGTAAAAAAGACTATTGAAACAACGTCGGAAGAAGTCAAGTACGGCGGCATCCTGTTAACCTCAGGCGTTCAGTTTGGTGGTGTCTTCGCCTACAAGGCGCACGTAACTGTCGAATTCGGGAACGGCGCAAAAATCAATGACCCTTTCGGTTTTCTGGAAGGTACGGGGAAGGGGCGTCGCCACGTCAAATTGTTGACCATCTCTCAGATCAAGGATAAAAAATTGGCGCAATATCTATCGCTTGCTTTGCAGGCCTCCAAACAGGATGACTCATGAAACTCGGCTACACAATCATCTACGTTCCTAATGTCGCTGAATCGTTGTCGTTCTTTGAAAGTGCGTTCGGTATGTCCAAACGCTTTCTGCATGAGTCGGGTGACTATGGCGAACTTGAAACGGGAGAAACAACGCTCGCCTTTGCATCGCATGAACTTGGAAAAACAAACTTTCCTGCGGGTTTTGTCGCTGCAAGTGATTCCAGCAAGCCACTTGGGATTGAAATAGCGTTGGTTACGCCGTCTGTTGCCGAGGCGCACGCCAAAGCCCTAGCAGTTGGTGCTACCGAGTTGAAAGAACCTGAGACAAAGCCATGGGGGCAAGTTGTCTCATATGTCCGTTGTCCTGATGGAACTTTGGTCGAAATTTGCTCGCCGGTAGGTGGATAAATTGCGACATTACAAGTCACCCAAAGTCGTTTTCGTCGAAAACGTGTTCAACCACCGAGTACGGGGGAACATTCCAGTTGCGCGAATCGCCCTCCAGCTTGAGGTTCAGCTTTATATGCTAAATTTATTTTATATATTTCAATAGCTTAAGTAAATTATTGCCGAATGGTCATTGACCCAAAAATGTTTTCCTGAATATCACCAACCGCATCAGACGCTCCATTCGGAGCCGCTCCGAACTCGTGTTTCGGCCTGCCGACTTTCAGCCATTTGGCAGTGAAGCATCGGTAAAGCGCGCGCTAAAGGAACTCACGGACATTGGGCTGTTGGTACGGCTAGGCGTGGGCATCTATGCCAAGGCCAAACCCAGCGTGATTTTTGGAAAACCCATTCCGACCCAACCCCTTGAGGTACTCGGCCCGCAGGCCTTGACCAAACTTGGCGTTCGCCTAAAGGAATCGTTCCAAACAGCTGAGTACAACGCCGGCCGAAGCACGCAGGTTCCTACAGGTATCGTTGTCAATATTGGCAAGCAAAGAATCAGCCGAAAAATTGGCTTCAACGGCAAGTTCATCACCTATGAGCACGCATGAGAACGTTATCCGTTGAGCGCCGAGAACTTAGGGTTTACTGAATTTTGTGTATGCGGCCAAATGGCGGCAGGCGCAGTGACGGAAAACGGTTAGTGAGCGGCGATAGGCAGACTTTTCTTAGGCGTCCGGCTCGGCCTTTAGTGTCGAGCGTCGCAGCAAATCCAGCGGGTTGACATTCGACACCAGCAGGCAAGCCAGCACGATGAGGCCACCACCTGCGGCCATGGCCACGCTGGTGGCTTCTCCCAATAGCAGCACCGACCAAAGCACCCCAAAGCCGGTGCTCATAAAGTTGGCTGTCATCGACGCCATGGGCGGCACATGCTGCATGATGCGCATAAACATCCAATAGGCTAGGCCGGAAGTGGCGATACCCAGCACGCTGACAGCGGCCAGGGCGCTGGGCGTGAAATGCGCGTTTGGAAAATCATGCACTGCCCCAGGCAGCAGCATCAACACTGAGGCGGCATGCATGCCGGCCGTGATAGCCAGCGGCTCCATGCGCGTGGTGGCGCGTTTGAGGTAGGGCGTGGCGATGCCCGATAGCGCTGCCGCGCCCAAACAGGTCAGGGCCGAGAGCATGAGCTCTGCGCTCGGGTGTGCCGGCCCCAGCCGCACCACCAGTGCTGCGCCGGCCAGGCCCAGCAGACAGCCGGCTAATTTTCCGCGCGTCAACACTTCTTCGCCCAGCCAGGCCGAGGCGAAAGCGCCAAATAACACCGAGGTGACAGAAATCAGTGCGCCATAGCCACCGGGCAAAAACAAGGCGGATTGCGAATACAAGGCGTGCGGCCCGGCAACGGCCAAAAAGCCGATAAACATCAACTCCTTCCAATGCTCTGTGGGCCAGCGGTGCTTGAGCGCGCGCATGATGATCGCCAGCATCAAGGTGCCCAAAGTCATGCGCAGCCAGGGCGAAAAATTCGGCCCCAGTTGCGGCACTGCAATGCGGGTCAGGATGAAGGAGGCGCCCCATAGCGCAGAGAGGCAGGTCAGTTGCAGCAGGTATTTGGCTTGCACGGCGCTTGCCTAGGCGTGGCGCATCGCCAATTAGGCCGTCTGCGCACGCAAACTTTCCAGCGCTTCGTCCAGCGCTGCAGCATCGGCAACGCTGGCGATAAATGCCTGGCAGGCAGGCAGTGCACTAGCGCCCCTGGCCTTAAGCTGGCCCATCACTTGCGCCGCCTCTTTCGGGTTGGCAAAGCCGGTGCTTTGCAAGAGCAGCGCGCCTTTGGCATCGAGCAGCTTGAAGTAAAACTGCCCGTCACTCTCGCGGTATTGCTTGAAGGCCGCGCTGGCGGTTTTGGCCGCTTTAGCAGGGCCGCCAGTGCTTTGCGCGGCCAAGCCGCGCAGCCCCACAGCCTGGCGTAAGCGCGCCATAAAAGGCGTGGCCACGGCACGCGCTTTCATGGCGCCTTGCAGCAGCATGGCTTCCACTTCTTGCGGATGCTCCATCAGGTGTTGGTAGCGCGCGCGCATGGGCGCAATCTCCTGGTCAATGCGCGCATACAACTTTTCTTTGGCAGCGGCCCAGCTAATGCCTTGGGCAAATTCTTGCGCGAAGGCGGCGGTCTCTTGCGGGCTGGCAAAGGCCTGGTAAATCTGGAACAAGGCCGAGCCTTCGGTGTCTTTGGGTTCGCCCGGTGCGCGCGAATCGGTCTTGATGTTAGCGATCAGTTTTTGTAACTGCGCGCTGCTGGCAAACAGGGGGATGGTGTTGTCGTAGCTCTTGCTCATCTTGCGGCCATCCAGGCCCGGCAAGGTGGCCACGCTTTCTTCGATAGCCGCCAAGGGGGCGACAAAATGCTCGCCATAGCGGTGGTTAAAGCTATGCGCCATATCGCGTGCCATTTCGATGTGCTGCACCTGGTCACGCCCCACCGGCACATGGTGGGCGTTGAACATCAAAATATCCGCGCCCATGAGCACCGGGTACATAAACAGCCCGGCGCTTACGTCCGTGTCCGGGTCAGTGCCAGCGGCGGTGTTTTTGTCCACCTGGGCTTTGTAGGCATGGGCCCGGTTGAGAATGCCTTTGCCGGTCACGCAGGTTAAAAACCAGGTCAGTTCGGGGATTTCCGGGACGTCGGACTGGCGGTAAAACACCACGCGCTCGGGGTCCAGGCCCGCGGCAAGCCAACTGGCGGCGATCTCTAGGGTAGAGCGCTGGATGCGCGCGGGCTCGTCGATTTTGATCAGCGCGTGGTAGTCGGCCAGGAAGTAATAACTCTCTACGCCAGGCCGCAAGCTCGCTTGCACCGCGGGGCGAATGGAGCCCACGTAGTTGCCCAAGTGCGGTGTACCCGAGGTGGTGATGCCGGTTAAAAAACGAACAGTGCTCATGGTGTTTTAGACAAAAAGGCCAAACCAATTAAACCGGAGCGCCGCCGCTTTGCAGCAGGGCGCGCAAGGGGCTGAGCAGTACCTCCAAGGCTTCAAAGCTCAGGCCCATCAAAGGCAGCATCCAAAACGTATTGATGACCTTGGTCAGCACCAGCGCCATCACAATAAAAAATCCCCAGGGCTCCACGCGCGAAAGCCAATAGGCCTGGCGCATGGGCAAGAGGCCTACCAAGATGCGTCCGCCATCGAGTGGCGGCAGCGGGAAAAGGTTGAACACACACATCACCACATTGACCAGCACGCCGCCTTGGCACATTTTCAGCAAAAAAGGCTCGCTGACGCCGGCACCTTGGAATACAAACAGGCCCGCGCCCCAAGCAATAGCTTGGACGAAATTAATAGCCGGGCCGGCCAGCGCCACCCAAACCATATCGCGCTTGGGGTGGCGCAACTGCCCAAAGTTCACGGGCACTGGTTTGGCATAACCAAACAAAAACGCGCCCGAGGTGCTGAAGTACAGCAGCAGCGGCAGCAAGATGGTGCCTACCGGATCGATGTGCTTCATCGGGTTGAGCGAGATACGGCCCAGCATCCATGCGGTGTTATCGCCAAAGTAGCGCGCCGCATAGCCGTGCGCTGCTTCATGCAGGGTAATAGAAAAAATCACCGGTATCGCGTAGAGGCTAACGGTTTGAATCAGTTGGGCAATATCCACGTGGGAGCTTTCAATGAATAGGGCGGCTGTGCCTTACATGCCCAAACGGGCGGGGTCGCCCCGGCCAAGCCGCACCACCTCGGCTTCGCCGGTGCTCAGGTCGATCACAGTAGTGGGCTCGAGCGCGCAAGCGCCGGCATCGATCACGCCGTCTATCTGGTGCTCAAAGCGTTCGCGGATGTCGGCAGCGTCGTTTAAAGCTTGGCTTTCACCGGGCGGTATCAAGGTAGTGGCCAGTAATGGCGCGCCGTGCAGTTCCAACAGGGCTTGCAGACAGGCATGCTCGGGCAGGCGCAGGCCAATGGTTTTGCGCGAGGGGTGACTCAGGCGACGTGGCACTTCTTTGCTGGCTTCGAGAATGAAGGTAAACGGGCCGGGCGTGGCGGAATTGAGCAGGCGAAATTGCCGGTTGTCCACGCGGGCGTAATTAGCCAGTTCACTCAGGTCGCGGCACAAAAGCGTCAGATGGTGCTTATCGTCCACCCCGCGAATCTGGCGCAGTCGGTCGGCGGCAGCTTTGTCGTCTAAGTGGCAAACCAGCGCATAACTCGAATCGGTGGGCACCGCGAGTACGCCGCCTTTTTGCAGCAAGGCCACCGCTTGCTTGAGCAGGCGTTGTTGCGGGTTGTCCGGGTGGACCTCAAAAAACTGAGCCACTGCGTCGCTTACCGGATGCGCGCGGCCAGCAATTCCCACACGGGGGTCAAACCGCCGGGCAGATAGGGCAGGGTGCCAAGTTCGGTATGGCTTTCTAAGGGGCTGTGAAAGTCGCTGCCGCGCGATGCGGCCAGCCCAAACTCTTGCGCCGTGGCGGCGTAGGTCACGTACTCGGCAGCCGAATGGCTGCCGGTGACCACTTCCACGCCGCGCCCGCCATGGCCTTTGAATTCGGTAAACAGCGCGTACTCTTCGTTGGGCGTAAATTTGTAGCGGGCCGGATGCGCCACCACCGCCATGCCACCGGCGCCGGTAATCCAGCCCACTGCGTCTTTGAGCGAGGCCCAGCGGTGCTCCACAAAGCCCGGCTTGCCCTCGGTCAGGTATTTGCGAAATACCTCGTTGGTGTCTTTGCACACGCCGGTTTCCACCAGATGCCGGGCGAAATGCGTGCGGGAAATCAGGTCGGGGTTGCCCACGTATTGCAGCGCACCTTCAAAAGCGCCCTTGATGCCCACTTTGGCTAAACCGTCGGCCATGTCCTGCGCCCGCAGCCTGCGCCCGCCGCGGGTGCGCTCTAGGCCTTCGCACAAATCAGCGCTGTCGGTATCCATACCCAGGCCCACGATATGGACGGTTTTACCTAGAAAAGTGACTGAAATTTCGACGCCCGTCACATAGCGCATGCCCACGGCTTTGGCCGCTGCGGCGGCGCGCGCCTGGCCGCCGATTTCGTCATGGTCGGTCAGCGCCCATAGCTCAACGCCGTGGGAGGCGGCACGTTCGGCCAGGGCTTCAGGGGTCAGGGTGCCGTCCGAGACCACAGAGTGGCAATGCAGGTCGGCGTTGAGGATAGAGGTCACAGCGGCATTTTAGGCGCTGGGCGAGGGCCCGCGTATTGGCCGCTTCAGAGGGGCGGTTTGACTGCCCCGCGTCGCTCGATAACAAATCCTTGCGATGCAAGCGCGCGCTGGTACCACTGCCAAGCTGTTTCAAAGGCCTGCCACTCCTGCGCTAAGGCCTCAGGTTCAGGCAATAGCGCGCCGTTGAGAAAACCATGGGGGTGTATTTGGCTAAAAGGAGCCGATGTGGGCAGCGTGTCAGCCTTGAAACGGGCGACGTAGCCCCATACGTTTTCAAAGCAGAAGCGGCGTAATCCCCCGGCATACAAGGCCTCGGTTTGCTCCATGATGGGCAGAAGTCCCTGCCCCATCGGAACGCCTTGGACCCACATGCGACCTTCGCTGTTGAGAAGTACATGGTCCTTGACATGTACGGCGTCGATGAAAGGCTGCATGGCCCGCAGCGCGTCCATCGGGTCTTCGCCTACCATTTGCGAGTTGCCGTAGTCATACAGGGCCTTGATTCGCGGATGATTGACCTTCGCCAGGATGCTAGAGATCACCGCACCCTGAAAATCTTCATGATTTTCAAACACGATCGTGATCCCCAAGCGCTCGGCTTCTGGCGCGATCGCCCGCAGGTCGCGCACGCTCCAGTCCATTTGTTCAGCCAATGATGCTTGGTACTTGGTGTACACCCGCAAGCGCTCAGCGCCCAATTGGGATGCAACCAACAGCATGTGGCGCAGGTTATCCACACGGGTGTCGCTGGTGTCAATTTCGCAGGCCATTTCATGCTCCCGCAAGCAGGCCCGCACGCTGGCGAAATGCTGGGGTGTCGTTCCACCCAAGTCCCGATACCCTGGTCCGTTAGCGGAAATATTGACACCGGTGAAGCCACGTTCTCGGGCTAGGGCTATATAGGCAAACACGTCAAAGTCACTGCGGTACTTGAACTGAAAACGCAGACTGAAACTGTGAATGTGCATTTCTATAGATTTCATGGTTTCCATCTTTATGGCAATAGGCGATGCAATAGTTGAATTTCTGCTTGAAGCGCAACACCGTACAGACGCGAGGTTTTCTCGTCAGAAGCAGCTGTGTCCTGCGCACGCATGGCGCAATACGCCGCGAATCGGTAGTGGTGACTGCTGCGGACACTGTCGAGCCGTTCGCGTGTCGCTTGCGCATCTCTTGGACGCTCATTCAGCGCAGCAAGGTAAGCATCCAGAAACTGTTGCTCCTGCGCAGCTGTAAGAACCGGATAACCGTAGAGCACTTGCATTGCAGGCGACAGAAAGGTCACCACATCCTGAAGCCCGTCCCCGATGCCCGGACACTGCCAATCAATAAGGCGCAAGCCCAGGGGACTGCTCACCATATTGCCTGGCCCGCAGTCCGTGTGCACCAAAACCCCGCTTCGATGGGGAGGGGCCGATTGCTTCGACACGGGCGGACACAATTCACGCACGCTCTGACTCAAAGCACTTGGGTGACGTAGCAACATGTCTTGGGCGTGCTGCTGCAAAGCGATTGCATCAGTGGGCAGCTTGCGAAACGCATCCCTGGCAAAGGCATCGATGGCAACGCCTTGTACGCGCGCCAGCAAAATCGCCGCCGCTTCGAGGTCGCCATTCCAACTGCTGCCCTGGACATACGCGTACACCAGCAGACTGCCGATCGGGCTATCGGCGATAAAGGCGATTGGCGTAGGAGCACATTCCTGTTCTTGCAGGAACTGCAATGCCGCATGTTCAGCGTTCGGCAGAATGGGGAACATGGGGTTCACAGGTACCTGCACGAACTGCTTTACTACCCAGTCAAGAGAAGCGTTTTCCTTGCTGCGCAGGCGGTAAACACGATTCCAAAATCCCCCCGTAAGCAATTCCAGAGACAAGGCGTTTTGCGACTGCACTTGCAGCGCGCCATGGGCCTCTAGCACCGCTAATATAGTTTCTTCAGACATTAGTTTGGGTGCGCCAAGGGCCAGGGGCGTCCGGCGTGAAAATCGATATTCATCAAGATCGCATGGTGTCGATCCAGGTCCATGGCCTCCTGCCCAATGAACAGGTGTTCGTAGTCCGTAAGACCCCGCATAGCGTCTCCAGAACCCACGCCTATGCGGCCGTCTTCATCAAAGACGCGTACCACTGTGGCCGGAAAGCGTGTGCGGGGTCGCGTATCCCACGAGGCTGAGAAAGGCAACTCAAGTGGGAGCGGGTGGTGCATGATGATGACTCTGGAAATTCGGCCCATTTTGACAAGTCGCTGTGCTTATTTTTAGACTTTACACGAGGTATCAAAACCCGCATTCAAAAGTGCGTCGGGCACTCCCAGTGCATGGGCGTGCCGCTGTGCGGATGCCTGAGCGACAGTGCGTAGGCATGTAAAAGCAAGCGGGGAGCCATAGCCTGTACTTGAGCTGGTGCATACAAAGCATCGCCCAAAATGGGATGCCCCAGCGCCTGCATGTGTACGCGTAATTGGTGGCTGCGTCCGGTCAAGGGTTCGAGTTCTAAATGGCTGCTTTGGCGCAATGCATCCTGCGCCACGCAGCGCCAGCGGGTTTGGCTGGCTTTGCCATCAGCATGAATGACGCGCAAGGGGCGGCGGGGCCAGTCCACCGCAATCGGCAAGTCGATGGTCCGCCACATTCCGTCGGGCTCCAGCAGGCCGGCCACTTGCGCTACATAGCGTTTTTTCACCCGACCCTCTGCAAACGCGTGATTGATAGCGCGCTGGGCATTGGCGCCGCGCGCCATCAGCAAAAGGCCCGATGTCGCCATGTCCAAGCGGTGCACCACCAGCGCATCGGGGAAGTGCGCTTGCACGCGTGCGCTCAAGCAGTCTTGCTTATCCGCGCCCCGGCCTGGCACCGACAAAAGCCCTGCCGGTTTGTTCAGTACCAGTAGCGCATCGTCTTGGTACAGCAGCGGGATGTCGGCAAGCTCTGGGTCGCTGGGCGGGTTCATCGGCGCTGCTGCGGGTCGCGCACGGCTTGCACTTGCAATTCGCTAATGGGCGCTGCCTGGTTGCCCCAGGCGCTGCGGCTATAGCTCAGCACCTGGGCGATCTGGGCGTTGCTCAGTTCCAGCATAAAGGGCGGCATGCCAAAAGGCTGGGGATTGCCTTGTGTGGAAGGCGCAAAGCCGCCGTAGAGCACGCTCAGCACCGCGTTGTTGGGTTTGTCCATCAGCAGCGCGCGGTTGCCTGCCAGTGCTGGGTACGCGCTTTCGCGGCCTTGGCCCTGGTCGCCGTGGCAGTCGGCACAGTTATTTTTATAAATGTCTGCGCCTTGCACTTGCGCTGCGCCTGCCTTAGCAACAGAACTTGAACTTGAACTTGAACTTGCAAGGCGGACCGTGTTCGCGTCTTGATGGGCATATGGCCCTGAAACATCGGGCTTGTTGGGCACTAAGGACTGCAAATACACCGCCATGGCCTGCGCATCCGAGTCGTTCAGGTATTGCGTGCCGTGCAATACCACCTCGGCCATAGGCCCGGCGGCAAAGCGGCCCGCGCCTACGCCGGTTTGCAAAAAGCTTTGCAGTGCGGGGCCGTCGTTTGTTCCAGCCTGCGCTGCGTCACGCAAGGATGGTGCATACCAGGGCAGGCCGGGCAAGACGCCGCCCGTGCCGCGTGAGGCATCGCGCATGCCGCCCAGCGCGTCACGCGGGCTGTGGCATTCCTGGCAATGGCCCAGGCCTTCGACCAAATAGCGTCCGCGTGTCCAGGCCACCGTATCTGCGCCAACTGGCGCCGAGCTTTCATTGGAGTTTTGGTAAGGACGGAAGTACATCGCGCGCCACAGGCCGAGCGCGGTTTGCGTGCCGAATGGCCACACCATCTTCGCATCGGTTTTGGGTCGGGGTACGGCGGGCACCGATTGCAGGTAGACCCACAGCGCATCCGCGTCTGCGCGCGTCAAGCGGCTGTAGCTGGTGTAGGGAAAAGCTGGTGACAGGCGCCGCCCGTCTTGCCCCAAGCCCAGATGCAGAGCTTGCCAGAAATCGTCTTGCGTCCAGCGGCCCAATCCATGCGCAGGGTCCGGCGTCAGGTTGCTGGTGACCACGCTGCCAAAAGGTGTTTGTATCGGGCGTCCACCAGCGAGCATTTCGCCAGCGGGCGCGGTATGGCAAAACACGCAGTTGCCCACGCGCGCCAGATACTTCCCGCGCTCTAGCTGCGCGCTGGTGGGGGTTTGGGTCATCCCAGCGCCGTTTACTAGGCTTTGCCGGTGGTAGGCATCAAAGCCCCACAGTGCCCACAGCAGGGCGCATGCCAGGGCGCCAAGTAGCGTCAGTGCCACGGTGCGCAGCGTGCGAGCACTCACCACGGCGCGCTCCCGCAGCGAATTTCTTGGGCGCCGGAGGCCAGAGGCGGTTTGCGCGCGGCGGCGCGTGATAGCAGCGGTACGGGCTGGCTGGACAGCCAGCTGCTCAGGGCATGCACATCAGCGTCGTTCAGGCGCTTGGCGATGACGGCCATGCAGTCGGGCGCCTGGGCTTGGCGCTGGCCGTTTTGCCAGCCACCCAACTGGGCGTTGAGGTAGTCGCGCGGCAGGCCTAACAAGCCAGGTACCGAGGGCTGCGTGCCGGTCAGCGCGCTGCCGTGGCACTGCACGCAGGCCGGAATCTGCAAGGCCGGGTCACCCTGGCGCACCAGCTGCAGTCCGCGTGCCAGTAAGGCCTTGTCGGTGGCCTGCAGCGCGGGCGGCGGGTAGGCGATGTCCAACCCGGAAAAGTAATCGGCCAGCGTCCGCAGATAAGCATCGTCCAAGGGCGCGAGTAGGCTTTGCATCAGCGGATAGTTGCGCCGCCCTTGTTGCAAGTTGACCAACTGGTTATACAAATAGCCTGCGGGCTTGCCGGCCAAGCGTGGGTAGTAGCCGTCAGGGCCGGAGCGACCTTGGGGTCCATGGCAGCCAGCGCAGGCCAAGGTGCGCTGGGCCATGCTGTCTTCAACGGGCGCAGCCTGTGCTACCAGACATGCGCCCAGCAGCCAGCAACACAGCGCCAGGCGCCAAAGTGGGTACAGCATAGTTCTTGGTGGATCCCGGCGCATGGGGCAAAGCTTAACGCTTAGCCAGGAGCGGGCTCTCGAAGGCCCTTGCAATCCTGCGACAATCGGCATCGGTTTTTGTTTCGTTTTTTTGTGATTGCAGTTTCCATGTCTAGCACCTCTGTTTTTCCGGTACGCGCCACCGTCGGGCGCGATGCCAAAGCGATTAGTGATTTGTATGCGCAGGTAGCGCTTGAAACCTACCAGTCCTTATTGGGTACCGACCAATTGCCGCCCTTGGGCCAGGACAAGCGCCAGGCCTACTGGCGCGAGGCGATCGAGTTTGCCGAGCCCCAGGTGATGGCGGCGATGCACGGCGAGCGCATCGTCGGCTTTGTCGGCTTTGACCGCAGCCGCGACGTCGGTAGCCGTCAAACCACCGGTGAGATTAGCGACATCTATGTGCACCCGGATTTCCAGGGCCTGGGCGTGGGCCTGTCCTTGTGGCATGCGGCGCGTCAGGGTTTGCACGACGAGGGCTGTATTGACGTAACCCTTTGGCTGCCTGCGCGCAACACCACCGCCTTGCGCTTTTTTGAACTGGCTGGCTTCAAGCGCGAACCCGGTGCCGAGCGCAAAGTACAAGTGGTAGGTCATACCATTGCCGAGCTGCGCTTACAGCGCACACTGATTTAAACCTGTGCTGTTTTCGCGCGGGGATTGCGGCCCGCGCTGATGTCCGCAGCTCAGGTCTTGCGCACGATCACGCTACCTATGGAATAACCCGCGCCAAACGAGCAAATTACGCCGCTTTCGCCCTTTTGGATATCTGCTTTGTTGCGGTGAAAAGAGATGATGGAACCGGCCGAGGCGGTGTTGGCAAATTCGTCCAATATGACTGGGGCTTCGTCGGCGCTGGCATCGCGCCCAAGCAGGCGGCGGATGATGAACTGGTTCATGGACAAATTAGCCTGGTGCAGCCAAAAGCGGCGCACCTGCGTGGGTGTCAGGTCCAGGCTTTGCAAATGGCTTTCTATATGCTCAGCCGCCATGGGGCAGACTTCCTTGAAGACTTTGCGGCCCTCTTGGCGAAAGAGCTGGTCGCGGTCGTCCGGGTCGCGGTCTTCGGCGCGCGACATAAAGCCCTGGTTGTTGCGGATGTTGTTGGAAAACGTGCTGAGCAAGCGCGTGCCCAGAATTTCGAAAGCGCCCTGGGGCGCCAGATCCAACCGCTCCACGAGGATGGCAGTGCAGACATCTCCAAAAATGAAATGGCAATCACGGTCTTTCCAGGCCAGATGGGCCGAGGTGATTTCCGGGTTGACCACCAGTACCGCACGCGACTGGCCGGTGCGCACTGCGTTGTAGGCCAGCTCCAAAGCAAACGTGGCCGAGGAACACGCCACGTTCATGTCAAAGGCATAGCCATGGATGCCCAGCGCCGTCTGAATTTCCACGCCCATGGCCGGGTAGGGGCGCTGCATATTGGCGGCAGCGCAAATCAGGCCGTCCACATCGGCAGCGGTCTTACCGGCCGCACGCAATGCCTCCTGGCAGGCTTGCACGCCGATCTCAGCCATCATGGAAATCTCGCTGTCCGGACGCGGGGTAAAGCGCGGACGCATACGCTCTGGGTCGAGCACGCCAAGTTTTTCCATGACGTAACGGCTTTTGATGCCCGAGGCTTTTTCGATGAACTCCACACTCGACTCGGTCAGGGCGCTGTGCGTGCCTGCGGCAATCGCCTCGGCATGGCGTGTGTTTTCTAGTGCGGCGTAGTCGTTATAGGCCTGCACCAGCTCTTCATTGCTGATGGTGTGCGGCGGGGTAAACAGGCCGGTGCTGCTGATAGCAACGCGATGCATAGGGTTTCCTTATTCTCTGGCAGGGGTAGCGCGAGTGTGTTTCAGACCAGGGCGCGGCGCACAAAATCCAGCCGGTCTTGACCGAAAAATAGGTGGTCGCCCACAAACATAGCGGGCGCACCAAAGACGCCGCGCGCCACCGCTTCGTCGGTGTTGCTGATCAGCTGGGCCTTGACCTGCGGGTCTGCGATTAAATCCAAAAAGGCCTGCGCCTCAAAGCCGGCGGCGCCCAGTACTTGCGCCAACACCTGCGGGTCGCCCATATTGCGGGGCTTGACCCACATAGCCTGGAAAACCGCATCGATATAGCGCCCCAGCCTATCGGGATGGCGCATTTGCATGCCGCAGGCCCCGCGCATCAGGGGCAGGGTGTTGATAGGGAAATGCGGGTTGAAGGCAAAGGGCACGCCGTAGTGCTCAGCCCAGCGTTGTATGTCCACGCCCATCCAGCGGCCCTTGGCCGGCACCGTGACCGGGCTGGCATTGCCGGTAGATTTGAACACGCCGCCCAGCAGCATAGGGCGGTACACCAGGTGTGCGCCACAGTCCTCTGCCAACTTGGGCAACTGGGTATTCGCCAGGTAAGTCGTGGGGCTGCCGAAATCAAAAAAGAATTCAATGGCTTTAGACATAGGCGCTGTCTTTACAGGTGTTCATTTGAAAACGGGTGGCATGCACGAAGGCTTCAACCATGGCGCTGGCGCGCCAGTTCAGCACCCTGGGCCAGCGCGTACAACTTGCGCGTGGCAATGGTGCGGTCCATAGGCGCCATACCGCAATTGGTGCAGGCAGTGAGCTTCATTTTGGGCACAAACTGCAAGGCGCGGCCAATGGTATCGGCCACTTCCTCGGGCGTCTCTACGAGATCGGAGGCCACATCGATCACCCCGACCATCACTTCTTTGCCCTCGAGCAAAGCCATCAAATCCATGGGTACGTGCGAATGCGCGCATTCCAGACTGACTTGGTCGATGCTGCTCTTAGAGAGCGCTGGAAACACTTTTTCATACTGGCGCCACTCGTGGCCCAGGGTGTTTTTCCAGTCCGTATTGGCCTTGATGCCGTAGCCATAGCAAATATGCACCGCCGTTTTGCAGGTCAAGCCCTGGGCGGCGCGCTCCAGCGCTTGCACGCCCCAGTCGGCCGCATCGTCCATATAGACATTGAAAGCCGGCTCGTCAAATTGCACGATATCCACACCGTCGGCTTGCAGCGCGAGTGCCTCGGCATTGAGGAGTTCGGCAAAGGCAAACGCCATTTTGATGCGGCCTTCGCGCCCGCCGCCGTAGTACTGATCGGCTACGGTATCGACAATCGTCATTGGGCCAGGCAGGGTGAATTTCAGGGTGCGTTTGGTATGCGCCCGGGCCAGTTGCGCCTCCATGGCATGCACCCGGCCTTTGAGGCGCAGCGGCCCCATCACCTGGGGCACCATGGCGTCGTAGCGGTTGTCGCGTATACCCATGCGTACTTTGTTTTCAAAGTCGATACCTTCGACCTGCTCGACAAAACCATGCACGAAATGCTGGCGCGCCTGCTCGCCATCACCGATCACGTCCAGGCCAGCGTCCTCCTGGGTCTTGATCCATAGGAGTGTGGCATCGGCCTTGGTTTGCTCCAAGGCTTGGCCGCTGGCACGCCATTGGGGCCAGAGCTTTTGCGGCTCGGCAAGCCAATCGGGTTTGGGCAGGCTGCCAGCAATCGCGGTGGGGAACATAGGCTTATCTCCTGATTCTTTAACTGGATGGGAGCCCGGCGGTGTGCCCTGGGCCCGCAGCGCAGAGGTTTAGATTTTTCCGAGGTAGTCGCGTTTGCCCACTTCCACCCCATTGTGGCGCAGGATGCTGTAGGCCATGGCTACGTGGAAATACACATTGGGCAAGGCGTGCCCGAGCAAAAACTGCATGCCCTTGTAATGGGTTTCGGTATCGCCGCGCTTGGTCACAATGTCTTTGTCCTCGGTGCCGTCGATGTGCGCTGGGGTGAAGGTCTCGATAAAGGCGATGGTCTTGGCGACGCGCGCTTGCAAGTCCGCAAAGCTTTGCTCTGTGTCCTCGTAGGCAGGAATGTCTACCCCGGCCAGGCGCGCCATCACGCCTTTGCAGGTGTCGCTGGCGATCTGAATTTGTCGCTTAAAGCTCAGCATGTCGGGGTAGAGCCGGAAATCGATGAGGGCGGCCGGGTCTATTTTTTTAGCTTCCACGTGGGCTTGGGCTTTTGTAAGCAGCGCGGATAAATTGGTCAAGGCATTGACTAGGCGCGGCGCGCTGGCGTGGTACATGGAAATCGTCATGGGAGTTGTCTCGGGTAAGGGATGGCTGGCGCCGGTTTGGCGCGGCGCTATCTTAGCGACCCCCGCAGTGGTGGGCGGGGCTGGCGTTATGCTTGGCACCCCTAGTTACCCGCAGCCCTGATTAGAAGGATTTAGGCTATGAACGCACCTCTTGTCGCCGCTTCGCTGATGCCATCACTTGCCGAGCGCGCCATCGCGCCAGCGTTTTTAGAGCAATTGCAAGCGCGTTTTGGCGCCCAATGCTCGACTGCTATGGCGGTGCGCGAGCAGCACGGGCGCGACGAATCGGCCATGCAAGCCCCGCCTCCGCTGGCGGTGGTGTTTGCACAGTCCACCGAGGACGTCGCTGCTGCTGTGCAATTGGCTGCGCAACACCGGGCGCCCGTCATTCCTTTTGGAGTGGGCTCGTCGCTAGAGGGCCATTTGCTGGCGGTGCAGGGCGGTATCAGTCTGGATGTCAGCCGCATGAACCAGGTGCTATCCATCCATGCCGATGACTTGACCGTGACCCTGCAACCCGGCGTGACCCGCAAGCAGCTCAATGAAGCGGTGAAATCGGCGGGTTTGTTTTTCCCGATCGACCCTGGCGCGGATGCCAGCTTGGGCGGCATGTGTGCCACACGCGCCAGCGGGACCAACGCCGTGCGCTACGGCACCATGCGCGAAAACGTGCTGGCCTTGCAAGTGGTCACGGCCAGCGGCGAAGTCATACGCACCGGCACCGGCGCGAAAAAATCCTCGGCGGGTTACGACCTGACGCGCTTGATGGTGGGTAGCGAAGGCACGCTAGGCGTGATCACGGAAATCACCCTCAAGCTCTACCCCTTGCCCGAGGCGGTCATGGCCGCGACCTGTGCTTTTTCTTCGCTGGCCGATGCAGTCAACACTACGATCCAAATTATTCAACTCGGCGTACCAATTGCGCGCTGCGAATTGCTAGACGGCAATACCGTGCGCATGGTCAACCAGCATTCCAAACTGGACCTGACCGAAGGGCCGATGATGCTGATGGAGTTCCACGGCTCACCTGCCGGTGTGCAGGAGCAAATTGCCACGGTGCAAGAAATCGTCAGCGACAACCACGGCCAGGGTTTTCAGTGGGCTGATACGCCCGAAGAGCGCACCCGCTTATGGACCGCGCGCCACAACGCCTACTTTGCCGGCATACAGTCGCGCCCGGGTTGTCGTTGCGTGACTACCGATACCTGCGTGCCCATTTCCAAACTGGCCGATGCGCTGCTCGATTCAGTGGACGAAGCCAATGCAGCAGGCATACCCTACTTCATGGTTGGCCACGTGGGCGACGGCAATTTCCATATGGGCTACCTGATTGACCCGGACAACGCCCAAGAGCGCGAAACCGCTGAACAACTCAATGCCCAACTCGTGGCCCGCGCTTTGCGCTTAGGCGGTACCTGCACCGGTGAGCATGGCGTGGGGCTGCACAAAATGGAGTTTTTGGTGAATGAAACCGGCGCCGGTGCGGTGGCCATGATGCGCGCTATCAAGCAGGCGCTGGACCCGCACAATATTTTGAATCCCGGAAAAATATTTGCGCTGTAAAAACCGTTTTGTCTGCGCCGAGTCCTTGCTGGAGCCCGGTGTAAAGCCTTTATGGCAAAGTTAGCCCCATGAGCATGTACCGCACACTCGAAAATCTTATCGGAAACACCCCCCTGGTGGCCTTACAGCGCATAGGTGCAGCGGAGAACCAAGCGCGCCGCAACATCGTTTTGGGCAAGTTGGAGGGTAACAACCCGGCTGGTTCGGTAAAGGACCGCGCTGCGGTCTCCATGATCGGCCGCGCCCAAGAGCGCGGCGACATCCGCCCCGGCGACACCTTGATCGAGGCTACTTCGGGCAATACCGGTATTGCCCTGGCCATGGCCGCCGCCATCATGGGCTACCGCATGGTGCTCATCATGCCCGAGGACTTGTCCATAGAGCGCGCCCAGACTATGAAGGCCTTTGGCGCCGAACTCCTACTCACCCCCAAGGCAGGCGGCATGGAACATGCGCGTGACCTGGCCGACCGCATGCAGGCCGAGGGCAAAGGCCGGGTGCTGGACCAGTTTGCCAATGGCGATAACCCGCGCATCCATTTCGAAACCACCGGCCCCGAGATTTGGCGCGACACGGCAGGCGGTGTTACCCACTTTGTCAGCGCCATGGGCACCACCGGCACCATCACCGGTGTAGGGCGTTACCTTAAGCACCAAAACCCGGCCATCCGCATCATTGGCGCGCAACCCGCCGAAGGCTCGCGCATCCCTGGCATACGCAAATGGTCACCTGACTATTTGCCCAAAATTTACGACGCCAGTTATGTGGACGAAATCCGCCTGGTCAGCCAGATGGACGCCGAAGACATGACCCGTCGCATGGCCCGTGAGGAAGGCATTTTTGCCGGTGTTTCGGCGGCGGGTGCGTGCTGGATCGCCCAGCAAATCGCCAGCGAAGTGCAAGATGCGACGATTGTTTTTATCGTCTGCGACCGGGGTGATCGTTACCTGTCTACCGGTGTTTTCCCCGCTTGAGCCCCGCAGCACGCCATGACCCACGCATTTAAATTTTGCCCCCACTGCGCCACCGAGTTGGCCTGGGTGACGCAAGCGGAAGATGGCGGCGACAAGTCGCGCTTGCGCTGCACCGCCTGCGACTTTACCCATTGGAACAACCCTACGCCGGTATTGGCCGGGGTAATTGAAATCGACGGCCGCATTCTGCTGGCGCGCAATGCCGCCTGGCCGGGTAAGATGTATGCGCTGATCACCGGTTTTATGGAAGCGGGTGAAACCCCGCAAGAAGGCATCGCCCGCGAGATTGCTGAAGAAACCGCGTTGACTACTGATGCCCTGAACCTGATCGGCGTGTACGATTTTCAGCGTATGAACCAGATCATCATTGCCTACCACGCGGTCTGCCACGGTGAAGTGCGACTCTCACCCGAACTGGTGGACTACCGGATGTACGAGCTTCAAGATCTCAAATGCTGGCCCGCCGGTACTGGCTATGCACTGGCCGATTGGCTGCGCTCGCGCGGGCATACGCCGCAGTTTATTGAATGGGCTAAGCGTGATGAAAGTGCAACCCCGCGCGCTGAAAGCTAATTTTCTAAGGCCACCATGAGTACCGAATACACCATTGCCAAAGAAGTGGACAGCCGGGGTCTGAACTGCCCGCTGCCCATACTCAAAGCCAAACGCGCGCTGGCCGATATGCAAAGCGGCGAGGTGCTCAAAGTCATTGCCACCGACCCCGGCTCGGTGCGCGACTTCCAAGCCTTTGCCAAGCAAACCGGTAACACCTTGTTGGACCAGCAAACCGTGGATAAGGAATTTATTCACCTGATGCGCCGGCGTTGAGCGCGGTCCGCTGACTATTTATGAACTCTTTCTCTTTGTGCGTGTATTGCGGTTCACGTCCGGGTACGGACCCACACTTTGCCCAAGCGGCCAGCGATACCGGTGCCTTGATCGGTAGCCAGGGCTGGGAATTGGTTTATGGCGGCGGCAAAGTGGGACTGATGGGCATGGTGGCCGACGCCACCTTGGCCGCAGGGGGCAAGGTGTACGGCGTGATTCCACAAACCCTGATAGACAAAGAAGTGGGCCACACCGGCCTGACCGAGTTGCATGTAGTGGACGACATGCACACCCGCAAAACCATGATGTTTGAGCGTGCCGATGCGTTTGTGGCCCTGCCCGGCGGCATAGGTACTTTTGAAGAACTGTTTGAAATCTGGACCTGGTACCAACTGGGCATGCACCACAAACCTTTTGGCTTACTCAATGTGGCAGGCTACTACGACCCGCTGATCGCCATGCTGGACAGCATGGTGGCGAAGGGGTTTCTCAACCCTGCGGTGCGTGCACTATTGGAGGTGGGGACGGATGAGGGCGGATTGTTGCAGCGGCTCCACCAGTTGGCTAGTGGGGGCAAGTGAAGACGCCAACTCCAGGCGGACGTGATGCCAGTTGCCGGTGCTTTATTTCACTGTGGGCATGACGCACCGCCAACGGACGATGGACACTTTGTATTTGCTCAGTACATTGAGTAATTTATCTCATTGTATTGAGTAAATTCATTTACGTCAAAAAATACCAATAAAATCAATGCTTTAGCGTACTGGTTGCGGCTTGATCTCGGCCCATCATTGGGGACTTCAGGGGCGCAGCACCTTTAAGCCAGGCGCTCCAGTTGCCCTCGCACCTTGGATAAGGTACTTTCAAAATCCGCCAAGCGCTGGCGCTCCTGGGTGATCACAGCGGGCGGTGCTTTCGCCACGAAGGCTTCATTGGACAGCTTCCCCTGGGTCTTGGATATTTCGCCTTCTAAGCGCGCAATCTCCTTAGACAGGCGCGTTTTTTCTGCGGCCACATCCACCTCGATGAACAAGCACATGCGTATTTCGCCCACTACGGCCACGGGCGCGGCTTGTGCTGCGGCTTGCCAGTCGGCTTCGTCGTCAAAGACTTTTACATCGCTCAGCTTGGCAAGCGCTTGCAAGACCTTGGCATTGGCGCGCATAAAGTCGGCATTGCCCAGTGCGAACAGGGGCATTTTGGTGGCCGGGGACACACTCATTTCGCCACGCAAATTGCGACAGGCGTCGACCAGCGCTTTGAGCTGGTTGACATTGGCAATGGCTTGCAGGTCCACCTTGTTCAGTTGCGCCTCGGGGTAGCGCGCAATGCTGACCGAAGCCCCAGCTATTCCCGCTACAGGCGCGACTTTTTGCCAAAGTTCTTCGGTGATAAACGGGATGACCGGGTGCGCCAGACGCAAGATGGCTTCCAGCGTCCGGATGAGCGTGCGGCGGGTGGCGCGCTGCTGGGCTGCGTCGCCATTTTGGATTTGCACTTTGGCAATTTCCAGGTACCAATCGCAGTATTCGTTCCAGACAAATTCATAAATCGCGGTGGCTACATTGTCCAGCCGGTATTCGGCAAAGCCTTTGGCTACTTGGTCTTCGGTTTGCTGCAATACCGAGCTGATCCAGCGGTCGGCCTGGCTGAACTTGAGGTATTGGTAAAAAGGGCCGGCGGCAATGGCTTGTCCATCCGCACCCACGCGCGGGGGTGTGCATTGTTCTTTGGTGTGCTCCTGCAAACCGCAGTCCTGGCCCTCGCAATTCATCAGCACAAAGCGGGTGGCGTTCCACAACTTGTTGCAAAAATTGCGATAGCCTTCGCAGCGTTTGCTATCAAAGTTGATGTTGCGACCCAGGCTGGCCAGCGCTGCAAAGGTAAAGCGCAAGGCATCTGCGCCATAGGCCGGAATGCCTTCTGGGAATTCTTTCTCTGTGTTTTTACGCACTTGCGGCGCAGTCTCGGGTTTGCGTAAACCTAGGCTACGCTTGTCCAGCAAAGGTGCTAGGGCAATGCCGTCGATCAGGTCCACCGGATCGAGCACATTGCCTTCGGACTTGCTCATTTTTTTACCTTGGGCGTCGCGCACCAGGCCGTGGATGTAGACGTCTTTAAAGGGCACGCGACCGGTGAAGTGCGTGGTCATCATGATCATGCGGGCGACCCAGAAGAAGATGATGTCGTAGCCGGTGACTAGGACGCTGCTGGGGAGGTAAAGGTCATAGTCACTCGTGGAGTTTTCGCTGTTGCCGCTGGCGAGGGCGCCGGGACCGGTCTTGCTCCTACTCGCTTCGCTCGAAATGTCGCTGCGCCCGGCCCCGGCGCCCTCGCCAGCTTGCGTGGAGCCGCAAGAGTCTCCTTTGCCAACCCCCGGCGCGCTGTCCGGCCAGCCCATAGTGCTGAAGGGGACGAGGGCGCTGGAGTACCAGGTGTCCAGGACGTCTTCGTCGCGACGCAGGGGGCCGTGGTAACCGGCTGTTTGGGCTTTGGCAAGTGCCGCCTCTTGCGTGGTGGCCACAATGAAATTTGCGCCATCGACCAAGCTGCCATCGGTGTACCAGGCGGGGATCTGGTGGCCCCACCACAATTGGCGGCTGATACACCAGTCCTGGATGTTGTTCATCCATTGGTTATAGGTGTTGACCCAGTTTTCGGGCACAAATTTCACTTCGCCCGACTGCACTGCGTCAATCGCTTTTTGCGCGATGCTTTTTCCCGTAGGGTCGTTGTCGCTGACCTTGTTCATGGCGACAAACCACTGATCTGTCAGCATGGGCTCTACCACCTGGCCGGTGCGGGCGCAAATCGGGAGCATCATTTTGTGGGGCTTGATTTCTAGCATCAAACCTTGGGCTTCTAGGTCTCGGTTAACCGCTTTGCGTGCATCAAAGCGGTCCAAGCCTTGGTAGGCCAGCGGGCCGTTTTCGTTGACTTTGGCGTCCAGAGTAAAGATGGTGATCAGCGGCAGGTCATGTCTTTGCGCGCAGGCGTAGTCATTGAAGTCGTGCGCGCCGGTGATCTTGACGCAACCCGAGCCAAAGGCCCGGTCCACAAAGTCGTCGGCGATGATGGGGATTTGCCGGTCGCACAAGGGCAGGTCCACCAGCTTGCCTACCAAGTGCAAGTAGCGTTCGTCCTCGGGGTGCACTGCCAGCGCGCCATCGGCCATCATGGTTTCGGGGCGGGTGGTGGCAATCGTCATGCCTTTTTGCAGCACGCCGTCTACCAGCTGCGGGCCATCCGCAAAGGGGTAGCAGATGTAGTGCATCTTGCCTTCGGACTCGGTGGCTTCGACTTCCAGGTCAGAGACCGCGCTCATGAGCACCGGGTCCCAGTTCACCAAACGCTTGCCCCGGTAAATCAGACCTTGTTCATACAGGCGCACAAAGGTTTCGGTGACCACGCCCGAAAGCTTGGCGTCCATGGTGAAGTACTCGCGGCTCCAGTCCACGCTGTCGCCCATGCGGCGCATCTGCCGGGTGATGGTGTTGCCCGACTCTTCTTTCCATTCCCAGACCTTAGCGATAAAGTTTTTGCGCGCCTCGGGTGGGGTGGCGCCCATGGCGTGGCGGCTGATGCCCTTGTCTTGCAGTTGGCGCTCCACCACGATTTGGGTGGCGATGCCCGCATGGTCGGTGCCCGGCACCCAGGCGGTGTTATAGCCGCGCATACGGTGGTAGCGCGTCAGGCTGTCCATGATGGTTTGGTTAAAGGCGTGCCCCATGTGCAGCGTGCCGGTCACATTGGGCGGCGGCAACTGAATCGCAAAAGACGGCTCGCTGGCGTCTGCCTGGCCACTACCGCGCACGCCTGCCAAGCCGTAACCGCGTTTTTCCCACTCGGGACCCCAATGCGCCTCCAGGGCGGCAGGCTCAAAAGACTTGGACAGGGATTGCAATCCGGGCTGGTCAGGAGGGGTAGTGGACATGGAGCTTTAAGTGGGTGGCAGCCGCCGCAGTGCGGCGGCGCAGGGGAAAGAGCGTTAATTTTACAGAGGCGCTTGCCGACGGTGGTCGGCGTCCGATACGGGTGCGGGTAATGGTGCCCGGCGGGCTGCCTGGCAGTTACCATCCTGCCCATGGAAAATCATGCCCGACCGTCCCCCGTCTTTCGCAAACTGCCCGCGCGTTATGCCGCAATAGTCTTGCCCCTGCTTCTTTCCTGCATCATGACTTGTTTGATCTCAGGAATCAGCACCTTGCGCGGCGTGGGCTTTGCGCCGGGCGTGCTGCAACTGTGGCTGGGATCATGGGGCCTGTCCTGGCTGATCGCCTTCCCAACTTTGCTGGCCGTCTTACCACTGGTGCGCCGCTTGACGGCTACCGTGGTTGAAACGCCTCCATAAACAAGCAGCGCTGCCGCACTTCAGGCGACAATCTGACTTTGCCCCGTACACCCTTTGAATACCATGCTGTTTGTTCTCTCGCCCGCCAAGTCCCTGGATTACGAAACGCCGCTCAAGGTGCAGACGCATTCGGCGCCCTTGTTTGTAAAGCAGTCGCAATCCCTGATCAAAGTCTTACGCGCTTACACGCCACCGCAAATTTCCGAGTTAATGGATTTGAGCGATGCGCTGTCCGGATTGAACGTGGCGCGCTACCACGCCTGGTCGCCGCGCGCTACCGAAAAAAATGCCCGCCAGGCGCTGTTGGCCTTTAATGGTGATGTCTACGACGGTCTCAACGCCCGCGCCCTGGATGAAGACGCACTGGCCTGGGCGCAAGTACACGTTTGTGTGCTCAGCGGTTTGTACGGCGTGCTGCGGCCTTTGGACTTGATGCAGCCCTACCGCCTTGAAATGGGCACACGTTTGCCCACCGAGCAGGGAGCCGATCTGTACCAGTTTTGGGGCAGCCGTATCACCGATTACCTGAACGAACGTGTGCAAGACGATGCCGAGCCGGTGCTGGTGAACCTGGCCTCACAAGAGTATTTCAAATCCGTCAAGCCTAAGTTGCTAAAAGCGCGGGTGATTGAATGTGTGTTTGAAGACTATAAAAACGGGGTGTACAAAATCATTAGTTTCAATGCCAAACGCGCGCGTGGCGCCATGATGCGGTTTGCGATTGAGCAGCGCGTGGATAAGCCAGAGCAATTGCGGCAGTTCAAGGGCGAGGGCTACAGCCTCGCTGCCAAAGTATCCACGCCCGAGCGCCTGGTCTTTCGCCGCAAACTGGCAGGCGCCTAAAGAGCTATGAACATTACATCCGCCCCGGCCAAACCCGAGCAATCGCCGCTAGGCAAAGCCTCTAGCTATGTGGACCAGTACGATGCCAGCCTATTGTTCCCGCTGCCGCGCGCGGACAAGCGCAAGGAATTGGGTATCGCTGGTGACCCCCCATTTTTTGGCGCAGACATCTGGACCGCTTTTGAACTGAGCTGGCTCAATCCGCGCGGCAAGCCGCAGCTGGCGCTAGCGCATTTCACTGTACCTTGCGAGAGCCCCAACATTGTCGAGAGCAAGTCCTTCAAGCTCTACCTTAATAGTTTTAACAATACGGTGTTTGCCGACAGCGAGGCGGTGTTGGCCTGCATGCGCAAAGACGTATCCGAGGCCTTATGGCGCGGTGCGCCGGTACAGGGCAGCGTGGGTTTACGCCTGATCGCCCCCGACCTGTTTGACCGCGAGCCTATTTATGAGTTGGACGGGCTAAGCCTAGACCGGCTGGACATTGAATGCAGCCGCTACAACCCGGCTCCGGATTTGCTGCGCGCAAGCCAAGGCGAGGCGCCGGTGAGTGAGGTCTTGGTGAGCAATTTGCTCAAGAGCAATTGCCTAGTGACCGGTCAGCCCGATTGGGGCAGTGTGCAAATCAGCTACACCGGCGACGCGATAGACCAAGAAGGCTTACTCCAATACCTGGTGAGCTTTCGCAACCACAATGAATTTCATGAGCAGTGTGTGGAGCGCATCTTCACCGACATTTGGGCGCGCTGCAAACCGATCAAGCTATCGGTCTATGCCCGCTACACCCGACGCGGTGGCCTGGACATCAATCCGTTTCGTACCAGCCATCCGCAAAAACCACCAGCCAATACGCGCACGGCGCGGCAGTAAGCGGACTCAAGCCAAATCGGTGAAGGACTTGAGTTCTGCCAGGTCCGGGTAATTGCCGGTGCGTTTACCTTGAAAAGCAGTCACGGCTTCGCCGACATGGCGGTTGCTCCAGATCGCTGCTTGGAGCCAGCCCATTTGTTTGAGCGATTCATCCACGGTGTGGTCGCGTGCATAGTGGACTGCTTGCTTGGTGCCCCAGATGGCGACGGGCGGTTTACTCGCGATTTCCGCCGCGCACTCCAAGGCCGCTTCCACCGTTTTCTCGTGGGTGTCAAACACTGCGTTGAGCAAGCCGTAGCCCAGCGCCTTGTCGGCGCCCATGCGCCTTCCGGTGTAGGCCAGTTCTTTGACCACCGCTAGCGGCACCAGCTTGGGCAGGCGCTGCAAGGTGCCGACGTCGGCCACCATGCCGATATTGATTTCCTGGATGCAGAAAAACGCGTCTTTGCTGCCGTAGCGAATACAGCAGGCGGTCACCATGTCCACCGCGCCACCAATGACGCCGCCTTGCAAAGCCGCAATCACGGGAATGCGCAAGGACTCCAGCTTGGTGAAGGTGGCTTGCATGGCGCTCAAGCTATCAAAAATCGCGGCCCGGCCTTCGGGTGATTGATCGTCCATCTGCACGGAGCCGGCGAAAGCGTCTAGCGCCATACCGGCGCTGAAATGTTTGCCGGTGCTGCTGATGACCAGCGCACGGGCAGCGCTGTTCTTATGCAGATCGGTGAGTACGGTGTCCAACTCGCTCCAAAAGCGCGGCCCCATGGTGTTGAGCGCCTCGGCGCGCTTTAGCACCAAATGGGCGATGTGGTTTTCAATCGTCAGGGAAAAGCAATGCATTGCGCTCATGGGAGGTCTCCGGTTCGGTGGGTAGTAGCTTAGCGTCCTCGGCGCCGAGCAGCGAGCCGACCCTGACACCGAGGAGACGCAAGCGTTTTTGCAACGGTGCGCGCTTGAGGCACAGCCCCGCTGCGCGGCGGATTTCTATGGGGTCGGCGGTGTAGTTGGGCAGGCTGTGGTCGCGCGTGGCAATTTGGAAATCGGCGTAGCGCAGCTTGATGCCTATGGTTCTACCGACATAGCCTTTGCGTTGCAAGTCGGTGGCGACTTGTTCGCACAAGCGGGTGAACACCGCGCCTAACTCGGCACGGTCGCGCACCGCATCCAAATCCCGGTCGAAAGTCGTTTCGCGGCTCATGCTGACCGGCTCGCTTTCGGTAACGACCGCTCGGCTGTCGCGGCCCCATGCGGCCTCATGCAGCCAGGCGCCCGTTTTATTACCAAAGGTTTGCACCAGCCATACCGGGTCACGCTGCGCCAACTGGCCAATCGTTTCAATGCCGTGGCTTTTGAGTTTGGCATCTGCTTTAGGACCAATGCCGTTGATCTTGCGGCAGGCCAGCGGCCAGACCAAGGGCTGCAAGTCTTCTTCCAGGACGATGGAGATGCCATTGGGTTTGTTGAATTCGCTGGCCATCTTGGCCAGCAGCTTGTTGGGCGCGACGCCGACCGAGCAGGTCAGGCCTGTGTCTTCAAAAATCGCCTTCTGTATCAAGCGCGCCAGCACGCGACCGGCTTCGCGCTGGCCGCCGGGTACGCCGGTGAAATCGATATATACCTCATCGACCCCCCGGTTTTCCATCAGCGGTGCAATCTCGGTAATGATGGATTTAAAGCGCTGCGAATAATGCCGGTATTGCGCAAAGTCCACTGGCAACAACACCGCTTGTGGGCATAGCTTGGCGGCTTTCATCAAACCCATGGCCGAGCCCACGCCAAACTGCCGGGCGGCATAAGTGGCCGTCGTAATCACGCCGCGGCCGGTGTAGTCGCGCAGCAGCGGAAACTCGGGCACCGGGATTTCATGCAAAGCGCGGCTGGTATCGCCCAGCATCAGGTCTTCGTCCATCTTGCGGCGCCCGCCACCAATGACCACGGGCAAACCCTTGAGCTGCGGGTAGCGCAATAACTCTACCGACGCATAAAACGCGTCCATGTCCAGGTGGGCAATGCGGCGCAGCGTCACAGGTGCGGCGGTGGGCGTCTCGGTCGGGCCTTAGGAATGCGCGGTGGGGAAAGTCCCCGGCAACAAAATCGATTTATCGACGTTTTGTAAATCAGTGTGGCCGCAAAAAGCCATGGTGATGTCCAGCTCTTTGTGCAGGATTTGCAGGGCTTTGGTCACGCCGGCCTCGCCCATGGCACCCAGGCCATAGACCATGGCGCGGCCTATCAAGGTGCCACGCGCGCCCAGGGCCCAGGCCTTGAGAACGTCTTGCCCGCTGCGGATGCCGCCGTCCATCCAGACTTCGATTTGGTCGCCCACTGCCTCGACAATGGCCGGCAGGGCTTCGATGCTGGACTGCGCGCCGTCCAACTGACGCCCGCCGTGGTTGCTGACCACGATGGCATCGGCGCCGCTCTGCACCGCTAGCTTGGCGTCTTCCACATCTTGTATCCCTTTGAGGATGAGTTTGCCGCCCCATTGCGATTTCACCCAGGCCACATCGGCCCAGGACAGGCGCGGGTCAAACTGCTCATTGGTCCAGGCCGCCAGCGACTTCATATCGCTGACCGCTTTGACGTGGCCCACCAGGTTACCAAAGCTGTGGCGGCGTGTGCCGGCCATGCCCAGGCACCAACGCGGTTTGGTCAGCAGGTTGAGGATGGTGGACAGTGTGGGCTTGGGCGGCGCCGTCAGGCCGTTTTTCAGGTCTTTGTGGCGCTGGCCTATCACTTGCAAATCCAGGGTCAGCACCAGCGCGTCGCAACCGGCTTTGCGGGTGCGCTCGATCATATTCACCATGGCCTGGCGGTCGCGCATCATGTAGAGCTGAAACCAGAAAGGGCGGGTGGTGTGGGCCGCAACGTCTTCGATGGAGCAAATGCTCATGGTCGACAGCATGAAGGGAATCCCGAATTTTTCGGCTGCGCGCGCGGCTTTGATTTCGCCATCGGCACATTGCATGCCGGTCAGGCCCACCGGCGCAATCGCCACCGGCATCTTCACATCCACACCCACCATGCGGGTGGCGGTGCTACGGTTTTCCATGTTGACGGCTACGCGCTGGCGAAGCTTGATTTTTTGAAAATCCTCGCTATTGGCGCGGTAGGTGCCCTCGGTCCAGCTGCCGGAGTCGGCATAGTCATAAAACATGCGCGGCACCCGCTTTTGGGCCAGAACGCGCAGGTCTTCGATGTTGGTGATTACGGGCATGGTGTGGTCGCAATGAAACAGTACAGAGCCGCGATAGTAAGGCCGCGCGCCAACTTGCACTGTGAAAACAGAATTGGCATGGATGAAATTATTTGCCTGGCGGGTGGTACTCGCCCAGGGGCCGCAAATTTTGCGAGGCCCCGCCAGTAGCCAAGCGCGCAGGCTTGGAATAGGGCGAAAAAAAGCCGTTCTCCCAACGGGGAACGGCTGATGGCGCTACTCAAAGCGACTGAGCGCTTTGCAACAAGACTTAGCTTGTGGTGCCCGGGGCCGGAATCGAACCGGCACGCCTTGCGGCGGGGGATTTTGAGTCCCCTGCGTCTACCAATTTCACCACCCGGGCAGTGTGCAGCGAAGCCGCGGATTATGGCACAGGCGATAGTGCTGTTTGACCGCTTGCGCGTCCAAGGGCTGGCCCGTTCCTTATTCTGGCGCCTAAGTAGCTTAAGGCACTTAGGCGCAATGCTTAAGCCGCCATCGCCGGGTAGTCGGTATAGCCCGCTTCGCCTGGCGTGTAGAAGGTGCCCATGTTGGGTGCAGCAAGCTCCGCACTTTTTTGCAAGCGCGCCACCAAGTCCGGGTTGGAGATAAAGGGTCGGCCAAATCCGATTAAATCGGCTTGGCCTGCCGCCAGTGCTTGTTCAGCCGACTCGCCGGTAAATCCACCGGCCAGGATAAACGCGCCTTTGAAGAGACTGCGTAACTTGGCTTTGAGTTCGGCGGGCACCGCTGGCGTACCCATGGCTGAGTGGTCCAGCAAATGCACATACATCAACCCCAGGGTGGATGCTTCGCTGACCAAGGCCTCGTATTGCGCCGCTACGCCGTCAAAAGCGCCGGTGCCATTGAACACGCCAAAGGGCGAAATGCGCATGCCAACGCGGTCTGCGCCGATGGCTGCCACGGTGGCGCGCATGACTTCCAGGGCAAAGCGATTGCGGTTGGCAGCGCTGCCGCCGTAGGCGTCTTGGCGTTTGTTGACGTTCGCGTTCAGAAACTGCTCAATCAAATAGCCGTTCGCAGCATGGAGTTCAACGCCGTCAAAGCCCGCCTCGATGGCCAAGCGCGCGCTCTGGGCGTATTCGGCCACGGTTGCAGCAATTTCCTCCACCGATAGCGCATGGGCTTGCATGTGGGGCTGCATACCCTGGGCATCGGTGTACATCTCGCCTTCGAGCACCTGCTCGCTTGGGCCAACGGCTTTGGCACCTGCAGGCAAATTGGCCTGGCCCACCACTCGGCCGCAATGCATCAGCTGGATGACAATTTTCCCGCCCTTCGCATGTACCGCGTCGGTAACGGCTTTCCATGCTTTGACATGGTCTTGATTGAAAAGCCCGGGGATACGTGCATAGCCTAGGCCATTAGGGGAGGGCGAGGTGCCTTCGGTAATGATCATGCCGGCACTGGCGCGCTGCGCATAATAGGTTGCCATCAGGGCGTTGGGGGTATTGTTTTCCACGGCACGGCTGCGCGTCATAGGCGACATCACGATACGGTTTGCAAGCGGCAGTTTGCCCGCAGAGTAACTTTCAAAAAGCATGGGTAATCCTTTGTATTCAATAGAGGCTTTTAACGAAGCCTGCCCTAGGTGCGGCCAAATCCTCTTATTGCAAGCTTTGCACGGTGTTTTTTTCGGCGACACTGCGCGCACCTAGGTTCCCAATCAGGAGTGCGCGATGTACGACCCAAACGACCAAGATTTCTCCAAAGGCTGTGCCTATGTGCGCGGGCAGTATGTGCCCATTGCACACGCCAGTATTCCGATCACCGACCTGGGTTTTTTGCACTCGGATGCCACCTATGATGTGGTCACCGTATGGGACGGCGCTTTCTTTCGCTTGGATACCCATTTGGAACGTTTCGCGCGCAGTTGCCAGCGCTGGCGCTTAGACCCCGGCTTAGATGATGCGCAAATTACCGCCATCCTGAGCGAGTGTGTGCGGCGCAGCGGCTTGCGGGCCTCGTATGTGGAAATGCTCTGTACGCGCGGGCAAACGCCTTGGGGCTCGCGCGATCCGCGCCAGGCGCTAAACCAGTTTTATGCGTTTGCTGTGCCCTTTGTTTGGATTGCAAACGCGCAGCAGCGCGCCACCGGCCTGCATTTGCGCATCAGCCACGTGCAGCGCATACCGGCGGCCTCGGTGGACCCGACGACCAAAAACTACCACTGGAACGACTTGACCATGGGCCTGCTCGATGCCTTGGACGGCGGTGCCGACAGCGTGGTGCTGGTGGACGATAAAGACCATGTAGTGGAAGGGCCGGGCTTTAATGTCTTCTGTGTCCACGCCGGTCAGCTCATTACCCCAGACCAGGGCATGCTCGAAGGCATAACCCGCCGCACCGTTCTAGAGATTGCGCAATCAATGGGCTTGCAAGTGCAGGTGCGGCCTGTTAGCGCCATGGAATTTCGCGCTGCGGACGAAGCCTTTATTTCCAGCTCCGGCGGCGGTGTGTTGCCGGTGACGCGCATCGATGGGCACAAGGTGGCCGATGGTGCCATCGGCCCGCTCACCCGCATGCTTTCTGATACCTACTGGGCCTGGCACCAAGATCCGGCGATGCATCTGCCTATTGCTTATTGAACGGCGCAGCGCTTAGCGCGCATCAAAATGAATCGGGCATAGGCGCATCGGGCACGCCTGTCAGCTTGCCCAACTCGCGATGGAAATGCGACAGCATGGGCTCGTTCTGTCCGAAGACGACGCCGGGCAGGCGGCCGCTGGCCAGGTTGATGTGGATGTTTTGTTGCTGGGTGAAGTCTTCGCCTGAAATCACTTCGGTAGAGACTTTCCAGCTCTTGTTCCACCGCGCGGCATCGGCCTCGCTGGCAATGGCTTGGGGTATATAAAACCTTACCCGCGCCCGGGTGCGGTCGACGTCTAGGGGCTGGAAATCCCACAACTCCATATGCCCGTCCATGGGGATGTTGAGCACCGCATGTGGGGAGACCGAAAAAATAGTGGAGGCATGTTTCAGCACCGACCATTGGGCTTCGGGCAGGTCGCGCTGATCGCTAATGCTCTTGCGTGGCAAGGGAAACAGGGCATGCGGGCCGAAGCATTCGTAAATCACTGGGTAGCAGCGAAAGCGTGGCGCTAGGGTATTTCGATGCAGGGCTGCAATGTGGTAGCCCTCCATAAAGGTTTCCAACAAGAGCTTCCAGTTGGCGGCAAAGTCCCAAAATACTTCCTGGTAAAAATGGAAATTGCCAAAACCAAATTCATCCATGCGGCTGTGCATGCCAAAGGTGTCGCGCTCGGCATCTATGGGCTCCTTGCCATGGGGGCGCACCAGCAGCATGCCAGCGGTTTCCAGGCAGGGCACTTCTATCAGGTTGAACTGTCCACAGTCCATACGCGTTTGCAATGGGGCAAAGCCGCCCATGTCGTTGGCGTGGCGTACCAAGGTGCCGCTGTTGTCATAGGTCCATGCGTGGTAGGGGCAGCTAAAGCTGTGTTGCGACTGGCCGCGGTGTTGCACAAAATGGCCTTGCGCATCCAGCTCAAAACCGACCAGGCGCGAGCCCCGGTGGCGGCAGATGTTCAAAAACGCTTTGACGCTTCCCTGGGCGGTGCGTGTCAAAAAAATCGGCGCACCGGGCAGGTCGCAAGTGAACCAGGTCCCTGGGGCAGGCAGGTCTGGCGAGAAACCGGCCAACAGCGGCACTTGCCCGCTAAATAGGCCTGCTATTTCACGCTGAAAGTGGTCTGGACTGGTATAGCGCTCGGCCGGATTCCAATAGGGTGCGTCCCATAAAGGCGTGGTGTTGGCGTCAATATGCGCAAAGGTTTGTTTCAGCAGCTCGACCTGTCGTTCGTGTTTCATCAAGGCTCCGCAAGCAAAGGGGCATGCCGACGCTCGGGCCGGCATGCGGCGCCCAGGGAACAGGCTGCCGCTTTTGATTCTAGCCAGCGCGCATTCAGCGCTCTGCCTGGTACTGGCTCAATTGCAGCTTCAGATCCTCAATTTCACGCAAGTACTGGACGACGATGACGACCGAGAACAGGTCCAGGTCGTAGTCTCTTCGCTGTTTGCAGGCAACCAGCAGGTGGCTGAGGCTGGCGCCATCGAAATAGTCCAGGCCTTCGCGTGCGAAGACGCTTTGCAAGGCGCCGTAATCGACCAAATCCTGTACCTCGTCTATACGCAGGCCGCACAGATTGCCAAGTTGCAAGCCGCTGATGTGGTCCAGCATTTCTATGGTGTCGAAGTTATGAATCGTTTGCGCCATGGCGGGTCTCCTTGTCGAAAGTGGTTCTAGCGCGAAAGCTGGAGATGCCTGCCAGCGCCTGGTAATGGCTGCGCTCGGCGTCCGAGATGGTCTTGGGCGTCTTGATCTGAATTAGGGCAAGCATGTCACCGCGCAAGCCCTTGGGGCCGGGCAAGCCATGGCCCTTTAGGCGCAGCTTGTGGCCGGCCTGGCTGCCTGCGGGCACAGTCAGCAGCACCGGCTCTAGCAGCGTGGGCACTTGCACCTCGGCCCCCAGCACGGCTTCCCAAGGAGCCAAATGCAGTTGGAACACCAGGTCATGGCCCAAGGGCGTAAACACCGGATCGGGCGCCAGCGCCACTTTTAAGTAATAGTCCCCCGGCGGACCACCGTGCCAGCCTTTGCCCCCCTTGCCGCGCAGGCGAATTCTTTGGCCTTGGCGCACCCCCGCCGGAATATCCACCATCAGGTCTTTGGAGACACCTTCGTCCACCCAGGTGATAGGCACCCGCATGCCGTGCAGCGCCTCGCGCAGTCCCATCGAAAGTGTGTCTTCGAAATCCTGCCCTGAGCGCGGTGTACTGGCCCGAGCGGAAGGACCTTCGCGCGCGTGCAGCGATGCCAGCAGCTCGGCCAGGTCCAGGTCTTCAAACGCGTCTGCGCTACCTTGGTATTGAGCGCGCCAATGCGGCGGCGGTACAAAGTCGCCCCGCGGGCCGGCTTCGCCCAGTGCATCGTAAGCAGCGCGCTTGTCCGGGTCCTTCAAAACCGCATAGGCCTGCGCAGCTTCTTTGAAGCGCTCCTCCGCGCCTGCGTCTTTAGATACGTCGGGATGGTTTTTGCGTGCCAGGCTGCGATAGGCTTTTTTGATCGCGTCCAGGTCGGCAGTCTTGGCTACCCCGAGCACGGCGTAATAGTCTTTGAATTGCATGCAGCGGCTGCGGTGCGCAGAGGGTAGGAACCAGGACAACCAAGGCGCTAGCGCGTTGGTGCTAAGTGCGCGCCTGACAGCTGGCACGCATGCCGCAAAGCGTAGTCTATCGGGCTGTCAAAGGCTTGATGTGTATCAAGGCCAGGCCTTTTGTATCAGCCTTGAACGCTATAGGTCGATTCGGCCAATTGAACCAGTGCGACCATGGCTTGGTTCACCGGCGTGGGAACGCCCAGCGCCTGTCCGCGTCGCACCACAAAGCCGTTGAGGTGGTCAATCTCACTGAGTTTGTGGCGCGCCATGTCTTGCGCGGTGGAGGATTTTTGCCCCGCCATAGTCTTGCTAATTTGGGCCACGGCTTGCATCGCAGTAGCCTCGTCGAGTGCTGTGCCATCGGCAAGAGCCACGGCCAATACCTCGCGCACCAGCGCGCTTTGGGTGGTCTGTATCCCGTCCACAGCGGCTAGTTGGCCGTAGCGGGTTTGGGTCAAACCGGAAATCGCGTTAAACACACAATTAATCAACAACTTGGACCACAAGTCGGCCATCACGTTCTGCGAGATGTGCACGGGTACCTGGGCGCTGGCAAACAGGTCGGCGATGCGCGAGAAGACTTCTGGCGCGTTGCCCAGCCTGCAAGCCTGCATGCTGCCGATAAGCAACTCGCCCCGACCGTGGTGTTTCACGCAACCGGGCGCTGTAATTTCGGTGGCTACATAGACCACCGTTGGAATCACTGGATTGGCTAGTGCGCTGGCGATGAGGGAAACATTTTCCACGCCGTTTTGCAAACTCATGATGATGGCATCGGGGGCCAGGTGCGCTGCCATGCTGTGGGCCACCGCCACGGTGTCCGTGGACTTGACGCAAAACAACACCAGGTCCGCTTTGCGCAAGGCCGTGAAATCTGTGCTGGCATGCAGGCGAACGGTTTGTAGGCCATCGGCATGGGCCAAGTCCAGTTGCAAGCCATGGCTTTCTATCGCCTTCACATGCGCGGGCCGACCGATCAGCGTGACCTGATGTCCGGCGCGTGCCAGCATGGCGCCGAAAAAACTACCAACGGCGCCCGCGCCTACAACGGCAATATGCTCAAAAGGGGATGTGCGCATAAGGGTTCCTTCGGGGCGTAAAGTATAGGCGGCGTGTTGAGCCGGCTCGCAAGCCAGCAGAGGCGCTGCGCAGCCCAAACGGGCGAATTTAAGCCATCAGTCCCAGAAATTTCGGCAGGGCGGTTGACAATGCGGGTAGCAGCGCGATGAGCAAGCTACCGACAAAAATGGCCAACAAGGCGGGGGTTACCGAGGCGGCAACGGCGCTAAGGGGTTTGCCGAACATTGCGGAAGCAAAGAAAATATTCATTCCTGCCGGTGGGCACAAAAACCCCATCTCCATGGCCGCCAAAAACAAGATGCCAAAGTGCACGGGGTCGATACCATAGCTTTGGGCTACGGGCAGCAACAAAGGTACCAGCACCACAATGGCTGCGAATATTTCCATTAACGCGCCGGCGAAAAGCAAAAAGACAACCAAAGCGACCAAGAACATTCCTTGATTCGGAATCAGGCTTTGCGTTGCTGTAATTGCGGCATCGGGAATGCCAGCATCAATCAGGAAATTGGTGAGTGCCAGCGCCATTCCGAGAATGAGGAGTACCCCCCCGATGATTTGGGCGGCATCGCTAAGACATGCAAAAAATGTCTTCCATGTCAATTCGCGGTGTGCTAAGGCCTGGGTCAGCACGGCATAAATCGCGGTCAGTGCGGCGCTTTCCATGGGCGTAGCCAAGCCGCTGACCAGCGAGCCGATCGCCACCACCGGTGCCATAATTTCCCATTTCGCGAGCCAAATAGTCGACCATAGGGCAGCCTTTGGTTCCCTAGTGGCCAGGTGGGGCGCATCCGCCTTGGTTTGCAAAAAACCACCAAATACAAGCAAAGTCACGACCATGACCAAGGCCGGTATGGCGCCGGCTACAAACATCGTGCTGATGGGCACGCGCGCCACAATCGCGTACATGATGAGCGGCACGGAAGGGGCCAGCAACACGCCTAAGGCGCTGGCGCTGGTGACCAGCCCTATGCCTTTGTTCTCCGGATAACCCGCATTACGCAGCAACGGTAGCATCAGTCCGCCAAGCGCCAAAATGGTAACGCCACTGCCTCCCGTAAATGCGGTGAAAAATGAACATAACAATGCGACGGCGATCACGGACCCTTTAAGGCCGCCACCAAACAGAATAAGGAACAAGTTGCCGAGCCTTTGCGTGGCCCCGGTGCGGGCAAAGAGCAGCCCTGCCAAAGTAAACAACGGCAGCGCGGGTAAGGAGGGGTTGACCGTAATTTGGTAGTGCGACAAAGCCACCGACGCCAAGGGCATGCCCTCGCTCCAGAAAAGCACAAGGGCCAGGCCACCCAAAACAGTGAATATCGGTGCACCCGCTACCAAGGCTGCGGCGAGCAAGGCTAAAGCGGGCCAGGGGGAGAAAGCGGTTCCCTCCAACTGGCCTGCGATGACCAAGCCCAGGCAGGGTGCCGCTGCGGACAAGAGGTAGCCCAGTTTGAAATGCTTTGCACACCTGGCACCCAATTTAAAACCCAGTAATAAGAAGCACAAGGGCATGCACGCTTGCAGCGTCCAGATGGGCAGGCCATAGGCCAAGGTGTGTGCGGCATCGCGCTCCGTGAGCACGAATTGCCAGCTCGCATACGCCAGCATGCCACACACCACCGCGGCAAGCAGCTGAGCCAAGCGCCACGCAAGCGTCAGCCCCTTGCTACCATCATTGGAGCCAAAGGACGTCAGGTGGCCGTGCCTTTCTGCGGCAAGCGCACCAAACATCGCAAGCACCAGCCCTAAGTGCTGGACGACGACTGGCGCATTGGCAATGCCGCTGCCCATCATGGGTCGCATCGCTATCTCGATCACTGGAATGAGCATCATCAGCCCTAAAGCAAGGGCGGCAATGTGTTCGTCGATGCGACCCAGCCACGAGCCGAGCGCGCCGGGGCGTGCCATAGTCACTTTGCCTTGCCCGCGCGGAAGTCTTTCAGATGGGCCAGCACTTCATCAAAGGTGTCAGCCGCTACCATGGTGCCGCGAATCCGCGGATGCAGCTTTTCAGCGAACTCGGTCCATTCCCGCATTTGCTCGGCGTTGGGGCGATTGACTGTCAGCCCCCGCTTTTTCATGGCATCCACCGCGTCATTGACTTCTTGGCGGGCCTTCGCACGAATTTGTACGCCGGCTTTTTCGCTTGCCGCGCGCATGGCTGCCTGCGTGGCGGGGCTCATATCGTCCCAGGCCTTCTTGGTGAGCACCAAAGCACCCACAATCGGCGCCCAGTTGATCTCCAACATATGCGGTGCAGAGGTATAAACCTGCGTGGCCAGGGCGTAGTAGGGCGTTGAGGGCACTACGTTGATCATCCCAGTCTGGATAGCAGGAAGAATGTCCGAAGTCTCCAGCGGCACCGGTGTGTAGCCCAGGCTTTTCATGATGGCCTGTTGGTCAGGCTCCGAGCCCCAGGTGAAAAATTTCATTTTCTTGAAATCGTCAGGCCGAACGGCCGGGTCTTTGGAAAAAAAGCGCACCCAGCCGGCATCGCCCCAGGCCAAAACGACAAAGCCTTTGTCCAAGAATTTTTTCTCCATGGGTGCGCGCATTTTTTCGCGCACATAGTCCACTTCCTCCCAGGATCTAAACAGCATGGGTATGACTTGCAGCGCGTTGATGGAGGGCTCAATTTCTTGCAATCCCACGACGGAGAGCAAGGCGCCTTGTAATTGGCCGATACGCATGCGCCGCGCCATTTCCGCTTCGCCACCTTGGCTTCCGTCCGGATAGACGACGTATTTGCTGTTCTCTCCTTGCGCGGCCCGCCAGGCTTCGCCCACGTCCATGAGCTGGCGGTGGTACAGGGAGTTTTTGGGTACCAGCGAACCGATACGAAGTTGCTTATCCGCCGCTATGCCGTCGCGCATGCTTGTCAAGGCAACAGCCACAAAGAAAAAGCCGGCCAAGAGCCTGGAGGGATTTGCAAAGAGATTCATACAGCTGGGTATTTCAAAACAAGTCGTCAGCGGTTTGCAGCAGCCACTGTGCCCGTTCGCGCATCAGGGTGTTGCTAAGGTCAGGGTGTTTATCGCTAGTCTCAATCGCTTTTTTGAGCAAAAGTTCAAAGGCTTCTCGCTCGCCTTGGGCTAAGGCAACACCCTCTGCTTTTGCGATATAGGGGCCTGCGTTTTTGCCCTGACTGATGGTGATGGCCGCGTCGAAATACTGCGTCGCTTTTGCCAAAGAACCGCCGGGCTGCGCAGACTCAAAGCTTCCCATCAAGCTGGAAAGCCCTCCGTTGCCATAGTTCGGGTCAGCCTTCCAAGCCAAAGTGGCCAAGCGGTAGGCGAGGGGGAAGTCCGCAACCGTATCGGGTGCGTCTTTGGACAGCGAAATATAGCCTCCCCAAGATGCCGCGGCCCAATACGCAAGCCCTACCTGCTCCTTGGAAATCAAAGGCCATTGCTTGGCATCCGGATGCGCAAGCTTCTCCCGAAAACCAGGCGTTGAAAGCCCCAGGGCCCGCATCGCATGCCGGTGGGCGCGTAAATAGAGGCGTTTGGCGCGTTCATTGATGCGGTAAGCGCCCTGGGCATCTGTTGCCGCTAAGCGTTCCGCCTCAAAAGCAACGTAGGCATAGGTGTACTGGCTTAAGCCGGCGCCCACTGCCTCAGCCAACTTCAGGTTATCCGGCGTATCCGCAAGTAGCGATTCCGAAAGCTTTAAGTAAAAAGCACTGGCTTCACGCGCCAGACCCGGGTCGTCCTCTTGGGACTGCCCTTGCTTGGCCAATTCGTCGCCAAGGCTTCGCTTGATTAAGGCCGTGGGAGAGCAGGCGCTCAGAGCCAGGGACAGGAATGCAATAGCAAAACAAAAAAATCGCTTTTCAAGCGTACCTTGAAGGATGCGTCTATGGGTGGCGTAAAAGTAATTCAACGGAAGTTTGGAATTGTTAGGATTTCCTTGCGAATTTAGGTGAATTTAATGAATATTGCGTGACAGTAGACTTAAACTCAAGGCGTGTTTCGCGCACTGTTCTAGCCCCTCAGGCTCAAGCAAACCTATGCAAACCTGCGCTTCGGCATGAAGAAGACCATTGCCCTTTTCATACACCATCCGACGTGTTCGACCGACTCGGTCAACGGGGTGATCGCCGCCCTGTCGCCGCTGGCCCGTGTTAAGTTGTTCACCCGCCATAAGGTACAAGTCGGGTTTTTTGACGATGTTGATTTAGTCGTATTTCCCGGTGGCGATGGCGAGGCGACCGCATTTCGCAGCCTGCTTAAACCTAATCTGCCCGATGTGCAGGCCTATATGCAACGTGGCGGCAAGTACCTCGGTATTTGTATGGGTGCTTATTGGGCTGATGCCTACTACTTCAATTTACTGAAAACTACACGTTGCGTGCAATACATCAAGCGCCCTCGCGCCGACATACGCGCCTCTTATGGCACCACGGCGCCGGTCCATTGGCGCGGCCAAGCGCAGCGCATGTATTTTTATGATGGCCCTACCTTTGTCAACGGTCAGTTTGAAACCGTTGCCACCTATGCCAACGGTGACCCTATGGCGATGGTGCAAGGTACTGTGGGTCTTGTGGGGTGCCACCTAGAGAGCCAAGCCCACTGGTACACCAAAAAGTATATGCAGCCGCAATGGCACGCCAACCAGCACCATGTCTTGTTGGCCCAGTGGGTAGCGGACTATTTGCTGCAGTCGCGGCAAATGCCTTTGTTTTAGGGGGCAAAAAAAATAGGGGTCTGCGGTCAGCTTTGCGATGTGCCAAAGTGACCGACGATGCGCACCCGATGCCTGTTAATCTGCCTGAACCTCCGTCGGAACGTCAAACTCGTCTTCAAGGCTTTCACTTTCCATAGCGGCAATTTCTGCATATTGAATGCCGTTAAGCTGATGACGGTAAGCCAAGTAGGCGTGGCGTGCTGCAGCTTCATCGTTCCCGTCATCATCAGCGGTGGCTGCGGCCATGTGGTGCTTGGCGCTGGCTTGGAAATGATGTGCCGCCATCCGATGGTAGTCACCAATCGTGTCTGCATCTTCATCAAAAGCGTCATCCATCATGGGGGCGTTGTTTTCAGTCATGGCCTAGTCTTTCTTGATTGAATCGCGGCAAGTCGCCGCGACCTCATGATGATGGCCCTCGGTGAATCTAGCATGACATTGCGCCCCAAGTTGCAAATGGCTTGGCGGCGGTTGGCCCACGGGACGCCACTTAAGATAGAAGATCAGCCGACCCTATCTACCGTCAGGCCAATACAAACTGCGCTTACCCTTACGGGAAAAGGCCGTTGTCGGGACAAATTCATGTCCTCAACAACGGCCTTCCCAGAGCTTTGCGCTACAGGCGGGCAGCGCTCACCGAGCAGATGCCTTAGGTACCGATGATGCCGCCATCGATCTTGCGAACCACGACGGTGGCACTGCGTGGCCGACCATTGGATTTTTGCTCTGGCCAGTTAGAAATTGCGCGAGGGTTGGCCGGGTTGTTCTGCTCGCTAGCCGGTTCGCCAGGGTGCTGAACGTTGAGGAACATGGTTTTGCCGTCCGGTGTTTCAGTCACGCCCGTTATCTCCGAACCGGCAGGGCCGACCAAGAAGCGGCGCGCCTCCCCGGTTTTTACATCAGCAGCCAACATCATATTGTTGCCAAAGCCTTTCAAGTCTCCTTTGCCCATAGCAGAGGTGGACATATCGCACTGGATCCACATCATTCCACGCCCGTCTACCCACAAGCCATCGGGGCAAGAAAACATATCGCCTTTGATGTTGCCTTTGGCTTCTGCGCGTTCCAAGGAGGGGTCACCTGCCATGATGAAATGGTTCCAGGCAAAAGTGACGGCACCGAAATCAAGGTCTTCCTTCCAGCGAATGATATTGCCCTGCGTGTTGTTAGCACGGGGGTTGGCAGCGTCCACTGCGGGTTGCTTGTCGCCACCGCGGTTGCTGTTGTTGGTAAGGGTGGCATACACCCAGCCTTGTTGGTCGACGGCAATCCACTCAGGGCGGTCCATCTTGGTGGCGCCCAGCACATCACTGGCTTGGCGCGATTTGATGAGCACCTCGGCTTGGTCTGCGAATCCATTGGCCGCAGTCAGCGGGCCTTGGCCGTGGGTGAGTGCAATCCACTGACCCTTGCCGTCGGCATTGAACTTGGCGACATACAGCGTGCCATGGTCGAGCAGGCTGGCATTAGCGGCTGCCCCACCTGGTTTGATAGCGTCGCGGCTAACAAATTTGTAAATGTATTCAAAGCGTGCGTCTTCGCCCATGTACACCACAGCCCGGTTGTCTTTGGTGACTGCAACCGTGGCGCCTTCGTGCGCGCCGCGTCCCATAGCGGTACGCTTCATAGGAGTGGCATTGGGGTTGTTGGGATCAATTTCCACAATCCAACCAAAGCGGTTGGGTTCGTTGGGGTTTTGCGTGGCATCAAAACGCGCATCGTGCTCATGCCAACGGTAGCCAGCGCCGCCTTTGCGCAGACCCCAGCGCTTTTCGTGGTCGCTGAGTTTGTCTCCGCCACTGAAGTAAGCAATGAAGTTTTCTTCAGAGGTGAGGTACGTGCCCCATGGCGTGATGCCGCTGGCACAGTTGTTCAAAGTGCCTAAAACGACGCGGCCAGCAGGGTCGGCAGCAGTTTTCATGAGGGCATGACCAACTACTGGGCCGCTTAGTTCGGTGCGCGTGTTGCTGGTAATGCGTCGCGCAAATTTGGAGGGGTTGACGACCTCCCATTTGCCGCCCTTGTCTTGCACCTCAACGATGCTTACGCCATGCGCAGCTTGTGACTTGCGCACCTTCTCGGCGCTCCAATTGGCCATGCCATCGGTAAAAAGCAAACCGTGGTCAACATACTCGTGGTTCATCGCCAGCAAACCGCGCTTGGAGCCTTCGAGGGCATAGTAGTGAATGCCGTCATGGTGCATGCCAATTTGCGCTTCTTGTTCGGCGGCTGTATTGCTTGCATCGTACTTGAATGCGTGGTTTTGGCCAGCAATGCCAGCGGGATCGCCCCAAGGTGCAATCACGTGGGCCACATAGCCCTCGGGCACGGTGATGCTGTCGGCCGTAGAAATCCCCACGCTCTTAAAGCCCATTTTGAAGGCGCCCACGCCAAGCGTCGCACAACCGGTCAGCGCAGCAGCGCCACCTACGGCACTGAGGGGGGCTAAAAAGCTGCCTGCCAATGCGCCCAAACCGCCACGCAGTATTTGACGCCGTGAAGGGGCTGAAACATCGTGGATGCTCAGGTTAGAAGAGCGGTTGCTGTCTTCCATCAGGGAAAAATCTTTAGACATAGGGGTGTTTAATCGTGAAGTTGAGAAAGGCTGTGCCGACTTTCGCGAGCATGGCTCATCATTTTTAGCCAGTCGTTTGACAGTTTTGTGACTATCTCCATGGGCGGGAAAGTACCATACCTTAACCCGCTAGGTTACGCGCTAGCCATCATCCAAAAATCAATGCGGTGCCAAAATGCCAGCGGATAAAGTCCGCGCCGAAGGACTGGAAAACTCAATACCAGATAAAAACTGCCGCCGACCGGACTCGGTAGCCACGCTAGCGTAGGGGGCAAACTTCGCCGCTTCCCACTCTTTAGATAAGGCTTGGCTAAGCGCCGGGCCGAAATCGGCCGAGGCACTGGCCATGATGTCGGCTTCGTTCAGGAGCACCGTGGCCCAGTCGGCATCCCATTGAAATCGGCGTCCTGTTACGCGCGCATGGTTTTCCCGCACCAAACTGAAGTCCGAACGCAGGATGACCGTACGGATACGCTCGATCCAAAGCTCGCTCAATTGGGCGGAACTCAACAATGGGAGCAAAGCCTCGAACGATGCCGATTCGATATCCGAGGTATGCCGATTGACGCGACCAGTGTGATGAAAATCATGGGCGACGGCGATGAGCAAGAGCGCCGCTTGCCATGCGCTATCCGGCGCAGCCCCTTGCCTTAGTTCTAAGCTGCACTGCAGGGTCATGGCGGTCAGGGAGTCGGCGAAATGGAGCCGGTTGTGATAGTGGGGCTCTGAGGTTTCAATTCCGCAGCCTTTTTCGGCTTCTATTTGGCGAGCAACTGTCAAAGCCAAATCAAGCAGTAGCCAGGTTTGAGAGTCTTGCGCTGTCCCTGTGAGTTGCAAAAAGGAGGCGCAGTCCTGAACCACTTTGGCTAAGCCAAGCCATTAGGTCTGCCATGAGTGCCTCAAATAGGCAAAAGAGGACAGCAGACAATAGCTCCAATTCGAGCCCGACAGTTCAAGATAGCGCGCCGGCGGTGTCATCAGGGCAGACGGCGCTTAGGGGTTGCGAAGCGTGTTTTGCATGCTTTGCTGCAGGAGCAAAGCTTCTAAAATGAGAAGCAAAAGCGGTGAATGGCTCAGCAAAAGCTCAGAGGCTTCTTCAGCGGTAATGCGTCGGCAATCGGTTTCTTTGTTTGCACGTGCACCTGCTGAACGTACGCCTCCTTGCAATATGGCTGCTTCCCCAAAGGATTGGCCAGCGGTGGCAGATGCAAATACATGGTCTTGCGCGTTGACTAAATCAACTTGGCCTTTTTCTATGAAATACAGGTGCTCGGCCAAATCGCCAATCGCAAATATGGTCTCGCCATCTGCATAAGTTTGGGATTTGAATTCAGGCATGTTGCAAATGTGCTCGGCTTGAAAGCAGGATTAGGATAAAGCCAAAGTGCGTTTGATAATGGTTTGCAAAATAGCCTTCATCTCTTTTGGCAGCAAGGAAATCATGCTGTCTATTTTGTGGAAAGGGATCAAACGCGCTTGCACCGCAGTGGCGGTAACGACGCTCATTTTGCTGGGCTGGTTGATCATGCCTTCGGCCAGTCCCAATACCGCCCCGGGACCAAAGCGATAAATTTGCTCACCTTGCACGCCAACCAGACTGCCGCTGACTATCAAATACCCCTCTTCGACCAAACTACCCGCCGAGATGATTTTTTTCTTAGGCTCAAACAGTACGGTCTTAAGTAAAGTAGATCTCCACAGACTGTGGAATAAGCGCTGTTCACTGCTAAGTGATTTTGACTGAATTAAGTCGAGCGCCGCGGTCGAACGTGGGTCATTGATACCCAAATTCTTTAGCTTTTCAAGGTCTATGGCAAAGCTGGCGCTGACTTCAGACACGTTGTCACCTTTACGTGTGGCAATGAATCGCGATCACCAACTTGCGTTCATCTCGCTATCCGACCTTCTATAGAGGAGTTACTTTGTGAAAAACATTTCCTGTGGGCACTTGGTCTATCCGATCCATTTACATGTTATCACTTGGACTGCTCTTTGATGTCCTCCACCTCAATCATCACTTCGTTGCGCCTGAACATTGGCAAGATCCATGGCGGGTCGTAGCGCGCGAGTTGCGTTTGCCCCAGCACTTTCAAACTCTTTTGCCCAATCCAGGCATTGAGTTCATCGGTTTTGACCTGGATACGGGATTGGGTGTTAAAGCCGGTAAAGCTATTGACGGCAAAAAGTTTGCCCGGAATTTCCCGCAGCTTCACATCCGCGTTTTTAGGCTTGGGAATGGTGTTCATGGTGTACTGGGAAGGCATAACGAAGTGAACCCGCCATTGCTTAGAAGCTCCGATGTTCTCAATCGGAATCAACGCAACCGGTGCGGTCATCGCAATTTTTTGGGATTGCGGCTCCATAGTGACCGGCGCGGTCATGGCAATCTTGGTGGAGCTGGTGCCTGCCTGCACTTGGTTATTGCCGAATATGTAGTCGGCGATTTTCCTGAAGCCGGTGCTTCCGGCATCGTCCATATCACCGTCAACCAGCGTCTCAGCGACCAGCATGGGGGCGTATTGGCGTAGCTCAAAAGTGTCGGACTTGGCTATCACTTTATAGCTGGGTTCTTCAATAGCCATCGCAAGTTGTGATGCAAATAATAGTGAGATAAAGGTGGCCGCGTAGCGTCGCAAACCGAGATTCGTAGGAATAGTGGGACGTGAGAGTTTGGGCATATCGTACCTTTGTTGAGTTAAGCGTATTTTCTCTAATTTCCGCCTGGGGCTAAAAGCTGGGCGTTACGGTGGGCGGTGGCTTGCGTCGCGATGCTTTCCCGGGCGATGTTATCGAGTCGCCCCAGGTTTTTGAGTTGCATGGCCATACGCGGGTTTTGTTTGAGCAGGCTCTCATGGCGCATTAAAAAGTCCCAATACAAGGTGGTGAACGGGCAGGCACGCGGGCCTGTGGATTGGGCAGGGTCGTATTTGCAGCTTGCGCAGTGGTTGCTCATACGTTGGATGTATTTTCCGCTGGCGACATAGGGCTTGCTGGCCATCAGCCCACCATCTCCAAATTGACCCATGCCCAGAGTGTTGGGCAGTTCCACCCACTCTACCGCGTCCACATAAACGCTGAGGTACCAGGTATGTACCGCTTGCGGTTTGACCCCGAGCAGCAGGGCATATAAGCCAGTCACCATGAGGCGCTGGATGTGGTGGGCATAGCCATGCTCAAGCGTTTGGGTGATCGCGTCTTTCAGGCAGGCCATATCGGTTTGTCCGGTCCAGTACCAGGCGGGTAGGGCAGCTTGGGCGTTCAGCGCATTGCGCTCCAAGTAGTCCGGCATGTGCAGCCAATAGATGCCGCGCACGTATTCGCGCCATCCCAGAATCTGACGAACAAAGCCCTCCACAGCCGCCAGCGGCGCATGGCCGTTGCCGTAAGCCTCCACGGCGGCTTGTACTACTTCACGCGGGTTTAGCAACTTGAGGTTGAGGGCGCAACTCAGGTGTGAGTGGTAAAGCCAAGCTTGGCCTGCCCACATCGCGTCTTCATATTTTCCAAAGAGAGGCAGGCGTTGTGCGATAAATGTCTGTAAGGCCAGCAAAGCCTGTGGGCGTGTCACAGGCCAAGCGAAGCTTTGCAAACTGCCGGGGTGATTGGCAAAGCGTGTTTGGACGAGCGCCAAAACCTCTTGGGTGATGTCATCCGGCGCAAAGCGGCTCGGCTGCGGAAGGTTTTGCGGGCCCGCTTTGCCAAAGGCTTCGCGGTTATCGGCATCGAAATTCCATTGCCCGCCGACTGGGTCTTTGCCGTCCATCAGGATATTGTGTTTGCGGCGAAGTTCGCGGTACCAGTATTCGAGGCGTACTTGCTTTTTGTCTTGGGCGTAGTTCGCAAAGTCGCGCACGGTGCTGAAGAAATGGGTGTCATCGCGCAGGTCTAAGGCCAGTGCATGCGCTTTGGCTACCGCGCGCAGGCTTTGTAGCACCCGCCAATCGCCCGGTGCGCTCATGAGCAGTGCTGTGGGCTGCAGCAGGGCAATCGCCTTGCCCAGTTCGAGCGCCAAGGTACCCGCATTGCCCGGTGCGTCCAACTGCGTGTAGTCCAAGGGTAGGCCGTGCGCGCGCAAGGTTTGCGCAAAATGGCGCATGGCACTTAAAAATACCGCGATGCGCTGCTTGGCCGACCAGACATGCGTGGATTCTTCGGCCACCTCGGCCATCCAGACCACGTCTTGCGCGGCATCAAAGCCCTGGAAAGCACTCGCCTGCAGGTCGAGCTGATCGCCCAAAACAATGACCAGATGACGTACCTTGGCGGGCAGGGCCGACGGCCGACTGAGCGCCTCAGCCATGTGCCGCCTTGCTGGCAAGGGCCTTTTTCCTGTCGCGACAGGCATCCGAGCAAACCAAGACCGAATCCCAGTTCTTCGCCCAGGACTTACGCCAGGTCATGCTGCGACTGCACACTGCGCAGAGCTTGCTAGGGAGTGACTGCTTATTGCCCTTGAAGCCGGTTTTCATTTGTTTGCAAAATAGGTGAAGCGAAAAACAGGGCTTTCCAGGTGCGCAAGCACGGCCCGCTTAAAATTTTTACCACGGTATTTCAAGGCCTTGGTAGTCCAGGAAGTAGGCTCCTGACTTGACATGCAGTGTTTTCAATGCATCAAGCATTCCAGAAACGGATTGCGCAGGTTCCAGAATTTGGCTGTAAGTACTCGTAAATGGTTGCGAGAGTTTAGACTTTACCGTCCCAGGTTGGAGGGCTACGACACGCAAATCTGGATTTTTACGCTGCAGTTCAATGGCCGCCGATTGCAAGATCATGTTCAAAGCAGCCTTTGAACTTCGGTAACCGTACCATCCGCCTTTTTTGTTGTCAGTAATGCTGCCAACCCGCGCAGAGAGCTTTGCGTAAACCGACGCGCCTTTCGCCAATAAGGGCGAAAAATGGCGCAGTACCATTGCCGGACCAATCGCATTGATCAAAAAGGCCTGCATTAAATGATCCGCGTTTAGGCTGCTGAGTGCCTTCTCCGGACCTACCCCATTGATCGCTATGGCGCCGGTTGCATCGATAATTAGGTGATAAGGCCCCTTGCCACTGGAAAGAGTTGCCTGCGCACGGATAGATTCGGGGTCGCTAAGGTTAAAGCCACTGTGCGAACCGCGGGAGACCAGTTCCACATGGGTGCACTGGGGATCTGCATCAAACGCTTGCACGAAAGCAGCCCCGATAGCACCGCCCGAGCCAACCACCAAGGCCTTGTACTGACCGTTAGCGAAAAGCGGGGAAGTGTCAATCATGCAGCCTTTTTCGCATATGCCGAGCACCATCCCTTGGCGGCCACTTGCTTACCTGAAAAAAGCGGGCACCCTCCAGCGGCAGCGCTAGCCGCACCTTGAAACAAGGTGCAATTGACGCAGGCCTGACCGGCGGCATACCTTGTTTGTTTTGTTTTGTCCACTTTAGTGGCGTCGGCTTTGTAGCCGAGTGCAACTGCTTGGGAATCCGACTCGGCAAGCATGGCCTGTGCGTTTGCTTGCGTTGCCATGGCGGCACCGAGTCCCACGGTGACCGTTTGCAGCAGAAAAACTCTCCTGCCTGTGAATGCTTTGTCGATCATGGTGATTTCCTTGTTTAAAAATCCAGTAAATACCGGGAGATTGAAAATTCAGTGCTGGGACAATATTTTTGCTAGCTTCGGGCGAAAACAATAAAAAATGTGTCGTGTCCGAGTTCCATCAAGTTCAGCATGCTCGTCGATCAGCCCAAGCGGACCAGGTTTTTCCGACCCGGCCGCTTGTAGGGTGAACCGTGGATTGCACTGCTAAGCGAGCACTGTGTCTTGGCCTTCAAACGTATCTTCATGGACGTGCATTATTCGTTTGGGCGCAATATTTTCGTCATAGAGGATAGGGCCTTTGTAGGCAAAGGTTGCTGTCTCCAAGAGTTCGTCCGAACAATCGCGTTGTTCAATGTGCAGGTTCACCAGCGTCAATCGGCATTCGCGAATAGTTTTCTTTAGCCTTTTGAAGATATTCACCATTTGGCGCTCATCCTCAACTTCATGGATCCACTGCCAGGCCTGCCCCGTGGGGACTTTGCGACCCTTACCCGTTCTATTCCACAGAATATAAGAAATCTTCATACGAATTCCTCAAGCAGGCACTGCGTGCGTGAACTTCGCCAAGTCAAACACCCAACTTGGAGCGGAGGGAGGACTTGGCTGGCGCAAGGGTTTGAGGTGAAAAGCCGTGGGGCTTGCGTTGGTATCCGCGTCGTCTTTCTCATCCGCCGGGAATCTTTCAAGCACATCGATCAAGCGGCAAGTGCGTAGGTATTGGCAAACCGCTTCGTCCAATTGGACTGCCAGTGCCACTGCAGCCTCGCTCTCGGGGCTGACGTGCCCCGCTTTGGGAGGCAGATCGCTGCCTTCGAAGCAAGAAACAACATCCCAGACCGAGAGATCCTTAACGAGGTGCTGGAGTTGGTAGCCGCCACCCGGACCACGGTACGAGCGAATCAGGCCGCCGTTCTTTAGGTGTTTCACAATGACCTCGGTACTGGACAAGCACAGTCCAATGTGCCTCGCCAGTCTTGTCGTGGGTACGGGTTGTTGCCGAGCAGATGCCGCAATGATCCCGATGGCACGGAGGCCTTGCATGGCATGGAGACTAAAAAACAAAGGATATGAGTAATTTGTCATGCAATAAATTTACCACTGAAGAGTATTTAAGTGTAGAATTTACTCAAATATTTCGAATTAACTCTTCAATTTCTATTCAAACCATGAGCAACAAAGCAAACCCGAGTGGTGCAGTGCACAAGATTGGCGCAGTTTCCAATCTAAGTGGTGTTCCCACCCCAACCCTGCGGGTGTGGGAGTTGCGCTACGGCACCTTTAGCCCGCAAAAGTCTCAAGGCCAGCATCGGCTTTACACCGAAGACGATGTGCTACGCGCCACCTTACTCAAGCGGCTCACCGAGCGAGGCCATGCCATTAGCAGCCTGGCCCACTTTTCATCGCAGGAACTCAATGCCTTGTTGATGCAAGGACAGGACGCGGTTCGATCACGCACCGATGCGCGCCTGGCCGGTCAGCCCGCATCGATGGTCATCGTCGGCGTGGCCTTGGCCAGTCGTATCGAATCGAAAAAATTTACCCTGGGCTTTATCGATCAGGGCATTAAGGTGACCAATATATTCAATGATTTGCCGCATGCGCTTGGAGCAAGCTTTGAACGTCAAGTTCCCTTTCTATTAGTGAAGGTCAATTCCTTGCATGCGGGTATGCAAATTGACATCCATCGATTGGCTCAAAACTGTAAGGCGCTCCAGGTGCTGGTTTTATACAATTTTGGGCAAGAGAAGGTCATTGAAGTGATGAAGCGCTCTGGGATGATGGTCCGCAAAGAACCGATGTCGGACTCTGATTTAGCGGATTTAATTAACTCCGCCTTGTTGGTGGGCACTGAAAAAGAGTCCACTGGCTTGGTGGTTGGCAGTTTGATACCGCCCAGGAGATACAGCGAAGTAACGCTCAACCGCGTAGCCAATATTTCCACCAATGTACTTTGCGAATGCCCTCGCCACGTTGCCGAACTGATCACCCAACTGGCAAACTTTGAGCAGTACAGTCACGAATGCCTAAGCAAGTCCGCCGAAGATTCGCATCTTCACGCTTACTTAAGTTCGGTGTCCGGTTCTGCGCGTGCACTGTTCGAGAGTGCCTTGGAAATGGTGGCAAATTATGAGGGCATTGCGCTTGATGAAAATGCTCAGGAATAAGGCCGCTATCGCGGCACACCTTAGTGGCTTTTTGTGGTCTGTTTGCTTGAAAAAAGGAGCTTAAATGAGCGAGGATATTCGGTGCTGCGGTACGGGTACGTGCATCATCAATTCGGACGGTGAGTGCTGGTGTGGGCAGCGCTGGGATGGGGAAAAAATGTGTTTTCAAAAGCCACCTGCGCAAAGGCTTGAGCGAGGTCAGGAAAACCCGCAGGACGCTGCGCAAGCCATGGACAGCCCGGACTAAGCCTTCATCACCCGCTCATTTTCTTGCCGTGATGAAGATACGTACATCGGTGTGGGTACTGCTGACGCTTACTTTGGCGATCACTGCGTCTCACTTAGGCTGGACGGCACGGGACAACGGGACCTTGATGGTGGTGGACGGACGAGAAATTGATGTTGCCGGCATTGCTGACGACCAATGGGTTCGAATGACAAGAAACTGCAGTGGTGTTTTACGCCTGAGGCCTGCAGACAAAAATTTCGAAACAGCGCTCAGTTTGATTCGCGCCTTCAGTCCGCCCCATTCCGAATCAGTCCGACTTGCAGGCGCTTGGGGTATGGATCAGTGGGTTTTAGCTGAGGCGGAATTTGATGATCTATTACCCGCAGTGGTGCTGATAAATTTATCAGGCCTGGAGCCCAAAATTATTGGTAATGCGGTTTGGAGCGGTTACACCAAGCCGTGGAAAGCTGCCCCTTTCATTCGAGATTATCTTGTCAGGCAGGTGCCTGATTTGTCGCCATCGCTTGCGGCTTGTTTTGATCCTCAATCGCTTTCATTTAAGTAAGTTATCTATGCGTTTTTCAAGCACCCAAACTTCGTCTGCAGCCCGGCTTCTGGGTTACGGCGGCCTTATCCCGTTTGTGGCTCTGGCTACTTTGAGTTTTGTAGTTTCCGCGGTGCATAGACCGGCTGTTATTTTTAGTTTGTTGGCCTATGGCGTCACCATTGTTAGTTTTCTAGGCGCCATCCACTGGGGATTAACGATGACTGAAAATATTCCCAGCAAAAGACAGCTGCTTTGGGGTGTGGTGCCAAGTTTGCTAGCTTGGATAAGCTTGATGATTCAAGTCGAATGGGGCCTCTTGTTAGTGGCAATGGTGGTCTTATTGTGCCTGTTAGTTGACTACCGAATTTATCCCAATTTCGGGCTCGATCATTGGTTAGGCATGCGATTGATCTTGAGCACTGTGGCGATTGTCTCCACCGTGTTGCCTGCACTTTTTGGCTTAGGTGCGCTGTTTTAGCTCGCGGCGCGCCTACGAGGCCTTTTGCTATTGCGGAGATTTTCTTTCCCTATGACTTTTGACGCTGATCGAATTACAAAGGCGCGTGCGCAATGGCGTTGGCGGGGAGTGGATCGGCCGCCGTTTGCCGAAGTTCCGGCACCCGGACAGGTTTCGGTGTGGGATTTTCCACGGCCACCAGAGCTCGTTCGCGATATGCGCGAGATAGTGGTGCGTTGGGATGGCACCCTCGTTGCCAGAACGCGTGGCGCATGGGCTGTCCGCGAAACTGCCCATCCGCCCACTTTTTATTTGCCGCTTGCCGACGTGGATCAGGCGCTTTTACGTGCTGCAGGGAGTGGCTCATTTTGCGAGTGGAAAGGTCCGGCGCGCTATTGGGATTTGGTTGCCGGTGCGCGTCGTTTACCGCGGGTCGCTTGGACTTATCCGCAGCCTTTGGCTGGGGCGGAGGCGCTGGCCCTGTGCATTGCTTTTTATGCGCACGAACTCGAGTGCAGCGTGGACGGCGCGAAAGTTCAAGCGCAACCCGGAGATTTTTACGGCGGATGGATAACGCCCGATCTTTCCGGGCCCTTCAAGGGTGAAGGTGGCAGTAAGGGCTGGTAACTTTGGTAGTTGAGGGGCCCATTGCCCGCCTCCCCAATGTAAGGACACCAAAGAAATTTTTCACCTCAGCATTGACCCAACTGTGACTTTTTGACATCCCTTACGCAAACAAGTCGCCCTGGGTTGAAGGTGTGTCGGGCGCACGTAGCACTTTTGGGTTGCGTTTCTGATTTGAGGCCGGCAGGCCGCTTTTTCGCGAACCGTGCCTGGCCTGCACATCGGCCGCCTCTAGCCGAGCTTTTGGTGTTTTGCGTAATCCATACATCCGGTCTTTAGCGACTTGCATAGCGACCTTGTCATCCACAATGGGCAAGGGATAGTCGGCGCCCAAAAGGCACCCTGCCATGCGCTGTACGCTCAGGTCCATCTTCCACGGTTGTGCTAGGTAAGGTAGCGGCACTTTGGCAAGTTCAGGCACCCAGCGCCGGATGAAGAGGCCCTCCGGGTCCTGGTCCTGCGCCTGCTTGGTGGGGGAATAAATTCGCAGCGTGTTGATACCGGTAGTGCCGCTTTGCATCTGCATCTGGCTCCAGTGAATGCCTGGTTCATAGTCTAGAAATTGGCGTGCCAAAAACAGGCCAGTCTGTCGCCAGTGCAACCATAGGTGGTAACTGGCAAAGCTGACCATCATGGCCCGCATACGAAAATTCAACCAGCCTGTGGCCCGTAGCGACCGCATGCAGGCATCCACCATCGGATAGCCGGTGCGACCCGCGCACCATGCGTCAAAATGATGGCTGTTGAACGCATCTTCCCGCAAGCCATCGCACACACGGGCGAAATTATGAAATTCGATGCTGGGCTCATCTTCAAGCTTCTGCATGAAGTGACAGTGCCAGCGCAAACGACCGGCAAAGCCGCGCAGCGCATAAGCCAGTTCCCGTTCAGGGGCATTGCTGATCGCCAGTTCAGTCACCTGATGCACGGTGCGCAGGGAAAGCGTTCCAAACGCCAGATGTGGACTCAATCGGCTGCATCCTGCTTCTGCAGTTAAAGGGTTGGACAGTGCTTTGCGGTAGCCATAGCCGCGAACCTGTACAAAGCTGCTCAGGGTTTGCCTTGCAGCCCGCTCGCCCGCAGTCTGTAAAGTTTTTCCGTGCGCTGACAGCCCCAGGCCGGCCAGTGTGGGCAAGGCCGGCTGGTCCAGCGGCAGCGCTGCGGTAAATCGGCCTTCTAACAGGTTTAGGGGCGCATCCATACGGACCTGCCAGCGTTGTGCCCATCCTGAACGGTTGCGCAGACAGCGAATGACGCCGTTTTGGTTGAATTGTTGCCAATTTATGCGTGTTAATGCGCACCAATCGGCGACCTGGCGGTCGCGCGCGTAAGACCAAGCCGCTCCCGTCTCCTCATGGCTCAGCAGGTGCGTGAAAGCGACCTCGTTTTGCAGTTGGGCCAGAACGGCTACCGCGGAGCCCACGCGCACTAGAAGCGGCAGGCCACGTTCGGCCAGCGCAGTGCGCAACTCGGCAAGGCAGCCCAGTGCAAAGTCGACATGGCTGGAATCACAGTCTGGGCTGCTGAGCCATTCTGGTTCGATGATAAAAATCGCTAGGGCTTCTGGGTGGGCGAGCGCAGCCGCCAAAGGCGCATGGTCATGCACCCTTAGATCACGCTTAAACCACACAAGTGCCCGTTGCGATGTCAAGCTACAGAACCTTATGGCCGCGTATGGGAGGCGCGATGACGTAAAAAAACGGCACCTCGTAGCGCTATATGCTTGGTACGGCGTCCTGCCATCCGCATGCGCCACATTCGAAAAGACGACGGTTTCAGATGCCGACGCATCAGATCAATCACTGCGGATTCATTCAAGCCGAATTGCACCTCTATTGCTTCAAACGCAGTTCTGTCCTCCCACGCCATTTCAATAATCCTGGAGATGCAGCCTGCGGACAACGCAGCGGTGCCTGCTTCTGACTTACGAGTTGTCAAAGGTTTCATAAAGCCTGACGAAGGGTAGTTAGCATGGAGCTGCGGAGATTGCGTTCATACACGGGGACAGGGCTAGATTTTGCTTTCGTTCGTAAAAAACAGTGTGCTGACAGGTTATTTTTCAACAGGCATCAGCTGCTCACCAGTTTCAGGTTCAAAGCACGCTCGAGCAACCAGAGTAAGGCCACTGCCATCGTGAGCCAAGAGCCCAGGACGAACACTCCGCGCAAATAAAAGCGGGTGTTGCGCAGCAAAAAGGCTGCCGGTAAAAAGCCTGCAACGATCGCCATCTGCCCCACCTCCACTCCAACGTTAAAGCCCAAGAGCGAAAGTACCAACGCGTCGGCTGGTAAGCCCAGTTCGGCCAGCACGCTAGCAAAACCGAAGCCATGAATAAGCCCGAACCCAAATGCTACCAACCAGCGACGACGCTCCACCACGGGCCATAAGTTGTTCGCAGCAGCGAGCACCACCGATAGTGCAATGGCAGACTCGACTAATCTTGAGGGGAGCGACACCAGCCCGAGTGCCGCCAGCGACAAGGTAATCGAGTGCGCCACCGTGAACGAGGTAATTACCCAAAGCACTTCGCGCACAGCGACGCCCAAGTTGGTGACCCCTTGCCAGCGCCGTATGTGCAATACCAGCACCGCGGGCAACAGCAGAGACAGCAAAAACAAAATATGGTCAAAGCCGATCCAGATATGCCAGACACCTTCAACAAGGTACTGGCTGAACGAGTCCCAACGCGACGCTTGTGCGGTAAGAAACTGCAGTTGACTGTTGGTCGGCGAAAACACTGTGGTGTGGGTGACACCATCTAAAGTCAAGCGCAGCAAGCCGCGGTGCAAACTGTCGAGATCAAACAGCAATCGGTATTGCAAGCCTAGGGCAGCCGTTGCGCCTGGACACACGCCGGTCAGGTGCAAGACGGCATAGCCGCCGTCAGTGTGTTCGTCCACTTGTAAGCCGGTAAGCTGAAGCGGGCAGGTTCCAGTGCGGGTGAGTGCAAGCCGGCTCAGGGCCCAAGCGGCTAAATCGCTCTGGCGTGCGCGCAACTCCCCCCAGGTAATCTCTGCATTGCCGTCGCGGTCTAGACCCAACGCAAAGTCTATGTCGCGCAAAGCGATGTCCCACTGCGCTGTAACTGCGTTACCTTTGACATCTACGACCAGATAGCTGTCGCTTGCCTTGTGTGCCCAGGCTGTCATCTGGCACACGAGCAGTACCAATCCCATTGCAAGCTGGCGCATCATGGTGCCATCACTTACTTTTTAGCTACAGGCGGCAGTTGCAGCGTCTGTGCCGCCAGCGCCCGCATGTGGACATCTTCAAAACCGGTGCTTTGCAGCCATTCGCGAGCGGGCTTTGCAGCATCAGGATCGCGGGCGGCCAGGGCAGCTTCCAGCAGCATGCGCAGGTCGCGCGGCTCCTTTTGCACTTGGTAGTTTGCTGCAGCCAACTGCACGGCCAATGTGGCGTTTTTATGCAGACGCAACTGAAACCGCGCTTCTTCTGCGCGGTGGGTCGTATCGCCCCGCAACTTGGCCGCGGCAAATCGGTCATCCAGCGCTTGTAAATGCGCTTTTGCCGCAGGCACTTGAAGTAGGGTTTCGGCTTCGGCCAGCCGCAGCAGTAATGGGTCGGACGCCTCCCACTTGGTCAGCCATTGGACAACTTCTGCAGGTCTTTTGTTGTCCAGCAAGAAATCTGCCCACGCAGCCAGCAGGTAGCTATCATCCCGGCCCAGCGCTAGCGCATCACGGTAGTGGCGTTCGGCCTTGGCGTTGTGCCCGAGCCAAGCGGATACTTCACCCAAGCGGGTCAGCAACCACAAGCGTTGATCGTCATGGCGCGCAAGCGCAAGCGTCTTTTGCAGCGTTGCATAAGCGGAATTCAACTGGCCGGTGTAAGCCTGCACTAGTCCGGCACAGCCACCGTGCAAAACCGGGCGCTGCAGCTCTGACAGGGCAGCGCACTCCTTACGAGCCTTGTCATATTGCGCCACCGCCAAAAAGATAGCAGCCCGCCATGCATGGGCACCAGCCCATTCGGGGTCTTGCGCCAACGCAGCGGCAAAGTCTCCAAGTGCGTCATCAAAGTCGTGGCGGTACTGGCGTAGCATGCCCCGTATTACCAGCAGGTCCACCGACATCTGTTGGTCAAATCGGCTGACAACGGCATCTGCATAACCGATGTAGCGGGGGTCACCACGAGCCTGCGCAGTATCAAAGTATGCTTGGGCGAGGGCCGCTGCAACTGCCGCGTCATCGGGAGCTTTGCGAGCGCGCGCACGCAAAGCATCTAGTTCCCGGGCGCGTATGTCACCAGCACGGAACGGCAACTTTTCGATCACGGTGGCATCGTCTACCGGTGTTCGCGGCGCCGACTGCGCCGGTGGCGCCATCAAATAGCCAAGTAACACCAATCCAGTACAAAATGACCGTTGAAGAAATCTGGAATTCATGCGTGCAGTACATTATCTCTGCGGCTATTGTGCCGCGTTTTCTCCGATAAATTCCTAGGATGTTGAAGATGAATAAATTATTGTCTACGCTCGTAATTGCAGCTTTCTCTATGGCTTCTGCAGGTGTTTTTGCCGGATCCCACGGCGGCGCCATGTCAGACAAGGAAAAGGCAGAGATGACCGAAAAATGCGCCAAGATGGACCCCGCCAAGGCCGACGACAAGATGAAGGCTGATTGCAAAAAGCTGATGGAAATGAAGAAGTAAAGACTTCTGATTAGGCTGAAAAGCGGACTGCGGTCCGCTTTTTTTCGTCTCTACGCGGTAAGTGGATGAATAATCTTTTCACGTTTTCTGCACAGGCCCGTGCCATGGGGAATATGACTTTCCAACAGGGTGGTCCCTTTCGCTGAGCCTGTCGATAAAAGTCGGTTTAATCGAAAATCAAAAAAATGGAGGCCAAACGGTTGCAAAAGCTTGGGATTTGCATTCCGAATTGCTGTCGGTGTGAGTGACTAGATCGCGGCATGAGATGAAGTTAAATTGGGTTTGAAAAAGGTTTGCGAAAAAATTTCAGCACTTTAGGCAAATTTAAATGATGAAGTCGATCAATGGGGGCAAAAGAGATAACACCTCTAGTCATTTTCTGTCGGCTGATCACCCCGACTTAATTGACCTATCCTTATTTGGGATCTCCGGGGCGATGTGCCCGGCGTTTTCGCTTCTTGCGTGAGACCTGTGACTTGGTTAACCGGCTACCATGGTAACGATTGGGGTACCCGTTTGAATCAGCTCCTCCAAGAGAGACATTGCGTCTTTGGCCGTCGCTGAATAGGGGTCGAACTCAGGATGCGCCATCTGCACCATGGGATCGGCGTCAGACAAATAAACAAGCGCCATAGACCACTGACCAAATCGCCGATTCGTAATCTCTTCAATCGATAACAATTGAACGTTTGTATGATGTCTATCGGCCACGATTTTTGAGTACAGCAAATTTACTTGCGCTCTTTCGCCTTCCAACACTTGCATCCATAAGCCCGAGCCTTGGCATAAAACACCAGTGATGCCTTGCTTTTTGTTATTGGCATTAGATTTCTCTAAGATGAACGTTGTAACCGTAGTTGTTGTTGGACCTACGGATTGACTAACGTACAAAAGGCGTACAAGCATGTCTGGCTCCTTTTCGAAACTGGCAACGCAATGCATAAGTGGTGCCTTTTGCTGATTGCGTGACGGATACTACCGCATGCCACGGCTTGTGGCGAAGCTGTAAAGACGGGTCAAAGTGAAATGATGAATGCGTTGAGTAAGCAAAGCGCCGAAACGGGAAAAAATCGGACTAATTGAGTTACTTTGATGAGCCAGCAGAACCCAGTTTCTCCTAATTCTCCCGCCGCTGATGTAGGACAACGCCGCCTGGTGCAGGTGCTGTTTGTCGGTGTTTTCATGGCAGCCCTCGATTCAGCCATTGTGGGGCCGGTCCTGCCTGCCTTGCGCGCAGCCTTTGGCATCGACAACCGCGCTGCCGGACTGCTGACCACCGTTTTTGCCCTGAGTTCGCTGTGCAGCACGGCGCTGATGGCGTATTTCAGCGACCGCCATGGCCGCCGTCCGGTGTACCTGGCCAGTGTGGCACTGTTCGCCATCGGCTCACTGTGCATCGCCGCTGCCCCCAGCTTTGACCTGCTGCTGGTTGGCCGGGCCATCCAAGGCATAGGCGCAGGGGGCATTGCGCCTGTGGCCAGTGCGGTGATTGGTGATGTGTTCACCGCCGAGCGGCGGGGCCGTATTTTGGGGCTGATTGGTGCCACCCACGGCATGGCCTTTGTGCTTGGGCCGCCACTGGCCACGGTGCTCACCTCCACACTGGGCTGGCGCTGGCTGTTCCTGGTGAACCTGCCTGTCGCTCTGGCTGTGATGTGGTTGGGGGCCCGCAGCTTGCCAAACCAGCGCACCAGCGCGGCGCCCGGTCCCATTGACTTGGCAGGCATCGCCGTGACTTTGTTGTTTCTGCTGTCCTTGGTCATGGGTATTTCGCGCTTGCCGGACTCGGCTACCGGACTGCTGCTGTGGCCATGGTTTCTGGCGGCCAGTGGCGTGCTGCTGGTCGCTTTGGTGGTCATTGAGAAACAACAGATGCAGCCGCTGATTCCCATTGAGCTGTTTGCCAACCGGCAACTGGCCTGTGCCTATGTGCTGACACTGGGCGTGGGGCTGTCCATGGGTGGCATTGTGTTTTTGACCAGCATCGCCACGCTGGCATATGGGGTCAGCGTGGAGTACGCGGGGTTGGCGCTGCTGCCTTTGGTGCTGTGCTCCATGGTGGGCTCCATGGCGGCTGGGCGGCTGCTCAACCGCTTGGGTGCCCGTAATATGGTGATCTTTGGTTTCGCGCTGTTGACGCTGGGCTACCTGCAAAGCGCTGTGCCCCAGACCGGCTTTACCGCTTTTTTAGGGGCGTCTGTGCTGGTTGGCATTGGCCTGGGGGTGGTGGTCAGCGGGGCGCTGCGCACTGTTGCCATAGATGAAGCGCCGCCGACCCTGCGTGGTACAGCGCAGGGGCTGATCAATATTTTCAACGCTGTGGGCACGCTGTTGGCAGTGACCTGCATCAGTGCCATTGCCGACTTTGGAGGCGGTGGGCTGGCGGGCTTTAGTCATGCTTATGGGGCCCTGGTGTTGAGCATGCTCGTGATGCTCTTGATGGCGTTCGGGCTGAAAAAGAAGTCAACGCAGTCCGTGGGCGAACCCAGGTCTCCAGTTGGTACATAAGGCGTCACATGAATTCCCTTAAATGGGGTGCCGCGCTGCCTTAGGGGTATCGTTATGTGTATCTGGCGTTTTGTCACTTCCTGGCTTGTACAAACATCCTACATGAAGATGAAGCATTTGATTTCAGTGGCTGGTTTGGCTATTTACTGCCTGGGCATGAACCCGGTCTAGGCCCATGGCAACGCCAAGCCCCAACATGGCGGCATCGTGCAGAAGGCCAATGACCTGAGCTTTGAGCTGGTCGTGCAGGCGGATGGCGCCTCGATCTACCTGATGGACCATGACAAGCCGATGGCCACCAAAGGCATCACTGGCAAGCTCACCGTTTTGCAAGGCAGCAACAAGATGGAAGCCGACATCAAAGAAGCAGGCGACAACACGCTGCGTGTCATGGGTGTTAAGTTGGGTAAAGGTGACAAGCTCCTCGCTGCTCTGAGCAGTATTGCTGGCAAGAGTATCTCCGTGCGATTTACGATCAAATAAAAAAGAACGCACTGCAAATGGGTACCAAAGTGTTAGCATAAATGAGTTTTTGATATTCCCCAGGACTCGCTAAATGGCTGCATCCAGTTTATTGGCTTTGATTGACGATATTGCCATGTTGTTAGATGACGTGGCTACTATGACTAAAGTGGCAGCGCGACAAAGTGCTGCGGCCGCAGATGATGTAGCTGCTATGACGCAATTAGCTGCAAAAAAGACGGCCGGGGTCTTGGGTGATGACCTAGCCCTCAATGCGCAGCAAGTCACAGGCGTTAAGGCAGATCGTGAGTTGCCAGTCGTTTGGGCAGTTGCCAAAGGGTCATTGCTAAACAAAGTAATTTTGGTACCAGCTGCATTGGCGATCAGTGCCATTGGGCCCTGGATGATCACACCTTTATTAATGCTTGGCGGACTTTTTTTGTGTTTTGAAGGCGCCGAAAAGTTACTTCATACCTACCTTCAAAGTAATGATGAGAAAGAAGCACATCATGCCCAATTGGCACAAGCCGTGGCCAATGAAGAAATTAACCTGCTGGAATTTGAACGAGACAAAATCAAAGGTGCTATACGCACTGACTTCATTTTGTCAGCGGAGATCATTGTGATCACCTTGGGAACTGCTGCTGCATCCAGCTTTGGTCAGCAGTTGGCTGTGTTAGTGGGTATTTCGTTAATCATGACCGTGGGTGTTTATGGACTGGTTGGGGCCATTGTCAAGATTGACGATGCTGGTTTGTATCTGATCAGGCAAGGCAGTGCGGTGCTAAAAGTAGTGGGGCAAGGCTTGTTGGCTTTTGCTCCCTTGCTCATGAAAACCTTGTCAGTGCTTGGTACAGCTGCAATGTTCTTGGTTGGTGGCGGTATCTTGCTGCATGGCATCCCAGCGCTCGGCCATACAGTGGAAGCTTGGTTTGCTGGAATGGGTTGGATTTCGGATCTATTGAGCAACTTAGCGGGTGGAGTGGCAGGGCTGGTTGCCGGCTCGATTGCTGCTGCTGTTTGGCAACTAATTTATCGACTGAAAAAGTAAGACCACAGACTTTGACACCTTGAACAACTGTTCCTCATCCGGGACTTGCACATTTGGCGCATATGCAGGCCTTGCCCTGTGCTTGTTCGGGTACTTGATCCATGAGTGCAGGGCTAAACACTGCGTCCATGCACCAGCAGCGCTCGGGCTTGGAGCCAGTTGTTTTGGCCTTTTCCACGGCACATGCGTTGGGTTCTTGACAGATTGGGCAGCGTGAGGGGTCTATGGTCTTCATAAGCGCGGAGCCTATCAGCTTAGCCAGGTGTTTTCAATCCACGATTGCGCAAATGGTAGAGCGCTCTTCACAGTCTGGTTCGAAGGTTTGATGTTGGGCTTAAGGCTCGAACACAAGAGGGTAGGGGTTTTTGGGTCAGCTGCGCAGCCGCTTGGTTTGATAGGTTCCCCAGCCATTTTTCAAGATCGAAGCGAAAAATGCCCACAGGCCACTTTCATGCGGTTGGGGGCTTCCGCCAATGGCGATACGTTTCAATTGACGGGCATACCAAAGGATTTCCATGACGCCCATTTTGTCTATAGGTTTGATGCCTGTTGCTATCTTGCGTACTGGATGCCTTGGATCAAGCCCTGCCAGCAAGGACTTGGGCGCATCGGGTTCAATGGCTAACAAGCGAGCTAAGCCAATCAAATCTACTGAACCACTTAGGATTGCTTCATTCATGCCAGCGAAGCTCCTGAAGCCACCCGTGAGCATCAAGGGCACCTTCACCGAAGAGCGGATCTTCTCGGCAAAATCCAAGAAATAGGCTTCACGTGCAAAGGTAGATGCACTTTGGGGCAGCTTTACTGCACCACTCATTGCTGGAGCCTCATAAGTACCACCTGATATTTCGATGAAATCAATGCCAGCATCTGCCAGTGCTTTTATTGTCTCCAATGACTCTTCCTCCGTCAGGCCGCCTTTTTGGAAATCTGCCGAATTGAGTTTGATAGCAATTGGAAAACCAGGACCTACTTGTTTGCGAATTTCGGCATATACCGCTAAAACAAATTGACGTCGATTGATTGCATTTCCACCCCATTCGTCTGTACGTTGGTTGTGGTGCGGGGACAAAAATTGACTAACTAAATAACCGTGGGCCCCATGAATTTGGATGCCGCTAAACCCTGCTTTTTGGCAAATGGCTGCGCTCCTGCCAAAACGTTCAATGATCCCCAAAATTTCAGCCCTTGTGGCTTCGCGCGGCGTATCAAAAAAAGTAGCCAGGTCCTTTCGGAATGGCACAGCAGAAGGAGAAAGATTAAATTGATTCAATCCTTTCGGAGACTGCTTGCCCGGATGGTTTAACTGAACCCACGCGCTTGACCCTTGGGAAGTCACAACTTCTGCCCATTGTTTCAACACTGCGATGTCGGCTTCATCTTCAATGACCACATTGCCAGGCTCGCCCAAAGCCTGGCGATCAATCATCACGTTGCCGGTGATGAGCATGCCGATGCCTGATTGGGCCCATCGGCGGTAGAGCTCTACCAGTTCGGCAGTGGGATGGTTGTCATAAGTGGCCAGGGCTTCACTCATTGCTGATTTCGCCAGTCGGTTGGGCAACACCACGCCACTGGGCAACTGCAAAGGCTGGTTCAGCGTATTTCCGGGGTATTGATGTGACCTTGTATTGGCGGGCATCGTTTTTCCTGATCTTGTGGGTCTTGCCCACTGGACCGAGTGAACCGGCAGTTCAAGGCAGAGCGACCCAACCAGCTGTGGGTGTCGGACTTCACCTATGTCTCAACCTGGCAGGGCTGGCAATACGTGGCCTTTGTGATTGATGTGTATGCCCGCCGGATCGTGGGCTGGCGCCAGAGCAGCTCTATGCGAACAGACTTCGTGCTCGATGCGTTGGAGCAGGCTTTGTACGACCGACAGCCCGGACTTACCGATGCCCTCATCCACCACAGCGACAGGGGGTCGCAATACGTTTCCATCAGGTATAGCGAGCGACTGAGTGAAGCGGGGATCGAGCCTTCGGTGGGCAGCAGGGGCGACAGCTACGACAACGCGCTGGCGGAAACGATTAACGGTCTGTACAAAGCTGAGTTGATTCACCGCCGGGCACCCTGGAAAACCAAGGAGTCACTGGAGCTAGCCACGTTGGAATGGGTATCTTGGTTTAACCACCACAGACTCTTGGAGCCAATTGGGTATATTCCCCCTGCCGAAGCTGAAGACAATTACTATGGGCAACTTAGCAGTCAAACCGCCACAGTGGAATGACTTAAACCAACGGGCCTCCTCGAAACCCGGGGCGATTCAGATCGGCGTTGAAAATCGCTGCGAGGAACGTCTGGATGAAGAGAAAAGATCTTGCCGTGATCGAAGCTACTCATCACGCTATTCAAGTGGATACTCGACCGAAGTTTGTGGCGGCGCTGGCGTTACTGCAAACGGTAAACACTATGAGGGTGGCAAAACTGGCTGCGTTCGTGTTTACAGCGATGGTCGTGTAGTCAGGTACTAATTTTCTGAATATGCAGCGTTCAAGTCATCAGATAATTTATTACCTACTGACAGAGATGTGCAGCCGAAAGTCGATTTCTTCATTGATAAGGCTGCCTAAGCTTGATTCTGTCTGCGTGACTTTGCTGCTGTGATGGCGTCTTCAGGGCTTTCTCCACGAATCATTCGCTTTCTGAGAGATTCTGGATTTATGCCGTGCGCCTCAGCAGCTTTTTTAATCGATTTGTAGGTGACGCCGAATGCAGTCAGCTGAATGCCTACAGCTCTCGTTGTGTCTGGGGGCGATACTAAATCCAATGCTTGCTCGAGGGTCCAGCCTTTTTCTGAAAAGCGATCGTAGACCTTCCGAAAGTCTTTGCCCAGTGCTATTGCAGCTTGTCTTATGCTGGGATATTTCACCCCTGCTACTTCGACAGCGACCTCTTTACCTTTCCAGTTCTTCTCGATTAATCCAGCTGCTTCCTCGGGCGTCCATTTGAGTCGGCCGATCCGCAAGTTGAAGACGGATACATCAACACCATAGTGCTCTGCTGCCTGTGCTCGACTACCAAAGTGCTTACCTTGAACTGTAATGGACTTAGTGATGCCAACCGCACCTCCAACTGCACTGTTGTAGCCGTTCCTGATGCTGTCTCTTGTTGCGATTTCGTTGATTTCCTGATCTTGCAGCTCCTCGTAGCTCTTAGCGTCCGAACGAATCAGTGAGATGGAGAATGAGCTCTCACCGTATTTACGGATGGCATTTGGCATTGGGGCTTTGCGCCCCTTTCGAGCTGCTGCGAAATGTTGTTTCAGTCGATCTTGCAGCATACCGATAGTTAACCCAACGTATTGTTTGCCGTTCACTGAGTTCGTAATCAAATAGATTTTGTAGCCCTCTGAATCAGGTACTGGTTCAATCTTTCCTAGTATCTGGCGGGTCTGTTTCCACTTGGTATCTCTTGCGTGCCCTTCGTGATTCCTAAATCTGGGCGGCTCAGGATCGAGACCAAGTGCTTGGCGCATATTCCATCCACGCAATAGTCGTCGAGACGCTATGGACCAAGTTGTTCCGTGGGCTTTTGCCAGACTGTCTTTTGATGGGTATGTCTTCCCCTCGAAATCAATCACCTCTGCCAAAGCGCTGACTCTTGGTCTCATCTGCCCCGTGGCAGCATCTTCTAGCGAGTAGCCTCTGGCTAGTCTGGCTCGAAATGTATCCGCATCGATTTGTAGTGCGTCTGCAAGTGCTTTTAAGTGAGGATATTGTTTTCCCTTGTAGGTTACGGAGGTGCCGTGACCTCGACGCTTTGGTTTGGCGTCTTCGCCAACAGCGGCTTCAGGGCTCCATCCATCACGGAGACGTCGAGCAACGGTAGAAGGGTGAATCCCGAACTGTTCTGCAAGTTCGAGAACGCTACCGTAAGTAACGCCCTGACAGATGATCGATTTCGGTTTAGCCATATCCAACTCTAGCTGGTCGGCGATGCTTCAAAACCACTAAACTCGAGACTTTAGTGGTTTGGAAAAGAAAAAAGGACTTAGATTACTCTAAGTCCTTGATTTCATTTACTTTTTTGGCTCCTCGACCTGGGCTCGAACCAGGGACCTACGGATTAACAGTCCGGCGCTCTACCGACTGAGCTATCGAGGAATGTGATCGGTTATCAACAAGAAACGCCCTGTGCAGACTAACGATTTAGCCGTTGAGGCCGCGCTCCTGTAAGCCGGATAGTATATCAAGGTTCATTTAGCGCAAGCCGCATGACCGCTGGGAGTGGCCCGGGCAGTTACTTCAAACTGCCCGACAAAAACTGCGCCAGTCGCTCGCTTTTCGGTTTTGCCAGCACCTCGCGCGGCAGACCTTTTTCCTCGATCTGCCCTTTGTGCAGAAAGATCAGCTGGTTGGCCACTTCGCGGGCAAAACCCATTTCGTGGGTGACGACTACCATGGTGCGGCCTTCCTGCGCCAGGGTTTGCATGACGCGCAACACCTCGGTGACCAGTTCCGGGTCTAGCGCGCTGGTGGGTTCGTCAAACAGCATGACTTCGGGCTCCACTGCTAAGGCCCGGGCAATGGCCACGCGCTGCTGCTGGCCGCCGCTCAGGTGCGCAGGGTAGCGGTCCTCCATGCCTTGCAGGTCTACGCGCTGCAGGTATTTGCGCGCCGTCTCCACCGCTTGCGGGCGGCTGATGCCTAGCACATGCACCGGTGCTTCGATGATGTTTTGCAGCACCGTCATGTGTGCCCACAAATTGAAATGCTGAAACACCATCGCCAACTTGGTGCGCAGGCGCTGAAGTTGCCTGGGGTCCTGCGCCATCAGTTCGCCGTTTTTGTCCGGCACCAGCGCCAGCGCTTCGCCGGCCACGGTAATGCGCCCGGCGTTAGGTCGCTCTAGCAAATTGATGCAGCGCAGCAGCGTACTCTTGCCCGAACCCGAGCTGCCGATGATGGCGATCACATCGCCCGCATCTGCTGACAGCGACACGCCGCGCAAGACCTCATTGCTGCCAAAGCGCTTATGGATATCTTCGATTTGCAGTTTGCGCGTGACGGCATTCATAAAGGATTGGTGGGAAGTTAGGTCAGTGCGTTTGGGTGGTTCAGGCGCCCAGCAGTTCGCCGGTCTTAAAAGGCACTGCGCCTGCAATCTTCGCCAACTCGCAGCCCGTGGTGACATAGCGCTCGCGTATGCGGGCATACAGCACACCGTCCACCCCCGCGCAAACGCGCTCGCAGCGGTGTGAAATGGGGTCTATCACCTCGGCCACCAGATCGCCGGCTTTGAGCGTATCGCCGGGATTGGCGGTAAAAACTAGCACGCCAGGAGAACTGGCATACAGAGTCTCAGACCCAGCCAAAGGCGTGGCTTGGCAGGCCGGGGCGGGCACGGGTGCTGCTGGCGTATCGCGCAGCACGCCCAGGCCGCGCAAAAACTCGGCAATAGCAGTGGCGTCCTGCGCCGCCAGAGCGTGCTGCACCTCGGCTTCGCCCCGCAGCTCGATGGTGGTGCTGTGGCAGCTTTGGGGCAGCGGCACATCCAGGTCACGCGCCGCGATCCGCTCGGCCAGTCGCCACCAGACGCCCGACAGGCATTCATCAAAAGGGCTGCTGCCCGAGTTTTTGGCCAGCAAAATCGCCTGACTTTGCAGGTAGTGGGCCAGCGGCGCTAAGGCGCTCCAACAGGCCTCTTCGCAATAAAAGTGCATAACGGCTTCGCAGTCGCAATGCAGGTCCAGCACATAGTCTGCATCGAAAGACAGTTGCAGCAAGGTACGGCGCAGGCTGTGCAATTCGGTTTTTGGCATCCATTGCGCCAGGTAGCGCCCCATAGCCTGGCGCACCAAAGCCACATTGGACGCTGCGTCTTTGCCCAAGGCAGGCAGCACCTCGTCAGCGATATGGCGCGCAAAGTCCGGGTAATGGCGGTTGAAGTTTTCGCCGCTGTCCAATTCAAAGCGGCCTGCTGGTTTGTGTTGTACCCGCTGCGCCGCGCCCATCGGGTTGGCCATGGGTACCAGCACGATGCTGCCTTGGATCTGCCCTGCAGCATCCAAACGCTCGAGCAGCGGGCGCAAGTGGTAAGCGGCCAGCATGCCCGGCAACTCCTCGGCGTGCAGGCTGGCCTGGATGTAAATTTTGGGACCTGTACCTCTTTGGCCGAAATGAAAACTTGTCAGCGTCTTCTGCGTGCCCAGGCTGGGTGATAGGAGTAAGTGGTTTTGGGCTTGCATGGCATCAGTGTTTAAGTCTTTTGCGGCCCAAGATACGCCAGAAAGTGCCGCTCCGCTAGCCGGAAAATCCCTACCAGCGCAAAGGTGGCCAACAGGTAAATGCCGGCGGCAAACAAAAAGGCCTCGAACGGCAAGTAATACTTGGAATACACCCGGCTGGCCGCCGAGGTGAGGTCTAGCATACTGGGTACGGCGCTTGCCAGGCTGGTGCTTTGCAGCATCATCACTACTTCATTGCTATAGGCGGGCAGGGTGCGGCGCATGGCGCTGGGCAGCACAATACGCCATAAAATCGCTACCGGCCCCATGCCGTAGGCCTGCGCTGCTTCGATCTCGCCTGCGCTGGTTTCGCGGATTGCGCCTGCCAGCATCTCGGCGGTATAGGCAGCAGTGTTCAGGCTAAAGGCCAGCAGCGCGCAGAAAAACGGTTCTTTGAAATAGGTCCAGGGCCAGAGTTCATCCCAGCGCGCTTGAATCCATTCCAATTGGCCCAGGCCGTAATAAATCAGGTACACCTGAATTAGCAGCGGCGTACCGCGCACCACATAGGTATAGGCGCCCACCACGGCGCGCAACACGCGCCAGCGGCTGGTCAGCGACAACGCAAACGCCAGCGCCAGTACCGCGCCGATCGCCAGGCTGGCAAACAGCAAGTGCAGCGTCGTTAGGATGCCTTGGCCGTACAGCGCCAGGTTTTGGGGCTGAAAGATGACGTCCCACTTCATGCGCTAGCCTCACTCACAGCGCTACCCGCCGGATACCCAGGCTGTAGCGTGTGTTCAGGTGGCGCAGCACCCACAGCGAGGCGCTGGTAAACAACAGAAACAGCGCGGCGGTAAACAAGAAAAATTCGAAGGGTGAGCGGGTGGCGGCGCTGGCCTGCTTGGCGATATAAGTCATTTCCTGCAAGCCGATCAGGCTGACCAGCGCGGTGGACTTGATCAGCACCAGCCAGTTATTGGTAAAGCCAGGCAGGGCGTAGCGCACCATTTGCGGTGCGATGATGCGCAAAAACGTTTGCGTGCGGCCCATGCCAAAAGCCAGCGCCGCTTCCGACTGGCCGCGTGGTATGGCCAAAATAGCACCCCGGAAGGTTTCGGTCATGTAGGCACCGTAAATAAAGCCCAGGGTCAGTACTCCGGCCACAAAGGGGTTGATATCCACCGATCCCTCGCTGCCCATGGCCGTCACCAGGTAATTGAGGCCCATGGTGCCGCCATAAAAAACTAGCAGCATCAGCACCAGGTCTGGTATCCCGCGAACCACCGTGGTGTAAACCGTACCGGCAGCCACGGCCGCCCGGTTGGGTGACAAGCGCGCCGCCGCGCCCAGCAGCCCGAACAACACGGCCAGCAGCAGCGAAGCCAGTGCCACGGCCACCGTCATCAGTGAGCCTTGCAAAATGCTGAAGTAATACGCGTTCATCAGCGTGCAGTGTGCCGCGAAAAAGCCTTAGAGCTGAGGCCCGGCCGGAAAAATAGGCAAAAAAAGGGCACACCGGTGTGCACGGTGTGCCTGTGGGGCGGGATACAGGCGCCTTTCGCAGGCGCCAGTGCATAGGGCGCTGCGGCCCTAAGCGTCTTTACTCGCCGTAAACGTCGATATTGAACTTGGCAAAGTATTTGTCGTTCAAAGTCTTGTAGCTGCCGTCGCTGCGAATGGCTTTGATAGCGGCATTGAGCTCGCCCTTGAGCGTATCTTCGCCCTTACGCAGTGCAATGCCTGCGCCATAGCCAAAGTACTTCGGCTCTTTCAGGTCCGGTCCGGCCAAGGCGTATTTTTCGCCTTCGGGCTTGCTCAGGAATCCGCCGGTCGCTTCCATAAAGTCGGCTACCGTGCCATCCAAACGGCCCGATTTGATGTCCAGGTAGACCTGGTCTTGGGCTTCATAGGAGTTGACTACCACACCGGCGGGCTTGAGTTCTCCCATGGCATAGGCTTCCTGGGTGGAGCCTTTGAGCACGCCGATTTTCTTGCCCTTGATGGAGGCTGGGTCGGTGTATTTCATGGTTTTCTTCAACACGATGCGGCTAGGCGTGTTGTAGTACTTGTCAGTGAAATCGACTTCCTTCATGCGGTCGTCGGTAATCGACATGGAGCTAATGATCACGTCGTATTTTTTGGCGTTCAGACCCGGGATCATGCCGTCCCAGACTTGTTCTACGAAAACGCATTTACGTTTGATTTGCTCGCACAGGGCGTTGGCAATGTCCACGTCAAAACCGGTAGGCTGACCATCGGCGGTCTTGAAGGTAAAGGGCTCGTACGTCGGGTCGATCGCGACTTTCAGTTCAGCCGGTGCGGCAGCAGCCGGTGCAGATGCAGCCGGGGCTGGTGCTTCTTCTTTTTTGCCGCACGCGGCCAGCAGGGACAGGACGGCAAGGCCCAATAACAGTTTTTTCATGGAACAACCTTTGAAATGGAAGGACATCCCCCGGGGTGACAGCACCGGGGACCAATTTCGATTCTAGGCGCAAAGCTAAAATCCACCGATGAATGCTCCCCTAGATGTATCCCACTTTGCGCGCGACGCCAAACCGCTAGGCAGCTACCGCAAGTACTGGGCCGCGCGCTTTGGCACCGCGCCTTTTTTGCCCATGAGCCGGGCCGAGATGGACAAGCTGGGATGGGACAGCTGCGATATTGTCCTCGTCACTGGCGATGCCTATGTGGACCATCCTAGCTTTGGCATGGCGGTCATAGGCCGCATGCTCGAGGCTCAGGGCTTTCGCGTGGGCATCATCGCCCAACCGGACTGGAATAGCGCTGCGCCCTTCAAGGTATTGGGCAAACCCAATCTGTTTTGGGGTGTGACCGCCGGCAATATGGACTCCATGATCAACCGTTATACCGCCGATCGCAAGATCCGCAGTGATGATGCCTACACACCGGGGGACATAGGCGGCAAGCGCCCGGACCGTGCCGCCATCGTCTATAGCCAGCGTTGCCGGGAAGCCTTCAAAGAGGTACCGATTGTTTTGGGGGGTATCGAGGGCAGCTTGCGCCGCATCGCGCATTACGATTACTGGAGCGACAAAGTGCGCCGCTCCATTGTGGTGGACGCTAAATGCGATCTGCTGCTGTACGGTAATGCCGAGCGCGCCATCGTAGAGATCGCGCACCGTCTGGCCGGGCGCGAGCCGGTGCAGTCGATAACCGATGTGCGCGGCACTGCTTTTGTGCGCCGCCCGGATGACCCCAGCGGCAAGGACTGGATCGAAATCGATTCGAGCAGCGTGGATCTACCGGGCAGGGTAGAGGCGCACTACAACCCTTATATGACGACCTCTGAGTTGGCCATTGAGAACGGCGCCACTTGCGCCCGCGACGACGAAGCCGCGCAAGTGGCCCAGGCCGCTGAACAAGAAGGTGTGTCCAAGCGCGCTGCGAGCACCGCTAAGGCGCCGTCCAAGCTGGGCGCCCAAGCACAAGCCATGGTGTTTGTGCCCAATCCGGCGCTTGCCGGCAAGCTAAAAGTGCCGCCGCGCGAACGCTCTGTCATCCGCCTTCCCAGTTATGAGCAGGTGCGCAGCGATCCGGTGCTCTATGCCCATGCCAATCGCGTGCTGCATCTGGAAACCAATCCCGGCAACGCCCGCGCTTTGGTGCAAGCCCATGGAGAGGGCGCTACGGCGCGCGACGTGTGGATCACGCCGCCGCCTATACCCTTGACGACTGCTGAGATGGACATGGTGTTTGACCTGCCCTATGCGCGTAGCCCGCATCCCAACTACGCCGATGAAATCGGCAGCCACGATGGTGCCACCAAAATTCCGGCCTGGGAAATGATCCGTTTTAGCATCAACATCATGCGCGGCTGTTTTGGTGGCTGCACGTTTTGTTCGATTACCGAGCATGAAGGTCGGATCATCCAAAGCCGGTCGGAAGACTCTGTCATCAAGGAAATCGAAGACATACGCGACAAGGTGAAAGGATTTACCGGCACCATCTCCGACTTGGGCGGCCCCACCGCCAATATGTACCGCTTGGGCTGCAAGTCGCCCGAGATCGAAGCGGCTTGCCGAAAACCAAGCTGCGTGTATCCTGGCATCTGCCAGAACCTGAGCACTGACCATGGCCCCTTGATCAAGATGTACCGCCGGGGCCGCGCCCTCAAAGGCATCAAAAAAATTCTTATTGGCTCGGGCCTACGCTATGACCTGGCTGTGAAGAGTCCGGAATACGTGAAAGAGCTGGTACAACACCATGTAGGCGGTTACCTGAAGATCGCGCCTGAGCATACCGAACAAGGTCCTTTGTCCAAAATGATGAAGCCGGGCATCGGCAGCTATGACAAGTTCAAGGCTCTGTTCGACAAGTTCAGCGCCGAAGTGGGGAAAAAGCAGTTTCTCATTCCTTACTTTATTGCCGCGCACCCGGGCACCAGCGATGAAGACATGCTGCATTTGGCGGTCTGGCTCAAGAAAAACGGTTTTCGCGCCGACCAGGTGCAAACTTTTTACCCTAGCCCAATGGCTACCGCGACTGCGATGTACCACAGTGGCCGCAACCCTTTGCGCAAAGTGCGCCGGGTGGCGGAAAGTGACGAGGAAAACGTTGACATCGTTCGCGGCGAAAAGCGCCGGCGTTTGCACAAAGCCTTTTTGCGCTACCACGACCCGAATAACTGGCCGCTGTTGCGCGAAGCACTCAAATCCATGGGCCGTGCCGACTTGGTCGGCAATGGCAAACACCATTTAATCCCCACCTTTCAGCCCTTGACTGGCGGCAGTTACGAGAGCGCACGACGCAAAAACTCCACTCCCTTGGCCGGTAAAAATCTGGCGGGTAAAGCGCCACGCCCCGGCACTCTTCTGACCCAGCACACCGGTCTGCCCCCGCGCGCGGGCATCAAGGCGACAACACGCCCAGCCAAGGGTAAACCCCGCTAAGCCTTGTTGCATCTGGCTTAGCCCCATTTAGCCAAGGGCTAAAATTCGCCTTGTCCTTGAAAGTACGCCATGAAATCAATACCCGCCCGCAGCCTGTTTTGCGGGGCTATCGTGGCTAGCGTCTTATACGGCCCGGCGTGGGCCCAGGAAACTGCGCAAAAGACCGCTGAGGTTAGCGCCACGCTTACTGCGCCCGATGCGCTCGCCGCCCATTTCGACGACATCTTGAAGAATGAGGGCAAGTGGTATTTCTCCTGGGGTTACGGCCGCCAGCAATATGCGTCTTCGGACATCCATGTGTCCCAGCCCAGCCTGGGTAATGACTTCACCCTGCACCGGGTCAATGCCAGTGATTACCCTGGTACGGTAAGTGACGCGGTGAATTCGCTTTTCAAATTGGATTTCACGTCGCCGCAGGAAAACGTACGCATCGGTTATTTTCTAAATCCAGAGAAAACCTTTGCTATTGAATTCAACTACGATCACAGCAAATACAACACCGACGCTGGCCAGTCAGTGCGTGTCAGCGGCACCGTCAATCACGCTCCCGTTACCAGTCCGATGGTGCTGGGACTACCGACCTTCGATTACGCGCTGCACAATGGCTTCAATCACCTCATGCTTAACGCCGTGTGGTTCCACCATCTGCACGGCCCCAAGCGGGAACCCGGCGAATGGCAACTCATCAGCCGTCTGGGCGCTGGCCTATTGCTGCCGCATGCAGACAACACGATTTTTGGAAATCCCAATGAAGTGGGTCCTAAGGGCGATCGCGTTTGCTGCTTTGACAGCCATGATTGGTGGCAAGTCAATGGCTGGACCGCCGGTGCCGAGGTGGGTGTGCGCTACCGGATATTTAAAAGCATTTATTTGGAGGCCACGCAAAAATTTGCCTACGGCGCATTGCGTGGAGTGCCGGTGTACCAGGGTACTGCCGACCATTCGGTATGGATGTCCGAGCAGGTGTTCTCCACTGGCTTTTTGTTCTAGGCCAGTGTCAGCGCAGCGCAAGCGCTGCGCGGGGGCGTCAATTAGTTGTCCGCTTGCGCGCCCAAGCTGAGCATGCGCTCCACGTAGCGCGCAATCACATCGATCTCTAGGTTCACCCGTACGCCAGGTGCCAGGCGATGCAGTGCGGTGTTGCTGATGGTGTGGGGAATTAGGTTGATGCTGAACTCGCATCCGGCGCTCGAGTCATTGACGCGGTTCACGGTGAGGCTGACGCCGTTGACGGTAATCGAGCCCTTATAGGCAAGGTATTTGGCCAATGCCCGCGGCGCCACTATGCGCAGCTCCCAGCTTTCGCCCACCGCTGCGAAATGGGTTACCTCACCGATGCCATCGACATGGCCGGAGACCAGGTGTCCACCCAAGCGATCATTGGCGCGCAGGGCTTTTTCCAGGTTCACTTCGCCGACCGTATTTAAACCAGCCGTCTTATCCAGTGATTCGGCGGAGATGTCCAGCGTAAATACAGGGGCCTGCGCATCCTGCTGCAAGGTGGTGACCGTCATACAGGCGCCGTTAACAGCAATGCTGTCTCCCAAACCAGCGTCATCCAGATAGCCTTGGGGGCATTGCACATACAAGCGTTTGCCGTGGGCCTGGCTAGCACCCAAATTGTCGATACGCGTAATGTGGCCTACGCCGGTGATGATGCCTGTAAACATAAATCCCTCTAAAAAAGATTAAAAGTCTGCGCTGCCTTGCACGCGCGCCAGGATGCGTAAGTCCGGCCCAATACGCTGCGCGCTTTCAAAATCCAGTGCCAGTCCTTGGGCTAGTTCCGTCAAGGGCCCAAAGTTGGACAAGCCTGCGCCTTTGCCCAGCCACAGCGGTGCCAGGTACACCAGCATTTCATCGACCAGCCCGGCGCGCAGCAGCGAGCCATTGAGCTTGTGACCGGCCTCGATATGCACCTCATTGCATTGGCGCAGCGCTAGGTCCTGAACCATGGCTTGCAAATCCACTTTGGCGGTTTGCTCGCCTTCTCCCGCAGGTCCCGGCAAATAAACAAGCTCGGCCCCAGCCTCGCGCAGCGCAGCTTCGCGCACCGTATGGGGCTGACTGGCATAAATTAACACCTTGCGCCGCGGACCGAACAAAGCGGCATCGGGCGGCGTTTGCAAAGCGCTATCCACAATGACAAGCATGGGCTGGCGCAGCGTTTGCACATGGCGCACGTCCAGCAGCGGCTTGTCCTGCAGCACCGTGCCTACGCCGGTCAGCACCGCGCAGGCGCGCGCACGCCAGGCATGGCCGTCGGTGCGCGCCTGTGCGCCAGTGATCCATTGGCTTTGCCCATTGTCCAAAGCCGTCACACCATCGAGGGAAGCGGCGACCTTGAGTCGCATCCAGGGCCTTTGCCGCTGCATGCGGCTGAAAAATCCAATATTGAGTTCGCGTGATTCCGTGGCGCCGGGCCCCACTTCCACCGCAATGCCCGCAGCGCGTAGTTTGGCAAAGCCTTGGCCTGCGACCAGCGGGTTGGGGTCTTGCAAGGACGCGATCACGCGCGCAATGCCAGCGTAAGCCAGCGCATCGCAGCAGGGCCCGGTGCGGCCCTGGTGCGCGCAAGGTTCCAGTGTGACGTAAGCGGTAGCGCCTTGGGTGCTGTGACCGTGGGCTTGTGCGTCTTGCAGCGCCATGATTTCGGCGTGGGGCCCGCCCGCCATCTGCGTAGAGCCCTGGCCGATCACCTGGCCTACCGGATCGACCAGCACGCAACCTACGCGCGGGTTGGGCGAAGTGAGAAAAAGCGCTGATTGGGCCAGACGCAAAGCATGGGCAATATGCGGCACGGTGCGCAGACGATTGGCAATCAAGCCGCAGCGGGCTTAATTGTTGACCTCGTTAACCAGGGTTTTAAATTCATCAATGTCTTCAAAACTGCGGTACACGCTGGCAAACCGCACATAGGCTACTTTGTCCAGTTTTTTAAGTTCGCGCATCACCAGTTCACCAATGCGGGTGGACGACACCTCGCGCAGACCAGAGGTCAGCAGTTTTTCCTGAATGCGCTCCATGGCACTGTCGATTTGTTCGGTGCTGACCGGGCGCTTGCGCAAGGCCAATTTCATGGAGCCGACGATTTTGTTTTGGTCAAAATCAATGCGCCGTCCGTCTTTTTTCACCACCACCGGATAGCTGACATCGGCCCGCTCGTAGGTGGTAAAGCGTTTTTCGCAGGCGCCGCACTGGCGCCGCCTGCGGATGAAGTCCCCGTCCTCGGCCATGCGGGTTTCTACCACAGGGGTTTCCGAATGGCTGCAAAACGGGCACTTCACCGGGCTTAGCCGTAAACCGGAAAGCGGGCGGTCAGCGCATGCACCTTAGCGCGCACCGCAGCGATGTTGGCCGCATCGTGTGGGTTGTCCAGTACGTCAGCGATCAGGTGTGCGGTAGCGCGCGCTTCCTCGTCCTTAAAGCCGCGCGTGGTCATCGCCGGGGTACCGATACGTACACCGCTGGTCACCATCGGCTTTTCGGGATCGTTAGGGATGGCGTTTTTATTGATTGTCATGTGGGCGTCGCCCAACACGCGCTCAGCGTCTTTACCCGTGATCTTCTTGGAGCGCAGATCAACCAACATGACATGGCTCTGTGTGCCGCCGCTGACAATGCGCAAGCCGCGTTCGGTCAGGGTTTTTGCCACGACGTCGGCATTGGTCAGCACCTGCTGCTGGTAGGCCTTAAAGCCATCGCCCAGCGCTTCTTTGAAGGCCACGGCTTTGGCCGCGATCACATGCATCAGCGGGCCGCCCTGCAGGCCGGGGAACATGGCGCTGTTGATGGCTTTTTCGTGCTCGGCCTTCATCAAAATGATGCCGCCACGCGGGCCGCGCAGGCTCTTGTGGGTAGTGGAAGTCACCACGTCAGCATGCGGCACCGGGTTGGGGTAGAGCCCAGCGGCAATCAGGCCGGCATAGTGCGCCATATCTACCAAGAATATCGCGCCTACATCTTTGGCCACCTTGGCAAAGCGCGCAAAGTCGATGTGCAACGAATAAGCGCTGGCGCCAGCGATGATGAGTTTGGGTTTGGACTCATGGGCTTTGCGCTCCATCGCGTCGTAGTCGATGGCTTCGTTGGCGTCCAGGCCATAGCTGACGGCGTTAAACCATTTGCCGCTCATATTGAGGGCCATGCCGTGGGTCAAATGTCCGCCTTCGGCCAAGCTCATGCCCATGATGGTGTCGCCAGGCTTGAGGAAGGCCAGAAACACGGCCACGTTGGCCGATGCGCCGCAGTGGGCTTGTACATTGGCCGCATCCGCGCCAAAAAGTTGTTTAGCGCGGTCGATTGCCAACTGCTCTGCCACGTCCACGTTTTCACAGCCACCGTAGTAACGCTTACCGGGGTAGCCCTCGGCATACTTATTGGTAAATTGGCTGCCTTGGGCCGCCATGACAGCAGGAGAGGCGTAATTTTCGCTGGCAATCAGCTCAATGTGGTGTTCCTGCCGGGTGTTTTCAGCCAGTATGGCGGCCCAGAGTTCGGGATCGGTTTGCTCGATCAAAATATTGCGGTGGTACATGTCTCAGTCCTCTAGTTTGTATGAAATGGTCCAATACAGCGCTGACGATGGCAGGCGCTGCGGCTTAGTGGCTTTGGGTGGGTAACCCGGAAACTTCCAATCCTGCCTGGGTCTAGGTACCCGGCGTGCTCGGAAGGTAATGGCACGGCGGGTTGCTGGTGATTTTAGTGTTCAGGTTTAAGGTTCACGTTGGGCGTTGTTGAGAGCCCCGACAGCGGCTGGGCCATCGCCTTGCAAAATCACGGGCGGGGTCTCGGTAGAAGGTACCAATAAGGGCACTGGACGCCCGCTGAAAACGGCTTGCAATCGCGTTTGCTCCGCCAGCACCTTGCCGGCATAGCCGCCATCACCTTCCAAGTTTCCCGCGCCAACATACAGCTTGAGTCCAGCTTCTGCCGAACCCGCGCGCGCAATACATTCCTGTAGAACTTTTACGCCTACTCGGACGTTGGACAAGGCATCAAAGGCGGCCAGCGTGCCGCCAAAGCGGGTGTATTTGTCGCTATGGACCTGGGTCATGACCTGCATCAGGCCTTGCGCGCCCATGGGGCTTTGCGCGATCGGGTTAAAGCCGGACTCCACGGCCATGACGGCCAGTATGAGCAATGGGTCGATCTTGGCCTTTGCGCCAGCTGCAAAAGACTCGGACACCAAAGCTGCCATGGGCTCGGGTGCGATGTTGTACTTGCGGCTTAACCATTGGGTCACGGCGCTCAGCGGTTTGGGCAGGTCTTTGGGGTCCATAACTGTGACGCGGTCTGTGGCGGTGCCGGTGACCAGGCTGGAAAAAGTCTCTTGATGTTCTTGCAGCCACTCCATCAATTGCAACTGGCCGGCCTGGCGTAGATCCGGCTGCAATCCGATAGTGAGTCCGAAAAACATCACAGCCAGGCCCACGAGCGCGAAGCTGTTATGCGTGATTTCCATAAAACCGTGGACGATGTCGCCGGCAACCACGGATAGCGATTTTCGAAGACTTTGGGCTGGGTTCATGCGACTCCTGGTTTAGTGGCGTTCCCGCTTTCATGAGGCCCGGCGGGAGGGGGCGATCGTTGCGCGATAGGGGCACAAAGCGGCGCCTGTGGGCTAGGGCGGGTCTGCGGGCTCGCTTTATCGAGCCTTTTGGGCAAAGGTCAGGACGGTAGTTGGCTAGTGACACAAGCGTAATGCGAACACCGAGTGTACCGGCTCGCCTCTCCTTGGGCTCCCTGCGCGGCCGCGGTCCGTGCCATGCAAGCACCGACTTTTCGGCTCTCTACGCCAAATTTTGGTGACGCCTTGCCTGAAGGTGCCGCATTGAAGGACAATTGCGCCCTTTTGGCGGCATTTGGTGCCGCATTTTCTTTTTTTCAATTTAGCAAGGCTCCACGTGTCGACGACTGCATCCAACAAGACCCATGACATCGCCCACTGGGACGCCATCACCGGCGGCGCCTTCTCTGCGCCGACATCGGGCGAACGGTCGCAGCGGGTCAAAGACTGGTTGGCTAGCGATCCGGCACATGAAGCAGTGGCCGAGGTGTACCGAGAGCTCAGTACCCGGGACAAAGGCGCAGCCAAACTCCTGCGCGAACGCCTAGACGACGCCAAACGGGCAAAGGCCCAGGAAGCTATCGCTGCCGAATGGGAGGCCAAGGCCCGCACCTTATTGGATTTGTCGAAATTGAACATTGCTGACGCCTTGGCTTGGCAGCGCGACGCCGCCAAGGCCGGAGCGCCGCTCAGCCGCGAGCCGCTGGCTGGCATCAAATTGCAATTGGCCGAGCGCGTGCGCCTGATCGAGGACTTACAGCACCAGGCACAGGTGCAGCGCGAGGCTGCAGTGCTGCTGGCGCAGCGCATTGAAGTGATGTCTACCAAGCCTTGGCAGGATGCCCAGGCCGCGCGCGGCGCCTTGTCGACCGACGTGGACCATTGGCAAACCCAGGCCTCCCAACTGGTAGCGCATGCTGGCTGGGCCAGTGTCGATATGAAGTTTGCACCCGTGCTTGACACGGCCAAGGCGCAATTGCTGGTGGTCTGGGAGGCTTTTGACGCCGTGTTGGCCCAAACCGTACTGGCCGCGCAAGACCCACAGGCGCCACTGCCCGCGGTGGCAGTATGGGCAGATTCCTTGCGTGCGGAGCGCCAGCAGGCGCAGGCCGCTGCCAAGCCAGCCAAACCTGTAGCCGACCCGGCGCAGCGCGAGGCGGCGCAGGCCAAAGTCCGCGAAGTCTTGGCCCAACTCGAAGCCGAGGTGGGTCAGGGCCACGGTAAAGCCAGCGCGGGCGCGGCCAATGCCTTGCGCCAGGCGCTCAAAGAGTTTGGCCGATTGATCGATGCAAAACTCGATGCACAAGCCCAGGCTGCGCTGGCTGCTGCTGGCGAGTTGGAGGGCTGGCAGCGCTGGAGGGCTGATCAGCTGCGCGAAGAATTAGTCATCAAGGCCGAGGGCCTGCTCAAGCGTCCAGAAGGCCAATCGCTGGGCGGGCGCAAGTTGCAGGAAACCCTGCGTGCCATGCGTGAGCAATGGAAACAAACCGACCAGGGCGGTGTGTCCAATCATGGCTTGTGGAAACGCTTTGACGAAGCCTGCAATGCGGCACATAAAGTGGTGGAAGCCTGGCTGGAAAAGCTCAAAGCCGATGCCTTGGAGCACCGCCAACAGCGCCTGGCCCTGATTGAAGAAGTGAAAACCTGGGCAGAAGCCAACCGTACGGCTCTGGATGAAGACTGGAAAGGCTTTAGCCGCATCCTGCATCAGTTCGGTGACCGTTGGCGCAACGCCGGTCACTTGGGCGAAAAGGCTTTTGCCGAATTGCAGCCCCTGTGGAAGGCGGCTATTTCCCACGCCGCCGAGCCGTTGGAGACTTTGCAGGCCCAAAGCGAGCAATTGCGCCAGGCCATGATCGAAGAGGCCAAAGTCTTAGGCGCGGCGGCGGCGCTGCGCATTGACGCGGTCAAATCCCTGCAACAACGCTGGCAGGCCCAAGCCCATGCGGTACCGCTAGAGCGGCGCTTGGAACAAAAACTGTGGGACGCATTTCGCAAACCGATCGACGATGCCTTTCAGCGCAAAACCGTAGAACGTGAATCCGCCGAGGCGGCTTTGGGCCAGCGTGACCGCATGGTGCTGGACGCGTCCAAGGCCTTGCAGGCGGCCAATGCCGGTGGCGACGCCAATGTGATCCGCAAAGCTATGGCGGCGCTGGAGGCGGCGTTGCAAGGCCAGGCCCAGGCCCAGGCTGAGGTGAGTGCCGCAGGCGCACAAGAGGCGCAAGCCCAGACGGCGACACAAGCGGCGGACAGCCTGTCGCCAAGGGCGCAAGAACCTTTGGAGGAGGGCCTAGCAGCTAGCCACGACAGCGCTCTCGTGGTAACTGGCGACGAAACCGCTGTGACAGCAATCGCTGCCAGCGTGTCCGACGCACCGGCGCAGGAATCGGCTTGCGATGCTTTGCCAGTGCCAATAGTCGCACCCGCACCTGTGCGGCCCGCAGCCAAGCCGGTGGTGGCGATGCGTGGCGATGACCGTCCGGGCATGCAGCGCGAGGCAGCTAGCGCGCCAGTGCGCCCGGGCAAATGGGGTGATCGCAAGGATGGCGCCCCCGGCGGTAAAGGCCCGGGAAGGGACGCGCGATTTGGCGATAGCCCGCGGCGCGACGCCGGACCGCGTGGCGATAGTTACGCTGCACGCCCAGATGCCTATGCCGGCGCGCAGCCACGCTTGGGTGATGCGGCGTTTCGTGCCCAAAGAGACGCTATGGAAAGCGCTCAGATGGCATTGAAGAAGCTTGCCGCGCAGGCGCATGGCGAGGCACTGACCCAGTTGCTGGGCGCATGGGAACGGCGCGAGGCGCAGGCCTTGCCCAGCTTGCAAGAGATCGGCTCAAGGGTGCAAGCGGCGGGGCGCAATGCTTGGGTGGCTGCGCTCTCGCAAGACGCGAGTGCGGACGCGGGGCAACACGCGCTGCTGCGCCTAGAAATGGCAGCTGAAGTACCGACGCCAGCCGAACATATGGATGCGCGGCGTGCGATGCAATTGCAATTACTCACCCGCCGCAACGACCCTTCGCCCCAGCAAACCTGGACGCAGGATGTGGCCGGCGTGTTGGCAACAGCCTATGCGCCGGATCGGGCGCGGCGTTTGCAAAATACCTTAAAGGCCTTGCTCAAACGCTGAGTTGCAGCGCACTGAGGCGCTGCAAGCTTGGTTTACCGCCTACTGAGCCATGCGCGTCGTCGGGCCGCGACAGCCGCAGTAAGTCGGCGCGCGGCGGCTGGTTTTCAAAATCCCAATCGCTCAGTACCCAGCGAGTTTTACCCGGTGACAGAAGGTGGGTATCTGGATGGTGCGTATGCCCATGAATCATGGTGTCGGCTTGCGCGTTTTGCAAAACTTCCAAACAGGCGGGCGTATCCAGGTCATGCCATGCGCTGCCGCCTAAATGGCGTGTGGCCGCTTGGTGGGCTTGGCTTTGCGCCCGCATTTGCCGCCCCAGTGCCTGGCGTTCTTCCAGCGGTTTGTTGAGAAAGTCTTGTTGCCACGCGGGGCTGCGCGCCAGCTTGCGAAATGCCAGATAGTCGGAGTCGCTTAGGCACAGTGCGTCGCCATGGGTGAGAAGGTAACGCTGGCCCGCAAACTGGAGAACACTGGTATCTGCTAGCGCCTGCGCGCCACAGGCATGCATCAACGAAGTTCCCATTAAAAAGTCGCGGTTGCCGCACATAATGAAAACATCCATGCGCTGCGACGCTTGGAGCAGCAGCGCGGCCACTTGTTGCTCCACGCCATTGCTCAGGGCAAGTGCGTCATCACCCACCCACACCTCAAACAAATCGCCCAGCACCATCAAGGCGTGCGCCGGGCTGTGCTGCAGGTAGTGCGCAAAGCCGGCCAGCGTGGGTGAGTCAGACCGGTCCAGGTGCAGGTCTGACAGGAAATCTACTGTGTGCCAGTGGTCAGGCGCGCAGATTTCCATGGCGCTTCGGGGCCGCTTGGTTAGCGGACCACAACCTTGGTCATGATCAAGTCATCGACGGGCACATCATCATGATGGCCCTTATGGCCGGTGTCCACTTTTTGAATTTTGTCCACCAGGTCCTTACCTTCTATCACTTTGCCAAACACGGTGTAACCCCAGCCTTGCGTGGTCTCGGCGGTGTGATTCAAAAAACCGTTGTCCGCTACGTTGATAAAAAATTGTGCGGTGGCCGAGTGCGGCTGGTTGGTACGCGCCATCGCCACGGTGTATTTGCTGTTCTTCAGGCCGTTGTTGGCCTCATTCTCGATAGGCTTGGCGGTTTTGCGCTGCACCATGCCGGGCTCCATGCCGCCACCCTGGACCATGAAGCCGGGGATGACCCGGTGAAATATGGTGTTGTCGTAGTGCCCGTGCTCGATATAGGCTAAAAAATTGGCAACCGACTTGGGTGCTTTTTCGGCATCAAGTTCCAGCGCGATGATGCCGTAGTCGGCGACATGAATTTCAACAATAGGATTTGACATGCAAGATTCGCTTTATTTAAGAATGCGGACGGAGTTAATGGTGATAGGGGTGAGGGGGACGTTTTGCATACCGGCTTTATTACCAGTGGGCAGCGTACGGATTTTGTCTATGGTTTCCATGCCGCTGCTGACTTTGCCGAACACGGCGTAGCCAAAGCCATCGGGTTGGGGCGCATTGAGGCCCGGATTGTCCACCACGTTGACAAAAAACTGGGCGGTTGCCGAGTTCGGGTTGCCGCTGCGGGCCATGGCAATCGTGCCCCGGTCATTGCGCAGACCGTTGGCCGCCTCCAGCGGGATGGGTCCGCGCGTCGGCTTTTGCGCCATGGCCACGGTAAAGCCACCGCCTTGCACCATAAAGCCATCAATCACGCGGTGAAACACCGTACCTTCGTAATGCTTGTCGTTCACGTATTGCAAAAAATTTTCAACCGTTTTAGGTGCTTTTTCTGCATTCAGTTCGATCACGAAATCGCCCGCGCTGGTTTGAAATTGCACCGAGGGTGCTGCCTGCGCATGTGCATACAGGCACCATGCACTCGCTATGGCAAGTCCCATGAAAGCACGGCGCGCTTGTTTTGCTAATTTAATTCCCATCAATGCACTCCTTCAAAAAATATTTTCCATTCATTGCTTGAACGCACCCAGTATTGCCGCTTGTGCATACCGGTACGCTTGCCTGCGCTTACTTCGCCAAAGCTCACCACCATGGTTTCAGCAGAGTCGCTCCACTGAAAGTAGGACACATCTTTCAGCTCTACGTTGCGGCCTTTGGACGCTTTCATTTCGGCTTTGAGCAAGGGCGTGAACTGGTCCAGGCTTTTGCCGTAGCTAGAAAAATCCGGTGTGTAAAAGGCCAGCGTTTTTTTCATGTCGCCAGAGGACTTGGCGGTTCGCCAACTCTCCAGCGTCGCGGCAAAGGACTTCGCCGGGTCTTCCAACTGCTTGGCTGACTTCCAGACCAATTGCGATGCCACTACGACCGGCGTGTTGCGCACGGTGGTGGTTTCTATGAGTGTGCGTATATCCGGATTGGACAGCACCAGGCAACCGTCGGTGGAATGGGGGGCGCGCGCAAACTGGTTGGGCGGTGTGCCATGCAGCCAAATTCCGCTACCCGATTTGCCGCGCCGCACGTCCAGCATATTGGGGTAATTCAGGGTTAAAGCACCAATCCCGTAAAAGTCTGTGAGGGTTTTGCGATCGAGCCGGCTGCTGATGAAATAGACCCCGAGCGGTGTGCGTTGGTCACCTTCTTGGGATTTGGACACGCCGGCTTTACCCACCGAAACGTAATAGTCCGCTTTAAGTTGTAAGCCGTTGGTGGTGTTTTCAAACAAATACAGGCGTGAGCGAGACGCATCGATGGCGATGGCGCTGCGCGTTTGCGGCGCCATTTTTAAAAACTGGCTGGGTACAAAGCCCTCGGGTGGGCGCTCTTTGACATTAGCGATGCGTTGCTTGGTTTCTTCGCGCAAGTCCGATAAGGTGGAGGCACCGGCGCGGGCGGCATCTGGTGCCATATCGCCCAAGGTTTGCAGAGGGCGTGTGCGTGCCGCCAGCAAATCGCCATAGACCAATTGCGCGAGTTGGAAATGCGGGTAGTCCTGCACCAATTTTTCTGCTTTGGCCAAGGCCTCGCGGCTTTGGCCGCGCGCCATCAATGCAAATACTTCCAGAAGTCTTTGTTCTGAATAGCCGTCCTCGCGGGATAGGCCAGCCGTAGTGTTGGCGGCCATGGCGGTGCCAGCATGCGCAAGATTGAACATCACTAAACTCAAGGCCAAGCCCAGATACGCAATGGCCCTGCGCCCGGTGCGCCACCGTTTCGGGTTGATCAGGGGCTGGGATGCGCGGGAATGCAAAAAATCACCCACCGACCGCCTCGCGGATAATTTTCCAGTTGTCGCCCTGGCGCACCATTTCCAAGGTTTTGCGGCTAGAAATGGCAATACCGTTGGCGCGGTAATTCTGGCGGAATTTGACCAGCGCCGTGTTACCACGCACCAGCGTCTGCAAATCGGTAATTTGGATGGAAATATTGGCTTTGCCTTCGATGCGCGCACGCCTTTCCTCTTCCCAAGCATTGCGCCCCTGTTTGCCCGCCGGATCAAAGTCTCGGCCATACGCTGCAAAATACGCTTTGAGATCCTTGTCGCTCCAGGCTGTGGCCCAGCGTTGCACTGCTTGTTCGACTTCGCGGTTGGCCGTGGTGTCGCCCGGCGGGGCAGGCGCCGCTTTAGTGGTCGCCGATTTGGCTGGCGCTGGCGGGGTATCGTCCACTGGTTTGCGTGCCGCGGGAGCGGGTTCGCGCGCCGGTTCGGGGCTGGCTTTGGTAGTGGCGATGGCCACCTGCGTGGCCGGCACTGCCGGGGCGGGCTGCACTTTAGGCAGTGCTGCTAGCTGCGCGGCACTGAGTTTGGTCGGATTAAGCGTGATGATTTGCCGCACCAAGGCCAGTTTAGGTGCTACCGCGGCATTGCTCAGGTCAATCAGCAGGGCCTTGTTATAAGCCGCGCTGGAAAGGCGGCCATATACGTCGGCCAAGTTTTCATGCGCTGTTGAATAGCTGGGGTTAGTGCGCAGCGCCATTTCAAATGCGGTGCGCGCTTTATCCAACTGGTTTTGATCCGCGTAGATAACGCCCAGGTTGTTATAGGGCTCGGGCAATTCTGGGAAGTCTTCGTTCATGCGCGTGAAGGTGCTGATGGCGTCGGCCGGCTTACCGGCATCGCGTTGCAGCAAGCCTTTAAGCAGGCGCATTTGCGCATCTTTGGGGCGGGAACTAAGATAGACCTCAGCCTTGGCCAGCGCTTCGACAAACTTGCCCTCGCGGCTGAGTTGGGCTACCTCGCTGAAGTCATCGGCCCATGCCTTGCCGGCCAGAACGCTTGTCAATAAAAATGACAGCAGACATACAGCAAAACGCAGACTTTTTTGCATGGTGAGGGCGTAACAATTTCTTAAAGATGGCAGGCCAACGAAAGTGCCGCCTTTATACTGCGCGGGATTGTAGCGGAGGGCTTTTTATCTCTGTTCCGGTGCGCGGGGCCTGCAACAGGCTTTGACCGGCGCGTGTGTTCTGCCCCAAAATTCTGAGAGACTACTTTTCTTCCCATGGGTTTACGACTTCACAACACCTTTTCCGGGCAACTGGAGGATTTCACGCCGTTAGAGCCCGGTCATGTGCGTATGTATGTGTGCGGCATGACCGTGTATGACGATTGCCACCTGGGTCATGCACGATCGATGCTGGCGTTTGACGTGGTGCAGCGCTGGCTCAAGGCCAGTGGCTATCAAGTGACTTATGTGCGCAATGTCACCGATATCGACGACAAAATTATCCGCCGCGCGCTGGACAACGGCGAAACCATCCGGTCCCTTACGGATCGCATGGTGCACAACTTGCACAGGGATGCCGATGCACTTGGCATTGAGCGCCCCACGCATGAGCCTCGGGCCACTGACTATGTGCCGCAAATGCTTAGCGTGATCCAAACACTGGAAGCCAAAGGCTATGCCTATCGTGCGAGTAACCAGGACGTGAATTTTTCGGTGCGCAAGTTTGCGGGCTACGGCAAGCTCTCGGGTAAGTCCATCGACCAATTGCGTGCGGGCGAGCGCGTTGCCGTCGATGAAGGCAAGCGCGATCCGCTGGACTTCGTGTTGTGGAAAGCTGCCAAGGAATTGGAGCCGCAAGAGGCTAAGTGGGACAGCGTGTATGGGCCCGGTCGCCCCGGCTGGCATATCGAGTGCTCGGCCATGGCTTGCCAGCTACTGGGTGAGTCGATCGACATTCACGGCGGTGGGGCCGATCTTCCCTTTCCGCACCATGAAAACGAAATCGCCCAGAGTGAGGCGGCCAGCGGCAAGCCTTTGGCGCGCTATTGGATGCACAACGGTTTTGTGACGCGGGACAACGAGAAAATGTCCAAAAGCTTGGGCAATTTTTTTACCATCCAAGAGATATTGGCGCGCTTTGACGCCGAGACCACGCGTTTTTTTGTGCTTCGTTCCCATTACCGCAGCGCGCTCAATTACAGCGACGCGCATATTGAAGACGCGCGCATTGCGCTCAAACGCCTGTACACCTGTTTGCAAGTGGTACCACCCCAAGCCCAGGCGATGCAGATCGATTGGAATGCGCCCTACGCGGATCGTTTCAAGGCGGCGATGGACCAGGACTTTGGCACGCCCGAGGCGGTGGCCGTGTTGTTTGATCTGGCTGCGGAGGTCAATCGCACCCATTCGCCGCAACTGTCTTCCTTGTTGCGCGCATTGGGCGGTGTGATTGGACTTTTGCAGTCGCCGCCGGAAGTGTTTTTGCGCGCGGGCAGCTCGGTGGATACGAGCCAAATCGAAGCGCTGATCACCGAGCGGCAGGCCGCCAAAGCGGGGCGCGACTTTGCCCGCGCCGACGCCATCCGTGCCGAACTGTTGGCGCAAGGCATTGCGCTCAAAGACTCAGCCCAGGGCACTAGCTGGGAAGCGACCACGGTATGAGTACCGCCGCCCAGCCCGCCTTGCAATTGCTGCGCCCCGACTTTTGGGACGACGCCTGCAAACACCTGATGAAAAAAGACCGGGTGTTAAAGCGCCTGATCCCGCAGTTCAAAGACGCAACGCTGCAAACCCGGGGTAACGCCTTTGTGACCCTGGCGCGCAGCATTGTGGGGCAGCAAATTTCGGTCAAGGCGGCGCAAACCGTGTGGGACCGATTTGCCCTGCTGGTGCCGCAAATGACGCCCAAGCGCGTGCTCAAGCTCAAAGTGGACGATATGCGTGCCGCGGGGCTGAGCGCCCGCAAAGTGGAATACCTTGTCGATTTAGCAGTGCATTTCGATACCCACCAGTTGCGCGTGACCCAATGGACGGACTTGTCTGATGAGGACATCATCACCGAACTGACGGCAGTGCGCGGCATCGGGCGCTGGACAGCGGAGATGTTTTTGATCTTTCACCTTACGCGACCCAATGTCCTGCCTTTGGATGATGTGGGACTGATAAACGGCATCAGCCGCAACTATTTTTCGGGGGAAGCGGTTAGTCGGAGCGACGCGCGCGAGGTGGCCGCCGCTTGGGCGCCGTATTGCAGCGTGGCAACTTGGTATATTTGGCGTTCGCTCGATCCGGTGCCAGTGAACTACTGAGCAAACGGGGTTTCGGGGCAGGGCATTAACCTGGAGGAGGGTGAAATTGGCCAAAAAAACATTTCTCGACTTTGAGTCACCGATTGCGGAGCTCGAAGGCAAGATCGAAGAGCTGCGCTATGTGCAAAACGAATCGGCGGTGGATATTTCCGCCGAGATCGAGCAGCTTAGCAAAAAAAGCCAGCAGCTGGTCAAAGACATCTACAGCACTCTCACGCCCTGGCAAATCACCAAAATTGCGCGCCACGCGGAGCGGCCTTACACCCTGGACTACGTCAGCGAAATCTTTACCCACTTTATCGAGCTGCACGGCGACCGTCACTTTGCGGATGACCTGAGCATCGTCGGCGGTCTGGCCCGCTTTAACGGCACGCCCTGTATGGTGCTAGGGCAGCAAAAAGGACGCGACACCAAAGAGCGCGGCCTGCGTAATTTCGGCATGAGCAAGCCCGAGGGCTACCGCAAAGCCTTGCGCTTAATGAAGCTGGCCGAAAAATTCAAACTACCGGTTTTTACCTTTGTGGATACGCCCGGTGCCTACCCCGGTATTGATGCCGAAGAGCGTGGCCAGTCCGAAGCCATTGGCCGCAACATTTTTGAAATGGCCCAGCTAGAAGCGCCCATCATCACCACCATCATCGGCGAGGGCGGCTCAGGCGGCGCGCTGGCCATCTCGGTGGCGGACCAGGTGGTGATGCTGCAATATTCCATTTATTCGGTCATCAGCCCAGAAGGCTGTGCTTCCATTCTTTGGAAAACCTCGGACAAAGCGCAAGATGCAGCCGATGCGCTGGGCATTACCGCGCTGCGCCTAAAAGCCTTGGGGCTGGTGGACAAAATCGTCAGCGAGCCGGTCGGTGGTGCGCACCGCGACCACAAACAGGCGGCGGTGTTCCTCAAGCGCGCTTTGGGTGATGCTTTCCGGCAGGTGAGCGACTTGCGCGTGAAAGAGCTGCTGGACCGCCGCTACGACCGCCTGCAAAGCTACGGCCGTTTTACCGACACCAAGGCCAGCGGCAAATAAGCCTTGGCAGCTCCATGACCCGCCTGCTGGACGCGGCGATTGCAGCCTTTGAACCCCGATTGCCGCTAGCCATTGCCTACAGCGGCGGTGCGGACTCCACCGCACTTTTGCATGCCTGCGCAGCACGCTGGCCGGGGCAAGTGTTGGCGGTGCATATCAACCACGGTCTGCAAGCCGCCGCCGCAGATTTTGAGCAGCACTGCCAGGCGGTGTGCGCCGGCCTGAGTCTCCCGCTGCACGTATTTCGGGTCGATGCCCATGCCCGTGCCGGCCAAAGCCCCGAAGACGCTGCCCGCCTGGCCCGCTACGGCGCATTGCGCCGCTTTGCACTTCCCGAAAACAGCGAGCCCCCGTGCGCCACCGTCGCGCTGGCCCAGCATGCGGATGACCAGGTGGAAACGCTGCTGCTGGCCCTAAGCCGTGGCGCAGGGCTGGCGGGCCTGAGCGCCATGCCGGCCCGTTGGCTGCGCGATGGAGTGGATTACGCCCGGCCTTTGCTGGAGGTCAGTGCAGCGGATATTCGCATTTGGCTGTATACCCAAGGATTGCCCTGGATCGAAGACCCCAGCAATGCGCAAACCGACTTTTTACGTAACCGGCTGCGGGTCGAGTTGATGCCCGTGTTACGCGCCATCATTCCGCACTACGCCGACACCTTGCCGCGCAGCGCAGCGCATGCGGCGCAGGCGCAAAGTTTGTTAACTGAACTGGGGCAGGCCGATCTGCTGTCGCTGAGCAGCCCCGAAAGTAGCAGCCCGTCGATTGGGCAACTGCAAACTTTGTCCACTGCGCGCCAAGCCAATGTGTTGCGCCATTGGCTGGCCAGCGTGCACCACACCCAGGCCAGCAGCGCGCAATTGCAAGAATTGCTGGCGCAGATTGCCGCATGCACCACGCGCGGGCACCAGCTGCATATCCGCGTCGGAGACGGCTTTGTGCGGCGCAGCAATGGGGTGCTCGATTGGTACAATCCGTCGGTTTAGCTTCGTACAGATACCATCCATGGCTCTCATAGTTCATAAGTACGGCGGCACCTCCATGGGCTCGACCGAACGCATCCGCAACGTCGCCAAGCGGGTCGCCAAATGGCACCGCGCAGGGCACCAAATGGTGGTAGTTCCCTCCGCCATGAGCGGAGAAACTAACCGCCTGCTGGGTCTGGCCAAAGAACTGGCTCCTTCCAAAGCATCCTCCTCTTACGAGCGCGAGCTCGACATGCTGGCCTCTACTGGCGAGCAAGCCTCTAGCGCGCTACTGGCCATTGCCTTGCAGGCCGAGGGGCTAGAGTCCGTCAGCTATGCCGGCTGGCAAGTGCCTATTCGCACGAATAGCGCTTACACCAAAGCGCGCATCGAGTCCATCGACGACACCCGCGTGCGCGCAGACCTGGACGCCGGCAAAGTCGTCATCGTCACTGGTTTTCAGGGTGTAGACGATGCAGGCAACATCACTACCCTGGGGCGTGGTGGCTCCGACACTTCGGCGGTGGCTGTAGCCGCTGCCATGAAGGCGCGGGAATGCCTGATCTACACCGACGTCGATGGCGTCTATACCACCGACCCGCGTGTGGTGCCCGAGGCGCGCCGCCTCAAAACCGTTAGTTTTGAAGAAATGCTGGAAATGGCCTCGTTGGGCTCCAAAGTGCTGCAAATTCGCTCGGTGGAGTTTGCGGGCAAATACCGCGTGCCGCTGCGGGTGCTGAGCAGCTTTACCCCTTGGGATATTGATATTCACGAAGAGGCCGCCTCCGGCACCTTGATCACTTTTGAGGAAGACGAAAACATGGAACAAGCCATCGTTTCAGGCATTGCCTTTAACCGCGATGAAGCCAAAATCGCCTTGCGCGGCGTGCCTGACAAGCCCGGCATTGCTTACCAGATTTTGGGTGCGGTGGCGCAGGCCAATGTGGATGTGGACATGATCATCCAGAACATCAGCAAGGATGGCAAAACCGACTTCAGCTTTACCGTCAACCGAAGCGACTACGCCAAGACCATGGACCTGCTGCGCGCCAGCGTTATCCCAGGCCTTGGCGTGGACGATCTGGAAGGCGACACCAAAATCTGCAAAGTGTCCATTGTCGGCATCGGCATGCGCAGCCATGTCGGCATCGCCAGCAAAATGTTCCGGGCCTTGAGCGAAGAGGGCATCAACATCCAGATGATCTCCACCTCCGAGATCAAGACCTCGGTGGTGATAGACGAAAAATACATCGAATTGGCCGTGCGCGCCCTGCACAAAGCCTTCGACCTGGACCAGCCCACAGCCGACTAAGCCTGCGGCAAACCGTGACATAATCGCCCGACTGGAAACGTGACCGAGTGGCCGAAGGTGCTCCCCTGCTAAGGGAGTATGGGGTGTAGAGCCTCATCGAGGGTTCGAATCCCTCCGTTTCCGCCAAGTATCTATACAAATCAAGCACTTAGGTGCTTTTTTTTGTTTTTACATACCATTAGGCACACCAAGAGATTTGAACTTGCTTGACACTGGGTAGTGCTCAAGATGCTGTTGCATTTTTTTGGTTTAGTGGTGGTGAGTGCAGCCAGCACCGAGTCCAGCCAGACCCCACCCAAATCAGTTCAGCGTTCGTGTCTGGTCAGTGAAGACGACCCATTGGATGTTCACCAGGTCATCGGTCCCATCCTTGCCGACCTGATCAGCTACGCGCCATGAGCCATTCGAGTTCTTAGTGACCTGATAGTTATTTGCCGGGCCGGAGTAAACGACGGTGTTCTTCCCAAGACCCCCATCGACAGTGCAGTAGCCGCCGTTATTTACGGCGTAGATTACGTCATCGCCCGCAAAGGTCCGAATGCGTTTGCTGCCATTGCGGTTTTGAACCGTGATGGCTCGGGTGTACATGGTCTTGAGATCAATTTGGGTCGCAACGTTCACAAACACGTGAACCTCAGTTGTGGACGGTGGCGCCGTGCAGCGGATATTGGCCAGTAAGTTGAACTTTCCGGATGCCGTCTTGTAGGGCGTGAAGCGCATAACCCAGGTATTACATTGATGCGACTTCATGTTTGCGGCGACATAAGGGTTTAAGGTCGCGCGCACCGTGTCGTACCAGTCCGCAAGGGCGGGGTAGAGGTGTCCCGTCCCATCGTTGACAACGATCAGGTTGGTAGAGTTGTTCGTGATCTTGTAGAAGTGCTCCGTCCCGCCAAGGTATGTGCTGATCCCGCTGCCGTCGATGTCGCGGATTTGGGTTCCGTAGTCCCACTCGTTTGTGAACAGCCCCAGGTGTGCATTTAACTCATCGCTGACATCCTTGAACGTCCCGGTACCCTGGTTCTGTAGCATCTGCAACGCGGCGTAGGGTTGGGGGAAAAGCGACGCAAATCCGATAGCGTCAGGTACCCCATCGTGATTGAAGTCTTCGTTGCGTATGCGGTAGGTGTGCGTCACACCGAGTCCAAAGAGTGATGTGATGCCCGCAAACTGGGGGCGCGCCTTGAAATAGGCGTCCATTACCTGCATGGGCTGTATGCCTACGTCAGTGCCGTCAAATGGATAGAAGGCCACCTTGGACCCAGGAGCTGGGCGAACTTCGGGGATGTCCAGAGGAAAAGAGTAGGCGTTGCCCAAGGCAAACGCATATTGTCCTGGTCCTCGGAATTCATCGAGAGCTATGCTCATGCCCAATCCCCAAAAGCGTGACAAAAGGGGAAACGTCTTCAGTTGCAAACTGCCACCCGAGTAGCTGTAGAAGGGCGCGGAATCACCCTTTCCGCATGTGGTGCTCGTGATGACCGTCGGAGTACCCTTGTAGATCGCCAGTTGGCTGTCATGCGCGCAAAGCTTGTCTGAGATCGCCTGTTTGGTCAGCCCCCCGCTGCCGTTGGACATCAGCACCGTGCTCGGTGCGGCTACGAGCGGATCCTCGTTGTAAGGACCGAGAAACACATCCGGGAAGCCGTCGCCATTGAAGTCTGCGACCACGATGCCCTGGGTTCCGTTCGTGCGCGGGTCGGTCACCATCTCCAAGGTCGATTCCTTCATGCTGCCGTCTGCCTGCTGCTTGACGATCGCCAGATTCACCGGAACTAGCTGTGCGTTCCTTCCGCCATTGTTGGCCCAGCCGCTTAGCACAATACTGTCCCGACCCGAAGGGTCCACGCTGAAGGGCGTTGCAATGACATTGGCGATAGTACCGGTGTAGTCCGCGTTTAGAAACTGGTTCGCGACAGGCTGCCAGGTGCCGGCCAGCGAAAACAACTTTGTGATGTCGGCGCTTGCGCGAGGCAGTTCGCTGATCCCGTCCGGCTCGCGATAGGACACGCCCGGGGCCGCTCCCATGCCGTTGAGCGCCATAGCACTTGTGCGGGGTGCGTTAGATCTAATGGTTAGCGTGGCATTTTGAGGTCCTGCGGTAGTGGGCTTGAAACTCAGGCTTAGCCGGCAGGATGCGCCCACCGCGACTGCGGTACCGCAGGAACTCATGTATCCGAATGCGCTGACGTCCGTATTGCCTGTGACTGTCACCGAGTCCAACTGTAGAGGCGCGCTGCCGGTATTGACGATCGTCATCACGTGCGCCGCGCTGTTGCCATTGACCCATACATTGCCGAAAGAAACAGCGCTGGGCAGGATGGTTACTTGCGCAGCAAGGCCGGCCCCGGATAGGTTGACTGTTTGTGTTCCGCCGTCGCTATTGATGGACAGGCTTGCAGTATTTGCTCCGGAATCAAGGGGCTTGAACCCCACGAGGATGGCGCAGTTGCCTCCGATAGCCACTTTGCCGCACTGGTGATCGACAATGAAGGCGCCGCTTTGCGCACCGTCGACCGTTATGCTGCTGATGGTGAGGGCGCCAGGTCCGCTGTTACTGAGTGTGAGGGTCTTGCTCGCACTTTGCGTACCGTAGGCCTGATTGGCAAAGTCCAAGTGGGCCGCACTCGCCACGAGAACGCCCGAGCCTTGTACGGGCACAGTCGGCGCAACGCCCTCGCCCCCGCCGCAAGCGCCGAGTGCAATTGCCGCGCAGAGCGAAATCGTGGTCCAGAGTCTCATCGGGATATCCTATGGATACTTAGGTCGAATTGAAGGGGCAACTTCATGGAAACACATTTTGGTGCGGCCGCGACAATTTGTTCTCTGATAAAACCACCAGAACATTGCATTACACCTTGAGCTATCGCGGCCTTAGCGGGCCGGCCAAAGCGGGCCACTTCCTAGAGCGCTGCGGTGTTGACCTATGACCAGGCTGCTGATTGCTTGGCGGATAAATGGTATGTCAATCTGGATACTGACGCTAATCTTGGCGGCCAGGTGGGTGGCTAGGTCATGGTGCAATAGTCCCATAGCACTTGCCGCTGGACGCAAGCAGCTTCTACGCGACCCCCAGCGCCTTATGCAGTTTGGTGCTGGTCGTGGTGTATTGCAGGGCCACGGCTTCGCCGGGGCGGAGGTATGGCATCGCGCCAAAGGCGGCCAAAGTGGCCTCGTGGAAACCACACACAATAAGTTTCTTTTTGCCAGGGTAGTGGTTGATATCGCCCACGGCAAAGATGCCTGGTTCGCTAGTGGCGAAGCTGGCGGTATCGACGCTGAGCTGTTTGCGCTCCATCGCCAGGCCCCACTGGGCTATCGGCCCGAGTTTGGGCGATACGCCTAGAAATACACCCAACTGATCCAGCTTGAGTGCGATTTCCTGCTCGTCGGCGTCCAGTAGGCAAAGCGTGTGCAGGCGCGTTTTGCCTGTGAAGCTCTGCGCCTGCCCGGCGACAAAGCGCAAGCGTCCGCTATCGCGATGGCTGGCAACGCGCGCCAGTGTGTCTGCGTCCGCATGCAGCACGTCGCGCCGGTGCACCAGCGTTACGCTGCGCGCCTGGCCGTCGCAGGCACTGGCGGCGGCTTCCAGTGCCGCTTGTTCACCGCCAATAATGACGATGGATTTACCCGGTGTGTCCGCCAGCGCTTGCGCCTGGTAATGCACTTGCGTGCCCTCAAAGGCCTCCAGGCCCGGCAGATGCAGCTTGCGCGCCTGGAACGCGCCTACGCCACCGGCGATAAAAATGCTGCGGGCCAAAAACGCTTGGCCCTTAGAGGTTCCCACGCAGTAGCGGCCATCGGGCTGCGCGGCGATGCTGTCCACGGTTTGATTGAGGTGTAGCGTGGGCTTGAAGGGCGCAACCTGGTCCAGCAAGCGTGCCACCAGTTCGCGCCCACTGCAGACTTTGATGCCGGGAATGTCGTAAATCGGTTTATCGGCATAGAGCGCGATGCATTGGCCCCCGGCTTCGGGCAGCGCATCGACCATATGCGCTGACACGCCCAAGAGGCCTAGCTCAAAGGCCTGGAACAAGCCGACCGGCCCCGCGCCAATGACCAGGGCGTCGATTTCAAGGATTTTGGAGGGAGCGGCCAAGGGGCGGGCGTCTGGGGGTGGGCGCTGCGACCGGCCCGGACTTAGCGGATCAGCTCGGAGAGCTTGTCGGTTTTGTCTTTCCACTCTTCCGCATCCGGCAGCGGCGTTTTACGCTTGGTGATGCTTTTCCAGGTCGGCAGCTTGGCTAGTTCAGCATTCAGCGCCGTCATGTGGCGCTGGTCGTGCGGCACATCTTCTTCTGCGTAAATCGCGTTGACCGGGCACTCGGGGATGCAGACGGCGCAATCAATGCACTCGTCGGGGTCAATCGTCAGGAAATTGGGGCCTTCTCGGAAGCAGTCCACGGGACAGACATCGACGCAATCGGTGTATTTGCACTTGATACAGGCTTCGGTAACGGTATGGGTCATGGAAAAGGGTGTGGCTGTTGGGGGAGCAGGCCTGTGATAGCAAGCCAAAGCAACATTTTATTGGCAATCGCCGGCCAAGCCTGCAGCAGGGCTATCAGGCGGCGCGGGCGAAGTGCGGCAGGTTTTCCACATCGCCCTGGTAAAAGCCGCTGTAGTGCGCCAGCAAGCGCGCGCCGTGGGCGGCGTCCTGGCCTTCGCGAAGTACCGCGCTGCTAAAACCGCTGCGCTGCAGTTGCAGCAATTGGTCTATCAGCACATCGCCGCTGGCCCGGATGTCGCCAACAAAGCCGCGACGGCGTAGCACATGCGCCTGGCTGAAGGCCCGTCCGTCAGTGAACTTCGGAAAATCGAGCTCGATGCAAGCGATGCCTTCTAAAGCCAAGCTGTGCACCTGGGCGTCATTGGCGACGCGCACGTGGGTGGCATCCGTCGGGTCGCCAGGCTGAGCGCTCAGGATTTGAAAAGTGGTTTTTACGGTGGCTAGGGACATGGTGATTACGAGGGCTTAGTGGCTGCTCAGACAGCCAGTTTGGCGGTGGCATAACGGGCGCTGTTGGCCGCTGCCTTAAAAGGGTCGATACCCACGCGCTGCAAGGTGTCAATGAAGTTTTCACCGGCATCACGTTGGTCTTTGTACACCTCTAGCACTGCCTCGATGACGTCCACCACTTCAGCCGCCGCAAAAGAGGGCCCCACCACTTTGCCGGCGCGTGCCGGGCCGCTGAGCTCGGAGCCGTCCGAGCCGCCCAGCGTCACCTGATACCACTCTTGGCCGTCTTTGTCCACGCCCAAAATGCCGATGTGGCCGCTGTGGTGGTGGCCGCAGGAATTGATGCAGCCACTGATGTGCAGGTCGATCTCGCCCAGGTCAAACAATTCGTCCAGGTCCTGAAAGCGCTCGGTAATCGCCGCTGCCACTGGCAGCGAGCGGGCGTTGGCCAGTGCGCAATAGTCGCCGCCAGGGCAGGCAATCATGTCGCTAAGCAAATGGATATTAGGCCGCGCCAGTCCGACCTCTTTGGCCGCTTGCCACAGTTGCGGCAATTGGTCCACGCGCACCCAAGGCAGTACCAAATTTTGGTCGTGGTTGACGCGCACTTCGCCGGCGGAAAAGCGCTCGGCAATATCCGCTGCGGTGGACAACTGGCCCGCTGTGGCATCGCCAGGTGCCTGGCCTGGCCGCTTAAAGGACAGGGTGACGGCGCGCAGGCCCGGATTCTTGTGGGCGGCCACGTTTTGCGCCAGCCAGCGGGAGAACTCTGGTTTTTCCAGTGCCAGCGCGCTTAAAGCATGTTCCGCAGCGTTTTGCTGTGCTTGCGACACGGTATCCAAGGCGGGAGCGATAAAGCAGGCGCTAATGCGGTCCAACTCGGCCTGCGGGATGGTGTGCTGCGCGCCCGCGGCCAGGATGCGCTGGTACTCGGCCTCGACTTCATCGAAATAGCGTTGGCCCTCGGCTTTGACCAATATCTTGATACGCGCTTTATACATATTGTCCCGGCGGCCCCAGGCGTTGTAGACGCGCACAATGGCTTCGAGGTAATTGAGAATTTGGTCCCAAGGCAAAAACGCACGGATTTCGCTGGCAATCACCGGCGTGCGACCCATGCCGCCGCCGACCAAGACCTGAAAGCCCGCTTCGCCTGCGGCATTGCGCAGCACCCGCAAACCCACATCGTGCCAGGCGATGGCGGCGCGGTCTTCCACCGAGCCGGTAATCGCAATCTTGAACTTGCGCGGCAGGTAGGCAAACTCAGGGTGCAGCGTGCTCCACTGGCGCAGCACTTCGGCATAAGGGCGCGGGTCCACGGCTTCGTCCACCGCAATACCAGCGCGCTCGTCGCTAGTGATGTTGCGAATGCAGTTGCCGCTGGTTTGGATGCCATGCAAGTTCACGCTGGCCAGCAATTCCATGACGTCGGCGCTTTTGGCCAAGGGAATCCAGTTGAACTGCATGTTTTGGCGGGTGGTGAAGTGCCCGCAATTGGTGACCAGGCGCGGGGCGATGCCGCTGCCGATCTGGTCCTGCGTACTTTGGGCATGGGCCAGGGTAGCTGCTTCAGGGGAATCAAACTCGCCGGCCACGCGGGCTAAAGCGCGCAGTTGTGGGCTATTGAGTTCGCCATAAGGCACGGCCACGCGCAGCATGGGCGCATAGCGCTGCACATACCAGCCGTTTTGCAAGCGCAAGGGCCGGAAAGCCTCGTCCGGCAGGCTGCCAGACAGGTGGCGCTGCAATTGGTCACGGTACTGGGCCGCGCGGGCGTGGACGAACTGGCGGTCGAAATCGGTGTATCGGTACATGGTGTGGGCCGGCGTGGGGCCAAACCAGCGTTGTGCGTTGTGCGCACCGGCCCGCAAAGGCCCGCCGGTTTCAGCCGCGCGCGCAGGCGAAAGCAAAACTTGCGCGACTGTAGGGAGTTTTTCTTATCCTGAAAACTATATTTTTACTATTACTTTATATGGAATCGGTTATGTAAGGCCAAGACTGACAAGTCAAGCTATCCAATGCCTAACGCGCAAAAGTGCCGGTTTGTGGCCTTTGCTTGGGCTCAATGGCCGGGCCGGGCGTCTCTGACTTATTTGTCCAAAGCCCGCAACTCGCGCATGCGTTCATCGAAATAGCTGCCAACGGTGTAGCGTTTAGACAGCAGCACTTCGCGGCGTGGGTGCAAAAACAAGGGCAAGGATATGCGGCGCTTGGCCCGGTCTGCGCCGCTAGGGTTTAGCACTTGGTGCACGGTAGAGGGAAAGTAATGCCCCGAAGCTTCGGCCAGCATGTCGCCGATGTTGACGATCAAGAGGCCGAAATCGCAGGGCACATCCAACCAACTGCCGTCCTGCCGGCGGATTTGTAGGCCGGGCTCCGTGGCGGCGGGCAGCAGGGTCAGCAGGTTAATGTCGGTATGGGCGGCTGCGCGCACCGCGTCTGGTTCCTCGGCCCCCAAGAGCGGCGGGTAATGCAGTACGCGCAGCAAAGTGTGGTCGCTGCCGTCCAACATGCTCGGCAGTGGCATGGAATACAAAGCGCGCACTTGCGCTGGGGAATGTTGGTCTACCCAGCCAAGCAGGGTTTGGGCCAGCAGGCTGGCCTTTGCGTAATAGTCCAGCGCCGCTTGTGAGACTTGCGTCGGGTATCGGCCCCAGGGGTAAATATGGAAAAACTCTTTCAGGTCGCGCCGGTGGTAGCCCTTGGCCGTCTCGGAGACGGCGGGCGAGAAATAGCCGTCATGGGCGGCGGTGTCGCGTGCATACGCATGCTTGCCCTCGGTTTGGAAAAATCCGGCCCATTCGCTGTAAATGCTTTCGATCAGGGTCTGCGCCAGCGGATGGTTTTGCAGCACCGCAAAACCGGTTTCGTGCAGGCTGGCGGTGAAGGCTTGCGGCGCGTCGTCTGCCGCGAAGTCAATGATGGGCAGTTCGGTACTCATAGGCTTAACCAATCACGCATTAAAACCGCTTCAATTTTTTGGCGGCAGGTGTCGGCCTGCACCTGCATGCACACGGTGGCGGGGGCCACCTCCCAGCCGATTTGCGGATAGGGTATGGACTTGCGCTTTAGCATGGTTTGGCCTTGGGCCAGTCCGTCCACGGCTACACGCAGCGCGCCGGTTTCGGTCTGAAAAAGTTGCGGGTCGGTCAGCGCGACAAAGGCCAGCACATCATGCCCAAAGCAGCCATGGATCGCTGCGACATGGGGGTAGAGGTCGCTGTAAAAGTTAGCGTAAAAGGCCACAGCATGGTGCAGGGTGTCGGTGGCAATATGGCGGTGGTGCCCGGCCAGTTGCTTGAACATAGTGACGGGTAATATCACCTGGTGCGTTACGTCAAGACCCACCATAGTGAGCGCAAAACCGGCGCAAAACACGCGGTCCGCGGCATGCGGGTCGTTCCAGATATTGGCCTCGGCCACCGGCGACACATTGCCAGGCTCGATCACCGTGCCGCCCATGATGACCACGGCGCGCAGCAGCTTGGGCAATTGCGGCTCGATCTCCAGCGCCAGGGCCAGGTTGCCTAGGGGCCCGACCGCCACCAGCGTGATTTCGCCCGGTTTTTCGCGTGCCATATCCACGATAAATTGCGCCGAACTGCGTGGGTCCAGACGTAGAGCATGCGCTTCACGCGGCCCAAGATTGCCCAAACCGTCCGCCCCATGGATATGGGCTGGCGGCTCTTCGCCGGGCTTGCCCAAGGGTACAGCTACGCCTTGGGTCACCGGAATATGGCCGCGCCCTGCAATGGCTAACAGATACAAGGCGTTGGTAGCCGCCTGGACCACCGACACATTGCCAAAGGTCGTGGTCACGCCGACCAGCTCAATCTCGGGGTGCGCTAGGGCGTAGTACAAGGCCATCGCGTCGTCAACCCCGGGGTCGGTGTCGTAAATAAGCAGGTGGCGGGCAGAAGGCATAGGCATGGCTTGGGTGCAAAAGGCCTTAGGCCCTGACCTCGCAGTAGCTTTGTAATGCCGAGACATCGGTCGCGCTGTGCCCGGCTAAAAAGGCATGCACCTCGCTGTTTTCTGGAACGCTGGACTGGGCACCCGGCTTGGTGCAAGACAGCGCGGCGGCAGCTCCCGCCAAATGAAGGGCCTCTGCCATGCCTTGCCCTGCGGCCAGTTGCGCTATGAGTACGCCGCAAAAGGTGTCGCCCGCACCGGTGGTATCTACGGCTTGGACGGCAAAGCCGCCTTGGTAATGCAGGGCCTGACCCTGGCGCGCGACGGCGCCGCGTGCGCCCAGAGTAACCACGACGCTCTGGCATGGCAAGGTAGCCATGGCATCCACAATGCTCCCATGGCCCTGGCTGATGGCGCGCAACTCGCCTTCGTTGACGATCAGCACATCCACCAGTTCAAGCAGATCGGGCGGCAGCGCTTGGGCCGGTGCGGCATTGAGTGCCACTTGCAGGCCCGCCGCACGCGCCAGGCGCGCCGATTCGATAACCGTAGGCAAAGGAATTTCCAATTGCATCAGCAAAAAACGGTAGGCATTGAGCGCTGGCAAATGCGCAGCCAGCAGGCGAGCGTTGGCGCCAGGCGCGACCGTGATGGCGTTTTCTGCGTCATCGGAGACGCAAATAAATGCAGTGCCGCTGGCGACATCGTCAAACGCTTGCGCATGCAGCGCCACGCCAGCACTTTGTAAGGACGCTATGAGCACTTGTGCATAGGCATCGCGCCCCAGCGCCAACGCCATGGCGGTAGGTGCGCCACCGGCCCGCGCGCAAGCCACTGCTTGATTGGCACCTTTGCCGCCGGGAAATATTTGCAAATCACGGCCCAACACGGTTTCGCCAGGCGCTGGAATGTGCTGCGCGCGCACTACAAAATCCAGATTGGCTGATCCCGCAACAAGCACCATGGAAAAATCTTTCAAAGTTTGTGCGCGCAGTAAGCGCAGGCCTGCGCTCACTGCGCTGACCCTTGGTCGAGTGTAGACCAAGCGTCTGCAAAATTGGTCCGCGCTCTGCTTGCGAGCGCCTTTGGGCTCACGTATGATGAACTGTTGCCACCGTGGTTTGCAAGCGCCAGATCGCTGTGGCACCTAAGCTTGGCACGCTGTGCATCGGGCGTGCCTTTATTGAATCCCTCTTCTCTAGGAACTTTATTTATGCGTACTGCTCATGTTTTCCAAGTAGGCGTGCTGGCCTTGTCTATGGTCGCTGCCATCCCTGCGCTGGCCGAGCCGGCCGTTATCTACGATATGGGCGGAAAGTTCGATAAATCCTTTAACGAAGCGGCCTATAACGGCATGCAAAAGTGGGCTAAAGACACCGGTAAGAAATACCTAGAATTTGAAATCAGCAATGAATCCCAGCGCGAGCAAGCGGTGCGCCGCATGGCAGAAAAAGGTGCCAGCCCGATTATTGGCGTCGGTTTTTCGCAGGCATCAAGCATTGAAAAAGTAGCCAAAGAATTCCCCAAGCTGCAATTTGCGATTGTGGACATGGTGGTCGATGCGCCTAACGTGCAGTCGGTAGTTTTCAAAGAGCAGGAAGGCAGCTTTTTGGTTGGCGTCATGGCGGCTATGGCCAGCAAGAGTGGCAAGGTCGGTTTTGTTGGCGGCATGGATATCCCGCTGATCCGCAAGTTCGAATGCGGCTACCGCCAAGGTGCTTTGTTCGCCAATTCCAAAGCCACGGTGACGGCCAATATGACCGGCACCACGGGCGCAGCCTGGAACGACCCCACACGCGGCGGCGAACTCAGTAAGGCCCAGTTTGCGCAAGGCGTTGATGTGATTTTTGCAGCGGCGGGCGGTACCGGCATGGGTGTTTACCAAGCCGCCAAAGACGCGGGTAAGCTGGCCATTGGCGTGGACAGCAACCAAAACCATTTGCAGCCGGGCACCATGCTCACTTCCATGCTCAAGCGTGTGGATGTGGCTGTCTATAACGTGGCGATGGCGCACAAACCTGGCCTGTCGGTTCTGGGCCTCAAAGAAGGCGGGGTGGACTACGCCTTGGATAGCAATAATGCCAAGCTGGTGAGCGCCGACATGAAGAAGAAAGTCGATGCCGCCAAGGCCGACATCATCAGCGGAAAAATCAAAGTGGCCGACTTCATGGCCGACAACGCTTGCAAGCTATAAGGTCGCGAGCCCCGGCCGAAGTGGGTGGGGTAACAACGCTGCCTGCCTTGCAGATGGTCGGTATCCATAAGCGCTTTGGCGATGTGCTGGCCAATGTAGACGTGAACTTCACGGTGGCGCGAGGCACCTTGCACGGCCTGATTGGTGAAAACGGCGCCGGCAAGAGCACCCTGATGTCGGTGTTGTACGGCATGCACCCGGCCGATAGCGGCCGCATCGCGGTCTTTGGCAAACCGGTGCAGATTCGCAATGCCCAAGACGCTATCGCCTGCGGCATTGGCATGGTGCACCAGCACTTCATGCTGGTCGAGACCCTGAGCGCGCTGGAAAACGTGATGTTGGGCGCCGAGCCGCATTGGCACCTGCCCAGTGCCAGCGCGCCGGTACGCCAGCAGCTGGAGGCCTTGATGCAATCCACTGGGCTGCGCATTGCACTCGATGCCCTGGTGGCCGATTTGGCTGTCGGCGACCGCCAGCGTTTGGAAATTTTGAAAGCTTTGTTTCGCGGCGCCCGCATCCTGATACTGGATGAGCCCACCGCCGTCTTGACGCCCAAGGAAACGCAGCAATTGTTTACCGTGTTGCGCCAGTTACGCGCACAGGGAAGCACGGTGATTTTGATCACCCACAAGCTCAAAGAAGTGCTGGCCCTGTGCGACCAGGTAACGGTCATGCGCGCTGGGCGCGTGGTGGAGGATATGCCGATTGCGCGCGCTAGCGTGCAAGCGCTGGCCCAGGCCATGGTAGGACGCAAAGTGCAGATGGACCGGCCGCCCGCAGCACATGGGCCGCAGCGCGATGCCACGCCGGTTTTACTAGCGCAGGGCTTGCACATGCGTGATGCCAGCGGTGTGCAGCGGCTGGCGGGGGTGGGTCTGCAACTGCGCGCCGGTGAGATCGTGGGCATCGCCGGTGTCTCGGGCAACGGGCAAAGCGAGTTGCTCGATGTTTTGTCTGGCCTGGCCGCGCCCGATAGTGGCAGCATGCAAGTGCTGGGGCGGCAGTTTGCAAGCACAGCGTGGCTGGATCCGTTTACCGCGCGCGCTATCGGCCTGGCCCATGTTCCTGAAGACCGTCAAGCGCGGGCCTTGGTGATGGACTTTGAGGCCTGGGAGTCTGCGGTCTTGGGCTATGAACACCTGCCGCAGTTTTGCCGCGGGGGCTGGATGCGCGCAGGCGCCATGCGCCAGGCGACCACAGACATGATGGAACGTTTTGACGTGCGTCCGCGCAAAGCGACGCTGGGTAGCCGCAAATTTTCCGGGGGCAATCAACAAAAATTGGTGCTGGCACGGGAACTTGGGCAAGCGCCGCGCGTGTTGCTAGTAGGCCAGCCCACCCGTGGCGTGGACATAGGCGCGATCGAATTTATTTACTCCCAGTTGCGCGCCATGCGTGATGCCGGTTGTGCCGTGTTGTTGGTCTCTAGTGAGCTGGATGAAATTTTGGCTTTGTCAGACCGCGTGCTAGTGATGGTCCAGGGTCGCATGAGCGGAGCGCTCGATATTGCCGATTGCAGCGAAGAGCGCCTGGGCTTGTTGATGGCCGGAGCCGCCGCATGAGCCAGGCGACCGTACTACCACGCTGGGCCGATGTCGGGCTGCTGCCGCTGGTCTGCCTGGCTATCGCCTTGCTGGTGGCAGGTATTGTCGTGGCGCTGGTCGGACAAAGTCCCTCGCAAGTGTTGGCAGCCCTGGTGCAAGGCGCTTTCGGCACGGCCCGTGGCCTGAGCTACACCCTCTACTACGCCACCAGCTTTATTTTCACCGGCCTGGCAGTGGCGGTGGCTTTTCATGCGGGCTTGTTCAATATCGGCGGCGAAGGCCAAGCCACGTTGGGTGGCTTGGGTACCGCTTTGGTAGCCCTGTGGCTGTCGCCGGTTTTGCCGGCCTGGGCCATGCTGCCCTTGATGTTGCTTATTGGTGCACTGTTTGGCATGGCTTGGGCTGCGGTTCCCGGCTATTTGCAAGCCTACCGGGGTAGCCATGTGGTGATTACCACCATCATGTTCAATTTCCTGGCCAGTACCTTACTGGTGTATTTGCTGGTCAACCATTTGCGTGCACCGGGCAATGTGGCTATTGAAAGCGCGGCCTTTGCACCCTCGGCGCAGCTGATGCCGGCGCGTGAACTGCTGGCCTTAGCCGGAGTCGAATGGCCCGGCTCGCCACTGAACCTCAGCTTGCTTTTGGCTTTGCTCGCTTGCGTGGCGGTGTATTTTTTCCTGTGGCACAGCCGCAGCGGCTACCGGCTGCGTGCCGTAGGCTCTAGTCCCGCAGCGGCGGCCTATGCCGGTATCCGGCCGAGCCGGTATATTGTCTTGGCAATGGCGATCAGTGGTGCACTGGCCGGCATGGTCGGCATGAATGAAGTGGCCGGGGTCAGCGGCAAACTGGTGATGGAGTTTGTCGGCGGCGCTGGCTTTACCGGTATCGCTGTCGCTTTGATGGGTCGCAACCATCCGGCGGGTGTGGTGCTAGCCAGTGTTTTGTTTGGCGCGCTGTTTCAAGGCGGAGCCGAAGTCGCTTTCGATGTGCCCGGTTTCAGCCGCGATATGGTGGTCATGCTGCAAGGTTTTGTGGTGCTTTTTTCCGGGGCTATGAGCTATGTCATGGCCAGGCCGTTGGCGGCGCTGCTGCGCGCACTGAACTTACATGGAGCAAAGCATGGATGAGACGCTGGTGGCCTCGGTGCTGGCTTCGGCGGTGCGCCTGGCCACGCCCTTGGTCTTGTGTGCGCTGGCTGGTTTGTTTTCCGAGCGTTCGGGCGTGGTGGACATCGGGCTGGAAGGCAAGATGCTGTTTGCCGCGTTTGCTGCCGGTGCGGTAGGGGCAGTGACTGGCTCGACCACGCTGGCGCTGCTGGCCGCCATGGTGGTGGGTGTTTTGCTGTCGTCCTTGCATGGCTTGGCCTGCGTCAGCTATCCGGGCGACCAGGTGGTGTCCGGCGTGGCCATCAACATCATCGCCGCCGGCCTGACCGTAGTGCTGGGCATTGCTTGGTTCGCACAAGGTGGTCAAACCCCGCCCCTGTCGGTGGATGTGCGCGTGCAGGCGCACTGGCAAGGACTGGTGCAGGCGGTGCAGCCGCTGCCCTGGTGGGGGCCGGTGATCGGCCAGGCACTGTTAGGCCACAACCTGCTGGTGTACGGCGCCTATGCATTAGTGCCCTTAGCCTGGTATGTGCTGTACCGCACTCGCTTTGGATTGCGTTTGCGGGCGGTCGGCGAGAACCCGCACATGGTGGACGCGGCCGGGGTGTCGGTGCTGCGGCTACGCTACGCGGCTTTGGCCATCAATGGGCTTTTGTGCGGCTTGGCGGGCAGCTATTTGGTGCTGGCGCAAAGCGCCAATTTTTCAGCGCATATGACCGCCGGACGCGGCTTTATGGCCCTCGCTGCCCTGATTTTTGGACGCTGGAACCCCTGGGGCGCTTTGGGTGCCTGTCTGCTGTTTGGTTTTTTGGACGCGATTGCCATGCGTCTGCAAGGCGTGGAAATTCCCGGTATCGGCGCGGTTCCGGTGCAAGCCATTCAGGCGCTGCCCTACCTGATGACCGTGGTTTTACTGGCGGGTTTTGTCGGCCGTGCGGTGGCGCCTGCGGCTTTGGGTAAACCGTATTTGAAAAATCGCTGATCGTCGCTTTAGCTTCCCCGGCCCTGTAAGCGCTGCACATCTAGTAAGCGCGCCAAACGCCTGGGCAAGGGGAGCGGCTCAGCCATAAGGCGTGCTGTCAACAATTGGGCGCACAGGGCTGCAAACGTCAGCCCGCGCGCGCCCATGGCCAAGCAGATCCATAAGCCGTTTTCTCCGCTGGCAGTTGCCGGCCCCACCAATGGCAATCGGTCGTGCGAAACGCAGCGTTGACCGCGCCACAGACTCAGCTTACCGGCGCGGTATTGCGCTTGCAATGCTGGCGATACATCCGGCAGGAGTTGTGCAATGCGGGCCAGATTAGCCTGGTGGCAATCCGCTTCGCTGGCGCTGTCGTCGGCTTCAAAGCCAGCCCCGGCCAGCCATTGCAAGCCATTTGGGCTCGGCACTGCGGGCAAGAAATGGCCTTGTCCCTGCACGGGAAGCCCCGGTCTTCCTGGCAGATCCGTGGCCGGACCGCTGCTGATGCTGCCGAAAACAGGGTGCAGTTGCGTCAAAGCGCGGCGCGCGGCGCCGCTGAGGGCATCGGCTGCGGACTCGTCGTTATTGGCCAGCAGTCGCGCCGCATCCATGGCGTTGCACAGAACCAGCAATTCACTGCTTGCAAAGGCATGACCTCTTGCGTCCAAAGCCTGCCACTTCCCCGCTTCAAAATGCAGGCGCTGCACTGCCGCCTCGCATTGCAGTGTCACGCCGGGGGTGGACAGGCAGGCGCGTATCAAGGCTTGGGGTTTGAGCCAGAGTGCTTCGGCGCGCCATGGGCTGGGCGCATACGCGCGCATCGCGCCGCCTTCGTCCCAATCTTCTCCTTGCACCAGCATCGATTGCAAGATCTGGCGCGTCAGATGGTAGGCGCTGCGGGTGATGCCGTATAGCGGGTCGGCGGGCGAGTTGCCACTGGCGCTGACCAAGCCTGCCGGCAGGCCGGATGCACCGGCGCCTGCCCGAGCATGTTGTTCCAGCACGGTGACTTGCCAACCGCGCAAGGCCAAGGTGCGCGCCACCATTGCCCCGCTAATTCCGGCGCCTAGGACCGTGCAGTGACCGGGCTTTGCAAATACTTTCACAGGCCTAATGCGGCTGCTTCGCAAAGCCCAGGCGGGGTCAAATACCAGTGTTCCAGCGCCACGCGGCTTCCATAGCGCCGTATCGAGGGCTGGCTTGCCGGCGTCCTGACTTGCAATGCCAGCAAAAGCCAGCGTCGTGCCCCGGCGTGCCAGCGCTTGCAGGCTATGCAGTTGGATCGCAGTCCATGCTTGGTCCATCCCTAAAACGATGTGCTCAGCTTGCATTAGCAACTGGGCCAAGTTGACGTCTCGCGGACCAAGGCATAAAGTCAGCAGCACCCGGCCCTGGTCGAAGGGCAAGCGGTAAAAACCTGGGGCGGGCCCTTGGGCGATGGACAAGGCGCGAAGGGCTTGTGCCAAGGCCTGCGCGCGTTCGCCCGATTCGGCGCTTGTGGCTTGGGCAATAGCCGAAAAGTCTAGAGGCCAATGGCCCGGCTCTATCAGACCCACATAGTGCAACGGCGCTGGGCGCGGCAATGCTTGCGCATAGTGCTCCCAGGCACGTAAAAACCCCGCACCCGCGCCGAATGCGGTATCGAGGATGCACGTGGCGCCGCTGGCCACGGGGGCTGGTGTTGGGGTCGGACTCAGGCCGTTGGCGGCACGTAGCCCTGGGCGGCATCGGCGCCGCTACCAAAGAAATGGTTTTCCATCTGGCGGGCCAGGTATTGGCGGGAGCGCGCGTCGGCCAAATTCAGGCGATTTTCATTGACCAGCATGGTCTGGTGCTTGAGCCAAGCGGCCCAGGCTTCTTTGCTGACGCCTTCCCAAATGCGCTTGCCCAATTCGCCGGGGTAGGGCGGAAAATCCAGACCTTCGGCCTCGGTGCCGAGTTTGATGCAGGTGACGGTACGTGCCATGAAGTAAAACCTTTGATGTAGCGCAGAAAAACATGCAGCCTAGATCGCGATCTTATTCCCTTTGGGTGGCGGCCCCCTGGGCTGCGGGCGGATAATCCCGTCACCTCTTAGGTTAAGTTTGAATTTTAGGAAAACCTGTGACCGTGCTTTTTGAGTTGATCGATGCCCACCCGCGGCGGATTTACGGGCTGACCGCCCTCGTTGCGGTCTTGTTGCTGGCTTTTGGTATGTACTTGCAGCATGTGGTCGGGCTGGAGCCTTGCCCTATGTGCATAGTCCAGCGCTATGCCTTTGTATTGGTGGTCTTGCTGGCCGCGTTTGCGGCGACGCGTAGTTCGCCGCGCGCTTGGATGGGTCTTGGGATTTTGATTTTTCTAATCTCGGCCTTTGGCGCCTTTGTTGCCGCGCGCCAGAGTTATTTGCAGTGGTATCCGCCTGAGGTACTCACCTGCGGGCGAGACTTGTACGGCATGATCGAAAACTTTCCGCTGCAGCGCGTCATTCCCATGGTGTTTAAAGGCAGTGGCGATTGCACAGCGATCGATTGGACATTTTTAGGTGGCTCGATTGCCAACTGGTCTTTCCTGTGTTTTTGCGATGTCGCTATCACCGGCGCGCTGATCGCATGGCGCCATAGTGGACTGGGCCGCAGCAACAGCTCTAACGATTTAGCTTAGTTTTTTTACCAGCACCTGGCTCTTGCGGTCCCAGTTGTATTTGCGCTTGCGCGCGTCTGGAAGCCAGTCAGCGTCCACCAGTACAAAGCCGCGTTTCAAAAACCAGTGGGTGGTACGGGTGGTCAGCACAAAAATACTTTCCAGACCGGCCGCGCGGGCACGTTGCTCTATGCGTTTGAGCACGCGCTCGCCGTCGCCCTGGCCTTGCACATCGGGCGATACCGTCAACGCCGCCATCTCAGCAGTGCGCCCCTCGGGGTAGGGATTGAGCGCGGCGCAGGCGAAGATCACGCCATCGTGCTCGATGACGGTGTAGCTTGAGGCATCGCGTTCAATTTCGGTGCGGCTGCGTTTGACAAGGGTGCCGTCTTTCTCAAAAGGCTCAATCAGTTTGAGGATGCCGCCCACATCGTCTTCGGTAGCCTCGCGCAGACTTTCGAGTTTTTCATCGACGATCATGGTGCCTATGCCGTCATGCACATAGACTTCCAACAAGATGGCGCCATCAACCGCATAGGGAATGATGTGGCTACGCTCGACGCCGCCTTTGCAGGCGGTGACGCAATGTTGCAAATAAAAGCCCACATCGCTGGGCTCGCGGGCCGGGGGCGCTTGCAGCAACAGGTCTTGCGCTGCGGCCAGCGGTAGCTCGGTGTCCACCGGGTTGTCCTCACCCGGCGCTTCGTGCGGGCGCTGCAAGATGCCCGGCACTTCGGTCAGAAAAATCAGCTTATCGGCCTGTAAGGCTGTGGCCACCGAGGTGGCGACTTCTTCCATCGCTAAATTAAAGGCTTCGCCCGTAGGCGAAAAACCAAAGGGTGAGAGCAGCAACATGGCGCCCATGTCCAGCACTTTGCTGATGCCCGCGGTATCGACCTTGCGCACCACGCCGGAGTTCTGAAAATCCACGCCATCGACGATGCCGACTGGGCGTGCGGTGATGAAGTTGCCGCTGATCACCCGCACCGTGGAATCGGCCATAGGCGTGTTGGGCAGGCCTTGGCTAAAGGCCGCTTCGATTTCATAGCGCAGCTGGCCGGCCGCCTCCTGCGCGCAGTCGAGTGCGATTTCGTCGGTAATGCGGATGCCATGCGAATACTTTGCCGCATGGCCTTTGGCCATGAGTTGCTCGTTAACCTGGGGCCGAAAACCATGTACCAGCACGACCTTAACACCCATGCTCTGGATCATGGCCAGGTCTTGCGCCAGGTGGGGCAGCTTGCCCGCCGCAATCGCTTCGCCGGCGATGCCAACTACAAAAGTTTGGTGGCGGAACTTGTGGATATAGGGCGCCACCGACCTGAACCAGGGAACGAAGGTGAAGTTAAAGACAGAAGTCATGGAGGGGATAATACGCTGCCCCAGCCCGCCCCAGCCCGTGTCAGCATCCCCTCCCGCCACCGCCGCTTTACGCATCGAATTTCCCGAATCCCTGCCGGTATCGGGCAAGCGCGAGGAAATCATGGCTTTGCTGGAGCGTTACCAGGTCATCATCGTTTGCGGTGAAACCGGTTCGGGTAAGACCACCCAACTGCCCAAAATCGCGCTGGCCATGGGGCGCGGCCTGTGCAATTACCCCAAAGTGCTACCCAATGGCAAACCGGCGCCACGCGGCAAACTGATAGGCCACACCCAGCCGCGCCGCATCGCTGCCAGCAGCGTGGCCAAGCGCATTGCCGAAGAGCTGCACACGCCACTGGGCGAGGTGGTGGGGTTCAAAGTGCGCTTTCAGGACCGCCTAAGCCGCGATGCCTCGGTCAAGCTGATGACCGACGGCATTTTGCTGGCAGAGACGCAGACCGATCCGCTGTTGCAGGCCTATGACACGATCATCATCGACGAGGCGCACGAGCGCAGCCTGAATATCGATTTTTTGCTGGGCTATCTGCGCCAGATATTGCCAAGGCGGCCCGACCTGAAAGTCATCGTCACCTCGGCCACGATAGATGCGCAGCGTTTTGCCGATCACTTTGCCAGCCTGCAAGGCACACAAGACGCAAAGACACTGACACCGGCGCCTGTGATCATGGTGTCGGGGCGCATGTTTCCGGTGGAGCAACGCTACCGGCCTTTTGAAGAGCGGCGCGACTACGACATCAACGACGCGATTGCCGAAGGCGTGGATGAACTGTGGCGCGGCGGAACTGCCGGTGACATATTGGTATTTTTGCCCGGGGAGCGCGAAATCCGCGAAGCGGCAGACCATTTGCGCCGCCACCTAAGCCACCAACCGGTCTTGCGCAACTGCGAGGTGCTCCCCTTGTTTGCGCGCTTGAGTCAAGCCGAGCAAGACCGCATTTTCGAAGGTCACACCGGCAGGCGCATTGTGCTGGCGACCAATGTGGCCGAGACCTCGCTGACGGTGCCCGGCATTCGCTTTGTGATTGACAGTGGCACGGCGCGCATCAAGCGCTACAGCTTTCGCAGCAAAGTGGAGCAATTGCTGGTCGAGCCGATCAGCCAAAGCTCGGCCAACCAGCGCGCCGGACGTTGCGGGCGGGTAGCTGACGGGATTTGCATACGCTTGTACGAGGATAAAGAGTTTGCCGGACGCGAGCGCTTTACCGACCCGGAAATACTGCGCTCCTCGCTGGCCGGTGTGATATTGCGTATGAAGGCGCTGCGGCTCGGTGCGGTGGAGGATTTTCCGTTTCTGGAGCGCCCTTCGGGCCGGGCGATTGCCGACGGTTACCAGTTGCTGCAAGAGTTGGGCGCGGTGGACGAGGCCAATGAACTGACCTCGCTAGGCCAGGAACTGTCACGCCTGCCTTTGGACCCGCGCGTGGGGCGTATGATTTTGGAAGCCCGTAAGCGCGAGGCGCTCGATGAGGTGCTGATCATCGCCTCGGCCCTGAGCGTGCAGGATGTGCGCGATCGGCCCATGGAGGCGCAAGCGCAAGCCGACCAGGCGCATGCCAAGTTTGATGACGAAAAAAGCGAGTTTTCCGGTTACCTGAAGTTGTGGAAATGGATTGGCGCCGCGCGCGGCGATAAAGCCGAAGTTAGCGGTGCGCACAAACTGAGTAACCGGCAGTTTGAGCAATTGCTGCGCCAAAACTTTATCAGCGTGCGCCGCTTGCGCGAATGGAAAGACATCCACAGCCAACTGCTCACCGTGGTGGCCGAGCACCAATGGCGTATCAACACGACACCTGCCTCCTACGAGCAATTGCATTTGTCGATGCTGGCCGGTTTGCTGGGCAATGTTGGCTGCAAGCTGGAGGCTGAAGGTCAGCAGGGCGAATACCTGGGCGCGCGCAGTATTAAGTTTTTCCCGCACCCGGGCGCGCATTTGGTGAAGAAGCCGGGACGCTGGATTATTGCGGCCGAGCTGGTCGAGACCACGCGCTTATTTGGGCGCGGCATTGCGGCGATTGACCCGCAATGGGTGGAGCAAGTGGGCGGCCATTTGCTCAAAAAACAATTGCTGGACCCGCACTGGGAAAAAAAAGCCGCTGAAGTGGTGGCGCTGGAGCGGGCCACTTTGTATGGCATGGTGGTCTATAGCGGGCGGCGGGTGAACTACAGCCGTCTCGATATGGCGGGTGCGCGCGACATTTTTATCCGCCAGGCGCTAGTCGAAGGTGTGTGGGAAACGGCGCTGCCTTTTTTGGGGGCTAATCTCAAGTTAATTCAACAAGTCGAGGACTTGGAGCACAAAGCTCGGCGTCAGGATGTGCTGGTTGACGATACTTTGATTTACGCTTTTTACGACCAGCAACTGCCCGCCGATGTGTGCAGCGGCTATAGCTGCGAACGCTGGTACCGCGAGGAGGTAAAAAAGCAGCCCACGCTTTTGATGCTGACCCGCGAAGAGCTGATGCGCCACGAGGCCGCCGGCATCACCACCAGCCAGTTCCCCAAGACGGTGCGCTTAGGTGGCGTCGATTGCGCGGCCGCGTATTTGCATGAGCCGGGCGATGCACGGGATGGCGTGACGGTGAGCGTACCTTTGTTTGTACTCAACCAAGTCAATGAAGATCGCTGCGAATGGCTGGTGCCGGGCATGCTCAAAGACAAAGTACAGGCCTTGCTCAAGACCTTGCACCAAAGGCCGCGTTCCCGTCTGGTGCCGCTGCCCGAAACGGCAGCGCGCATGGCCCAAGTGCTGAATGCGCCCGAACGCTTTGGCGCCGGTGGCTTGGTCGATGCCTTACTTAAGCTGGTGCGCGAGGCCACGGCGCTGGACATTGTGCGGGCCGATATCAAAGTGGACATGCTGCCCGCGCATTTTTTTATGAACATCCGTGTTATCGATGAGCATGAACGGCAGTTGGGGCAGGGGCGCAACCTGGGCGCACTCAAAGCGCAATGGGGCTCGCAAGCGCGTGGTGCTTTTCAGGCGCTGGCGGCACTCAAGTTAAGCGACACCGTCCCCGCGCCTGTGCCCAAAGTTCAAGTGCCTTTGCAGCCCGCCCCTGCGCAGGGCGGCAAGCTTCAGGCCAGCGTGGATGCAGCGAGGCCGCAGCCCAGTACGGCATCGGCTGCTCGCGGCGGTGCCGGGACGCAGGTACTTAGCGGCGAACAGCGCTATAGCGCTTGGACTTTTGGCGAATTACCCGAGCTGCTGGAAATACGCAAAGGTGACCATGCGGTTATTGGTTTTCCCGCCATAGTCGACGCAGGGGACGCGGTGACGCTGGAAGTTTTTGATGAACCACAGATCGCCGCAAGCAAACACCGCAGTGGGCTGGTGCGCCTGTTTGCTTTGCAACTGAAAGACGCGATCAAGTACTTGGAAAAGAACATCCCAGACTTGCAAAAAATGGGCGCCGCCTACATGCAAGTAGGTAAGGTCGATGGCAGTAACGCTGCCGGTGGGACGGTGGAAGTACTCAAAGCCCAGATCATTGCATTGGCGCTGGAGCGGGCGTTTTTGCTAGAGCCTTTGCCCACCGAGGCTGCGGCGTTTCAAAAGCGCTTGGAAGAAGGCCGGGGCCGCTTGACCTTGATTGCCAACGAAGTGGCACGCATGGCCTTGACCATATTGCTGGAGTACCAAAACGCAGCACGCAAAATCAAAGACAGCAAAAACGCTGCGCCCGCTTGCGAAGATGCCAGTGCGCAAGTGCAGCGCCTGGTACCCAAGCGCTTTTTGCAGACCACGCCTTGGCCGCGCCTACAGCATTTAGCGCGCTATCTGCAAGCCGTCACCTTGCGTTTGGACAAATACCGCGCGGACCCGGCGCGCGATGCTGCCCGCCTAGCCGAGTTGCGCCCGCTGGAGCAACGCTACTGGCGCTTGGTGGCAGAGCGCAAGGGGGCGGTCGATGAACGCATGGCCGAGTTCCGCTGGCTCATGGAAGAGTTGCGTGTTAGCTTGTTTGCGCAGGAATTGCGCACCCCACAGCCCGTGAGTGTGAAGCGTCTGGAAAAAGCCTGGGCGCAACTGGAGAGTTGATGCCCTTAGCGGCCCATGTGCCAGAGAGTGGTCGAGCGTGCGCCACTGCGGCAAAAGGCCAGCACCGGTCCCTGGGACGCAGCGACGATGGCGGCAAAGCGAGCCACTTGTTCAGGCGTAATCTGGCCGCTGATGACCGGCACATAGTGGTACTCCAAACCCGCAGCCTGCGCTGCTTGCCCCATGGCCGCTGAGCTGGGCTGCTCCGGCCCGCCTTCGCCATCGGGGCGGTTGTTCACCACGGTGCTAAAGCCTTGTGCCGCGATGGCGGCCATGTCCTCAAGGGCGATTTGGGGTGCAGTGGCAAAGCGTTCGGTATGGGCGCTGATAGTGAGGGACATGCGGTAGCTTCTTTCAATCAAAAATCAATCAATCGGTGCAAACGCTGTACGAGCCGGCACCATGGCGTACTACAACTGGGCTAAGCGTTCCAAGCCTTTGCGCAGGGTAGCTTCTTCTTTGGCAAAACAAAAGCGCACTATTTTTTGGTCAAAGGCGTCGCGGTAAAAAGCCGACATCGGGATGGCCGTCACGCCGATTTCTATCGTCAACCAGCGGCAAAAATCGGCCTCGCTCATATCGCTCACGTCGGAGATATCCGCGCACTGGAAGAACGTACCTTCGCTGGGCAGCAGACGAAAGCGGGTGTGTGCCATGCCTTGGCGAAACAGATCGCGCTTGCGTTGGTAAAACGCGGGCAATTCCAAGTAACGGGCGGGCTCTTGCATAAAGGCGGCTAAGCCGTACTGCACCGGCGTGTTGACGGTAAATACATTGAATTGGTGCACTTTGCGCAGTTCGGCGGTCAGGGCGGCGGGGGCCGCCACAAAACCAATTTTCCAGCCGGTGACATGGTAGGTTTTGCCAAAGCTGGACACCATAAAGCTGCGCGCCGCCAGACCGGGGTAGCGGGCCGCGCTTTCGTGGGGCGCGCCGTCAAAGACCATGTGCTCATACACCTCGTCGCTGATCAGCAGCACCTCAGTGGGCGCCAAAATTTCTTGCAGACGCAACATATCTTCGCGGCGCCAGATGGTGCCGCTGGGGTTGTGCGGTGAGTTGATGATGATGCAGCGCGTGCGCGGACTGATGGCCGCTGCAATCTTGTCAAAGTCCGGGCGGAAGCTGCCCGGCGTTAAAGGTACGCGTACCGCCACGCCGCCGGCCAGTGCGATATTGGGCAGGTAGCTGTCGTAACAGGGCTCCAGCACGATGACCTCGTCGCCGGGATGCACCACGGCCAATACGATGGAAATAATCGCCTGCGTCGCCCCGGCGGTAATGGTGATCTCGTCGGCGGCGCGGTAGCTGCGCCCGTAGAGTCGCTGAAGTTTGTCGGCCACCGCTTCGCGCAGGCCCAACACCCCGGCCATGGGCGGGTACTGGTTGTGGCCTTGGTGCATGGCTTGGCTGACGGCGTCCAGCAAAGCCGGGTCACAGGCAAAGTCAGGAAAGCCTTGGCCTAGATTGACCGATTGATGTTCGGTGGCCAGCGCGGACATGACGGTAAATATCGTGGTGCCCACGTCGGGCAGGCGGCTGCGCAGGCTTGGGGTGGGAAAAACAGGACTGGCCGGAGTGCTGTGGGGCATGGTGGAAACGGCGGGTAAGGGTTGAAGGCGCAGCGCTTTAAATGTCTGCGTCGGTGAAATGGCCACCCATGGCCCGTTCCACGGTTTGGCGGTCGAGGCGCGCGCTGAGCAGCTCGGTGAAGGTGTACACAAAATTGCGCAAATAAGCACTGCGCTTGAATGCGACACGCGTCATATTTTGGCCGAACAAATGGCCGGCAGGGCGTACCACCAAGCCGCTTTTTCCGCCTTCTTGTTGCAATTCGCGCACTGCCATTTCGGCGGCAATGCCCAGGCCCAAGCCCAGGCGGACATAGGTGGTTATCACGTCCGAATCAATGGCTTCGAGTGCAATGCGTGGTTGCAACTTGCGCGCGGCAAATGCGGCATCAATTTTGGTGCGGCCGGTGAATGACGGGTGGTAGGTGATCAAAGGCTCGGCAGCCACGTCTTCCAGCGTGATTCGGGTGCGCGCTGCCAAGGGGTGCTCCACCGGCATGACCAGCATATGCTGCCATTCGTAGCAGGGCAGCGTCACCAATTCGGGGTAAGAGGCTAAGGACTCGGTGGCGATACCGATTTCCGCCACCTCGTCGATCAACATGCGCGCCACTTGGTCGGGCGCGCCTTGGTGCAAGCTGACGTTGACTTTGGGGAAGCTAGCGCGCAGGCTGGCCACTTTTTCTGGCAACACATAGCGCGCCTGGGTATGGGTGGTGGCAATCGACAAGGTGCCGCTGTCCTCCTGGCTGTACTGCTCGCCGATGCGCTTGAGGTTGCCCAGCTCGCGCAGTATCAGGTCGATGCTGCTCACTACCAGGCGCCCCGGCTCAGTCACGCGCTTGAGACGCTTACCGTGTCGGGTGAAGATTTCAACGCCCAGCTCTTGCTCCAGTTCGATGATCGCTTTGGAAACTCCGGGCTGGGAGGTGTGCAAGGCCTTGGCCGCTTCAGTGAGGTTCAGGTTGTGCCGCACGGCTTCCTGCACAAAGCGAAATTGGTGAAGGTTCATAACTAAATTAAGCTAAAGAATCCATTCATTATGCATTAAATTCAATTTTCAAGCTGGCGCTATGACAGCGCGATGTCTGCCAGCAAATCGATAAGGCGCGAGTTTTCGCCCACCGCGGCCTGTAACTGGAAGTCGACTTCAGGCCAGTGCTGGCGTAATTGCGTCATCAGTTCCGGTAAGTCCTCTCGCGCATGCTTGCCCACGCCCAGGAACATCGGGACGATAGTCAGTGTGCTGGCGCCTTGGCCGATAAGCCTGTCGCATACGGTGTGCAGATCGGGCGTGCTCAACTCCAAATAAGCACACGCCACAGGCGTCGCCGGCGCGCGTAAGGCGATGGCATCGGCCACGGCCTGAATCGGGCGGTGCCACAGCGGGTCGCGCGAGCCGTGGGCGAACAAGACGATGGCGCGCTCAGCGGGTTGGACTGGAGGGTTCATTGGCGTGCCACCAACCAGCCAAAGGCGGCTAGTGATATGAAGGAGTAAATCAGGCCGGGCAGGGCGGCGGTAAACCAGGCTTGCCAGCCTTGCAATAAGCCCAGATCGCCCACCAGGTTGTTGAGCAGCACAAAGCTGATGCCGGCCATCACACCAACAAACACCATGGGCGTGGTTCCGCTGCTGCGAAAGTGTAAATAGGCAAAGGGCAGGGCCAGCATCACCATGACCAGGCAGCTCAAGGGGTAAAACACTTTCTTCCAAAACTGAATTTCGTATTTCTGCGCCGACTGCCCGTTGGCATTGAGGTGGCTCACGTACTGAAACAATTCAAGCGTGCCCATTCGGTCCGGGCGCAGCAGGGCCGAGGCCACCATGTCAGCGCTGATATGGTTCAGCCAGCTCAGCTGCGCATGCCGCGTGGTGCTGGCCTGCGCTTGGGGGGTGCCCATATTCATGTATTCGGTGCGCGTCACATCGAGCAAAGACCAGGACTCTCCGGGGCCGAATTCGCCAGCGCTGGCCTGCATCACCGAGACGATGTGGCCCTTGTTGTCCAGTTCAAAAATGCGGATGCCCTTCATGCCGGTAGTGCCCTCGAGCGCGCCCACGTTCACTGAAAAGCTGCTGTAGGGCTGCTTGTCTTTGATCCAGGCACCGGTGCGGCCCAGGGATATCTGGCCCAGCGCCTGGGCTTTGATAGCCTGGGCGGTTTTATCGGCCAGCGGCGCCAGGTAGTCGCCCAAGGCAAACGTCAGGGTGACAAAACCCAGGCCCAGCAGCATCAGCGCGCGCAAGGCCTGCCAGGGCCCCAGCCCACTGGTGCGCAAAATAGTAAATTCCGAGCTTTGCGCCAGCCGCGCCATGACAAAAATAGTGCCGATCAACACCGCAATTGGCATCAGTTCGTACAAATGGCTGGGGATCATCAGGGCGGCGTATAGCAGCGCCTTGCTGACGGTATAGCCTAAGGTCTGGTTGTTTTGTATGGCATTGAGCTCATCGGTCAGGTCAAAAAACAAAAACAAAGTGCTAAAGGCAAAGATAACCAGAGTTACTGCAGCCAGCACCTCGAGGTAAAGCAATTTGCGCAGGGTTCTCACGGGCGCACTCCCTTGCGCCAGCCTGCGGGAAGGCGCAAAGCCCAACGGTTGTGGCGTACCGTTAGCCACAAAAGACTCAGCGCGAATACCCCGCCATGTAAATAGACCAAAAGTTGCCCCGCGGACATCTGTCCGGTTTCCACCCAGTTTTTACCCAGGGCCAGCAGGTTGAAATACACCAGATAGGTCATGAAAGCAAAAACCAGGTTGCTGGCACGGCCGACACGCGGGTTAAAGCCCGAGACCGCCAGCCCCAGAAAAATCACATTCACCGCTGCCAGAAAAAACCCCGCGCGCCAGACCAGTTCACCCCGGTGCGCAGGCAAGGGCGAGGCTAGAAGATCGGTGGTGGCCAGGGTCGAGGCGGGTACGAAATTGCGGGTGCTGGGCGCGTCAAAGCCCAGCTTGATGGTGTAACGCTCGAAAGTGCTGAAACTGCTTTCGCGGGTATCCATGGATATTTCCACGCGCTGCCCGTTCTCCAGCACCAGGCGCTTTTGTCCCTCATCTACCTCTACCGTGCCACGGTCGGCGGAGGTGACGGTTTCAAGGCCGCGTTCACGGGTAACCATAAACACATTGATACCCTGCGCATTGTTGGAGCTGTCTTTATCAATAAAAAACACCTTATCGCCGTTGGCCGACTCCTGGAACTGGCCAGGCTCTACCCGGGAGACATCGCTGCGCTTTTGGTACTGGTCGCGCAAGTCTTCAATTTGGCTGAACGCCCAGGGCAATACCAGCATGGCCAGGACCAGAATCAGTACAAACACCGGCCAGGCAAAACGCAAAAGCGGGCGCACCAACGAGGTCAGACCCCGGCCGCTGCACAGCCAGATCACCATTTCGCTGTCGCGGTACATGCGGGTCAGCACGCTGACAATGGCCAAAAACAGGCTGAAAGACAAAATCGCGGGCAATTGGGATAGCACCGAGTAGCCCATGATAATCATCACATCCGTGGGGTTAAACATGCCACGGGTAGCCTCGCCCAGCGTCCGGATCACGGTCGTGGTCATTACCACAGTAATCAGAATTACCAAGGTGGCACCAAAGGTGCGCGCGAGTTCCTTGCGGATGGAGGAATGGAATAACATGGACGCCGTAGAAAGGGCCAATTATGAACTTTGAAATCAAAGCCTTGGAAATGGCTGTCGCCGCCACCGAGAAGTGTGACTTGCTGGTGGTGCTGGTGCCGAAAGACTTTAAACCGGCAAAAGACGAGGTATCCCAGCTGGTCGGCGGCGCCCTCAAGTCCGGCGACCTAGAAACCGGCGTGGGCAAATGCCTGGTCCTGTACCGCCCCAGTCAGTGCGCTGCCGTGCGCGTGGTGTTGGCTAGCGCGGGCGAGGGCAAAGCCCGGCAGGTCAAAAGCGCCTTGCAAGCGGCCTTAGGCCTGGGTAAATCGGCCAGTCTTAAGCGTCTGGTCGTTTGTTTTGCCGGAGCCGCCAGCGCGGACGCGGTGCGCGCCGCCGTGCTCGCAGTGGCCGACGGCACCTACGTCTACACCACCAGCAAATCCAAGCCGCAGCCGCGCAGTCTGCAAAAAACCCTGATCGCGGTGCGTAGCGTGACCGAGGTCAAAGCCGTGTTTGACCGTACGGTGGCCGTGGTCGCCGGGGTGGAACTGGCCAAAGAATGGGCCAACCGCCCGGCCAACTTGTCCACCCCCACGGATTTGGCCGGCGCCGCCCAGGCCTTGGCCAAGCACCCCAAAATCAGCTGCACCGTGCTGGGACCGCGCGAAGTGGCCAAATTGGGCATGGGCTCGTTTATGGCCGTGGCCCAGGGCTCGGACCAGCCTTTGCGCTTTATCGTGCTGCGCTACGAGGGCGCGGCCAAAGCCAAAGCCCCGACAGTGATTGTGGGCAAAGGGATTACCTTTGACAGCGGCGGCATCTCGATCAAGCCCGCGTCCGAAATGGACGAGATGAAGTTCGATATGTGCGGCGCAGCGAGTGTGTTGGGTACTTTCAAGTCCTTATCGCTGCTCAAACCGGCCATCAACGTGGTGGGCCTGATCCCCTCCTGCGAAAACCTGATCAACGGCAAAGCCGTCAAACCCGGCGACGTGGTCACCAGCATGAGCGGCCAAACCATCGAAATTCTCAACACCGACGCCGAAGGCCGCCTGATTTTGTGCGATGCGCTGACCTACGCCGAGCGTTTCAAGCCCACTGCGGTGGTGGATATCGCGACCCTGACCGGCGCCTGCGTGGTTGCCCTGGGCGCGGTGCGCACCGGCATGTTCTCGGATCACGAAGACCTGGCCCAGGCCCTGGCCGGCGCCGGCGACCGGGCGCAAGACCTGTGCTGGCGTATGCCATTGGATGAAGACTACGCTGAAGGGTTGAAAACCAACTTCGCCGATGTCGCCAACATCGCCGGGCGCGCTGCCGGGGCGGTGACGGCGGCTAAGTTTTTGCAACGCTTTGCCGAAAAGTTCCCCTGGGCGCATTTGGACATTGCGGGCAGCGCCTGGAAGAGCGGTGCGCAAAAAGGCGCCACCGGCCGGCCAGTGGGCCTGCTGGTGGAGTACCTGCTGGGGCCTGCGCAAGCCAAGTGACGCAAGTCGCTTTCCATGTCGGCATCGAGGACCGGGTGGCTTATTGCTGCCGCTTGGTGCGCAAAGTGCTGGCCAGCGGCGCGCAAGCGCTCATTCTTGGCGACGCCGCCATGCTGCGGCGCCTTGACCTTGCGTTGTGGGCCGATGAGGCCGCCGGTTTCACCCCGCACGCCTCGGTCGACGGCCCGTCAGCTATCGCAGCCCGCAGCCCCGTTCTTTTGGCAGAGCAAGTACCCACTGACTTAGCGCAGCAGGCCGTGCTGATCAATATGGGTGACCAACTACCAGACGACCCGTATCCGCGCGAGCGTGTGATTGAGCTCGTGTCGGGCGAGGAACAAGCGATGAAAGACGCGCGCCAGCGCTGGAAAAGCTACAAGCAGTGCGGCTTTAGCCTGGTCAATCACGATGTACGCCAACGCGTCTCGGGCAAGGCTGCGGACTCGGGTTAAACTCGCTGACTCCGGAGAGGTGGATGAGTGGTTTAAGTCACACGCCTGGAAAGCGTGCGAGGGGTAAAACCCTCCGCGGGTTCGAATCCCGCCTTCTCCGCCAGACAGTGAATGAAATCGGGCCTTCGGGCCCTTTTTTATGTCGGACCTAGTTCGAGCGGGGTCAATGAGAATACTGGCCTCTGTTGGGCGCACAATGGTGAGGCATAGAAGCCGTAGACCCTACCCTAGGTATATTCAGCGTTCGCTGAGCGGTAGTATCTGTGCGACTCGTTGGTAAATGCCCCATGACTCATCCATTCACACTAAGCATAGGCCTCTTTCTTGCGCTCGCGTGCAGTGTCTCGAAAGCGCAAGATGTTAGAGCCGAAGCCGATTACCTTATCGGTCCCGACATATCTGAACGTACTGCTTGCCAGTTAGCGTTAGGCAAAGCAAAAACACAAGCAATTGCCCGCATTGTTGGTGAGGCGGTCTCCAGCGAGGAACAGCAGATTTGTAACGACGTGCCCAGCAATCCAACGGCAAGTCGTTGCGAGTTTTATCGCTTCGCTTGGTCCCTTACTGCGGGTCAAATTAAAATTTTAAGCACACCACAGGAAACGGTGGGGCTAAAAGGTAATACAAGAGTTTGCAATATTCAATTTGATGCTAAGGTTATCGTCCCCTCCAAAAAACCCGATCCAAACTTTAAAGTTGGGGCGAATATCACGCAAAATGTTTACCGCGCGGGAGATGATTTTTCCCTTGACATAGAAAGCACCATGCCGACGTACATCGCCGTGTTCAGTTGGCTCCCCCATGAAGGAAATAGGGTGCACCGAATTAACAAGCCGGACGCAAAATCTGCGCCTGAATCGGAGTATCTGGCGAAAAATCCCAACGGGAAAATTGGCATGAATTACCGCTTGGTTGCGAGTTGGTCGGACGCCTACAGCGACGCAAAACGTTTATACGACGAATGGTTAATCGTCGTTGCAACCAAGGCGCCCCGTAAATGGCTCAACCTCTATGAGTTTGAAGCGTTTCAGGAGCAGATTTGGGGCATACCGATGGATGAACTCAGCGTCGCCAAGCGCCCTTATCAAATAGCCAAGTAATTATCACCGGTAACGCAATAATACTTGGGATACACCTGTTACATGCGTGAGTGTCGTCGCCTTCATATTGCCTGTCGGATTGAATATATTGGCTTACCCGTCTGTAATTGGTTAAGATTAGGCTCGGAATCGTCTACCAAGCCGTGGTGCCGTTCATTGCGATCGTAACGAACCGATCCAGTGTTTCTTCGAGATTACCTATTGATGAATCGCCGCGTTGTTGTGCGCATCGCTTTGTCTTAGTAATTCGGATTTTCATTAAAGACCGGCCTTAGTTCCGAGTTACTTCGGATTGAGGATTAAAAAAATTGTGCGATTGATCATGGCATCAGCCCATGAGAATATTTTTAAAGGATCCGCAAATGTCACCACTTAGCCGCATTGCCACACTCACTTTTTTAGCGCTTGGCTTAGTCGCCTGCGCAGGCCCCAAGCCGGGTACGCCTGAATTTGCCCAAAAGAAAGAAGAAGAGCAGCAAAAAGAAGTGCTCAAGTCGGTGAGCCAGGCGGTTTCTAAGGCCCCCAACTGGTACACCCAACCCCCTACCGATGCCAATGCAATGTACGTGGCCGCATCGGAGTCGTCCTCTGATATGCAGATGGCGATGGATGCCGCAGAGCTTTCAGCCAAGCGGGCATTGGCGGGGCGGCTCGGTGGGCGTGTATCGGCGATGATGAAGGATTTTGCTTCGCAGTCAGGCACAGGATCAGACGACCAAGTTGTCAAAGAAATGGCGCGTGTTACTAAAAGTGTTGCTACCGACGTCAACGTAACGGGCTATATGCGGGAGAAGTCAGAAATCATGCAAGACGGTTCTAAATACCGTGCATTCGTGCTGCTTCGCTATCCGCTTGGTGAAAACAACAAAGTGTTAGCCGATCAAATCAAAAGGAGTGCTGTACTGGATGCGAAGGTCAGGGCATCTAAGGCGTTTTACGAACTTGAGCAAGAGATAGAAGCAGCCAAAAAGAAGTGACCTGAGGCAGCCTGATGCGAAAAATAGCGAAATGGACCATAGCTTGTGTCCTCCTGGCAGCCCCTCTGAGCGGATTTGCGACGCCATTGGTGACTAAAGAGGAGATGTTGGCGTCGCAAAACGGAACGGCCTTGGCCGCCGTCGATGCGACGCCCGCCAATCCGCTTGCGCCGCAGATTGTGGTTACGGCGCCAGATTCTCTTGAACGGGTCATGAAAAACCCGTTCAACATGGAAATACTGATGAAGGCGCAAAAGGATGCGGAATTGAACTTCGGCAGTTTCAAAGCCTACTATGGGACATTTAGGCTAGACATTACGGAGCGCCTGCTCAAAGAGGCGGCAAAGACACTGACTGGGCTGAAGCTAAACAATTTAGAGGTGCCTGCTGGCAAGCACAAAATCGTGCTGCGCATCAGTGACACGCAAGGGCGGATGGCGGAGAAAGAAATAATTATCAAAGTTGAATGAATAAGAAAAAAGGCTATCTGTTGAAGCTGATCCTGGCATTAGCTTTTTTTGGGGCGCAATTTTGCGTCATCGCAAGTGGTGCGGAAAGCGCTTTGCGTAAGGCAAAGGTATTGGTTGCAAATGGTCAGTACAAGGAGGCGGTAGTATTACTCAAGCAATATGCGCCACAAGACAGTAAGGACGAGTTAAACATTAGTCTGTTACTCGGAAAAATCTATTTGGCGATTGATCGACCGGCCAAGGCCCTCGAATTTTTCGAAGACGCGCAAACGCAGGATTTAGAGAATTTTGATGCGCTCATAGGCGCAGCCCACGCCAACCTCAAGCTCGGCAAGTTCAAAGAGTCGGAGCGTTATGCGCAAGCCGCCAAGCGCTTGGACGCGCAATCTGCGGAGCCAGACTTTATTTCTGCGGTGATTGGCTTGCGCAAAGGTTACCCTGTCCAAGCCAACGATTTTTTGCTGAATCTGACGAAAAAAAGCCCTGATTCGGAATCCGCCCTCATTGCTTATGCCAAATTTGTAAGCCTGACTGGCGAAAACCAAAGCGCGAAGAAGCACGCCATCAATTTTTTAATGCGTGCACCCCATTCGCCAGATGTACAGGACTATCTCGCTGACCTGGAGTACCAATCGGGCAGCAGGGCCGAGGCCATTCGACTCAAGAAAACAGCGGCACAGTTGTATGAAAAGCAAGGCAAATTCTTAGAGCGCGATATTATTTTTTCGTGGATCGATAAGAATGGGAACTTAGCGCCCCCGGAGGTTCCGGCAAAGCCGCAGGCCCAAGCGCTGGTACCGGATCCCAAGGGCAAGGCCGATTTGCCACCGGCCGCAACGGCACCCTTGCAGGCGCCTGAGGCATTTAAGGTCGCCATTCCAGCGCGCAAGGAAGTGCGCACCAAACCTAGTTACGCGCCTGACAATGAATTGGTACCCCCAGTGCAGCGCTTTCCGTTTCCTCCCAACGTGATGGTTACCGGCGGTAGCGGATTTATTGTTGACGGCGGAAAAAAAGTGGTGACCAACCGGCACGTTATTGAGGATGGAAAAGAGTTTGCGATTCGAACGGGATTGGGAGAGGTGATTCGGGCACGGGTGGTTTTCATCTCGCAGACCGATGACATTGCCGTACTAGAGCTTGAAAAGCCGCTGCCTGTTGACCGCGCCATTCCGGCCGGCGCTTACTCCAAACCCAGAGTTGGCAGGAACGTAGTGGTAATGGGGTACCCACTGTGGTACATGCTTGGTGAGGGCTCGCCTTCGCTCACCAATGGAATGGTCTCTAAGCGCACTGGATTAAAAGACGACTTGAGCACCTTCCAGTTGACTGCAAAGGTCAACAAGGGCAACTCGGGCGGACCGGTATTTGATTTGTTTGGCAATGTGGTCGGAATTACAGTCGGCAAACTGGATCTCAAAAAAATTCAAACGGACGAAGGGTTTATGCCGGAAGACGTGAATTTTGCGATCCATGTGGATCGTCTGCCCGCTATCACCAATGTGAAGGTCGGCGCCAGTGAGTCCGATGGCGCCGAACTCAGTTCCGAAGAGCTGTACCAAGCGATGCTAGGCAAGGTCGTGATGGTTGCAACCTATAAATAAAGCTGGCGCTCATTTTTAACCTCAACATCGATTGAATTGGTCATGAATTATTTGCGCACATTGTTAATGTTGCTGCTTTCCTTGTGTCCTTTCGCGTTAGCTGCACAGAGCCAATTAGCCCTTTGCCAAGGCAGCTCCCCCGCCCGCTGGAACAACTGCGTGGGCGCTTGGACCAACCCCGGCAATGAAAAATACCAGGGCGAATGGAAATTTGGCAAACCCCATGGCCAGGGAACCTACAGATCGTAGTCCATGGGTCGCTAAATGCAGTGAAAATTATTTACGAGTGGTTCGTGGTGGTAGTTGGTTCAACTATCCGTCGATACTTCGTTCAGCGACTCGGGGTTCAAGCAGTCTTGATTACGGCGCTTATGGTACGGGTTTCCGTGTTGCGCGCGACCTCTTTCAGTAGATGCTATGGTGCGCAATAGGTCCCTAGGGAGCAGCTTAGCGAATGCAGCTTAGGTCCTTAGAGGGGTGCATGTAGAGTGATTGCCGTCCGAAATTTAAACTATGATCATCGCTATTGCGGCGGGAGCGTATGCTGAAAGTTTTAATTAATTTTTAGATAAATGAAATGCATTATGAAAAACTTCAAAAAAAACTTATTGGTATTGGCCGTAGCTAACATACTTATGTTCACTTCAACGTATGCCAACGCCGGCGTTGAATTGGTATGTAAGGGACGACAAGCGCGAAGCAACCATCGCGTTATTTTAGTAGACTGTAGCAAAAGAAAAGAGTTTGTGGATACGCTGGGCGCCGCTTGGCGAAAATTAAACCAAGAACATATCGGGCAGTTTGATAATATGTGCTGGGAAGCTTACGTCCAAGCAAAGGAAATGCCTCCGACTATTTCTTTTGCTGACGTATCGGATAGTTTTCTTATTAGATGCAATATGGGGCTGGCATATGTCGACTAATGGGACAGGATGGCTACAGTTGCCGGGCTTAAATGTCAATGCTCCAGCGGGAAAAATTGGTTTGCAACACCTACAAACTTGAGTTGTGTCGGAATGTTCTGTCCAAGCAAGGCCAAGGCTGAGAGGTCTACGGTATAAATGGAGAAAAAGTAATAATTTTTTCGCAGCGTATTCTCTTTTGCTAAACCCGAGACTATTCCCCCAGCAAACATATCCACCAATGCGTTTCCACTCTCCACTTTACTGGCAACCGTGGTGCGCACAAACTGCTCAAATTCGGCTTGCTCCGGATTGGTGGCAAACATAAAAAAGCTAAAACTATTGCTAAAAAATTACCCATTTGAACCTCTAAACTGTAAGTCAATCTCTATTTTTGATGCCGCCGATTGCCACCGAGGTGCTTAGCTTGCGCGACATAGTTGTGACGGCGCACCCTAGCCCCAAGGAATACTATCGGATTGGCTGCAGTTCCCCACCCATCCATTGCGGGTTTTGTTCAAAGGACTGCTTGAGCGCATTGGCGTCCTTTGCTACTGCCTTTGCAATTAGCCCAAAGCGCTCACGTTCCAAAATTCCGGGAGATCGCGCCCATTCCTTTAACAGGTGATAAGTGAATAGGCGGTGCCCTTTCGGACGCATTGCAAGTGCAAAATCGTTCTCGCCGCCAGCGGTTATTACCTTCAGTCGTTGGTCATTCGGTGGCGCGATACCACTGGCCGGCAAAGCCATGACGGGCGCAACGTCTTTGAATATCATGCCTCCGTTGTCCGTACGACCCGAAAAACAGGTATCTAGTACGACAATAATTTCTTTTGCCCGGCTATTGAGCAATATTTTGTATATTTCGGTAAGCCGGAACTCCGAGTCCTCGGATATCTTCCCGGATGAGTCCTGTGGAACCAGCGTCGTAGTCCTACCTGATGGTGTTGGAGCACCATGACCTGCGTAATATAAAACTAATGTATCTTGATCAGTAGCACGCTTGGCTATGGTTTTCAAACGATTCATCCATCGTAATCCCGTCGCGTCTTGATTGATCAACAAATCAATATTCGCAGGCCCAATCCCATATTTCCGTTTAATCAAATCCGAAAAACTTCGCGCTGATCGATCGGCAAAAGTAACGCCTGGCAAATCACTATATTCGGCGATCCCCGTCACCATGGCTAAAACATTGCCGTTTCTCGACCTTTCTGGGACCCTCTGAATTAGCGGGTTCAGATCATCGTCAAATTCTCCCTCATCCATTTTTTTAATTTTCGCTTCAATTGTACGAATCTCCTCACGCATCATCTCTTTCTCTACAGAGCTTTGTTTTTCGCTCATGTTTTCTCTCAATTTGTTTAGACTTTCCCTGAGACGAACGGCCTCCAAGTCTTCACCAAGTTTCAGTCCTGTTACCGCCACGCCAGTTGGTTCAATTTTTCGGGCAATAGAAAATGTATTCAGATTTTCTGATTCCACGCGAACAGTTTGCAATACTGGCAGGTCCAAGCGATCGACAAACTTCATTTCCAAAATTCGGTTATTGAACACCAACTGTCCCGAGTTCGGGCTGATGCTTTTATCAGTTAATGTCAAATTAACGAACACACGTGCCTTGAACAAATTCTGTTTTAGTTCGCGTGCAGCTTGGGAATTAATTTCGTCGCTGGTCACCATGTTAAAGACCACATCTGAGCCCTCACCTTGTCTGAAACCCGTTACCTTCACAATAAACCGCCGGACGTCCGGGTCATAAACAACTTTGTTCACCACTGGATCACCGGCTAGTTCGCTAAGGGTCTGATTGATTATTTGGATCTGCTGCTGATCGGTCAGCTTTTTCGGTATCGCACTTTGGAACTGTCTGATTTTTTTGTCCATCGCTTCGACTTGCCGGTTAAAGTCAGCGACTTTGTTTTTTTGTACTAACAATGCTTCACGCAAGCGTGCATCAAATTGTTCTTTAGGTTCGAACTCGTCACGTGTTAATTCCACCGCTAACGAGGGCCGGGACCGTAATAGTGCGGCATTTTCATTGACAATATTTGTCGGCAACTCGAGCGCACGCCGCATTTGCCATTCCGACTTCCTTTGAATCTCGGAGAACACATCTCGCCAAGTGATAGAGCTGCCCCTGCCTGCACGTGGTTCGCTATTTTCTTCTAATCCTAATATACCGCGATCCGCCGCCCAAGTCGCTTGTGATTTTTTATCCACGCTAGCGACTAAACGCCACACCTTCGGGATTTGAAAGCTCACGCTTTTTCTATCGCTAACTAAGGGTTCTTTAGTATTTGATACGCAACTGACGCACAGGACCTGTATCACCGGTGAGTCTTTGTTGCTTAGCGCCCAAGTAAAGAGCTGATTCGATAAATCAAATCTAAATTCACCCGGGGTAGATGTTGTCAAGCTTTGACGTATCGGCTTTCCCAGTCCTTGAATCTCGATTTCTGCATCCGTCAGTGGAACAGAAACCCAATCAAGTCGATTGGTCGCGACTGCGCGGCCCTTTTCCGTCGAGACCTCGAGCACTTTGGAATCCGTCTGATGTCCTACTACATTGTCAAAAAAAGCTTTCGGTTCGAGGAGCGGGTACAAGCCTCCGGTGAGTACCGTTCCAACGGCCGCCCCTATCAGGTTAGTGCGTTTTCCACCGACTTCGCTTGACTGCACTATCGGTGCCTCATACTCCGGCACGCCAAGCCTACGCAACAGCTTGAACTCCAGCACGCCACGGTCGTTGACCGCTAAGGTCGAAAATCCCTCGGCTTTTCGCGTCGCCGAGTCAGGGTCTAGAAATTTGACCGTGCCGGTGACCTCCGAGACTTGCTTGGTGTATTTTCCGCCGCAGGACCACAGAGATAAACATAATATGAAAAAAAATAATCCGCGGCCAAACCCATGAGCCGCTGATTTATAAATCTTCATTCGCATGGGGGCATGCTAATCAGTTATTAAATCCAAGGCCCAAGTATAGAGTCTTCGAAAGGGAATTAAGGCCGACGTTTACTGCAAAGCCATTAAAACCAAAAATTACGCCTAAATTACCATTAAACCCAGACTTATCCTTGGACGGATCATCGTACCAGGTACTCGCTCCATAGTTAGCCGCATATTGTGAGTGAGCCGTAAGCTGACCATAGCCTATACCGCCATAAGCATGAACCGATCGGTATATGGGTACGTTCATATCCGGTGTAACCAAGGGAATCGTTGTTCCAATGGAAAATATTGCTGCTCCAAATTGTGTTTTTTTGCTTGCCCCACAAGTCTGACACGTCCGGCCTGCTGTGTAGGTATTAGACTCACCAGGATCGCCACTGATGCTGCCATTAATATAAAACCCAGTTCCAGAATCTGGCAAACTATAAAGTCCAAAACCATAGGCTGGAAGCATGTCCGCTTGGTTAGGCGAATAGTTGAAATCAATGACGTTAGAATTTGCCCAGGCACTGCTGCAAACGGTAGTCAGGATTGCAATCCGGACTGTGAGAGGAAGTCTGCGGATAAATTGGATATTAAAAGTATTTTTATTCATAATTTGGAAATCAAAAAAGGCTTAAAAAAGAGCGGCACGCAACGGTATCGAATGCGTTATACCATAACTGTGCGAATATCCCGTTTAGTATCTACGCGATAGCTTTTCAATATCGCTTTCTTGAGACTTGATTGGGGTTTATGCCTAGGTCTTGGAATATCAATTAAGCGAAGTAATTGCCAGATCTGGTTTGCATGC